>WRIZ01000019.1 GCA_009782475.1 Oscillospiraceae bacterium | reverse complement strand
ATTAGAGCAGCTCCCCCGCTATTTCTTACTGGCATACACTCAGCTCTTTCGCTCTCAGACGCGTCGCCGCGCCCTTCGCTCGCTAAGTGCTTCTCGGTTACGTTATTTACTTGACAAGGTGCGGTTTTCTGTCGTTTCGCGCCGCCTCTTTTGGAGAGACGCTTGATTAGTATAGCAAAGCGCGAAGCCCATGTCAACACTTTTTTGTAAAAAAATCGAATAAATTTATCAAGCCCGCCAATCCGTTGCCGCCCGGGCGTTTCAGCTGTCAATCGTCTTCATCATATTGTCCGCGATGCGGGCGGTATACCCGAAAATCGCAACTCCGACGATGAGGCAGGCCGCCGCCGCAACCGCCCCGGCCGCCCAGACCGGGAGGAAGAGCTGCAGCGCATATGCCGCCGCGGCAATGGCAATGGCGACCCCAAAACCAATCAGCATGGCCAATATGGAGTTGAAATTCTGTTTGATGGCTTCCGACTCGCTGTTCCATTTGCGTTTGGGTTTCAGCGTATCAGGGATGACGGCGGCGGTCAAAATCGGAAAGGCGGCGCACAACCCCGCGATCAAACCAAACACCGCTTGCGGGACGGAAAAGCCCAAAAAAACCACCAGCATCGCCATCGACAGCAAAGCGCCGGCCGCCGTCAGCGCAAACCCAACCAGCAGCCTTCCCGCCAACTGTGTGCGTGCCGGAACCGGAACGGTTTGCGAAACCCACAGCATCTTGCCCTCGCGGGAGAAGGTGGTCGAAACGCAGACCGAGCCCATCACCGCCGTCAGCATGACAATACCGCCCGCCAGCAGATATAATACGTCTCCCTGCCCTTCCCCGGTCACATTTTCGATCATTTCAGCGAGCTGCCCCGACGCTCCGCCGCCCGGGATAAACGATAAAGCGGCAAACATGACCGGGAAGATCACCACGCCTGTTAGAATATTCATCGCGTAGACCGGGGTGCGGAGGATGGTTTTCATTTCTTTGAAAAAGAAAGCCCCCAGCGCGCTCCCCATTTTAACAGCGTCCTGCCGGAACCCCTTTTTCTTTCCCCGGGGGGCTTCCAACTGAGCCAAAACTCCCTTATAATAGAGGCGGCGGCTCAGCAAGAGGCAGAAAGCCCCCCCGGCGGCGGCCGAAGCTGTCATGCCGAGGAACCCCATCCCCGCTTTGGCCGCGTTTTCTTCCGCCAACGCCTGTGAGCACCACATGGAAGGAGGGAAGGCGCGGGTGACGGCTTCGAGCGTCGCGCTGCTGTCGCTGAGCAATTCGGTCAGCTGCTCTTCATTTTCCAACACCGGCATAAACCGCCCCATCAAAAAGGACTGCCCGACCACCAACCCGAAAACCAACACCATCCCAAAGACCATCAACAGGGTATCCCGCCGTTTGGTCAACGCCATCAGACGGGTAAACAGCATCGAGATCAACGCCGCCAAAGCCATCGGAGCCATCGGCAGCAGCAGCCAAACCGGGACGGCGCGGAGGGCGAGGAGGATAAACTCCATCGCGGCCAATTCGGATACAATGCCGTATATAACGATAGCCGGCCACAGGAAGAGAGCCGTGATCCCCATCTCAATGCCGTAGGCCATGGTAAACTTGGCGGCGAAAACCGATTGCTCCCGCAGCGGCAGAGCCGCGTATGCTTCGGCATCCCGCGCCCCAAAGACGAGCGTCAGCAGCGTTAATGTCCCGAATACCATGACAAGGATCATGCAGATCAGGACGATGGTTCCCATCGCCAGTATCTGAAGTCCGGCTTCCGCCATGCCGCGCAAGAAGGGGAAGAGGACGAGGCTGTAAACGAGCAGGATGGCTCCGACGGCATAAAGGATGATCAGGCCGAACCCGATCATTTTGGCCGTTTGTTTCCCTGACCGTTTAACCCCTTTCCCGCCGAGCGCGGACAGGGAGAGCCGCATCCTGATATGCAAGCCTAAAAGCCGCCAATATTCCTGAAACGCGCTCATATGGCGGCCTCCGGTTCGGTCAGCTCAAAGAAAATCTGCTCCAGCGTCGCGTCTTTTTCGCCCGAACGCAAATTTTCCATCGTCCCGACGGCGGCCAGTTTTCCTTGATAGATGATACCGATGCGGTCGCACAGCCGCTCGGCCACCTCTAAAATGTGGGTCGAGAAAAAGACTGTGTTTCCTTCTTCGCAGTGTTCGCGCATAGAACCCTTTAAGGCCAGCGCGCTCTTGGGGTCCAGTCCGGTCAGCGGCTCGTCGAGCAGCCAAAGCGGCGGTTTGTGCAGCAAAGCCCCGGTCAGAACGATTTTTTGCTTCATGCCGTGGCTGTAGGAGCGGATCAGCTCCCCGGCCGCGTCGGTAATCTCAAACATGGCTAGGTATTTTTCGATGCGTTCGCGGCGTTCCTTCTCCGGCACGCCGTATACGTCGCCGATGAAGTTGAGGTATTCAATCCCTTTGAGCCGATCGAAGACGTCGTGGCTGTCCGGCACGTAACCGATCAGCCGTTTGGCCTCGACCGGGGCGGCCGTCATATCGATCCCGCCGATGCGGACGCTGCCCGAATCCGGGGTCAGTATCCCGGTCAGCATTTTGATGGTGGTGGTCTTCCCCGCGCCGTTGGGGCCGATGAAGCCGAATATCTCGCCGCGCTCCACCGTCAGGCTGAGGTCGTCCACCGCCCTCACTTTACCGCGCGCGTAGCTTTTGGTCACGTTTTTACACTCGATCACGCTGGCACGTCCCTTCTGTTGGATGGTGATTGTTGTTTACGCTCGTGAATTACAGTTACATTATACCATATCTCAAACGTCATTTCAAGGGGGATTTTTCCGCTTTTGGCAAAACAATCCTTTTGCCGTTCATATAATTTTCAAGAGGTAAACCGGACGCAAATCCCGAAATAAGCAAGTTATGCACATTATCCACAGGGTTATGCACAGCCTTTATGTTAACCTCGCCAAATTTTTACAAAAACTTCATCAATTCGACCCCGTTTTGCTGGTATAATGAAAAGGTCACGAAAACCCAAAAAACAGAAATTCGCCGACCGGCGGCCGGAGGGATAAAGATGGTACAAAAAACCGTTCTCATCATCGAAGACGACAAACACATCGCCGAACTGCTCCGTATGTATATGGAAAAAGACGGTTATCATGTAAGGGCGGCGGGCAACGGGCGGGACGGCCTCAAGCTGTTCGCCGAGGAAGAGCCTTCCATTGTCCTGCTCGACTTGATGCTGCCCGGGCTGGACGGCTGGGAGGTCTGCAAAGAAATCCGGGCGCAAGGGAAAACCCCCATCATCATGATCACGGCCAAGACCGAAGTCTTTGATAAAGTGCAGGGTCTGGAGATGGGCGCCGACGACTACATCGGCAAACCCTTCGACATGAAAGAAGTCTTAGCCCGCGTCCACGCCGTTCTGCGCCGCGTAAACGGGGAGGATAAACCCCGCCGCCTCTCTTTCGACAAACTGGTCGTCGACATGGATTCCTTTCAGCTGACCGTGAACGATCAGGCGGTGGACACGCCGCCCAAGGAGATGGAGCTGTTGTTTTTCCTCGCCTCCTCACCCAACCGCGTCTTCACCCGCAACCAGCTGCTCGACGAAGTGTGGGGATTCGATTACTTCGGCGATTCCCGCACGGTGGACGTCCATGTCAAACGCCTGCGGGAAAAGCTGGAGGGCGTTTCCGGCGAATGGACGCTGAAAACGGTTTGGGGCGTGGGGTATAAGTTTGAGTCCCATGCGTAAAACCATTTTTGTCCGGTATTTTCTCCGCTCGGTTTTGTTGCTGACCGTTAGTATGCTGGCGTTGTCGGCCGCCTTCATGGTGGGCGCGTCGCGTATCCTTTCGGCGCAGCAAGACACGAAAATGGCTGCCGCGGCCGAACAGATAAAGAGATATATCTCCACCCAGATAACCTATTACGGGCTGAAGGTCGACCTTTCCTCGGAAATACAAAACGTTCTGCCACTGATGGCCGACCTCGGCGATATGCACATCCGCATCCTCGATAATGAGGGCAAGATCAGGGCAGAATCCGGGGCTCCCCGCCCGGGGCACATGAAAACCGTTTCCTCCCCCATCGTCTTCATTTACCAAACCCCTTTCGGGATCGAAGAGACGGAAGTCGGGACGGTACGGATCGGTTCGTACCCCAACACGCGGCTCATCCGCCAATTTTTACAAAACTGCGCCTTTATGAGCGTCATCATTGTCCTCCTCTCCGGCGTCACGGCCTATTTCTCCGCCCGCCGCCAAACCCGCCCCCTGCGCCAAATGGCGGCCTGCGCCCGCAGTTTTGAGCTGGGCGACTATTGTACACGCGCCGAAACCGGGGATTATCAAGACGGGGAGATTTACGAGCTGGCGCAGGCGTTCAACAGCATGGCGCAAACCCTTCAGCGCGGCGAGGAACTGCGGCGGGGCTTCATCGCCAACGTTTCGCATGAACTGAAAACACCCATGACCACCATCTCGGGGTTCATCGGCGGCGTCCTCGACGGCACCATCCCGGAGGAGCGGCACTCGGAAACCCTCTCGATCGTGCGGGACGAAGTGATGCGCCTCTCCCGGCTGGTGGAAAGTGCCGCCAACCTCTCCCGGTTGCAGACAGGGCAGCTCGAACTCCATCCCCGCCCGTTCGACATCGCTGAAATCTCCTTACGCATCCTGCTGGGGTTTGAACCGCGTGTCGAAGAGAAGGGGCTTTCGGTTCATTTGGATGTGCCCGAGCCGGAGGAGCTCTATGTCCACGCCGACCCGGATTCTATCACGCAGGTGCTAACCAACTTATTGGATAACGCGATAAAGTTTTCGCAGCCGGGCGGGGAACTGGGTTTTTCGATCACCCCGCGCGCCGGGAAGGTTTTTGTTTCGGTCGTCAACCACGGGCAAACCATTCCGCCCGAAGACCTGCCCTATGTCTTCGACCGCTTTTACAAAGCCGACCGCTCCCGCAGCGCCGACCGGACGGGGCTTGGGCTGGGTTTGTTTTTGGTGCGCAGCATCCTCAACGCCCATTATGAGGATATTCACGTTTTCAGCCAAGACGGGCGGACGGAGTTCCGCTTTTCCCTGCCCGAAGCAAAAAGGGGGTAAAACCATGATCGAAGTCCGCAATGTTTCCAAAGGGTTTCCGAAAAACCCGGGCGTCATCAAAAACCTGACCCTAACGGTCGGCGCGGGCGAAATCGTCTGCCTGCTCGGGCCGTCCGGCGCCGGAAAAACCACCTTGATCCGGCTCATCACCGGCGCGTTAAAGGCCGACGGCGGCGAGATCGTCATCAACGGCATCAAAGTGCCGTCGATGAAGCTGTATGCTCAAATGGGCTTTATGCCGCAGAGCGACGCCCTCTACCCCGACGTCACCGGGCTGGACAATCTCCTCTTTTTCGGCGGGCTATACGGCATAAAGGGAAAAGCCCTTTATGAAAAATCCTTAGAAGCACTGGAGCTGGTTGACCTCGCGCCTGATCAGAACAAACTGGTGTCCAACTACTCCGGCGGCATGAAGAAGCGGCTCTCGCTGGCCGCCGCCCTCCTGCACAAACCGTCGTTTATGCTTCTCGACGAGCCGACGGTGGGGATCGACCCTATCCTGCGGCGGACGATATGGGATCGGTTCCACAAACTGCGGGATGAAGGAGCCGCGCTGATCGTTTCCACCCACGTCATGGACGAAGCCGCCAAATGCGACCGCACCGCCCTCATCTACAACGGCGCGCTGGTCGCCGACGACACGACCGAAAACCTGCTCAAACGGACGGAACACGGCAACATCGAGGAACTGTTTTTCATGGCAAAGGGGGCGGAGTTATGAGCGTTGTAGCGATGCGCATCATCAAGCAGATCGTGCATGACAAACGCTCGGTCGCCATGATTCTGATCGTGCCGATCGTCCTGCTCACCCTGCTCTACCTCCTGCTCAGCCCAAGCGGCTATACACCGCATGTGCTGGTGTATGCCCCGCAAGCGTTCGCGGACGCATTGACGGAATCGGATCGGATCACGGTAGCCCACACGCCGTTGGACAAAGGGGAATTGTCATTCAGCTCATCACGCCCGGGAATTCCCGTATCGGAACTGCTGGAGGGCGGGGAAGCCGACGCGGTTTTGCTCATCCCCTCCTTTGCCGACGGCATCTTTATCTACATGCTGGAGCCGGATTCTGTCAAACTCGCCGCCATTACCGAAGCCGTCAAAGAGGCTTCGGCGTCGCTCAGTCCGCAAAGCCAAATGACGGTCAAGTTCCTCCGCGGCGATGCGGGGGCAAGTACCTTTGACAGCTATGGCTTTCTGCTGCTGGCCGTTATGTCGTTTTTCCTGATCTTTATCTTTTCCGGCGTCTCCTTCGTGCGCGAACGCACCGCCGATACGGTCGAGCGGCTGATGCTCACCCCGGTCAAAACGGCTTCGGTGGTCGGCGGTTATGTGCTGGGGTTCGGCTTGTTCGCCGTCGTTCAGAGCGCGCTGATGATCCTCTTCGCCAAAACGGTTCTGAACATGACGTTCACCGGGGCTTGGCCGCTCGCGCTGCTGATCATGCTGCTGGTCGCCGTCTTGGCGGTGGTCTTGGGCGTTTTGATCTCGGCTCTCGCCAAAAACGAGTTTCAGGTCATGCAGTTCATCCCCGTGATCATCATCCCGCAAGTCTTTTTCTCCGGGCTGATCCCGGTCGATACTCTGCCGTATGGGTTGAACCATCTGTCCAAGACCATGCCGCTCTATTACGGCAGCCAGGCGATGAAAGGAGTCTTGGTCTACGGATACGGCTTGGTTGAGATTCTGCCGCAAATCGCCGTTTTGACCGGCATCATCGCCCTCCTGTTTGCCTGCAATATCCTCGCCGTCAGGCGGTACAGGGCGGTTTGAAAAAAGGGGTGGTTCTCAGTGAAACAGATTGAGGTATAATACATAATTCCCAAACCATACTCTATGCCTCGACAATGTAAATAACAATTAAGGAGAATTACCCATGAAAATGAAAAGATTGATCGTTTATTTACTCGTCACCGCTTTGTGTTTTACTGTTGCACCGTTCGGAACAGCTCAAAGCGACATTTGCAATCCTTCTCAAAATAACATTGGTGTTCTTAAAGGGACAAACGCTAACAATCCTGATGTGGTTGAGTTTACATTTTATGTAACAGAAGATGCGTGAGCATATCATGAAAGACCTGAACCTTCCGCAAGAGGCTATAGATGAGGTTGCCGTTCTGATTGCCGAAGTGATCGGCGGGTGGGATACTAACACCTTGACCAGTCAGGTCGCCGACCGGATCAGAGTTCCGGGGAATCCCGTTCACGATTATCTGCACCACGCCATCCTGATCTCCGAGAGCGGCTGCGACCCCGAAACGACGGATACGATGCTGGAAATCGCGCAGCGCAAGGTCGAAATAGAACAATCGCCGTCGTTCCCGCAGATTGCGCAGATGACGCTGTTAAGGATGGTCATCCCCTTTATCCAAAAACGCCCAAGCATGGAACGGATACCGGAAATCTTCAATCAGCTCTGTTCTTGGGAAGCCTTCTGTTTGGTTGAGAAAGCGGTCAAAAAGCACTCCCGATGACTTGAAAAACGAAGTTGTAAAAATTTTTCTTGACAAAGGGCAAATCCCTATGCTATACTGCAAAACAACGCCGAATAAAACAGGAGGCCGAGATGAAAACAACCCGCCTTGCCAACATTATTATTATCAGGGAGATTTTTGTGATCTCTCTGTTAAAGGTGTTTGGCAAACCGCGGATGCTTGGCTCTTTGTAAACGATAACGTTTGCAGACCGCCGCAATCTTCGGATTGCGGCGGTCTTTCCGTTGTCAGCTTAAACCCGGCGTAATATAGAAGGAGGGTCAACCCCTATGGAAAACCTGAAAGAAGTCAAAGTCTCGGCCAAGGAATGGTCAAACCCCACCCCGGCCGGGCTGGTCGCGCTGTCGGTCGCCTGTTTCTGCTTCTTCGCGCTGCTCAACGGCTTTGTCGATCCGTCGGCCATGAAGCTGGTCGGCTGTTGGCTGATCGGCGGTTTCGTGGTACAATGTATCGTCGGGCTGCTCGACTTGAAAGGCGGCAACCACACCGGGGGCAACACCTTTTTATTCTTCAGCGCGTTCTTCATGCTGGCCGGCGGATTGGAAATGTCCGTCAAGTATAACGCCATCATGTCCGGCGTTCCGGCCGACACCCGCATCGACGGCTATGCCTGGGCGGCTCTGACGCTGGCCGTCCTCCTTTGGACGCCCGCCTTTTGCAGGCCGTTCGGCCTCCTCTCCCTCATCGTGCTGGCTCTCGACGTCGCCCTGCCGTTTATCACCTTGATCGACTTAGGGGTGCTGTCCTCAGACTTTGCGAAAATCCCTGCATATGCCCTGCTCGCCGCCGCCCTGGCCGCCATCTATTTCAGCGCGGCCATCATCGTCAACGCGGCGTACGGCAAAACGGTGTATCCTATCATTAAACGAAAATAAGGAGATGAAACCATGACAGACCAATTGCGTGAAATCGGGAACAGGCTGGCCGCCCTCAGGGACATCGAAGGCATTGCAAAGGAGGCTCTTGCCTCCCAATGCGACGTCACGGCGGCGCAGCTCGAGGAATACGAGCGGGGCGAACGGGATTTTTCCTTCTCATTCCTCTACAACGCCGCCCAAGCTCTCGGCGTTGACGTGGTCGACCTGATGAGCGGCGAATCGCCCAAATTGTCCGGCTGCTGTCTCACCCGCGCCGGACAGGGCTATGACATTCAGCGTCAGGCGGCGTATAATTACAAGCATTTGGCGTTCACCTTCCGCAACAAGCTGGCCGAACCGTTCATGGTCACCGTCGAGCCGAAGGACGACACCGTTGCTCCCGAGCAGCATTCGCACACGGGGCAGGAGTTCAATCTCTTAATCGAAGGGCGTCTGCGGATCTATTTCGGCAGCCTGACCTACGACCTCAACCCGGGCGACAGCATCTTCTTTGACGCGTCCGTCGACCACGCCGCCCGCCCGCTGGACGGTAAACCCGCGCGATTTTTAGCGATCGTAATGCAGGATAAGGGGGATTAAAGCCATGCCGTTATACGAAACATTTACAGGCCGCCACCGTGACGATTACGCCACGCTGGAAGACCTGCAAAAAAACTATAAGCTAACCATCCCGGACGATTTCAACTTTGCCTTCGATTGCCTTGACGCGATCGCCGCCCAGACGCCGGACGCGCTCGCCCTCCTGTGGTTGTCCAACGAGGGGGAGGAGAAGCGGTTCACCTTTGAAGACATCCGCCGCCTCTCGGTCAAAGCCGCCAATTACTTCCTTTCATTGGGGATCGGAAAGGGCGACATGGTCATGCTCACCATGTCCCGCGACTGGCGGTATTGGCCTGTTCTGATGGCTCTGCACCGCATGGGTGCCGTCGCCGTCCCGGCCACCTACCTGCTGACGGCCAAGGACTTCGTCTACCGCTGCAACGCCGCGTCGATCAAGATGCTGCTCACCACGCCGCGCTTCGGCGTCATGAAGGCCATTGAGGAAGCCCGGCCGGAATGCCCGACGCTGCAAATCGTGATGGATTTCGACGAGTTCGACAAAGGCTGGGAGGCCGCGCCCGAAACGCCGGTTGCCCGAAACAGCGTCAAGTCCGACATGATGCTGATGGCCTTCTCCTCCGGCACAACCGGCTATCCCAAAATGGTTTGGCACGACTACACCTACCCGCTCGGGCATATCATGACCGGGTGCTTTTGGCACCGCTGCGAAGAGGACGGCCTGCACTTCACCATTTCCGACACAGGCTGGCTCAAAAGCCTGTGGGGCAAGATGTACAGCCAATGGCTGGCCGGAAGCGCGGTCTTTACCTATGATTTCGACAAATTCTCCGCCCCCGACATCCTCGAAAAGATCGCAAAATACAAAGTCACCACCTTCTGCGCCCCGCCGACGATGTACCGCTTCCTGATCAAAGAGGAACTGAAAAAATACGATCTTTCATCATTAAAACACTGCGCAACGGCGGGCGAAGCCCTCAACCCCGAGGTGTTCAAAGTCTGGCTGGAAGGAACCGGGCTGAAAATCTTCGAGGGGTTCGGCCAGACCGAAACCACCCTATGCTGCTGGACAGGGTTTCCGTGGATGCAGCCCCGGCTCGGCTCGATGGGTCTCCCCGCGCCCAGCTACCGCATCATCGTCGCCGACGAAAACGGAGAGGAAACCGGCCCCGGTGTAACAGGAGAAATCTGTATCCGCACCGACGAAGCGGGCGGAGGGAAACCTTATGGTATGTTCTCGGGCTACTTCCGCGACGACGAAATGACCAAAAGCGTTTGGCATGACGACCTTTACCACACCGGCGACACGGCCTACAAAGATGAAATGGGTTTCCTGTGGTATGTCGGCCGCACCGACGACGTCATCAAATCCTCGGGCTACCGCATCGGCCCCTTTGAGGTCGAGAGCGTGCTGATGGAGCATCCCGCCGTCACCGAATGCGCCGTTACCGGCGTCCCCGACCCCGAACGCGGCTTCGCCGTCAAGGCCACCGTCATCCTCTCAAAGGGCTACCAAGGGTCGCCCGAGCTGACCAAAGAGCTGCAAAACCATGTCAAAAAGCTCACCGCGCCGTATAAATACCCCCGCGTCATCGAGTATGTGGACGCCCTGCCCAAAACCATCTCGGGCAAGATACGCCGGGTGGAGATCAGGGAGAACGACGGCGCGAAAGGGTGAGGCCGCGTGTTCAAGATCGTAGCACCCCGCGAAGCGGCGGATCTGATCAAAGACGGGGATTGCATCGCCGTCAACGCCTTTTTGGCGTTGGCCAACCCCGAAGCCCTGCATGACGCCTTGTTTGAGCGGTTTAACGAAACCGGCTCCCCCAAAGAGCTGCGGCTGTTTTGCGCGGCCGGGTTCGGCATGTGGGACGAAAACCGCTGCGCCGACCGCTATATCAAGGCGGGCGCGGTGCGTGAGATCATCGCGGGGCATTACAACAGTATGCCCGCCGCCATTCAAATGGCTCTTGCGGGCAAGATCGAGGCCTACTGCCTCCCGCTGGGCGTTCTGTCCCATACCATACGCGCCGCGGCCGCCGGAAGAGATTGGCACTTGAGCGAAGTCGGGGTCGGCATTTACGCCGACCCCCGCGTGGACACCTGCGCGTTAAACGCCGTCTCCCAAAAAGAGCTTGTCTCCGTTTTTGAAATGGAGGGCAAGGAGTACCTTACATATCGTACGCCGAAAATCGACATTGCTTTCATCAAAGGCACCACCGTTGACCCGAACGGCAACATATCGTTCGAGAAGGAATACCTGACGGTGGACGCTTTGGCGATCGCTCAGACCACAAAACGCAACGGCGGCAAGGTGATCGTTCAGGTCGAGCGGGTGAGCCATGAGTTTTCCCGCCCGCGCAACGTCATCGTCCCGGGAATCTTGGTGGACGCGGTGGTTGTCGTGGAAAACACGACCGAAACAGGGGAGTATAACCCCGCCCTATCCGGCGACATTCATGTCCCGGCGACGCATATGGACTATTTCGTCAACAAACTCTCCACCACCAAGAGGAGAAAAACCGAACCCGGCGACCAAACCGCCGGCATCATCGGCGAACGCGCCGCCAAAGAACTGCGCTCCGGCCAAATTGTCAATATCGGGATCGGCATCCCCGAAATGGTGGGCATATCCGCGTCCAAACAAGGCATTTTGCAGGATATACACATCACGGTGGAAGCCGGGGGTGTGGGCGGGCTTCCCGCGCCGGGCGTGGCATTCGGCGCGGCCATCGGTGCCGATATGATCTGCGACATGGCGACGCAGTTCGACTTCTACGACGGCGGCGGGCTGGACATCTGCTTCTTAGGCGGCCTGGAAGCCGACGCGCACGGCAATGTGAACGCGCACAAACTGCCCGGCGGCTACGCCGGGATCGGCGGGTTTGCCAACATCACCCATGCCACCAAAACCATCGTGTTCTGCATGAGTTTCAATACAAAAGGGCTTGTCGCTCTGAACGAAAACGGGAGCATCCGCATAGTACAGGAAGGTTCCGTGTCAAAATTCAAAAAGGAGATTTCCGCCGTCAGTTTTTCCGGTCAAAACGCGCTCAAACGCGGCCAGCGGGTGTTATATGTGACCGAACGCTGCGTCTTTGAGCTGACGGAAAAGGGTTTGGCGTTGAAAGAAGTCTATCCCGGGATCGACGAGGCGCGGCAAATCCGGGGGATGATCGATTTTGAATGCTGAATCAGGCAGGCAGCGTTCAAATCGCCTTTCGCGCAAAGATCGGCCTGTTCAACGCGTAGACTGCGCAGGCCAGCAGCAGGCAGAATGAAATCTGCACGGCGGCATATTGGTGGAAAATGACCATGTTGAAGAACCAAATCAGTACCGGCCGGAGCGCGGGGATAGGGATAAAGACGGCAATAACCGCCACGATGACAATATCCGCCGCCCAGCCGTACCATTTGCCCTGGGCGGCGGTCAGGGTATGGATGACAACGGCCAGCAGGAGCAGGAAGGCGAATTGCTGGAAGAAAGCGACCACCGAGCCGTTCCCGATCCATCCGAACCAGTAGACGACGTCAAGCGTCCCGCCGCCGTATAACGCTGAAATCATAAACTTGTCGGCCGTGTGGTACAGGATGATGCTGATAAGCGATATGGCGGCGGCCATAATGGCGTGGTTTATGGCGCACCCCTTGAAAAAGTCGGCTCGTTTGCCGCCTAAATTCATCATCTTGTGAAAGTTCCGGGAGGGGATGAAGATCGCGCTAAAAACCAACAGCAGGAAAAAATAGTTCCCGAAACTGATCGTCGCGTTTTCCGGGCCGTTGGGATTGATGTCAAACATTTTTAAGATTAAAAAAACAATATCCTGTACCATCATACAGCCGACGGTGACCGCCGTGATCAGATAAGCCGCCCCGATATTACGCAGGTTGAGTTTGGCGGCGACAAGAGATTTACCCATTGCTTTTCCCTCCCACAAGGTTGATAAAGAAGTCCTGCAAGCTGAGGCGGCCGATGGATACCCCGCCGGGCGGGGTGATCCTTTTATCGTAAATATGCGCCGCCATCACGCTGCCCGCCGTTGTCTTTCCAATGCAGTTCAGCCCGCCGAGCAGCGGTTCGATGACGCTCGCAGAGCCGGATAGGGTGTAGGCTTTCTCGTCGATCTCCCCGATCCCGGCTTGGGTCAAAACCCTTCCGTTGTCGATGATGATCAGCCGTTCGATCACTTTGGCGATCTCGTCGATCAAGTGCGTGGACACGACGATCAAACGGGGGCGGGCTTGATAGCTCTCCAGCAGCAGGGTGTTGAACTGGTCGCGCATAATGGCGTCAAACCCCAGCGTCGGCTCGTCCAGCAGGATGACTTTCGCGTTGCTGGCGAGGGTCAGGATGGTCGTCAGCATGGTCTTCATGCCGAAGGAGAGCTGTTTGTACTTCTTACGGGTGTTCAGCTCGAACCGTTTGACCATTTCCCGGGCAAAGCCGCGGTCAAAGTCCCCTTGCAGTTCGGCGGCCGCGTCGATCAAGGCCGACGCCCTCATGTTAAACTGCGCCGAGCCGCTTTCAATGTAGTTGACGCTCTCCGGCATCCTGCCTGTCGATACCTTCTGCCCGTCCACGGCGATGCCCCCTTCATTGGCGGCGATATGCCCGGCGGCCAGTTTCATCAACGTCGTCTTCCCCGCGCCGTTTCTTCCAAGCAGGCAATAGATACCGCGCTCGGGAAGATTCAGCGTGAGACGGTCGATGGCCGTCGTGTCTTTGTAGATTTTTGAAACATTGGAAAATTCAATCATCGTTCGTTTCTCCCTCCTTGCTTTTGATAACACCGATCAATTCGTCGGTCGGGATGCCCAAAGTTTTCGCTTCCGCTAAAAGCCTGCCTATCGTCTGATTCAGGAAAACCTCCCGCCGCCGTTTGGTGATTTGCTCCCGCGCGCCTTCGGCCACGCACATGCCGATCCCCCGTTTCTTATAAAGGATGCCCGCGTCGGTCAGCTTGCTGACCGCCTTGACCGCCGTCGTCGGGTTGACGGCGTAGACTTTGGAGATTTGCGTTGTTGAGATGATCAATTCGTCTGTTTGGTAAACCCCGGTGATGATGTCGCTCTCAATGGTCTCGATGATTTGCTGGAATACCGGCAGACTGTCGTTCAAACGCTCACCTTCTCTCGTTACGACGTTAATGATTCAACCCACTAACCATAAGATAGCATAGCTTCCTCCCCTTGTCAACAGGGAATTGATAAATATTTTTACAAATATTTTTACAATGCTAAGATTTCATGTCCTTAATACTTTCCAAATTCCCCGCCGTCAGGCGTATACGCCGTTTTGCTCGGCATATTGATCTGCCGTCCGGCGACCGGGGGCAATGCCGCGCTTTGCGCGGGACGCCTGATGCCGCGTGTGCCGTCTTTGAGCTTGAATTGGGCAACCAAGTCTTCCAATGTCGCCGACTGGCCGCTCATTTCTTCGCTGGCGGCCGCGCTCTGCTCGGCCGTCGCGCTGTTCTGCTGGACGACGCTTGCCACTTGGTCGATGCCGGTGTTAATCTGCGCGATCCCTGCCGACTGTTCGTCGCTCGATTGCGCAATTTCGGTGACGATTTGGCTGCTCTCGTTGATGCCCTGAACGATCTCGGCGAGGCTGGCGGCTGTTTCGCCCGCAATACGGCTCCCCAGCTCGGCTTTCTCCATCGAGTCTTCGATCATGGAACTGGTCTCTTTGGCCGCATCCGCACTCTTGGTTGCCAAATTCCGTACTTCTTCGGCTACGACGGCAAACCCTTTGCCGTGCTGTCCGGCGCGCGCGGCTTCGACGGCGGCGTTGAGGGCGAGGATGTTGGTTTGGAAAGCGATGTCGTCGATGGTTTTGATGACCTTGCTGATGCTTTGACTGGCCGAGTTGATGTCCCTGACGGCTTCTATCATTTCCTCCATCTGCTGGCTGCCTGTTTCGGCATTTTGTTTGATGGTATTGGCAAGGATAGCCGCTTTCCCCGCCATATCCGCGTTGTCTTTCGTCTTCTGTGCGATTTCGGTGATGGAGGCGGATAACTGCTCGATGGAAGAGGCCTGCTCGGTCGAACCCTGCGCCAGCGATTGGGCTCCGTCGGCGATCTGTTTGGAGCCGGAGGATACCTGCGCGGTAGATTGATTGATTTCCCCGAACATACGGTTCAGGCTGTTCACCATATCCACCAACGCCTTGCCCATCACGTCCTGCCCGGAAAGCAATTCGATCTCGATGGTCAGGTCGCCGCCCGCGACGGTTTCCAATTCCTCGGCAATGTGCGTTATATGCTTGATAAACCCGGCGCAGCCTTCGGTCAGTATCCCTATTTCGTCTTTTGAGCGGTTCCTCTCTATATCGGCGGCGTCTTCAGGACGGAGGGTAATATCGCCCGTTGACCCGGCCTTTTGCATAAACGCGGTAATGCTGCTCAGCCGTTTTGTAATATTCCGGGTAAGGACAAGAGCGATGGCCACGCTGAAAACGAGAGCAACAAGCGCGAGGGATATGGCGACGATCTGCGAGGTCAACCCGGTTGCTTTTGCTTTAACAAGCTCCCCCGCGACCGCCCCGGAGACTTCGGTGTTCACCGCCGCGGCCGAAGCCGTCGTCGCTTCCGATTTGGCTTTGAGTGTGTTCATCAATCTGTATTTACTGTCCACTTCGGATATGAAGTTGTCCGTCAAATTGATATACTCGGTGATTTCCGCTTTGACCGCTTCGCCGATGTCTTTGTCTTTTTGCTGGGAACTGTCGTCGATATACTTGTCCAGCGACGCTAAAATCGCGTAGGCTGCTTCCATCGACTGCGGCACGGCCGATAGATCATCGTAGGCAATCAAATCGGTAAAGGATTTCTCCATCGCGGCAATCTGCATGGTGATGTCGGCTCCGTGCTGTACCCGCCCCTTGCGCCTAAGCATGGCGGCGTCATCCTTGCCGTCGGCTATATCCGCCTCCAAATTTTCCAGCTGCGCGTTGTATATCTCCATCGCTATCCGGGTGGCTGCTTCCCCTTTTTCGCTGAAGTGCCCCCGCATTTCCAACAGCGATTTGTTTGACGTGTTCAGCTGCTCAACTAAGCTCATCCATTCATCCAGTTCTCCGGCGAGGCGTTCAAACTCCCCGGTAAACTTTGACAGCCCGGGCGCGTCATTTGCCTGTAAAATAAGCGCGGCCAGCCATTCCTTAGCCGTGTTGTAATGCTTGCCCGCGCCTTGATACGCGGCGGCGTCATCCCCGGCATACAGGGAAGTCGCCTCAACGCTCGCGTTGCCGAAACTTTCGATGAACTCAACGGTGTCTCCCTGAAAAACCGACATGGTTTCGATGGTGGACAGATAGTTGCTGGAAGACTGATTGGTGATAAACACCGTTACGGCAAGGACGGCAACCAGCAGGATGACGATCCCGAAGCTCAAAAAGAATTTCGCGCCAATCTTCATATTTGTGAACCACTTCATCATTATATCCTCCAGATCGTTGAGTTGCGCGTTTTGTAAAGACAAAGACGCCCGCTTTTAACACAGGCGTCTTTTATCTTTATGATCCTTAATACTTTCCAAATTCCCCGCCGGTGGGTGTATACGCCGTCTTGCTCGGCATATTGATCTGCCGGTTGCCGGACGGCGGCAATGCCGCGCTTTGCGCGGGACGCCTGATGCCGCGTGTGCCGTCTTTGAGTTTGAACTGGGCGACCAAATCCTCCAGCGTTGCCGATTGGCCGCTCATTTCTTCCGCCGCGGCCGCGCTTTCTTCCGCCGTCGCGCTGTTTTGCTGGACGACTTGCGCCACCTGATCGATGCCGCTGTTGATCTGCGCGATGCCGGCCGACTGCGATTCGGAGGAAGAGGCGATCTGATTGACGATTTGGCTGCTCTCGTTGATGCCCGCCACGATCTCGGTCAGGCTGGCCGATGTGCTTTCGGCGATGCGCGTTCCCAGCTCGGCTTTCTCGACCGAGTTTTGGATCATAACGCCTGTCTCTTTGGCCGCATCGGCACTCTTGCTGGCCAGGTTGCGCACCTCTTCAGCCACAACGGCAAAGCCTTTGCCGTGCTGTCCGGCTCTAGCGGCTTCCACGGCGGCGTTGAGGGCGAGGATGTTGGTTTGGAAGGCGATGTCGTCGATGGCTTTGATGACTTTGCTGATGCTTTGGCTGGCCTGATTGATGTCTCTGACGGCTTCCATCATTTCATCCATTTGACGGCTGCCTGTTTCGGCTTTGGCTTTGATGGTGTTGCCCAACCCGGCGGCCTTGTTGGCCATCTCGGAATTTTGCTGTGTCTGTTCGGCGATCTGCTTGACTTCCGAGGAGAGCTCTTCCACGGCGGAGGCCTGCTGTGTGGAGCCTTGCGCCAAAATCTGCGCCCCGTCGGCGATCTGCTTGGAGCCGCTGGATACCTGAGATGTGGAGGAGTTGATTTCCCCGAACAGCTTATTCAAGTTATCGACCATGTGCTGGAGAGCCATACCCATGACGTCTTCGTTGGAGAGGAACTCGACCTGCGTCGTCAAATCGCCTTTGGCGACCAGTTCCAGCTCTCCCGAAATATGCGAGACGTGCGCGATGAGCTTTGAAATGGCGCCGATACACTGCCCGATCTCGTCTCTTTTGTGTTTCTGCTGTTCGATGGTGGCAAGCTCATCCTGTGTAAAATTGATGGCTCCGGTCGAGCCGGCCCGGTTCATATAGTTGGTCAGTTTGATCAGCGGCTTGGATATGGAAGTTGCCAGCGCCAAGGCGATGATAACGGAAATGATCAAGATCACAACGGCGATCGCGGCCACGATGAGTTCGGTGGTCGAGGCTTTTTCCGTAGCGGCAACTTTTTGGCTGTCCCTCGAATCGGTGACCGCTTTCAGCATCGCTTCGCCGGCTTCCGCAAGCTCTCCCATCGTCGCCGCGCCGTTCAGCATGATCGTAATCGTTCCCTGATGATCCCCGCCGCGCGCAGCATTTGTGACCGGTATAATTGTTTCGTCCCAATATTTTTTGAACAGGTTGCGCAATTCTTTGGTCTGATTGAGCCTGCTTTCCCTTCCCGCCTGATCCAAGTTGGGGTTGGCGTGAACAAGGTCGTCATAGGCTTTCAGCGCGTCCTCGCCTCTTGCGAAAGCCTCAACCGCTTGAGTGTAGTATCCGTCTATCCTCGAATTTTCGGTTGTGGGCGCGAAGGTGGATATGGTCGACCCCAAACGCCGGACGTCATTGGTCGCGGTTGTGAACTCATAGATCGCTTCCTTTGCCATAACAGGCAGTTCAAGAACATTGGTATACGCCGTATCCACGCTTCTCAGCTGAATGACCGCGAACACCGCGAGAAATGCCGCCAAAGCGATAACGATCCCGAAGCACAGAATCATTTTTGCCTTGATCTTCATGTTTCCCATTGCATACCCCTCCAATATCGCTGTATATAGGTTTAGTGTATCACGGGCAATCTTCCTGTGTCAAGCATTATTCGGACATTATTGCAGGATATTTAAGTCAATCCTTATCTATTGTCCAACATTTTTCCATAATCGGCCAGCACCGACTCAAACCGCACCCCCATACGCGGCCCCGTCCCGTCGGCCGCCGTCAGCTGAATGGCCGCGCAGGTAAAGTCAACAGCCACCCTTACCGCTTGGGCAAGGTTGATCCCGCGCAGCAAAGCACCGAGCAGGAAGGAGCCGAAGACGTCTCCTGTGCCGTGGTACATCCCCTCGACCCGTTTGTCCATGATATAATTGATTTGACCCGTCCCCGCGTGATAACAGGCCGCGCCCAAGTCATCGCCGCCGAAATGCACGCCTGTCAAAACCACCTGCCCGGCTCCCAGCCCGGCCAGGGCGCGGAGGAGACTGTTGACTTCTTCTTCGGTCATCGAGCCTTCTTTGTACTCTTGCCCCAGCATAAAGGCGGCTTCGGTGCGGTTGGGGATGATGACGTCGGCCTTGCCGCAGAGTTTGGCCATCCCTTTGACATGATCCATCGTGAAAAGGGGATACAATTTGCCGTTGTCGGCCATGACCGGGTCAACCATCACCAGTGTTTCCGGCCCGCGGAACATCTCAATGACGTCCTCCACGATGCCGATTTGGCTCAGCGAGCCCAAATAGCCGCTGTAAAAGGCGTCAAACGCAATGTTTTCTTTTTTCCAGTGTTCGGCCATCGGACGCATGTCGTCGGTCAGGTCGCGGAAGGTGAATCCGGCAAACCCCCCGGTATGCGTTGAAAGCACCGCCGTCGGCATGACCGCGCATTCCACTCCGGCCGCCGAAATGATGGGCAAAGCCACCGTCAGCGAGCATTTGCCCACGCCTGATATATCATGGATGGCCGCCACCCGTTTCATCGGTTTCATCATAAAACCCCCGACCACATGACGTTGTAAAGCCTCCCGTTGCAGTCGTTGTTCCAGTCGTCCGGCCCCCACGGGTAGACGCAGGAACAGACCATCTCCTCGGCCGGGTCGACAATCAGCACGCTATGCCCCGCGCCTTCATGGAAATACGTCCCGTGAGAGGTGAGCGACCCGGGATAGCGGCGCATATCAACGCCCAGCCCGTAGCTTCGGTCGTTTTCCGCCGAACCCCAGCAGCGGTCGGGAACGTCAAACAGCCGGTGCTCGGTCATGCTCTCCACAGCCTTGCGCCCGAGGATGCGGGTATCGCCCAGCCGCCCCCAGTTTTGCAGCATCGAGCCGAACTTGATCAGGTCGGCGGTGTTAGAGAAGAGGCCGCCCGCAACAGGCGGGATCAACGACCACATTCCCATCTCGCGCTCTTCGCCTTTTTCCACCTTTTCGATTGTTTTCTCATTCCATTCTCCAAAGACAACGGCATTGCGCGCCATTTCCTTGGTCATGGCAAACGTCGTTCCTGTCATACCCAGCGGTTTGACGATACGGCCGAGGATAAAATCCTCGCTCTTCACGCCCGTTACCTTTTCAATGACCGCGCCCAATACCGCGATGCCGAACGAGCAGTATTGCCACTCGGTTCCGGGCGGGCGGCGCAGCCCCGAACTCAGCCCGGCGGCGATCCAATCGGTCTCCATGCCGTCTTTTTCAAACTGCCGCTCGATCTGCCCGAACGCGTTGATATGATGCTTGTCGGGAATGCTGCCTTCGGGATACAGCCCGGAGGTATGCGTCAGCAGGTGGATCAGCGTGATTTCATCATACGGCGCGCCGCCGAATTGCGGGATATATTTGGCAACCCTGTCCTCCACCGAAACCAGCCCGTCTTCGACCAGCATCTGGATGGCCACAGCCGGAAAGAGTTTGGTTTGCGACGCGATGGAAAAGCCGGAATCCGGCTGCATCAGAACGTCCGGCTTTTTATAATGGCGGCTGCCCAGCGCGGCGGCGGCAAACGTCTTCCCCCGGCGCGCCAAACGGTAGGATACGCCGAAGATGATCCCTTGCTCGATCATGCGGGCGAAAAACGCGTCCACGGCGTCCAGCCGCGAGCCGTCGTACCCGACGTCGGCGGGCGAACAATCAACGATCCCTTTTCTGACTTCCATGATTTTCCCTCCTTCATAACTGTGATACTATATCACAAACAGCAAACCGCCGCAAGAAAAAACTTGCAATGTTCAATTTCCGTGTTGTATACTGTACAAGGAAATTTGAAGGAGGACGGATTTATGAAAAAGAGATTGATCGTTTGTTTTGACGTCATCGGGGGCAACGTCACCAAGGCTAAGAAGTTTCAGGATAACATCTACGTCGCGCCCGCCGCCGAAATGGCCAAGCGGATGGCCGAAGAGGGGATCGACGAAGTCATCTTCTTCGACGTGACGGCGTCGGCCGAACGCCGCATGATCGATTTGGATACCGTCCGCGCCGTGAAAGAACATACCACGGTTCCGTTCATCGTCGGCGGCGGTCTGCGGAATCTGGACGATATGAAAGCGGCCATCGAAGCGGGAGCCGATAAAGTCAGCGTCGATTCGATGGCGGTGCGCAACCCCGACATCATCGCCGAGGGAGCGAAGGAACTCGGGTCGGCGCGGATCGTTTTGAGTATGCAAGTCCAGCGGGTGGAAAAGACCGAAAAAATCCCGAGCGGGTATGAGATCGCCATCGACGGGGCGCGTACCTTCACCGGGATGGACGCGCTCGAATGGGCCAAACGGGGCGCGGAACTGGGCGCGGGCGAAATCTGCGTCAACAGCATCGACAACGACGGCGGCTGCGAGGGGTTTGACCTCGAGATCACCAAAGCCGTTGCCGACGCGGTCAATATCCCGGTCATCGCGTCGGGCGGGGCCGGGCTGCCCTGCCACATCATCGACGCCTTCACCAAAGCGAACGCCGACGCCGCCATCATCAGCTCGATGCTCTATTCGCCAAGACTGGAGAAGAATTTCACCGTGCCGGAGATCAGGGAGGCGTTGCGGGCGGCTGGGGTTTAATTGCTTTAAGCATATTATAACAAAACAAAAAGCCCTCCTCTTTCAACTAACCGCTGAACGGAGGGCTTTGCCATATCACAGCCCTTGAACTTGACTACTGCTGCGGAGGATGCTGCGGGTACTGCGGCTGGGGCGCACAGTTATTCGGGCAGCCACCGATATTCGCGTTGTATTTGGTTCCGCAGAACTGGCAAAAAACGATGTTCTCAGGGACATTCGGCGTTTCCGATTCCTTCCCGGGTTTGCTTTCAAGCTTTGTATTGATGGCGATGGTGTTCTTAACAAGGAGAACGAACAGCATCATAGCCTCATAGGCAAGCCTCACGGCAATAGGCCCTAAAACCATCGTGAGTAACCCTTCCAGCGCAGCGGACTCAAAACCGCCGCCGTACCAGCTATAGCGTCTATACCCGGAGAACAACATGAAGAACCCGGCAAAAATGACAAAAAATGTGGAAAAGACATACAGCGCGCGGAGAATGGATTCGAGCAGGAGATGCTTGAAGGTAAATACGTTGCGTACAAATGTAAAGAATTTGTTCAGGTTGGCCTTCCTTTTTTCAGGGATGAGCAATATGTAAGAAACGATTGTACCGGCGAGCGCAAGAACTCCTCCGATAATCAGTGCCGCTTCAATAGGCATAATGAACCCTCCTACTTTTTTATTAATAGCAATATAACACGTCATAATGCGACTGTCAATCATCATAGCAAAAGCCATATCAGCGCGATTGAGCTGGGGAAAGTCGGCGTTTCGTTTGACTTGATCTTCAAAATGAGCGAGGTGCTGCGGGTAAAGCCGAAGGAACTGTTTGATTTCAGGGATTGAGGGCGCATTTTTCTATACTTGACAACACCCCGCCCCATCCTGTATACTAACCCCCGTAAAGTGGGGTGCTGCCGTCAGGCGGCTGAGAGGGCGCGAAACGCCGCGCTAAACCCTTAGAACCGGATGCGGATAATGCCGCCGTCGGGAAATAGGGAAGCGTTCTGTCGGCTCACAGGGAGGATAAGGCGCGGAAGCGTTTGCCAAACCGAAGGCCGCGCGTAGCGGGACTGTTTGGCATAAGCATGAACGGCTTATCCGACCGTCCGTGAGACGCGCACAGAACGTGACAATCCGTAAGACACCCCCATTTTAGGCGGGAAGCGCCGCGCTTTGCGAGGCGTGACACGCAAAATATGGAGGTGCGTTTTTATGGAAAAACGATCAAACAACCGCAAAAATCTGCTCATCATCTGTGTGGTCATGCTTTGTTTGGGACTGGTAGGCTCATTGGTCACCCTGCTCAGCATCAGCGCGTCCGAGCGGGTGTACACAACCGCTAAGGCGGAGTACGATCAGCTATCGGAAACCCTTTGGGAGACCGACCCGGACGCCGCCGCGCTGCTCGTGAAGCCCTCGAGGGAGTACGCCGCGCCTCTGTCGGCCAAAGCGATCACCATGCTTTTTGCATTGGCCGGTTCCGTTCTTCTCTTCTTCATCGGCGGCGGCTTGCTGATCACAAAAGCCGTACATATCCATAAGCTGGAACGTATCCAGCAGAGCCGTATCTCGCTCCTCACCTTCTCCGCCCTCTGTATCGCGCTGGCCGTTGTTCTGTCTCAAATCAGGCTCTACCGAATGCCGCAGGGCGGTTCGGTCACGGCGTTCAGTATGCTGCCCATTGTGTTGGTAGGGTACTGGTACGGCGTGAGGGCAGGTTTGTTTGCCGGTGCCACATACGGCGTATTGCGGCTGTTGTTGGGAGCTTATGTGGCTCATCCGATTCAATTTATTTTAGATTATCCATTGGCTTACGCCGCGCTGGGTTGTTTCTGCTTATTTCGGGGCAGACGTTTTGGGTTGCAGATCAGTTATCTTGCCGGGGCAACGGGACGCTTCTTGTGCAGCTTTGCCGCCGGAATTGTATTTTTCAGTGAAAACGCGCCTGAAGGGCAGAATGTGCTGGCATACTCCGCCATATATCAGCTGTCTTACCTTGGGCCGGAGATCATTGTAACACTGATTGTCATATCCATGCCGACGGTTGCCAATGCCATCGAGCAGCTAAGGCTGGCGCGTGTAAGAGGAAAGGTTTGATTCTTTGGGCATTTTCGACGGCGTACTGCTCGCAACCGACATTGACGGGACATTGCTCAACCGCAAGCATGAGCTGACCCCGCCCGTTTTGGCCGCGCTGGAGTCGTTCACCGCCCGGGGCGGGCTGTTTACCGTGGCGACGGGGCGCAGCTTGACCGGGTTTGCCGCCCTGCGCCCGGAAGTCCCCCTGTCCGCACCCGTCATTCTGTCCAACGGGGCGTATATTTACGACTATCAAACAGAGCGCGCACTGCATACGCAATGGCTGACCGGGTCTTTTGAAGAAGTGTTGGCGGACATCCGCGCCCGTTTCCCCGGTCTCGGTGCCGAGCTGCATTGGCCGACCCGGGTCGCCATTATGGACTACAACCGCTGGCACGAGCTGCATATGACCACCGTTAAATGCAGCTATACAATCATCGAAAACCCCGCCGAAACGCCGCCGCCCTGGATCAAAATCCTCTTTGCGGACGAGCCGGAGCTGCTGAAGGAAGTCGCCGGATACGCCCGGCAGGCCTACGGGGAGGATTTTTCGTTCTTCTTCTCGGCCAAATGCCTCTTGGAGATGCAGAATGTCGGGGTCGATAAGGCCGTTGGCGTGCGGACGCTGGCCGACATGCTGTCGCTGGATTTGAAAAACGTTTACACCGCAGGCGACGCGGGGAATGATATAGGCATGTTGGAAACCTTTGAATCATTCGCGCCCGCGTCCGGGACAGCCGAAGCCCGCGCCGCCGCAAATCACATCATCCCGCATTGCGACGAAAACGCGATGGTTGCCGTCGTGCGGTTTTTGGAAGAAAGGTATGGGTGAAAAACAGGAGGGGATCAGAGTGCAGATTCACAGGTTAATCCCGTGTGTTCGCCCTCCAAACCTCACGAAACGCCCTCATCGAATCAAACCTGTTCGCCCTGTCCCGTTCAACGGCTTTTAACGTGACTTGATACAAAGATTCGCTTAATTCCCATGTTTCATATCGGCATGGGAAGAAAGCGTTTTTTTGATACATCACGGAAATCTCAGCATCCGTATACCCGCCGAAAAAGTGACATAGCAATGCGCCCAATGTGAACACATTGGTAACGGTATCGATCCTCGCGCCTTTACGATATTCTTCCGGGGCTTTGAAGCGTTTCGTTCCCCAGTAATCCTCTCCTGCGTCATTGAAATAGGGAGTTTTACTGAAGAAATCTATGTCGCAAATCGTAACAACGTCCCGCTGGAAATCATACAAAATACTGCCGTCGTAGAAGTCAACGGCAACATAACCTTTTGCCTCTGTGAACGTCAAAAAGTCAAAGATGGCGTCAACGGCGCGGAGCCTTTTTTCACGCGGCAGCTTTTTGAACCGCTCCCCCGGTGAAAGCTCGGCGTTTGCTTTATAAGTCTCAAAGTTCCAATGATCGAACAAGCAATCTCCGTCCGCCCATTTGAATACCGCAACGTATAACCCGTCAGCCGCGAAATGCTCAACAAGCTGGATCAAGTTCGGATACGCTAACTCGGTGTAAACCGGGACAGCCTCTTTCAATGTTTCGGCCGCTTGCCGCGGATCGGCGCATGATTGTGCGGTTTTAGCCCCCGCGACCTTGATAAAGTGTTTTTCTTTGCCGTTGTCCACCCCAAAACTGATGTTTCCCGAATCATTTTGATCGAATACACAGAAAACTTGCCCGTATCTTTGCAGAAAAGAAAAATCTCGCGCTTCTTTCATCTGAAAGGAAACGCCGTTGATCGTTTGGGAAACCATTGTTTTCTCCTTCACTCCGCCAGCAAAACCTTAAACGGTTTATTTGTGCGGATACAGGTCATAATAACATTCAGTGAGCCGCGTGAAACGCCGTCCCAAACAATCAAGGTGAAATCGCTTTCCGCGACGATTTGGCTGTTGCGGATCAACGGAGCCTGCCGATCATACGTTTTATAGTCAGGACGGATGATGGTTGCCGGAAGCCCGTTTTCCCGCGCGTACCGCTCGGCAAGGGTATCGACGCCGGCCGCGCCGCCGCTGATGATTTCGCTCGCGCCCGGCGGCATATGTTCCGCCAAAGCGTTATAACAGCGGTCGTCCAGCGACCGTGAACCGACAACGGCAACCCGCATGGCATATCACTTCCTTATTTGGAAACTATAACATAATACGAACAGTTTTTCCAGCACTGTTTTTCCCACAGCAAATGCCGCATGGGAATGGTACGGATGAAGAAATTGCCATTTCCTGTCCTGCCTGCATCAACCTGTTTCAAATGATTTCGAGCGTGGCATAGTAGACTCATTCCTATCTTTGAGGTGGCATCATGCGAAAAATTTGCATTTTCATCCTTTGTCTCGGGATCCTTTTGCCGGCTCCGGCCGCCGCCGCGCAGGATTCCGGGCTTCCCGATACGGTCATTCCCGGCGGGCATACGCTGGGCGTCAAACTTCAAACCGACGGTCTGCTGGTGGTTGGCATGGCTCCGGTTCAAACCGACGGCGGGACGATTTCACCCGCGCAGGACGCCGGGTTGATGAGCGGCGATATGATTACTCATATTCAAAACAAACCCGTTTCCACCATCCCCGAGCTGCAAGCCCTGACCGCCGGGCTGCGCGGCGAGGCGACACAAATCTCCTTCCTCCGCAACGGGCGGATGCTGTCCACCACCCTCCTCCCGGCCAAAGCCGCCGGAGACGGGCAATACCGCATCGGCGTTTGGGTGCGTGACAGCATGGCGGGCATCGGCACCATCACCTTCTACGACCCGGAGTCCGGCCTGTTCGGCGCGCTGGGTCATGGGATCAACGAAGCCGAAACAGGGCAGCTCCTCCCGATGGGTTCGGGGCATGTTCTCTACAGCGAAGTGGAGTCAGTCCGCGCAGGGCAGCCCGGCTCTCCGGGGGAATTAAAAGGCACGTTCCGAAACGATAAGCAATACGGCTATCTCCTCCGCAACACCGATACAGGTCTTTACGGAACCCTTCCCAGCCCCGAAGCTCTTGGCCCCGAACTTCAAAAACCCGTCCCGCTGGCACGGGGGAACGAGGTGCGGGAAGGCGCGGCCGTCATCCTCTCCAACATCAGCGGCGATCAAGTCGAACGGTTTCACGTTGAAATCATCAAGGTTTTCCCGGGTGATAACGAAACACGCAATTTCATGCTCCGCGTCACCGACGAACGGCTGCTCTCCGTCACGGGCGGCATCGTGCAGGGCATGAGCGGCAGCCCGGTGCTGCAAGACGGCAAACTGATCGGCGCGGTGACCCATGTGCTGATCAACGACCCGAAACGCGGCTACGGCATCTTCGCCGAATCCATGCTGCGCGACGGCATGACGGCTTTGGAAGCCCAAACGCTGGGATTGGCCGCGTAAACCATTAGGGTTCGCTATAAAGCGCGCCCTGTACATAGTGAGGAGCCTCCTTTACAGCCATAAAGCAGCTCTTGCTAAACGGAATTTTTCAAATCTATATTTGACTATTCCCCACTTTATGCTATAATTACGTATATATGGAGCAAAGGTTCGATATTCGGTATTAGGGAGATAATGTCATGGGGTGGACTGTTACAAAGATATATGAGAAAGAAAAAACTGCGGAAAACAGGACATTTTCCGCCTTAAGTCTTTTTTGCGGAGCGGGTGGGCTTGATTTAGGGTTTGAAAAAGCAGGATTTTCAACAATTTGGGCAAACGATTATGATAAAAATGCTTGTGCCACTCATCATAGATGGAGTGAAGCTGAGGTGGTATGTGGTGATATTACCAAAATAGATGCTTCGTCAATGCCCAAAACAGACATAATACTAGGTGGGTTCCCCTGTCAGGGATTCAGCCTCAGCGGACCTCGCAAGGTCAATGACGTGAGGAACAGGTTGTATAGAGAGTATGTCCGTATTGTTAATGTAATAAAGCCAGCTGTTTTTATCGGTGAAAACGTAAAAGGTTTGTTGACTATGGCTGATGGAGAGATCATTAAAACAATCGTGAAGGATTTTAGCGATTGCGGTTATAAAGTCTTTTGTGAACCTGTCAATGCTAAGGATTTTGGGGTTCCACAAGACCGCGAACGTGTAATTATTGTCGGCTTTAATGAAGACCTAGAAATTGAGGATTTTTCATTAACGCCATATAAGGGTGCTAAAGCAACAATGTCAGATGCATTGATGAACTTGCCTGCTGCAGAGCGAGATGAAGTCTGTGATGCCCCTTTCTCTTCGCGTTATATGTCGCGCAACCGGAAACGTAATTGGACTGATGTCTCATATACCATCCCTGCAATGGCCAAGCAAGTAACTTTGCATCCTGATTCACCTGATATGCTAAAAATTGATGTAGATTTATGGCGTTTCGGAGATGGAGGAATAACACGCAGGTTAAGCTGGAGGGAATGCGCCGCAATTCAAACATTTCCTTCATCTATTGATTTCCAAGGCGACTTGACAAGTATATATAGGCAAATTGGGAATGCTGTCCCTGTTACTCTTGCAAATCACATCGCTCACGATATTTACTCGATATTGGAGGAAAGAATATGAGCGGCATACATACAAAAAACGGGAAAGCCTTTGAATATGCGTGTTTAATGGCTTTATACAACACTCTTTCCACGAAACAGAAAGTACACATAGAACATACACAGTCTTATAAAACCGCACAAGACTATTTTAACAATATCTCCTCAGCCTTAAAAGGCAAACTTGATAAAGCCGCAAATGCAGCGGCAAGAGCGGTTATACGGCTCGAACCTCAACTAGAATATCCTAACGGCAATATTCCGCTCTGTTTATCTATACAAACGGACGCCAAGGGGATGGACGGAGATGTCCGTGATGTTCTTTGCATCCGCGCGCAGAACGGCTGGGAAATTGGATTGTCGTGCAAGCACAATCACCATGCGGTAAAACACCCGCGCCTTTCGTCAACGATAGATTTTGGTGAAAAATGGTTCGGTATACCTTGCACTCATTCTTATTTCTCATCAATCAATCCTTTATTTATTGAGTTGCGTCAGATTAAAGATCATTCAAAAGCACTTTGGTCAACTATAAAGGATAAAGAAGAACGTTTTTATCTGCCTGTACTTGACGCTTTTATGTCTGAATTGATGAAACTTAATAATGCTAATCCCGGCAAAATCCCTGAACGTTTGATTCAATACTTAATCGGTAAGAATGATTTTTATAAGGTTATAACCGACGATAACCATCAAACAACCCGTGTAGAAGGGGTCAATATTTCAGGAACGCTTAACCGCCCTTCGGGTGCGCATAATTCTATAGTGAATGTTGCGCGGTTAAAGCTGCCGTCGCAATTTTATCAAATAGGCATTATGAACAACTCCCGCACCACTGTTGAGGTTGTGTGCAATGAAGGGTGGTCGGTATCAATGCGTATTCACAACGCAAGTTCCCGTGTTGAACCATCGCTGAAATTTGATGTAAACCTTATTTCACTGCCGTCATCTATCCACGCACAGGTAGAACCTTGGTAAACATAATGGGTTGCGTCTCCTTTTCTCTCGGAGAGGTGAACAATCGCACATTTTGGCTGGAGATGCGGGTTAAACCCCTGTTGACACATTGAACCCGGAGTGATATACTGATGGCGATCTGTATATCGGAAAGGGGTTATGTAAGAATGTTTTGCCAAAAGTGCGGCAATCCGGTTGAGGCCGGGAGTTTTTGCGGCAAATGCGGGCAGCAGGCCGCCGGGAACCCAGTCCCGCCGCCGCCTCAGCCGCAGTTTCAGCAGCCGCAGTACGCGCCGCAGCCGCAATACGCGGGAGGGTACGCGCCGCCGCCCAAGATGCCGAAAGTCCATTACGCGCCGGGCAGTTACATGGAAAAGTTCCACAGCTTCGGAGGCTCGGTTCTCTTCCTCGTGGCCATATGCCTGTTCACGGCGGGGACGCTGATCAACAGCATATTGGAAATCATTCCGGTTTCGGGGTATGGCGATATGCCGGGCTATACTTTGTCAAAAATTCTGATCGGCTCGTTTGCCCTGCTGATCGCGGCTCTGCCCATCATCGGATTTTGGCTGATTTTCGTCGCTTCAAAATCTCCCAAATTCCCGGAAAAATCCGTTCCGGCCATCCAGCTCATTTTTGGCTTCATCATCGCCAACTTCATCGCCAAAATGCTTCTCTCCGTCTTCTATATCCTTCTCGGCGTGAGCGCGTTTATGGCCGCGGCGGGTGACTCATGGTACAACGTGAGTACGGGCGGGGTCATCTTTTGGGGGATCATTGCCATCCTGATTGCCGGCGGCATCATCACCTTTATGACCCTCTATTTCCAAAAATCCATGAAAATCGTAAACGCCTTAAAGCAGAATGTCACCCGCAATTCCGCGGCGCCCCTTCCCGGGCTGAAACAATTTACCCTCTTCGCTTATATCGCCGTTGGGTTCAATGTTGTCAACGCGATCTTCCTTTTGGTGACAAGGAGCATGTTAAACTTTTCTTGGATGAGCGGCCCCTCCTCTTTGTATTATGCCATTGGTAAGATGCCCCTTGTGGAAGATTTGACCGGCGGGCTTTCCTACGCCATCCTGCACGGCGGTTTGGTGTCTCTTGTCTTCAACCTCATCCTCAACCTTGTCATCGGCGTGGGCGTGATCTTCGCGCTGATCCAGCTCAATAAATTCAATGTCACCCTCTTCGGCAGACCGCAGCCGCAATATCCCCCGCAGTACCCGCCCCAGCCCCCGCAATACCAGCCGCAATATCAGCAACCCCCGCAACAGTAATGTTCAAGGGCTGTACCATTTAGGTGCAGCCCTTATTTATTCCCCTCTAGGGGGGGTGGCACCGCTGTGCCTGGGTGGTCACTCCGAAGCCGCCAGCAACACTGCGTTGCAGAAAATCTCCATCGCCGTTTTCAGTTCCTCCGGCGGCGGGAAAGTCGGGGCGATGCGGATGTTGCTGTCTTTGGGGTCATGGCCGCCGGGGAAGGTCGCCCCGGCCGGGGTGAGGGCGACGCCCGCCTCTTTGCACAAGGCCACAACACGCTTTGCTTTGCCCTCGGGCGTGTCGAAACTCACAAAATAGCCGCCCTCCGGTTTTGTCCAGCCGCATCCGTTTACCGTTGAAAGGTTCTCGCTGAGGATTTTCTCAACCAAAGCAAACTTGGGGCGCAGGATTTCCGCGTGTTTTGCCATGTGCTTGTAAACACCTTCAACCCCGCCGAAGAAGCGGACGTGCATCAGCTGCCGGAGTTTGTCCGGGCCGATGGTTTGCGCCGTCAGGCGTTTTTTGATGTATTCGCAGTTCTCCTCACTGGACGCGATGCAGGTGACCGCCGCGCCCGGAAAACTCACTTTGGAAAAGGAAGTGAACACCATCGGCATATGAGGGTTGCCCGCCTTTTCGCATTCGCGCACGATGTTGGGGATGGCGCGTTTCTCCCCTTGCAGCTGATGGATGGCGTAGGCGTTGTCCCAGTAAATGCGGAAGTCATGCGCCGCCGGTTTCAGGTTGGCGAAGCGTTTGATGGTTTCATCGGAGTAGATGATGCCGGTGGGATTGGAAAAGACGGGGACGCACCAAATGCCTTTGATCATCGGGTCGGAGGAAACGAGCCGTTCGATCTCGTCCATATCCGGCCCATCCGCCTTCATGGAAACCGGGATCATTTCAATGTGAAAATAGTCGCAGATGGTGAAGTGGCGGTCATACCCCGGCGAGGGACAGAGGAACTTCACATGACCCTGCGCCGCCCACGGCTGGTCTTCCCGCACCCCGCGCGACATATTGGACGCCACATTGTCAAACATCAACGCCAGCGAGGAGTTGCCGCCCACGACGATCTCGCCGGGCGTTAAGTTTAGAATATCGGCAAATATGCGTTTCATCTCAGGCAGGCCGTCTAAAATGCCGTAATTACGGCAGTCGGCTCCGGCTTCCGAGAGATAATCCTCATCGCCTAAGCAGGTCAGCAGCCCTTTGGAGAGGTCGAGCTGTGCTTTGGACGGGATGCCGCGCATCATATTCAGTTTGAGGCCTCGCTTTTTGAATTCCTCATGTTTGGCCGCATATGGGTTCATGTTTTCCACTCCTACACTCTAATTGATCTATTATACGGAACTGTCATGGGATAATCAAGGTTTATTCAAATATTTAGGGGTAGGATAGTAGCTGATATATACCTTACCTAATATGTTCTCTCTCGGCACATATTTGTTTCTCCAGTTCTTTGAGTCGTGAGAGTTGTTGCGGTTGTCCCCCAACACAAAATAGCTGTTTTCCGGCACGGTAAACGGGCCGTAATTCCCGCGGGCGGCTTCCTGTATAAACGAATCCTCTAGGGGGATGCCGGAATCGTTTATATAAACCTTCCCATTCTTGATTTCCACCGTTTCGTTGGGAAGCCCGATGATCCTTTTCAGGTAAGGAATCTCCGTCTCCCCGTCCGGGGCCTGGAACAAAATGATGTCAAACCGTTCCGGCTCGCAAAAACGGTAGGTGATCCTTGAGCCGATGATCCGGCTCCCCGTCATGACCGTGCTCTCCATAGACGGCGAGATGACCACCGCGTGGACGATCAATACATTCTGAATGACCAGCACGCAAATAAAGGTCAACGCCAGCGTCCTCACCCAGCCGAGAATCCCAATGATTATTTTTTGCCTCTTCATCACAAACCTCCCTTCATTACATTGCGAAATATTTTTTCAAAAGTTTCAAATCGGTTATATGACGTATCGTAATACGGCAGCCCATATTGTTTGCATTGCGATTTTATCAGATGACTCTGTTCCACAATGTAGTCTGCACCTTCACGCAATTCCTCGTCGGTTTTGTAAAATGTGTAATCACGTTCGGTATCGAATTGCTTTTGAATCGTAAAACGCTCATCTGGCGTAACATCCGATGAACCGAGGCAGATGATTTTTACGTCGTATGAATCCATCTTGATTTCGCTTTTTTGCGGCTTGATGTGCTTAACACAATCGCAAGGAAGAAGCTGATAAACGTCAAACACCGCACCAAAACCGTGTTCTCCGTATTCACCCGAACTCATCATCGCATTGATAAATGGAGCAATCTTTTCTGAAATTGTAATCAGGGTATCAAGAGAGGACATTCCGGCATAGGTATTTATCCCCGTTTCGGGGAAAACCTTTTCAAATCCCGCGATAATTGAATCCATGCTGATGTGTGTGAAACCGTGCTTTGTCAGCATACGACTTAACGTAGACTTCCCGGCGCGGGGTACTCCAGCGACGATTATATTACGCTTCATAGGTTTGCCGTCCTCGTTATTTCTATGATTTCCTTTATAAACGCGCCTTTCGCTTCGGTATAGCCGTCTCTGTTATGTTCGTTATCCTTAAACAATCTGCGTTTGAAATCACTTTAATCCTCCCGCTTTCCCCCTACTTATGAAACAGCTTTTTTGTCTGATAGGCCGGTTCGCAGGTGAGATTGATCCCCAGCCGCTGGAGGGTGTGCTGGTCTACCCGCGAGAGCAGAACGGTCGAGTGGGCTTCGCAGTCTTTCAGTTTTCCCAGCTGCTCCATCGCCTTTTCGGCTTCCGGGCTGTTCTTGGCGCAGATGGTCAGGGCGATCAGCACTTCGTCGGTGTGCAGGCGCGGGTTGCTGTTGCCCATATGGCTGATCTTCAAATGGGAGATCGGCTCGATGATGTCCGGGGAAATAAGCGCGATTTCATCGGGGATGCCCCCCAGTTCTTTCAGCGCGTTGAGCAGGGCGGCCGAAGCCGACCCCAGCAAGCCGGAGGTTTTCCCGGTGACAATACGCCCGTCGGGCAGCCCGATCGCCATCGCGGGTTCGCCGTCGGTCTGCTCGGAGCGTTTCAAAGCCGCCGCCACGACGGGGCGGTCTTCAACCGTCACCCCGACAGTGTTCATCAGAAGTTTCAGTTTGTCAACCGCTTCCTGTTCACCAAACCCTTGCCTCCGTTCGCAAAGGGCTTCGTAATACCGGCGGATGATCTCCCGCACCGACGCTTGGCGCACCGCCCCGTCGTCGGTGATGCACGGCTCGATCATGTTCACGCCCATATCGGTCGGACTGCCGTAGGGGGAAGCCCCCTGAATCCGCTCGAAGATGGTGCGTAAGATGGGGAAAACCTCGACGTCGCGGTTGTAGCTGACGGCCGTCTTGCCGTATTTCTCCAAATGATAGGGATCGATCATTAAAACATCGCTCAGGTCGGCGGTGGCGGCTTCATAGGCGACATTGACCGGATGCTGTAAAGGAAGATTCCATACAGGGAATGTCTCATATTTCGCGTACCCCGCTTTCCGCCCCCGTTTGTTTTCATGGTAGAGCTGCGACAGGCAGACGGCCATCTTCCCGCTGCCGCCGCCGGGCGCGGTAACCACCACGATGCGGCGTTCTGTTTCGATATATTCGTTTTTGCCGAACCCGTCCTCGCTGAGGATGAGCGGCACATTGTGCGGGTAGTTTTCGATCAAATAATGCTTGTATGTCCTGATATTGGCAAGCCTTTTGATAAACTGCGCGGCGGCTTCCTGCCCGCCGTAGCGGGTAACAACGACCGAACCGACATACAGCCCGGCGGCACGGAAGGCGTCGATCAGCCGCAGGGCTTCCTGATCGTATGTAATGCCGAGGTCGCCCCGGCGTTTGCTCTGTTCAATATCCCCGGCGTTGATGACAATGACGATCTCCGCTTCGTCTTTGAGCTGTTTGAGCATGGCCACCTTGCTGTCCGGCTCAAACCCCGGCAGGACGCGGCAGGCGTGGGTGTCGTCAAAGAGTTTGCCGCCGAACTCCAAATAGAGGGTTCCGCCAAGCTCTTCCATCCGCTTGGTGATCTCGCCCGACTGCAATTTGAGGTATTTCCTTGCGTTAAACCCCAACCCTTTCATAAACCCCTCCTGCCTAAAAGGGAGAGATTGCGCTCGATCAAGTCAACCCTCTGCTTCACGCAGTCAACCGAGCGCAGGGCGTCGGGCGGGGTGGTGAAAACGTAGTCAACTAAGCGGTCGATGGTGGTCGAAGCGACGTGCATCCGGGTGTCGGAGGATGCGTAGTAGATGTAAACCTGCCCGTCCCCGTCGTCAATGGCTCCATTGGTGAAGACCACGTTGCTCACATCGCCCACCCGCTCGCCGCCCATCGGGGCGATCAGGTAGCCGCCCGGTTCGGCAATGACCTTCCACGGCTCGTCCAGGCTTGTCGCAAAGGCATAAATCACATAGCGCAGCCCGGCGGCGGTGTTACGCACCCCATGCGCGATGTGTATCCAACCCCGCGCTGTGCGGATGGGGACGGCTCCCGCGCCGTTCTTTTCCTCGGTGATGGTATGGTAACGCCGTGTACTTGTAATGATTTCCTCATGGATAACAGCATGTTTTATATCCTCGCAAGTCCCAAACCCGATGCCGCCGCCGCTGCCCGTGTCGATGAAACTATCCATCGGGCGGGTGTAGAAGGCGTATTGCCCATTGACAAAGCGCGGGAGCAGCACGACATTCCGCTGCTGCGGCGAACGGGTTGTCACAAGATTGGGCAGCCGCTCCCAGTGTTTGAGGTCTTTGGTGCGGACGATCCCGGCGGCGGCCGTCGCGGCCGACAGATTTTGGCTTTCCCTGTCCTTGCTCTCCGAGCAGAAGACGCCGTAAATCCAGCCGTCCTGATGTTTGGTCAGGCGCATGTCGTAGACATTGGTTTCGTCCGGCTCGGTGTCGGGCAGGACGACCGGTTTGTCCCAAAAGCGGAATCCCTCGGTGGGGCGGCTGCTTTCGGCAATGGCGAAGAAGGATTTCCGATCGCTCCCCTCCACCCGGGCGCAGAGAACATATTTGCCGTTGAGTTTTAACGCACCCGCGTTAAGCACAGCGTTTATGCCCAGCCGCTCCATCAGGAAGGGGTTGGACTCCAGCTTGACGTCCAGCGTCCAAAAGGGCGGGATGTGCCGCGCCGTCAGCACAGGGTGCCGCCAGCGGGTGAAAACCCCGTTGCTGTCGGGAGCCGGGGTGTTGATCCGGCGGAGCAGCCGCTCATACCGACGGTTGATTTTCTCGTATTCGGGATGGATCATGGTTGTTCCCTCCGTAGGATTTCTAGGCACATACGCCCGTTGTGATAAGGGCATTTCCACGGCTCGACAATGGGGGCGTCATATGGCTCCCAAGAGAGCGGTTGCCCTGCCTCTTCATTGCCGCAGCCTGATTCGGACTTTCGCTGCGGCGCGACGCCGCTTAACCACTCCGAGCCGGGGCGTTTGTCGATGATCTTGTCTTCGATGAAGGCTAGAATCTCTTCCGCTTCCTTGCGGTATCCGGCGTTGAGGAACCCGACGACGGCTTCTGCCTGCACCCACCAAATCCGCCGCTCGTCTTCAACCCCCCGCTCGCATTCGTTGCGCAGGGAGTGTTCCCGATAGGCTTTATCGCGTACATTCTCCGCCAGTGCGCGGCAAATGGGGGAGACGCGCGTCTCGCCGATCAAAGAGGCTCCCCATTCGGTCAGCCAGGAGGATTCGATGTCGTGGCCATAGGAGGTCAGGTCGATCAGGCTTTTCCAGTCCGCGTCGAAAAAGACTTCCTGTCGTTTTAACGCCGGGTTATACAGTTTAGTTTCAAATACATCAAGTATATTCCGCATCTTCTCCGCCACGGCAGGGTTTTTCGTTGCGCGGAAAAGTCCGCTGTAGGCCTCGAAGACATGCAGCAGGGTGTTCATCGTCCGATGGGCTTCCACGCCGTTTTCGGAGAGTTTTTCGTTCCCGATGGGGCAAAACGCGCGGTCGAAGGCTTCGAGGTAGCCGCCTTCGTCGGCGCATTTTTCCTCGATTAGGGCGAACAGCTCTTCTGCCAGCTCCAATGCTTCTTTGTCGCCGCTTGCTTCGTAATAGGCCGACAGGGCGTAGACGGCAAAGGCTTGGTTGTAGGTGTGCTTGGTGGTATCCAGCGGTTTGCCGTCGTAGGAGATTGACCAAAACACCCCGCCGTGTTCCCTGTCAAGGCAATGCCTTGTCAGGAAGTCGTAAGCGTGCCGTGCGTCGTCGATCAAGCCGTCCCGCTTCAACGTCATGCCGGCCTCAGAAAAGAACCACAGGATGCGGCTGTTCAGGATACATCCTTTTTCGGCTTGCTTATCCAAGTTGAGGTCAATGTCCATAAATCCGTAGAAACCGCCGTGTTCTTCGTCGCGCAGGTTCTGCCAAAAGGAAAGTATATCCTCCAGCATCCGCAAAGCAGTCACCCGCATGTCAAGCTCCGCTCTTCTTTCATTCATCGGATGCCGATCTCCGTATCTTCTTCGGTTACCGAGCTGTGCTCTTTGATGTAAGCTACCGTTTCGTCGAGCTTGCAGAAGGCCAGCCCGACATAGGAATCGGCCGCGCCGTAGTAGACGGCGATGCGCCCGGTGGCCGCGTCGTGGAGGGTGGCGCAGGGGAAGATGACATTGGGGACAAAGCCGCGCTCCTCATACCATTCCTCGGGCGTGAGCAGGAAGCGGCGGCAGCGGTATTTCACCATGCTGGGATTGTCGATGTCCAGTATCGCGCCGCCGATGCTGTAAACAAAGCCGTTGCAGGTGCCGGAAACGCCGTGGTAGAACATCAGCCAGCCTTCGTTTGTTTCGATGGGGGCCGCCCCGCCGCCGATCTTGACCGATTCCCACCAGGCCTGACCCCGCCCCATGACGTGGCGGTGCTTGCCCCAGTAGACCATGTCGGGGCTTTCGCTGACGAAGATGTCGCCGAACGGGGTGTGGCCGCTGTCGCTCGGGCGGGAAAGCAGCACAAAGTTGCCGTTGATTTTCCTCGGGAATAAAACGGCATTGCGGTTATAAGGGATAAACGGGTTTTCGAGGCGGGTAAAAGTTTTGAAATCGGTCGTCTTGGCCATGCCGATCGAGGCACCGTAGAAATCCTGGCACCAAATGGCGTAATATGTATCCTCCACCTTGATGAAGCGCGGGTCGTAGGCATAGCGCGGTAAAAACGGTTCGCCTTTTTCATCGGTAAAGGGGATGCGTTCGTTGGAAATGTCCCATTGGATGCCGTCCCCGCTCTCGCCCCAATAGATATGCGGTACGCCGTCGGTCTGTTCGCCGCGGAAGACGCCCGCGAATTTGCCGCCGACCGGCAGCACCGCGCTGTTGAAGATGCGCGCCACGCCCGGCGCGGGGTTGCGCCCGATGACCGGGTTTTCGCTGTAACGCCACAGCGGGCCGGCCTGAGGGGTTGAGGGTTTATCCTGCCAAGGCATGTTGGGGACGTCCGGGCCGATGATTTTCACGCTCATAATCGCGCACCTCTCTCTGCTTATCATTGAGAGGTATTATAGCACAGAGGAGGGTAAGTGGCAACCGCTTCTTACTGTTCGCGGAATGATAATAAAACGGTAAAAGTCGTTGTTTTGTCCTTATTTTCGGCGGTGATCGAGCCGCCGTGCGCCTCAATGATATTTTTGGCGATGGCCAGCCCCAGCCCGCTGCCCCCCGTTTCACTTTGCCGCGCTTCCTCGCCCCGGTAGAATTTTTCAAAGAACCGGGCAAGTTTTTCGGGCGGGATTTCCGTGCCGGTATTGGAAACCATTATACGGGCAAAGTGCTCCGCTTTGTCCAGCGTGACCGTAACGCGCCCCCCCGGCGGCGTGTAAAACGCCGCGTTGTGCAGGATATTGTCCAGCGAACGCGCCATTTTCTCCGGGTCTATGAAGGCCGGGAGTGTTTCTTCAAGGCTTACCTCCGTTTTGATCCCGCGCTGTTCAAAGACAGGGCGCATTTCCTCCAGCAGCTGCGCCAGCATCATGCTCAGATTGACTTCGGTTTTCTCCAGCTCGATCTGCGTGACGGAATAGCGGGTGATCTCGAAAAGCTCTTCGACCAGCGACCCCATCCGCTTGGCTTTGCGCAGCGCGGAATCGGTGTATTTTCTGCGCTGCGCCTCCGGCAAATCCTCTTGTTCCGTCAGCAATTCCAAATATCCCAGCACCGAGGTCAATGGGGTGCGGATGTCATGGGCCAGGCAGACGACCAAATCGTCTTTGCGCTGTTCCGCCTCTTTGGCGGCGTATTGCGAGCGTTTCAGCTCCTCGTTCATATCGGCGTACCGTTTCAGAAACGGCTGGATGATCCAGCCGATGGCCGGTACGAATATAATGATACAGCCTATGGTTAAAAACAAAGAACGGTTCTGGCTGATTGTATAGAAAACCTTGAACCAAAACGATGAATCGCTTTGTCTGTATAGATTATCAATCAATCTGCTGATTATTGGGCCTAACATGACGCCAAAAACGGCGGTTACGGCGGCCACAATACCGCCGCGCCACAACACGCCCGGATGCAGCCAAAAGAATCTAGTCTTCAATCTTATACCCCACTCCCCATACCGTTTGGATATAGTCTTTCTTCTTTTTCGTATCCCCCAGCTTTTTCCGCAGTTTTTGGATATGCACCATCACCGTGTTGTTGTCGCCGTAATAGTCCTCGCCCCACACCGATTCAAATATCCTCTCGCTGCTGATGACCCTCCCTTTGTTTTGGCAGAGCAAAAGCAGGATGGAAAACTCCGTTGGGGTCAGGATGACTTCCTTTCCGTATAAATGGCAAGTGTGCGCCCCGGTATCGACGCACAGCCCTCTGATTTCCAAACGGTCAGGGTTGCCGCTTTCGGACGCGGACAGCATCCGCGCCCTGCGGAGCTGGGCGTTGATACGCGCCAGCAGCTCGAGCGGGTTGAACGGCTTGACCATATAATCGTCCGCGCCCAGCGACAGCCCGTTTATTTTATCGGCGTCCTGATCCTTGGCGGTCAGCATGATGATGGGGAAGGTGCGGCTCTCCCTGATTTTCCGGCAGAGTGTCAAGCCGTCCATTCCCGGCATCATTATATCAAGGATGGCCAACTCAGCCGGTGGGCCGCCGGAGGTGATGGACGACAGGGCGTCAAACGGATCAGAAAACGTGAAAACCGTATGGCCGCCGCCTATTAAGTAGGCCTCGATCAATTCAAGGATTTCTGCCTCGTCGTCCACGATCATGATGTTTGCCATACGTCAACTCTTTTCCAAATATTCTTCCAGTGTGACCTTTTGGTCACGGATGGCCTGCGAGTGGGGCAGCCCGACATAGCGGTAATGCCACGGCTCATAGGGGATGCCTGTGATATGTTCCTTTCCTTTGGGGTAACGCAGGATAAACCCGTAATCCCAGCAATGTTCATATAGCCATGCAAACTGTGGCGTTGTGTCGAAAACCCCTTCACTTCCCATGACCGTCACATCCATCGCCAGCCCGGTTTCATGTTCGCTTTGGCCGGGGCGAGCCGCCGTACCGTCCTTTTGGTTGTTGTAAAGCTCTTCCTGCTTTTCCCTGCTTCGGTAGCCGCTGGTGATGATGATCCCGTCAATGCCGTCTTGTTTCGCTGCGGCAAACATGGCGTCCGCCGCTTCGTACACAGCCTTATCCAACCGAATATCGCTCCTCGCAAGGTCGAAACTCCTGTCTTTGAAGTCAAACAGCGTGACCAGCTCCCCAGCGGTAAAATCATCCGGCAACGGGTTCCACGCGTTGACAATGAGCGGCTTGACGCCGCCCTCACCGGCGGCTGAGGCCGCGGGAACAGGAGATTCAACATCCTCCGCATACGGCATTTGCGGCGGATAGAAGGACGGCGGATTGGTTTCGGGCGGGTCGCTTGCTTGCCCGCCGTTTTCGGGCAGGACGATTGTGAGTGCCAAAATGACGACAGCCGCGATGGCCGCGACGGATAGCTTGCGCATGATACGTTCCCTCCGTTTGTTTTCTTACCATCAAGCTATCACAGAAACCTTAAAAACAAGGGCGGGAATTTCTAAAGATTTCCTTAATCCTCCCCGCGCTGGATTCCGCCGGGCGGGCTTTACTGTCTGTATGCAATTATATCATCGTCTACAGGGTTCGTCGAGGGGATTATTCTCACTTGACACAGAGCCTCAAAACACCGTATAATCAGAATGGGAGATAAGATCGTAAGGAGACGGTTGTTATGAAAAAATTCCTGTGTTTTTTCTTAGCCTTCATTTTTATCCTGCCGGGGACGATGGTTCCGGCGGCGGCGAAGGCAGATGTCTTAAGCGAAGCCGAAGCCTTTGAGCGTGATTTGGCGGCTCTGCGTGAAGATTTTTACGACAGCGTGGCTCCCGAGGCCATGAACCTGGAAACCATCTACATACAAGACAACCTGCCTCACCGGGAGCCGATATACACAGAACCTGACCCGGCGACAGAGGGCGAACTTATCACCGCGATGTATGACGTCGCCCCTCCCGGCGGCATCGGCAGCACGCGGAATATGTATTTCAACGATACGCCCACCACAGCAACCCCTTGCAAGCTGATCGCGCAGAGCGACTATACCAACATTTGGGTGCGCACGACCAAAAATTTAGACTCCACGCAAATGATAGACGCGCAAAACTTAGCCATTGGGTTTGACGCGATTTACAAACGGATGACCGGGGAAGGCGGCGACACGGACGGCTTCGCCGCGCACAAAGGCGTCGTCATCACGACAGGCGGCGTCAATAGCAATATGCCCGTGATTGGCGACGTAGACGGAGACGACAGGATCAATTATTTCTTCTATGAGATGAGCGCGGGCGGTTTCTTCTCCAACGGGGACTTCTTTAATACTAGAAATCAGCTGGATATGGTCAATATCAATGTAATGTATTTAGACAATTATTTAAGCAACCCCTCTTCGTCTTCCTATAAATACGGCATATACGGCGTCATGGCGCACGAATTTCAGCATTTGCTCTTTTACATGTATTTCGGCGTTTATGCCGACAACAGCAACCGGCAGTTCTCCTGGATCAACGAAGCCATGAGCGCGCTGGTGCAAACGCTCTATCTCGAGCCCAACGCTATCGTATACCCGACCGCCGCCGTTCAAAACTCAAGACTTAGTTCTTCGGTTGTCAACAGCTATCAAGACAGCGGCTACGGGGATTTCCTGAGATTTAACAACAGCTCCAAAAACTACGGCATCGTCCAAATGTTTTCGGTGCTGATGTTCCGCAAATACGGCATAGAGTACGCGCAGGGCATATATGACAACATGCGCAGCGAATATCCCATGGCGACAAGTTCCGACGCTAGGTCGGCAAACCAAATAAAGTTGACTAAATACGGGCATGACGTGGCTGTCAGCAAGTTCTTACACGGAGGAACGGGCGTCGGCGACGGGGAGAATACGCTGCAACTGTTGTATACCTTGTTTATGGAAAATTTTGCCGCCGACGGCGGCACACTGCATACCGACCCCGCGGCGGGAACCACCAAATTCCTCACCGCGACGGATACCAACAGCAATATGTGGAGCCGCCGCGCCGCTACAACCTATCCCACGCTCAACTCAGGCGGAACCGTTTCTCTCGCCGGTTACGGCACTCAGCCGTCCGGCACAAAGGCGACGCATGAGATGCTGTACAAACTCGCCGGCGGCAGTGTTTCCGCGCCCATACTGACCATCACCGCCCCGGCCGACGGCAACCCAACCACCCTTTACTATGTGGCGATCCCCAGAGCGTCTGCGGCGGACGGTGCCGACGTCTACCCGCTGACCAAAGGAATTTTAGCCGCCATCAACACCGCCGGACGAGACGCCTATCTGTTTGTATCGACCTTCCATCAGAACGTCGGCGTCCCCGGCCCGGTGTATGCGTGGCGGGGGGCTTCCGACGCCGAGGCGGTTGAGGGGGATATTGACTGGCTGACATGGAATGTGATCAAAAACCAAAATATCGTGCAGAATACCGTGCGAACCGATCTGACCCTCCCCGCATCCGGGCCGCTCGGCTCAACCATCACGTGGGCGTCCGGCACTCCGGCCGTTATCACAACCGCGGGCGCGGTGGATCGTTCCTCTCTCGCCGCCAACCAAGCCGTCACACTGACCGCGACGGTTGCCAAAAATTCTGGTGCCGGTTCGGCGGCAAGCAAGGATAAGGGTTTTAGCCTGACCGTTTGGCGGCACTTGACCGCCGCTCAAGCCGTTGCCGAGACCAAAGACGAATGGCTGACCTGGGATGTGATCAAAGGCGGCAATGCCGTGCCGGATAACGTCACCGTAAACCTTGTGCTGCCCGCTCAAGGGCCGGAAGCGAATATTGCGTGGTCGTCCGGCAACCAAAGCGTCATCTCGGCGAACGGATGGGTGAATCCTCCCGGCATCGGTGAAGATGACGCCGTTGTCACCCTGACGGCAACCATCACCAAGACTTTCGGCGGCGACAGCGCATCGGAAACAAAGGAGTTTACCCTGACCGTCAAAGCCAAGACCGGCGGGGTGGTTGTCCCTTCGCTCAACAGCGCGCTGGACATAGACCTGGCCTCCGAATCCATCAACCTCAGGGGCTATCAGGTCAAAGCATACAGTCTCAACGGCGGCAAGAAGTGGAAAAAAGGGTCTTTGCCCGAAGGCGATAAATTTGCCAAACTGCTTAACAAAGAGCTGGAGCTTTGGCTGAGTGACGTTTGGATCGACAAAGTGAGCAAGGCGCAAAAGCAGGCCGGGGTTAAAAAAGGCGTCCCGGAGGAGCATCCCGCCATCGTAAAATTCCCCGTCATCAGCAAACGCCCGACACAGGATAAGCTGGTGGCGTATTTCCCCCAGCAGCGTTTCAACAGTTTTTACATGGTGAAAAAAGGCAGCGACGAACAGGTGACCGCAGGGTATGAATTTGCCAACACTGCCAACGGCAAGACCCCCAATGAGGACGGATGGACGCCTTTAGGCAGTTTTATGGTGGAAAGCGGCAAAGCGAAGAAAGTCCTCCTTTTGCGCGCAGCACCCGTTGCTTCCGGCGGCATATATATCCCCGCGGGCAAACCGTTTAAGGTCAAACCGGCCACGTTCGGGAAGGTGCCGAAGGCCAAAGCCGACAACAAAAAGAAAATCATCAACCTGAAAAAAGGCGAAGCCTATTCCACCGTCAGCCCGTACGGATCGTACACCTTCCTTTCCTCAAAAACAACCTTACAGCTCTCCGAACTCGGCGCACCGGGGTCAACCGTCAATCTATATGTGATGAAAGCCCCGACCGGCAAGAAACCGCGCACCGAGATTCAAACCCTTTCGGTGAAGATCCCGGAAGAAGCAGACAGTTAACGCATATGGTAAGGGGCGGAAATCCGCCCCTTTGCCGTGTTTATTTCTTTCCGCCCTTTTTCGTTTGGCCGCCGTCGCGTTTGCCGGTTTGGTTTTTGCTCTGATCCCCTTGCGGTCTCGGGTTGCTTGTGCTGTTTTTGGGTTCCATGTTTTTCACCTCGTGACTATTATTGTCTGCCGAGGGAACCTTTATGCACACGGTCAGAGTTCGGTTGGCAGGTTGACCCATAGGCTGTCAAGGGTATCATGACTTGTCAGGGAACGCAGCACCGAAGGCACGGGGTTTGCGTAGTTCACATCGAAATCCTTCTCCCCCATTTCAGGGCGGATGGGGAATGCGAGATGTTCTTCCGTCAATGAAAACTGCGCGTTGACGCCGGGTTTGTTCCCCCGGGCGTCCAGCCTGACCCACTGCCCGTTGAGATATACGGCATTCAGCCCATGCAGGGTCAAGACACCCGGATCGTCGTCCGAGAGAACCAGCTTTTGGTAGCAAAACCCGGCCGGAACCCCGCCGCAGCGCAGGATGGCCGCCAGCAGATGCGCCTTGGCAAAGCAGATGCCTTCCCTATAATGCAGCACATCCGAGGCTCTGCATGTCACAACCGTTCCCTTTATATCGGCGGAATGGCTGATCTCGTCGCGCACATATTCAAAGGCGGCTTTGGCGTATTCGGGCGGGGTGAGGTAGTCACGCCGCAGCTCCGCCGACAGCGCGGTAATCCCGGGGTCGGTGTAGTCGATCACATTGGTCGCCGTTAAGTAATGATCCATGGGATGGGTCTGTAAGGTAAAACGCAAGGTTAATCGCCTCGTTTGAAAATAGTATCAAGGGGTTGCTGATATGCCAACGCAATTCTTCCCGCCGCTGGTCGGCGACAATCCGCGCACTTTGATCCTCGGAACCTTCCCCAGCCCCCTGTCCCGGGAGAGGGGGGAATACTACGGCAACCCGCGCAACCAGTTTTGGCGTCTGCTGTTCGGGGCGTTTGGCGCGCCATTTGATTGCCCGGACTACCAAAAGAAGAA
>WRIZ01000018.1 GCA_009782475.1 Oscillospiraceae bacterium | reverse complement strand
GAACTCATATCCATCATGAACAGCGGTTCAATCCTTGACGACGGGTATTTAAGCGTCATTTCTCCCGGCGGGTTGATCTCTACTCACAGGAACGAAAGCATGATTCTCACCGATTATAAGTCAACGTGGCTGAAAGACTATTCCAGCTATATTGATTCGATACGCGAAAAGGGCGGAAGTTTCAATGTCGCGGCGTATTCCGATGTATTAGACAGCCATATCCAGTTTTTAGGGTCGGGCGTGAAGATTGGCAATACAGAAAGATATTGGCTTGTCGGCGGGTTTGTACCCCAAAAAACCGTGGCCGCAGCCTCCACCACATTGATTTGGATTGTTGTCGCGGTTGGATTGGGGCTAATCGTGCTGACCGGGCTTACCACATTCCTCCTTGTCACCAGCAACCTGAAAAAGCTGCCCGCCATAACGGCGATGGCCGAGCGGATTGCTGTTGGCGATACAGGCATATCCGGGCTGGATTCCAGCACATCGCCAACGAAAAATGAAGTCACGCAGCTTGAACGGGCTTTCGCGTCCATCACAAGCAGTGTTCAATCCCAAGCGGCTGTGATGGAACAAATCGCGGACGGCGACTATTCCGTTGAGCTTCCCGTGAGAAGTGAAGCCGATGTGATGAACAAGGCCATTAACAATATGCTCGGCAAGACAAACGACACCCTGCATCAAATCAACCAATCAACCGCGCAAGTGTCCTCCGGCGCGAAGCAAATCGCCGACGGCTCCCAGTCCTTGGCACAAGGCTCGACCGAGCAGGCGTCTTCCATAGAGCAGTTATCCGCCTCCATCACCGAGATCGCGCAGAAAACGAAAGACAACGCCGAGAAAGCCGGGAAAGCGGCCGTCCTTGCCAACACCATCAAGAATAACGCCGAAAAAGGCAGCCGCCAAATGGACGAAATGACCACCGCCGTCAAGGACATCAACGTAGCCAGCCAAAGCATCAGCAAGGTCATCAAAACCATCGACGACATCGCCTTCCAAACCAACATCTTAGCCCTCAACGCCGCCGTTGAAGCGGCAAGAGCGGGGCAGCACGGCAAAGGCTTTGCCGTCGTCGCCGAGGAAGTGCGGAATCTCGCTACCAAGAGCGCGGACGCGGCGAAGGAAACCGGCACGATGATCGAAAACTCGATGGAGAAAGCCGAACTGGGCACGCGCATTGCCAATGAAACAGCCGCCAGCCTCACCGAGATCGTGCAGGGCATCAACGAGAGCAGCCAAATCATCACGGAAATCGCGCAAGCATCCGATGAGCAATCCGCCGGGATCACGCAGATCAATCAAGGCATCGACCAAGTGGCCAATGTCGTTCAGCAGAACAGCGCGACGGCGGAGGAAAGTGCCGCCGCCAGCGAAGAAATGAGCGGGCAGTCGTCTATGCTGGAAGAGTTGGTCGCGCAGTTTAAGTTGAAGGACGAAGGAACAGGACGGCGCTTGTTGTCAGGTTCAAAGCCCGCGAGAAAACAGCTTACCATGCCGGAAAGAACATCTGGAGATTACGGCAAATATTAAGCCGTTAAATATCCTTAAAAAAAGGAGTGATTTGTAATGAGCGGCGAAACTGCCAAAACAATAAATGACGAAACGAGGGAAAAACTCAAGGACGAACTGAGAGCGGAACTCAAAGCCGAACTGCAGCGGGAACTTCTTGGCGAGGACGCCGAACAGGAACGCACCGAAGCGGAGTATCCTTGGATTGTGTTCGCCCTTGACGGCACGGAGTACGGCATCAACAGCAAATATGTATTGTCAATCGAGATCGTCGGGGAGATTACTCCCATCGTGGACGCACAAAACCATTGCCCCGGTATTACCCGGTCACGCGGAAACATGATCGAGCTGCTTGATTTACGCGCCCTGTTTGGCGTAGGGGATTATCGATCCGCTAAATCAGACGGTGATGACCGCTACATGATGGTGGTCATTGAAACTGAGGGGATAAAGCGCGGCGTGATTGTCGATCAGATTGTTTCTGTGGAGTATATAACGCGGTTTGAATCCGGCGTTATTGACAAAGCTGACGGCTCATTGGACTCGAAGTATGTCAGCCGGGTGGCAAGGCGCGAAAAATCAGACAGCACCGTTTTAATTTTCAACGCCGGTATACTGCGCGACGTCTCATAGACCGTCAATCAAGAATTAGATATTAAATTGGAGGAAATAAAAAATGGCATGGTTCAAAAATCTCAAGGTCAAGGCAAAGATGATCGTCAGCTTCATGGTGGTCATCGCGTTGATGGCAACGCTTGCCGCCGTCTCCGTCATCCAGATTAAAAGCGTCACCAATACCTATGAAGCCGTTGTAGATCATGTGGAGGTAGGGCGGAACGCCATAACGCTGTTCCAGAGCAACTTCCGCGATCTCCGCCGCATCATCGCCACCCTGTCAACCTATACGGGATACGATTTGGAGCGGAGCAAGGAGCTTATCAACGACGCTACGGCGTCTTATAACACTTCTTTAGGGTTCTTAGATATGTACGAAGAAGCGGTCAGAACCAACCCGCTGCTTTCGGCCGCCGATATAAAGCTGCGGATAGACAACGCCGAAGAGGTTCGCCGGATCGCCGCGCGGTACCTCAGCAATTTTATGGAGCCAATGTTTGACGCCGCGCGAAAGGACGACCACAATTTATCCCTTGAGGTCATAGCATTGGGCGCGCCTATCGCCACAGAAATCCGGGACGCGGTTCAAGCGATTCTTGATGTGTCAAACGAAGCGGTGGATGTGAATACCGCCAACGCGGAGGCCGCATCGGTCACGACCGTTTACCTGTTGATAGGGATAGCCGTTGTCGCCGCGATTTTGGCGATCCTGATCGCTTTATATGTAGCAAACCTCATCGGCAAGCCGATTGGCACAATCTCCGGGTTTTTGAAGCAAGCAGGCGCGACAGGTGACATCAGTCTGCGTCCCGAGGACGTCAAAAATATTGAAGTCCTTTCCAAAATCAAAGACGAAATCGGCGATTTGAGCAGCGGCGCGGCCGCGTTTGTCCAGCACGTATCGCATATTTCCGAAGAGCTGAACCTTGTCGCCGACGGCGACTTGACCACCGAGCTTGAAATCCTCTCCGACCGCGATGTAATGGGCAAGGCGCTTGTGCATATGGTAAACAGCTTGAATACTTTATTCGGGGAAATCAATCAGTCCACCGCGCAAGTATCATCCGGCTCGAAGCAAATTGCCGATGGCGCACAATCATTGGCGCAAGGCTCGACGGAGCAGGCGTCCTCTATAGAGCAGCTGTCCGCCTCCATCACCGAGATCGCAGTGAAGACAAAAGACAACGCCGAAAAGGCGGGGAAAGCCGCCGTTCTTGCCAATACCATTAAGCAAAACGCCGAAAAAGGCAGCCGTCAGATGGATGAAATGACCACCGCCGTTAAGGACATCAACACGGCCAGCCAAAATATCAAAAAGGTTATCAAAGTCATTGACGACATCGCGTTTCAGACTAATATCCTCGCCTTGAACGCCGCCGTGGAAGCGGCGCGGGCCGGACAGCACGGCAAAGGTTTTGCCGTTGTCGCGGAGGAAGTCCGCAATCTCGCCAGCAAGAGCGCGGACGCGGCGAGGGAAACCGGAGAGATGATTGAGAACTCAATGGAGAAAGCGGAATTGGGTACACGCATTGCGGATGAAACAGCCGCCAGCCTTGCGGAAATCGTGTCCGGCATCAACGAGAGCAGCCAAATCGTAAGCGAGATAGCGCAAGCATCCGATGAACAAACAGCCGGGATCACGCAAATCAACGCGGGCATAGACCAAGTGGCGAACGTCGTGCAGCAGAACAGCGCGACGGCGGAGGAAAGCGCGGCCGCCAGCGAAGAGATGAGCGGTCAGTCGTCCATGCTGGAGGAACTGGTCGCGCAGTTCAAGTTGAAAGACGGCGGTCAATCCGCGCGCGCAAAAAGGCTGCCCGCAACCTCCGGCCGCCAAATCGCCATGCCGGAAAGAACGCCGCAAAACGGCGGCGGGGATTTCGGGAAGTATTAGAGCAGTAAAGAAAGCCACGCAGGTGGACAAACAACCGCAAAAGGAGAAATTTGTATGAAAAACCTGAAAGTCAGAGTAAAAATCCTGCTTGGATTCGGGGTAGCCATTGCGATGCTTGTCATCATTGTTGCCGTGGTTTTCGTATCAAACGCGCAGACTTCCGCGAACTTAGCCAATGTAAAGTTCGATACCGACCTGCAAACCATAACCAAAACGTTTACGCTCCATTATCTGGAAGCGAGCATTGACTTGGAAGCGGCGCATATCGTTAAAAGCGGCGAGGCTTACGAGCGTGTAGTCAGGGATATAGATGTTGTCTATGCCGATTTGGAAGAGATGCTCCGCTATATCGGCAATGACCTTTCAAAATCCGATTACGTAAGCAAGATCAAAGCGATTGAAACCATATTTTTGGATTGGAAGAAGTCCATCGCCGCGGTTCAGGAGAGCAACCAAGCGCTGCGGCAATCCGTAGCCGCCAGTGATGAGCAGCAGGAGGCACTCCGCCTTAAAGCCGACGCGACTTACCGGAATCAGCAGGAGATATGGGAGAGGGAAACGCAGGAAGACACCACATCGGAGGATAAACTCCGCCGGGTCGGGAGGCTGGACGAAACCGTTGTGTTTATAAGGGACATCGATATGCTGATCCGCACGGGGGAATCCATGACAAGGGCATATGACATCTCGCGGAGCGAGGAGTTCTTTATTGAAATGGACAGGGTGATCGCGCTTCTGCAAGAAAACGGCGACGTCGCGCGCAACCAAGGGACACAAGACACCGCATATGCCACGGTTGACGCATTGAACGGCTATAGGGCAGCCTTTTATGCTTTTGACAGCACCAACAAGCAAAACAAAGCGGCTATTGCCGAAGCGCAGCGTTTGGGCAATATTGCCTATGATGCGGCGAACGAGTTTCTGAGCGATTTGGCGGACTCGGTATATGACGCCGTTGATACAACAATCTCGTATAACAGTCTATCTCTGATCATCGCCATTGTCGTTGCGCTGATTGCCATTGCCGTCGCTGTTTTGATTGCTCTGTATATTTCCGGCCAGATCAGCAATCCGCTCATCATGATGTCAAGGGCATTGGAACAGCTTGGGACAACGGGTAATCTGAATTTTCCGCCGAAAGTCATGCAAAGCGCGCAGGAATGTTCTTTATGGCAGGATGAGATAGGCCGCTGCGCCAGGGCTTTCGGCGGGACGATTCAACATATCGGCAATGTCGCCAAAGAGCTTGACACAATGGCAAACGGCGACTTGAATGTTGCGATAGAGCAGCTCTCCGAAGAGGATGTTTTGGGCAGATCGGTAAACCATATGGCGAATAACCTCAATCGTATATTCGGTGAAATCAACAGTTCAACCGCGCAAGTATTCTCCGGCTCAAAGCAGATTGCGGACGGCGCGCAGGCCTTGGCGCATGGATCTATCCAGCAGGCCGCCTCGGTGGAAACATTATTGACATCAATCACGGAAATCAGCCGTATGACTAAAGACAACGAGGATACCGCTACAGAAACCTTGACCGACGTTCAGCAAGCCGGAACATTGATGGGCGTGTGCATAGAGCAAATGAGACAGATGACGGCGGCTATGAAGTCGATTGACGAAAAATCTAGAAATATTACGAACACAACAAAGGTCATTGACGACATCGCTTTCCAAACAAATATCCTCGCGCTCAACGCCGCCGTCGAAGCGGCCCGCGCGGGTCAGCACGGCAAGGGGTTCGCGGTTGTCGCAGAAGAAGTCCGCAACTTGGCGTCCAAGTCTGCGGATGCCGCGAAAAAAACGGCTGCCTTGATCGAAAGCAGCTCGCAGAGTGTTTATGAAGGGAATCAAATTGTTGAAAAGGTCAACGCGAGTTTATTGTCGGTAGCTGAAATTGCACAAAAAAACGCGCGGCAGACCGAAAAAATACAGTCCGTTTCAACCCAGCAAAGCACTGTTATGGATCAAGTGAACACAAGCATTAACCGAGTGACCCAAGTTATACAACAGAACAGCGCAACCGCCGAACAAAATGCCGCCATGTCGGAGGAAATGAACGGGCAGACGGCTATGCTGGAGGACTTGGTCTCGCAGTTTAAGCTGAAAGATGACGGTACGCAACTGTCTTCAGGGTCGAGGGGCACGGTCAAACAGATTGCCATGCCGAGTAAAACGCCGCAAACTGACGGTGGGGATTTCGGAAAGTATTAGGAAGAGGCGAAAGTATGCGGGATCTCATTATCAACGACCCCTCCACAGCGGGAGGAGAGCGGCTTTGACCACGAAGAAGCCTCGTTACCGCTTCCGAAGTTCGCAAATTTTTTATTGACAGAGCGACCGTCGCTGGGGTATACCAATTCCTCGGCTCCATCATGGGTTCGGAAATCACCACCGCCGACATCGACCTCAGCGGTCTCGGCGTCACCAAAGCCGATATGGAGCATCTGCTGGAGATCGACAAAGAGGCGTGGAAAGCCGAGATCGAATCCATCCGTGAGAACTATTGATCTTTCGATCATTTTCCTTCTCTTTCCATCCTTTTGAATAACGCCATATCAATCCAACCTTCAAATTCCCTGCTGTTATCAAGAAATGAATCATCCAGCGAAACGCCGGAGCCTTTGGCATCCTTGACGGAAAGACGGTAACCGTCGGCAAAGGAGGACGAAAGCTCCCACACGGCGTTTTTCTTGTGTGCGTAATGAAACGAATTTTTCAGGCCGATTTTGACCGTACATTTCAATCCTGCAAGGATGGATTTTTGATGCAGATACAGAATAAACTCTTGGATTTCGGATGAAAACGGGCTGATGAAATCCTTTAACGCGTCGGCAGCGTTTGTTTTATCATTGCTCAAGGCACGGTAATCACAGCGCAGAAAGATTTCATCATTGGTTTTCCATCGCAAATCCCGCTGGGCAACCGCCATGATTTTTAGCCCGGTAAGCAAGGCGGGATTGTCGGGATAGGTTGCTTCGATCCATTCATCGTGTGTTATAACGGGTTTTGCCGCGTCCAGGTCAATGCCTTCAAAGTATATGCCGCATCCGCTTAAAAACCGCAGGCATTCCATCAATCGCGGCGCGGAGATTTTCGACGTTGCCTCCATGCCTTCACAGCAGATGATGGGGGTCAATGTCTTCAGCCCGCAGAAAGTCAAAGAGTCGCCGCTTACTCTGCTGTGGTATCCGAGGTTGAGCAAAACACTTCTCACATGATAGATAAACGGGGTGTCCACGGCAAGGCTCGGGGGTCTTTGCAAATTCTTTGCGTTCGGTTTTTCGTATTGCTCGCCGTCGGCGATCAGCAAATCATAAAGCTGATCGATAAAGCCTCTAAAAGCAAAGACGCCGTTCCGTATAGTCTCTTCGCTTTCTATTTTTGTGAACATGGGGTTGACGGAATACCCAGCGGGAATCTCAGACGGCAGCAGGTTTTTTAAGTAGCGCGCCATGCCAGCTAACATTATATCACCCTTTGCTCCGGTTTGGGCAGGAAACTCTCCACTTTCTGCCGCCGCTTGGTGTGCTTATACACCGACATCACCATCCCCACCCCCAAAAAGTTGGCGAGGACGAACGACCCGCCGCTGGAGAGGAAGGGGAGGGAGTTCCCGATGACGGGCAGCAGGGAGAGGGTCATGCAGATGTTCAGCACCGACTGCCCGAAAATCATCGCAAAAACGCCGGCGCAAATGACCTGCCCCTGTTTATCGTTGGCAAAACCGCAGTTGACCAGCATTTTCGCGCCGATCAGGGCGATGACTAGGATCACGGCGGCACAGCCGACGAAACCAAGTGCGTTGGCGATAAAGGCGAAGATGAAGTCATTGTGCATTTCCGGCACATAGGCGGGCGTCGGGTTAAATATCCCGTTTCCAAACATCCCGCCTTTTGCGATGGCCTCGGCGGCCAACTTTGGCTGGTAGGTAGGGTCGATCCCCTCAGTGGGGACTTGGCCGAGCATTCCGAGGATGCGGTTTTTCTGCGTGTCGGTGAGGATATACATCCAAACAACGGGTATCATGGCGGGTATCCCGATCGCCGCGACGGCCATATAAACCCATTTGATCCCGGCGACAAACATCATAGCCAGGAAGATGATGAAAAACATCAAAGCCGTGCCGCCGTCTTTCTGAAGCTGCACCAGCATGACCGGGATAAACGCGTGGACGCAAAGGAAGGCGATGTTCAGCGGATGGTTGAATCTATCCTGCGTCCGGTGTACATGGTAAGCAAACGAGAGGATAAAGGCCAGTTTCAAAAACTCGGAGGGCTGGATGCTCATATTGATGCCGGGGATGATCAGCCAGCGTTTGATGTGGGAGCTGGCTTCAGGGCCTACGCCGAAAATGAAGGTGGCGAGGAAAATCACATAAAAGACCGGGACATAGAGCTTCCAATACCGTGTGATGGCGCGGTAGTTCATGTTGGCGAGAATGATGGCGATCACAATACCCACGGCAAGTGAAATGCCCTGCATGGTGATGTTCCGGCTGTTGAGCCGGAGGGTTCCCAGCCACTCCGAGCGGTGGAGCCCGGTCAGCAGAACGAGCGAAAAAACGGACAGGCCAATGCAGGGCAGCAACAGAAGCCAATCTATCCTGCCCCAAAACAATCTCCATGCCCGCTTAAACGTGTTCATGTGAACTGATAATACCTCATGGCGTTGTGGTAGGAAATATCCTTCACCAACTGCTCCAGCGTCTGTTCATCGCCGCCGATCTCACCGTTTTCGGCCCATTTGCCTAAGAGATTGCACAGGATGCGGCGGAAGTATTCATGCCGCGTGTAACTCAAAAAACTGCGGGAATCGGTCAGCATCCCGATACATGTACCTAGCAGGGAATGACTGGCAAGCCCGGTCAAATTCCGTTCGATCCCTTCTTTGCTGTCATTGAACCACCAAGCCGGGCCGTGCCGCATCCTTGCCCCGCCGTCTTGGAACGAAGCGAGGACGGTTTCGATCATAGGGTCGTCGTTGGGGTTGATGGAAAAGACAACGGTTTTCGGCAGACTGCCGCTGACCGCCAAAAGGTTGAGGAACCGCGCGAGATTTTGCCCGCCGCCCGCCGGGCCGATGCAGTCAAAGCCGGTATCCGCTCCGAGTTTTCGCGCCATCGGCGCGTTGACATTGCGCTCAACGCCGTAATGCAGCTGCATGACCCACCCCAGCCGTTTGTAAACGCCGCTTAAAAACAACAGGAGGGCTGTTTTGCCTTCGGGTTCGTGGTCGAACGGAATGGCTGCCAGTCCGTGGTCGGAGGCGCGGCAGCCCAGTTCGTGAAAAACTTCCGCCCTCCGTTCTAAGGCTTGGCATAAGGTGTCAAAAGACGAGATCTCGATCCCTGCGGTCTGTCCCAGTCTAGTAAGGTAATCAGAATACCCCTCTCGCTCGGGGCAAAGGGCGAAATCGGGGCGGAAGGTTGGTACAACGGCCGTTTCAAACGACGGGCCGGCTTGTATCTGCCGGTGCCATTCGAGGCTGTCGGCGGGATCGTCGGTGGTGGCGATCAGCGTTACATTCGATTGCCGGACGATCTTTCGCGCCGTCAGGCCGCGCAGCTTGTCGTTGGCCGCTTCCCAAATGGCCGGGGCGTTCTGCCCGTTGATGTCCAAAGTGCAATCAAAATACCGCCGCAGCTCCAAGTGCGCCCAATGATAGACCGGGTTCCCGACGGCTTTGGGCATCGTTTCGGCGAATTTTAAGAATTTATCGTAATCGGGCGCGTCCCCGGTGATATAATCCTCCGGCACGCCGTTTGCCCGCATCAGACGCCATTTATAATGGTCGCCGCCCAGCCAAAGCTGCGCGATATTGTCAAAAGAGCGGTCGCGGGCGATCTCTTCGGGATTGATGTGGCAGTGAACATCGCAAATGGGCATATCTTTGGCGTGGTTATGATATAAACCCTTTGCCGTTTCATTGCTCAATAAGAAATGCTCATCCATAAACGCTTTCATTTGGCTCTCCCCTTCTGATCATGAGTATACCACAAATTGTCTCTGTTGGGTAGCCCGTCAGGGTGCCAGCCCCTTGTAATATTCCAATGACGGCGGCATCCGCTCGGTCTGCTCCAGTGTGATCCGTTCACACAGGGCGGCGAACTTTTTCAACGCCGCCTCTCCCAGTGTAAAGGAAAACACTTTACTCACAGGAGCCGAGCGGATATAGTCAGTCGCCGAAGCGGCGTCGCCTTGCGGCGGCGGCAGGGCGGGGTTTAACGTTGGGTCAAACCCGGCGTCGCAGAGGGCGCGCATCTCAAACGCCGCCTTGATCAGCGCGGGGGGGTGCTTCCGTTTGCACAGGGCGAGCAGAGCCGCCACGGTGAGATGGAACATATCCCCCTCCGGCGCGAATGTCTGCGCCAGGTCGGCGAGATAAACCGCCAGTGCCATCGATGGCAAATCCTCCCGCAACCCCGCGAATGTTTCCAGAACCTCGGCCTCTTTTAGGGTCAGACGGTCGCGGTATTCGCTCAGCACCATACGCGAGCAGCAGAGCACCTGCGAAGCGGCGGCATGGGGGGAGCCGTGCTTACGAGCCCCCCGCGCCGAAACGGTCAGTTTTCCCTCGTCGGCGGTCAATACAGTGAGCAATATGTCGCTTTCTTTATACTCAACGGCGCGGGCAACCAACCCGGTGATCTCCTTGTGACTCACTGGTTGAAGCCGAAGTTACGCAACTGCGCGTCGCTGTCCCGCCAGCCTTCGCGCACCCGCACAAACAATTTCAGGAAGACTTTCCCTTCGTACATCTCTTCCAGCTCGGCGCGCGCCAGCGAACCGATCTTCTTCAGCATAGCCCCGTTTTTGCCGATGACAATGCCCTTATGGCTGTCTTTTTCACAGGTGATGACGGACTCGATCTGCACAAGCCCGTCTTTCCTCTCTGAGAGTTTTTCCACCGTCACGGCCGCGCCGTGCGGCACTTCGTCGTCAAGGCAGATCAGCAGTTTTTCACGAATGGTTTCGGCGATCAAAACGCGGTCATTTTGGTCGGTGCTCATGCCCTCGGGATAAAGGGCGGGCGACGGCGGCATATGCCCGGTCAGCAGCGACGCCAGCTCTTCAACGCCGTCCCCTTTTTTGGCGGAAACCGGGAGAATGGCGGCGAAATCGGCTTGGTCTTGATAAGCCGCGATGACGGGGAGCAGGTTTTCCCGGGAAAGGGTGTCGAGTTTGTTGATTACAAGGTAGAATGGAAACGGCTTATTACTACACTTTGTTATCAGCTCCCGCTCAATGTCCCCCACCGACGGGAAGGGGTCAACCACCAGCACGGCGGCGTCTACGTCGGCCACGCTCTCCCGCACCGTTTTGACCATCCTCTGCCCCAGTTTGGTGCGGGGGGTATGGAACCCCGGCGTGTCGATCAGCACCATCTGCACCGGGGGACGGTTGCAGACGGCGCACAGGCGGAGGCGGGTCGTCTGCGGCTTGGGCGTGACAATGGCCACCTTCTCCCCGCAAAGACGGTTGATTAGGGTGGATTTTCCGACATTGGGGCGTCCGACAATGGCAACGATGCCCGCTTTTTCAATTTGCATTGTAAATCTCCTCATGGTATAATATTCAAAACCGATTACAAGGGGCGGATATTGTTGGAAGCATTTCATCTTCACATGGGATCGGCCAAAGTCGCGCTCGATCTTGGTGACGGCAGCGAACGCGGGGAATATGTCGGTCAGGATACCATTCTGAATACTTTGGGTAGACCCCACCGCGCAATCAACTTGATGTATTGCTATTACCCGCTGGACGAAGGGTGGCCGGCGCGCGCGAGCGATTTGCCTGTGCCGGACGGAAAGACGGCCGGGTTTGCCTGGGACTACGCTTACGACGATTACTTCCCCTATCAGGGCGGCTTGGAGGGCAACACCTTGGGGCAGCCTTTCGGGCAGATGCGCGATGTGCGCCGCCACGGGCAGGATGTCATCCTAACGCTGACTTGCGACTGCGCCGTCTCGGACGAGCAGATCGCAAGAATCGCCGAAGACCTGCGCCCGTTCGGGCGGCTGATGCTGCGCGTCAACCACGAAGCCACCGGCAACTGGTTTGCCTTCAACAAACGCTATACCTATCAGGAAGTGGCCGATTTCTTTGTCCGCTTTCACAAAATCTTCAAACAGCACGCGCCGCATATCCAAACCATCCTCTGCATCGGCGACGACAAGCCCGACCAAAACGGCAAGATGCACTATGAAGACGAATTTGCCGAAGCCATTGCCGCAACCGACATATGGTCAACCGACACTTACACCGCGCTGCATTGGGGCTGGCCGTTCGACATTGCCGAGCCGGACGGGAAGACGCACAAACGGATCAGCAACGGAGAGACGCTGCGCGGCTTCAACTACGAATATGGGCGGTTTATGGCGCGCTCGGATAACAAATCGCGCCCCTTTGTCGTCAGTGAGTTCAACGCCGACGGCGACGTCACCGGCCCCTTTGAACAAGCCGAACAACTCAAAGACTTTTACCGCCGTTTGCCGGATGAGGCTCCCTGCATCACCGGGGTGACCTTTTATCAGTTCCGCGACCGCGGGCGGCTGGGGCTGGAAATCGAAGACCCCAACAACCCTGACGTGGGCGTTGCCCAGCCCGCGCTGGAGATGTACCGCGAAGTGCTGAACATGGAGCCTTACCTGCCCGTGATGACGCAAGGCGAACAATGCTCTTTCCCGGCGCGCTTGCGATGGGGCGGCAGCGAGGACGCCGACGGGCTGGCCATTCCGCTGACCTTTGAGAATCCCCCCGTCTTTTGCGAAATCCAGTTTGAGGGGGAGGACATTGGTCTCAACCTGATGATGGAGATCAACGGACGCTGGTTTTATAAAAAACCCGGCGTACAATCTATTGACCTGATGCCGGCCTTCTTTCCGAGAAAATCCTCGTTACCCCCGTCCCCGTCGGAAAACACACAGTGTGTGCTGCGGCTCTTTGCGCCGCCGGGGGAAGGGGTGAACGACCCTTCGCAGGGGGAGGGCTGGGAGGTCGATTGGTTTACAACCGTCCAAGCCATGCCCAAGCTGCGCATCCGCTACGAACCCGCCACCAGTTTACCACAAGTTGATTGAAAAACAAAGGATTCATGATATAATAAAACTGCAAGGGGTGATAATCCATGAATTGCAAACGCTGCGGCAAGGAGCTGCCGGTCGGGCAAACGAAAATCTGCCCGCATTGCGGCATCTATCTGGAAGCCATCATCAAACCAAGAGGGTCTGCCGACACATCGAAAAAACCGATGAGCCGCGCCACCGTTATGTCCTTTTTGTCAATCGCGCTGGTCATCGGCATGTGCCTTGTTCTCATCCCGGTCTTGCGCGGCATGAACAAAACAAAAGCACTGGAAAATATTGAAGAGATGTTTCAGGAATGGAACGGCAGGGAAGCGGAGTTTTCCGAAACCGATTGGGAAAAAAACCTGGCCGTTTTTTCCAAAGCCGTCGCCACCTACAAAGACGATCATCCGAAGGATGAGGAAAACAACTATATCAATCAGCGTTACCTCTATATCCTTTGCGGCTTAGACCCCGATTACCTTGACGAATACAGACCCATCGACCCCGATAAAGAACAGCGGAAATACAATGAGGATTTGATCAAGCGGACTAAGAGGGAGATCATCGACATTGGCGCAACCTTGTCAAGCCCGAACAGCGCAGGGAAACGCGCGTTGAATATACGCATCAGAAACGAATCGACGCTCACCATCAGTGAAGTGCGGATGGGCTTTGGGGCGGTGGATGAGTTCGGAACCCTGCTGCCTGAGTTTATGAAGGATTTTGACGCGGCCGGTAATTTGATCGAAGGATTTGATGAAAATACCAGTCAATGGATCAAACGTACCAACAAACTGATCGCAACAGGCAAAGAAGAAGGGTTCTATTACGAAATAGATACGAATAACCTAAAACGGATCGACGAGGCAAGGATTCTTTGGATGGAAGTTGTATACGGCCCAAGCGACAGAATCTTCATACCCAGGGTGGTTTGCGAGGCTCTTTGGTGGTAAACCCTATGGCCGAAGCCCTCGCACTGGCGCGGAAGGCGGCTGAAGAGGGCGAAGTGCCCGTCGGCTGCGTCATCATCCGGGACGGCGTTATCGTGGGGCGGGGCTACAACACGCGTGAAAGGGAGCAAAACGCGCTGGGGCACGCCGAATTGAACGCCATCGCCGAAGCCTGCAAGACAGTGGGGTTTTGGCGGCTGCCGGACTGCGAAATGTTTGTGACGCTGGAACCCTGCCCGATGTGCGCGGGCGCGGTCATCAATGCGAGGCTCGGCAAGCTCTGTTACGGCGCGTCCGACCCCAAAGCGGGTGCCTGCGGCAGCGTGATCGATCTGTTTTCACATCCGTTTAACCACAAGCCTGAGATCATAAGCGGGATCATGGCGGAGGAATCGGCGGCCTTGCTGTCGGGGTTTTTCAAGAAGCTGCGGGAAAAGGGATGACGCTTTTATGGAACTGTTCGGGAAACCTAAGGCCAAGCACCATATACTAAAACAGCTATTTCTCTTTTGGTTCGGCGGTGCCACATACGCGAGCATTGAGGTGATTTTCCGGGGGCATTCTCATTGGAGTATGATCCTTTTGGGCGGGTGCTGTTTTATCTGCTTAGGCGAAATCAACAAAATCGTGCCGTGGAAAACGCCGCTGACCCTTCAAATGCTTTTGGGCAGCATTGTCATCACAAGCCTGGAATTTATCACCGGCTGTATCGTCAATTTGGAACTGGGGCTTGATGTGTGGGATTACAGCGATATGCCGTTGAATCTGCTGGGGCAGATATGCCTGCCGTTCAGCATCATTTGGTTTTTCTTTTCGGCATTGGGAATCTTGTTGTTTGACTATTTGGATTACTGGTTTTTCGGAGGTGAAAAACCGCGGTATCGATTGTTTTAATGATCAACAGCAGTTATTAAATGTTAGGAGGACTTTTTCATGTCAGCCAATCTAAAAATGGATTCCTTGTTTACAAAGCACCCCACCCAAGAGGGTGTCTTTATGAAACACTTTTTCGGCAAAGATGACAATAATAGGTTAAACAATCTGGAAGTCAATATTATTCCCGGCTTTCAAATCGCGCCGCATACGCATGAAGAAAGTTCGGAATTTTTCTTTGTGGTAAACGGTGCGGGTGAATTTTTGGATGATACGGAATGGAAACCCATACAGAAAGGCGATGCTTTCAAAGCTCCGCAAGGCATGACGCACGGATTGAAAAACACGGGAAATGAAACGCTGGTGTTGTTTTCCACATTCAGCCCCGCAATACGATAAGGGATAATATATCCTATAAAAAAACAGACGCCAAGAAAAATGGCGTCTGTTTCAGTATAAAACTCTTACTTGATTTCGATTTCCGCGCCGGCTTCTTTGAGTTTGGCGGCGATGGAATCGGCTTCGTCTTTTTGGATGCCTTCTTTGATGGGCTTGGGCGCGCCGTCAACCAGCTCTTTGGCTTCTTTCAGGCCGAGGGAGGTGATTTCGCGGACGACTTTGATGACGCCGATTTTGTTGGCGCCTGCGCCGTTGAGCATGACGGTGAATTCGGTCTGCTCGGCGGCGGAATCGGCGGCGGCTCCTGCGGCAGGGGCGGCGGCCATCATCATGGCGGGGGCGGCGGCCGAAACACCGAAGGCTTCTTCGATCTCTTTGACGAGTTCGGAGCATTCGAGCACGGTTAAGGATTTGATTTCTTCGAGCAATTTGGTTACTTTATCGCTGGCCATAATAGGGGTTCCTCCTTAAAATAATATGTTTTTTGATTACTCCCTCCGGCACTTTGTGCCACCTCCCTCTGAGAGGGAGGCTTGCCCTCCTCCTAGAGGAGGGTGTCGGCGCAGCCGACGGGAGGAGAGTTACGCGGATTTTTTCTCCGCGACGGCGTTGAGCACGGCGGCGAGGCCGCGGATGTTGGCGTTGAGCGCGTTGGCGACGCCGGAGACCGGCGCGTTGAGACCTGCCATGATCTGCGCGATGAGGATTTCCTTGGGCGGCAGTTCGGCCAAAGCCTGCACTTCGGCGGGATTGATGACGCGGCCTTCCACAAACCCGGCTTTGATCTTGAACTTGTCGCCTGATTTCTTGGCGTATTCGCACAGAATCTTGGCGGGGGCAACCGCGTCGTCGGAAACGGCCAGTGCCGTTGTGCCTTTCAGAACCGGCTCAAGCCCTTCCAAGCCGATGCCTTTGACGGCACGTTCCATCAAGGTGTTTTTGACAACCTTATACGTCACCCCTGCTTTGCGCAGTTCGACGCGCAGCTTGGTGTCGGCCTCAACCGAGATGCCCTTGTAATCCACGAGGACGCCGGAGGCCGCCTTTTTCATCGACTCGCTCAGTTCTACGACAACTGCTTTTTTCTGCTCCAATACTTTAGCGTTTGGCAAATTTGTATTCACCTCCTCAAAATAATAAATTCCGTATCCAAAAGACACGGAAACAAATCCCTATAAAAGGTTTTGCTCCTCGGCTGGGCTTATCCGGTCATCCCGGAGCCAGCTGTCTGTGGAACGCAAGAGGCAATATATCACGGTTTGACCGGGTTGTCAAGTGTTTTTCACGGAGGGAACAAAAAATCCGCCTCTTGCCATTGCTTGTCCTTTGTGATAGGATAGGGAAAACGATGAACAAAGGGGGAGCCGCCGTGAGCAAGTACCGCGTTTTGCTGCTGGACGCCGACAACACGCTGTTTGACTACGAAAAAGCCGAACGCTGCGCTCTGCGCGACACCCTTCAGCTATATGGGTTTGAATTTACCGAAAAGGCATTGCGCCAATACCGCCAAATCAACAATGAGCTTTGGAAAGGGATCGAACGCGGCGAGCTTACCCTCAGCACGGTGCAGACGCGGCGGTTCGCGCGGTTGTTCGAGGTCATGCAATTTACTTGCGACCCCGGTGAGTTCAACAGCTTGTATATCAAAGAGTTGGAGAAAAATGTATACCTGCTTGACGACGCCGACCTTGTCTGCGCCGAACTGTGCAAAAACAACGCCCTCTACGTCATCACCAACGGCATCGCGTCGGTGCAGCGCGGACGGATCACCAGGAGCGGTCTCCTGCCGTATATGAGCGGGTTGTTTATCTCGGAGGAGATCGGGTTTGCCAAACCGCACCGATACTTTTTCGAGAACGTCTTCACCCAGCTCGGTGACGTCCCGCGTGCGAAAATGCTGATCGTGGGCGATTCGCTGTCGGCCGACATCGCGGGCGGCTATGCCTCGGGGATCGACACCTGCTGGTATAACCCCAAACAGCAATCCGACAAAGGCTCCCTGCGCCCTACATATGAGATCGGGGCTTTGATCGAATTGCTGGACATTTGCGGTTAAAAACTAAATAACCATTCCAACGCCCCATTGGGGGCGTTTTTTTCCGGGTGCCATTGCACCGCCCTGATCGGAAGGGTTTTATGCTCCAAAGCCTCGGGGATGCCGTCTGTGCCGCGCGCCGTCACCCGCAGTCCTTGCCCGAGTTTCCGCACGGCCTGATGGTGATAACTGTTGACAGCCTCTCTCCGCCGGTCGGAGTAAACAACCACATGCGTCATCGGAGCCTCCCCTTGCGGCGCGGTATGGATCAAACCGCATTGCGAGGGGAGGTCTTGCCATATGGTGCCGCCCAGCGCGGCATTGATGACCTGCATCCCGCGGCAGATACCGGCAATCGGCTTTTTCTCGCGCAGAAAATCCTCAAAGACGGCAAATTCCAAACCATCGCGTTGTTGGTCAAGGGTCTCGCTGCCGTTGGACAGCAGAGAAGCCCCGAACCGCGCAGGGTCAATGTCCGCGCCGCCCGGCAGCAACAACGCGTCAAAATCACACGCCGGGGGAATCGGTTCGCCGGGATAGACGACCGTCCCCGTGTGCCCGTAAAGGCTCAGCGCGTTTATGTACTCATCTTTCAGCGGGTTGAGCGTCCCGCCTGTCAGTAAGAACCGCATAACTCAAAACTCCTCTTTGAGAGCCGATTTATGCCATCCTATGCGTTAATCTTCGGAATGGTTATGTTTTGAGGGGAGCTCGGTATCTTTGTTATGGAAGATAGGATATGTCTGCCCGTCTATGGTCACAACGTCCATCGGAGCGGGTTGCGCCGCAGGTTCAGCAGGTTCAGGGGATTCGGCAGGCTCCGGCACCGCAACCGCGACGGCGGGCTCATCAATCGCCGGCTCTTCAAAGGCTTGGGGGATAAACTCCCGCACATGGGGGCGGGGGTCGTTTTCCATTTGCGCGAGAAGCTGTTCCGGCTCGGCAAAGCGGTCGGCGAATTTTGCGAAGAAACCGCGTATGCGATCCAGCTCCAACACAACGTCCAAAGACGAAGCGCGGCTTTTTTCGGTCATCTCGCTGTAACGCGTCCGGGTGTCGGCAATCAGTTTGGCCGTCTCCTGACGGATGGCGTCGGCGGCTGTACGGGCTTGCGCGATCCGTTCGGCGGCTTCGCGCGCCTCCCGTTCGATGTTTTCTCTCGAAGCCTTGGCGTTTTCGATCTCTCCGGCCAATTCCCGGTTTTTTTCGGTCAGCGCGGTGATCTGCGCCTTATAGCGGTCAGCCGCGGCGGCAAACTCATTGCGTTCCATCAGGAGTTTTTGCCGTTCTTCCAGCACATCCGACCGTTCGGCATACCAAGAGGAGCGTTCGTTGGCCAGGGCGGCCTTCTCCTCTTCGCGGCGGGTGAGGGTGTCCAGCATGGAGGAACGGTCGTCTTCAAAGGCAGCGCGTTCTTTCTCAAACCGGGCGGTTGAATCCCGTTCGCCCTCCCGTTCGGCCAAAACGGCGTCCAGTTTGGCACGCAGCTCGTCCCGCTCTGTCCGCATTTCGTAAAATTGAATACGCAATTCGTCGCGCTCAGACGATTCGGTTTCGGGGGCGGACGTGATCCCGCCGATCGAAGCGTTGCGTTCGGCTAGAAGGGCGTCCCGTTCCCGGCGCAGTTTATCCGCCCCGGTGCGCAGAGCCTCCGCTTCCTCGCGGCGGTCTTTGGATACCTGTGAAAGGTAATTGACCACATCGCGCGTGTTGAAGCCGCCGAACAGGTTTCTGCGGAAGGATTTCTCACTTTTCACTGGCGACCGCCCCCTTGGTTTATTTTAGAGCGTTTAGATAAATCTCTTTGGACTGCACGCCGACAAAGCGCGCCGCTTCCTCGCCGTCTCGGAAAACAATGACGGTGGGGATGCTCATCACGCCGTATTGCGCGGCCAGCGCGCCTTCGGCGTCAACGTCGAGTTTGCAGACAGAGGCGTCGGTCTCCCCGGCGAGTTCGTCGATAATGGGGCCCAACATACGGCAAGGGCCGCACCAAGACGCCCAAAAATCCACCAAAACAGGCCCGGGCGTTTCCAAAACCTCCGCGCCGAATGTCTTTTCTGTCAAATATCTCACATGTTCGCTTGCCATGTTGATCTCTCCTTTATTTTGAACCTATTTTAGTATATCCCGCCGCCGCATTTTTGTCAAGGATTGGGTAAACGGGGGCCGCGCAACGCCGTGCTCGGTGACGATGGCGGTCACCATTTCGTTCGGCGTCACGTCGAACGCCGGGTTGAACACCTTCACACCGGCAGGAGCCATCCTTGTATGATACCATAGCTCCGTCACTTCGTCCCCGCCGCGTTCCTCGATCGGGATGCCCGCCCCGTTTTCCGTCTCAAAGTCGATCGTTGACGACGGCGCGCATACATAGAACGGGACGCCGTAATGCTTTGCGAGAATGGCGACGCCGGACGTCCCGATCTTGTTGCAAACGTCGCCGTTGGCCGCGATGCGGTCGCTGCCGGCCAAAACCGCCTGCACCAACCCCTTCTGCAAGACGTGCGAGACCATATTGTCGCAAATCAGCGTTGTGTCAACGCCCGCCGCTTGAAGTTCAAACGCCGTCAGCCGCGCCCCTTGCAAGAGCGGCCTTGTCTCGTCGGCGTACACTTTGAACGAAACGCCCTGCTCCAGCCCGGCGTAAATGGGCGCGAGAGCCGTCCCGTACCTCACGGCGGCCAGCGACCCGGCGTTGCAGTGGGTCAGGATGCCGGAGCCGTCTTGCAGCAGGGTCAGGCCGTGCCGCCCGATGGCGCGGCAGGATTTTATATCCTCGTCGCGGATGCGCAACGCTTCCCTATACAGTGCGTCAATCGGAGCCTCTTTATGCGCCAAAGCCGCCTGTTCCATACGATCCAACGCCCAAAAAAGATTGACGGCGGTGGGGCGGGAGGCAGCCAACGCGGCTTTGATCTCGGTAAGCCGTTCTAACCCCAGCTTTTTGACAGCCAGATACAACCCCATCGCCGCCGCGACGCCGATGGCCGGAGCCCCGCGCACTTTTAATGTTTTTATCGCATCCACAAATTCATCCAGCGTGGTTAAAGACAGCAGTGTAAACTCACCGGGCAGAAGGGTTTGGTCGATGATGACCAGCGCGCCGTTCTCTTCATCCAGCGCGACGGTATCGCAGGGCCATACCGGGTTCATCGCAACATCTCCATTTGAACAGGACAACCCGTTGTCCTGTTTGATATGATATACTAAAGCAAAATGAGGAGGGTTTATATTGAATCAAGACATTATCGCGTTTTTACTTAAAGCCAAAAAAGCAACATATGCCGGGAAAGGCGCGGAAGCTGAGCCATCAAGACCGAGCTCGCACGATTTACAGTTTACGGAAGGTTCGCTGCAATACATCGACACCTATTTGGGCGAAGCAAAATTTGCGGGTGAGGAAGCCCTTTGGAAAGACGGCGTTCCTTTTTGGGCGATGAACTACGCGGGACGGGTCATCGGCGAAGGGTTTTCAGGGGACTTTCTGAAAGAGGCGATGTCGTTTGTTTCGGAGGAACACCCCTTCCGCGGGCCTCCGGCCTATACAAACGGCGATTTTACCTATCGGTGCAGCGTCAGCGGTGATTTTCACTGGTTCAGCGGGGGTGAAGAAATCCGCCTGCGTGACGTCAAAATCTATGAATGCGTTTTTCACGGCGGCGATGTAGAGTAATCCTCCAAATCGGAATGGCTTGAATGTTCCATATATGCTGTGCTATACTGGATATAGGTTATGAAGGAGGTTTGCTTATGCCGACACTCAGTATGTTTTACGGAATCATTATTACCATGTACCGCGAACTAGGCGGGAAACATAAAGAACCGCATTTTCACGCGGAATACCAAGGGCAAGAAGTTGTCATTCGTTTTGATGGCGAAGTGATTGAGGGCAGTATCCCTTATAAAAAACTAAAGCTAATCATCGCTTGGGCAGAAATCCATAGAGAAGACCTTGAAGCAAACTGGAAATTATTAAGCGAGGGACGGGAATACTTTAGAATCGAGCCGCTACGCTAAGGAGGAAGGATTATGTTACAACCTAAAGTTACTGGCGTAAATGCGTTAAAGGATTACAAGGTATTAGTCGAATTTGATCATAGAGAGAACAGAGAATTTGATGTGTCTCCCTATATTAGCGGTGATTGGTTTGGAAAGTTAAGGGATATATCATATTTTGAAACTGTGCGTGTTACCGGAAACACAATTAAATGGGCGGGAGGGCAAGATATTGCTCCTCATGAACTTTACGATAACTCTGTTCTAGTTTGGTTCGCACAGAACTAATACCCCTCCAAAAACGAATGCTCGACGCCGCCTTGTTTATACCCGATCACGGTGTCGAGATTGACCATGTGGACGCTCTGAAAAATGCGGTCTTCCACATCGCGGTCATCCTGTTTCAGCCGTTTGATCAGCTCTTTGACCTCCTGCCGTTTCGACCCGCCGCAGGACTGGGAAAGCGGACAAGAGCATGGGATAAAGGTTAACTCATTGTACCGTGTCCACGCTATAATATCGTCTTCGCGGACGCAGTAGAGCGGGCGGATGAGCTCCATTCCCGGGAAATTCTTGCTTTTTAACTTAGGCATCATCGTCTGTACCTGCGCGCCGTACAGCATCCCCATTAAAACGGTTTCGATCACATCGCTGAAATGATGCCCCAGCGCGATCTTGTTGCAGCCCAGTTCTTTGGCGAAGCTGTAGAGATACCCCCGCCGCATCCGCGCGCAGATATAGCAGGGCGGGCGGTCAGACCGTCGGCACATCGCGCTCCGCGCCTGCTCGTCTTGAAGTTTTTCTACGACACTGAAAATATCCGAACTGAACCACGTGGCGGGGATTTCCAAAAGCTCTGTGTTGCTCTCGATTTCGCGCCGCACATCGCCGCTGTAACCGGGATCCATGACGAGATATTTCAGCTCAAACGGGATGTCGGTGATCTTGAGCAAGGCTTGCATCAGCTTGGCGAGAAGCATCGAATCTTTGCCGCCCGAGAGGCAGACGGCGATTTTATCGTTCTTTTGGATCAGCTCATACCGCTTGACGCCCGCGACAAACGGGTTCCACAGCGTTTTACGGTATTTTCGATGGATGCTGCGCTCGATGGTTTGCAGACGGGTTAATTCTCTCATTCTATGCTCCGTACAACAAACCCCCGCCGGCAGGCGGGGGTTATTCGTTTGATTATTGAACCATTTTTGCCACTTCGGCGGCCAGGTCATCGACGCGTTTTTCCAAACCCTCGCCCCGCTCAAACCGTTCAAACTTGGTGATGCTGATGTCGCCGCCGAGCTGCTTGGCAACGGCTTTCACATGGTCGCCCACGGTGATTTTGTCGCCTTTGACGTAGTTTTGCATCAGCAGGCAGACTTCGGAAAGATACTTGCGGATGCGCCCCTCAACGATTTTCTCAAGCACATTGTCGGGCTTTTTGGCGTTGGCTTCATCCTGTTTGAGCTGAGCCGCAATGATTTCGCGCTCTTTGGCGATGGTTTCGGCGTCGGCTCCCGCTTCATCCAGCCACATGGGGTTCATAGCGGCGATCTGCATGGCGACGTCGCGCCCCAATTCGCTCACGGCGGGGTTGTCTTTGAGATTGCCGGAGACGTCCATATGCACCAGCACGGCGATCTTGCCGCCCATGTGGACATAGGCCGCGTTGACCGGTTCGGCGTAACGCGCGAAACGGCGTATCTGCATATTCTCCCCGATTTTCAGCACAAGGTCGGTCAGCGTTTCGCCGATGGTCATGCCGTTTCCGGCGTCACAGGCTTTCAACGCCTCGACGTCGGCGGGGTTCTGCTTCATAACGGTTTGGGCGCAGGTGCTGACAAAGGCCATAAACTGCTCGTTTTTGGCCACAAAGTCGGTTTCGCTGTTGCATTCCACCACGGCTCCGACGCCGCAGCCGCATTCGCCGCAGACCGCGGCGTGGCATACGCCTTCGGCGGCAACGCGGGAGGCTTTTTTGGCCGCCGCCGCCATCCCTTTTTCGCGGAGGAGTTCCACCGCTTTATCCATATTCCCGTCGGCTTCGGTCAGGGCTTTCTTGCAGTCCATCATACCGACGCCGGTCATCTCGCGCAGGGTCTGCACGTCTTTTGCCGTAAATGCCATAGCTATACTACTCCTTCTATTTTCTCTTCTGCTTTCTCTTCCGGCTTCTCTGCTGCTTTTTCTACCACTTTCTCTTTCGCTTTTTTCTCTTTGCGCTCTACTTTTTCTTCGCTTTCATCCGCCTCGATCGGGAGCCCGTTTTCATCGGTGTCCAGCGCGGCCGCGCCTTGCTGGCCCTGCCGCCCTTCGATGACGGCGTTGGCCATAGCCTGCGAGATGAGCTTGATGGCGCGGATGGCGTCGTCGTTGCCTGGAATGGGATGATCGATCTCGTCGGGGTCGCAGTTGGTATCGACGATGGCGACGATCGGGACGCCCAATTTGCGCGCTTCGGCGATGGCGTTGCGTTCTTTGCGCGGGTCTACGATAAACAAAGCCCCGGGCAGGCGGTGCATCTCTTTGACGCCGCCGAGGTATTTTTCGAGTTTTTGAATCTCCCCGCGGAGTTTGATGACTTCTTTTTTCGGGAGCATTTCAAAGGTGCCGTCGGCTTCCATTTTCACCAGCTGGTTGAGACGGTCAACGCGGCGGCGCATGGTTTTGAAGTTGGTGAGCATTCCGCCCAGCCAGCGGGCGTTGACGAAAAACATACCCACCCGTTCGGCTTCCTCTTTGATGGCTTCCTGCGCCTGTTTTTTCGTGCCGACAAACAGAATCGAGCCTCCGCCGGCCGCGACGTCGCGGACGAAATTGTAGGCGTCTTCGAGTTTGCGGACGGTTTTTTGCAGGTCGATGATGTAGATGCCGTTGCGTTCTGTGAAGATAAATTGTGCCATCTTGGGGTTCCAGCGGCGTGTCTGATGGCCGAAATGCACACCGGCTTCGAGTAATTGTTTCATGGATACGACTCCCATGGGGCTGCTCCTCCTTCAATCCTCCACATGCTTGGAGCACCGTTGCATGTGTGTGTATTTTTGCGCGAAGAGCAACGCAGACCGTCAGGGAAGCTAAATTCACTTTAGCTGACCGCCCGGCGGGCGTCGCGGTGCTTGACACGCTCAGGTATAGTATCATATGTATTTACGGAATGCAAGAAAAAGTTTTTGCATTTAGGAATCATTGACGCATACGGCTTTGTTTGTCTTGTAAAATCCCTCCTCTGTATTCTACGGAGGAGGGATTTTTAGTTTGAGCATTGCCTCTAATCTTGTGCTTAATTATGAGATGTTGTTAATTAGAATGTTCTAGTATTGCTACTCTTTCTTTAGAAATTATCGCATCTTCAGTGAAAACACCTAAATCAATGCCATCATATTTTGCACAAAACAAACGATCAGATACAGAGGTTAGCTTGTTGTTTTTATCAACCATGAACAGGCTTTCCTCAAACGCAGTTGCCATATACTGGTCTAATTCTTTGAAATACTTTAGTATAAACACATATGTCTTCTCTTTTTCTACCTTTGTTTGCCACATATCATCGTCAGGTATGCCCAACTGCCTGTAGTTAATGATTTTACTTTCCGGTGGTTTTCCGACAATCGTTTCAAGCACTTGTACTTTCGTGATTGTATGATATATCGTTCCTTCATAACCACTGCCCATTCCTATGTTCGTAGATATTGCCAATCCGCCGTCAATAACGTTTCCAATGACAACGCACGTTGCTTCCGCTAAAACATCATCAAGAATAACCGGAGTAATGCGTGTCATCAGCCCATTTCTAGAACCGACAACCTTGCCGGAAACATCTGGATTCATATTATACCTTGATTCATCCGCATACATATCATTCTCCTGTTGGGAGAAGAGGGTTATAGATAGTAGTAAAATACATACGCTAATGAAGCTGAAAATCAATGCCAGTTTCCTTTTTTTCATGTGTATACCACCTTTGCTTAAATTTATTTTAGTTAACATATCTAGGAAGTGTGTTATTACGGATAAAACGATGCAAGATCAGTTCTATCATGAGCTTGCGGTATTTGAGGCGATCCTGCTAAAGCCCCGACTGTCATCACAGAATCATGCGCTGTTCCAGAATGGCCTAAACCCAGTGCGTGCCCTATCTCATGCACCATGATATGAATTCTATCTCCATTTTGTAAGGTATAATTGCTGCCACCTATTACAAATGTGTTTTTTTGCGTTAGACGTATAGTCGCATGGTTAACTCGTGTCGCACAACTCGAATTGAATGACGGAAAACCACATATCATAGTCGAGTGTGTATCTAGATTTCCCATTAGAGTAATTCCTAATGTGTCTACACCAAAGGTTGCTTCATAGCCTGATATAAGCCATGAGCTATCAAGAGAGATTGTTGCATCTTTTCCGGTGAGTTTATTGTAAACTGTATCGGTTGCATTGTTGCATAACACTCTGCCGTTGCTGTTATTAGTCCAATTTGTCAACACTGTTGGAAACGCGGCAACCCAGTTGCCGGATAAATGTTCACTATGTACATTCAATGTACATCTAGTGACACCATTGACTCTCGATGTTATTTCCCATCTATGGGGACGACTGGGCCATATCTCGTGCGCGCTTGAACTCGTAATGATTAGTGTCAACATAGTTGCTGTAGCAGCGGAAATAGCGATAAATCTCTTAATTGTACGTATCATTGCTTTTCTCCCTTTCCTTTGCAGTAGAGTTTTACACATAATATGGTTTGTTTATCGGTTGACGATGGTTTGCTAATTGTAACTATGTATATTATAACTATGTGATATGCTGTTGTCAATGATTTTCCATCGACATTATTCGATAATAACCCCATCGGGAAGGCTGGCAAAAACGAAGCCCCCGCGGCAGACTTTGGTGATGGAACACGCGCTGCAAGCCAAGCAATAACAACTGCATAAACCTCTCCGGCGACGGAGGGGTTTGCTGTATTGTGGAGTTACAGTAAAGCCTCATAATCCCGTCTTGCGTAAATGACCCTCGCAACCGTAATGAGCTTTAGCTTTTCGTCCACGGTGTAGAATATGATGTAATTCCGAACCAATAAGCGGCGGTACTCGTGCTTTAGAGGTTTAATCGGGTAGTGAGCGGGGTATGCGTAAGGGAAGTCAATCAATCTTTCGGCAGCTTCGATCATTTCGCTGGCCAATCTCTCCGCCGCAATAGGATTGACTAGCTCACGGCTGATATACCGTACAATGTCTGTCATGTCCTGTTTGGCCAGCGGCAGGTACTCCAGCTTATACATCTTCAATGGCGTTCCGCATAGCCGCTAAAACATCTTTGGATGAAAACCGCCTGCTTGTTTCCCTTGCTTCGCGCTCGGCTTCTTGCAGCTTGACGTAAATTTCGCTTTCAAAGTGCAGATTTTCATACGCCGCCATGCTCATGACAACCATATTGCCGAACCCATTCTTCGTTAGAAAAACGGGCTGGTCTGTTTCATGGACTGTTTTTGATATTTCAGCAAAATTATTCCGCAAATCGGAAACAGGTCTGATTGTGTTCATACAATACACCCCCTTGGTAGTTTAGCATAATTACGCTAAATTATCAAGGGGGCTTTATTCAAAAATAATTCTTGACATTGATGGAAAATCCTGATACAATCAAAATTCGCCGCACTGCGCCCGCAAAGCGGACAGGCCAAAGCGCGGCGTTACCCCACATACACAATACCACAAAATCCGTAAAAAAGCAATACATCGTCGAAGGAAATCATACGTTGATCCGTGTGTATCAAACCTTTGAAAGGGGAAAATCCATTTGGTTACGGTCAAAGACGTGCGCTACGGCAGGACGGTTCGGAAGAGTTATTCCCGCCTGCAAGAGATTTTGGAGGTTCCGAGCCTCATTGAGGTGCAGAAAAACTCCTACCGCTGGTTCCTCGATATGGGGCTGCGTCAGGTTTTCCGGGATGTGTCGGCCATTTCCGACTACACCGGAAACCTTGAGCTGTCGTTTATCGACTACCAGCTGGAGGATACGCCCAAATATTCGGTGGAGGAATGCAAAAACCGCGACGCCAACTACGCCGCGCCGCTCAAGGTGCGGGTGCGTCTGCGCAACAGGGAGACCGAGGAGATCAAAGAGCAGGAGATATTCATGGGGGATTTCCCGCTGATGACCGACAACGGCACCTTCATCGTCAACGGAGCCGAACGCGTCATCGTCAGCCAAATCGTGCGGAGCCCGGGCGTCTATTACGATGAAAACAACGAAAACACCGTCACCCCTGTCTATGGATGTACCGTCATCCCTTACAGGGGGGCGTGGCTTGAATATGAAACAGACCTGAACGACATTATTTTCGTCCGCATCGATAAAAACCGCAAACTGCCCGTCACCAGCTTGGTTCGCGCCCTCGGCGTGCGCTCCGACGCGGATATATTGGACATGTACGGCGGCGACGAGCGCATTATAGCCACCCTGGAAAAAGACCCGTCGAAAACCGAAGAGGAAGCCCTGATGGAGATTTACCGCCGTTTGCGCCCGGGCGAACCGCCCACGGTCGACAGCGCGCGCTCCCTCCTCAACAGCCTCTTCTTTGACGCGCGGCGGTATGACTTAAGCCATGTCGGGCGGTATAAATTCAATAAAAAGCTGGCGTTGTTCCCCCGCCTGACAGGGCGTAAGCTCACCCGCCCGGTGGCCGATCCGCTTAGCGGCGAGATTTTGGCCGACGCCGGAACGGTGCTGGGGCGCGAGCAGGTGCGCGAACTGGAAGGCAAAGGCGTCACCGAAATGTGGGTCGACGCCAACGGCAAAGAGGTCAAAGTCTTTACCAACGGCTTTGTAGACCTTTCCGGCTTTGTGGATTTCGACCCAAAATCGGTCGGTATCTACGAACGCGTCCGTTTTTCCGTCCTGCGCGAGATTTTGGAAAGCGGGACAAACGATGTACAGGCGGTCGTTAAAGAACGCATTGACGAACTGCTGCCCAAACACATCATCGCCGACGATATTTTATCCTCCATCAACTATGTCTGCGCTTTGGCGCACGGCATCGGGACGCCCGACGACATCGACCATTTGGGCAATCGCCGCCTGCGCAGTGTGGGCGAGCTTCTGCAAAACCAGTTCCGCATCGGCTTCTCCCGTATGGAGCGCGTCATCCGCGAACGCATGACCATCCAAGACCTCGACATCGTCACCCCGCAGTCCCTCATCAACATCCGCCCCGTCACGGCGGCGATCAAAGAATTTTTCGGTTCCTCCCCCCTCAGCCAGTTCATGGATCAAACCAACCCGCTGGCCGAGCTGACCCACAAACGCCGCATGTCGGCTCTCGGCCCGGGCGGTTTATCCCGCGAACGCGCCAACTTTGAGGTGCGCGACGTTCACTACAGCCACTACGGCCGGATGTGCCCGATCGAGACGCCGGAAGGGCCGAACATCGGCCTGATCTCCTATCTCTCCACCTACGCCCGCATCAACGAATACGGGTTCATCGAGTCGCCTCTGCGCAAGATCGACCCGGTCACCCACCGTCTGACCGACGAGGTGGTCTACATGACCGCCGACATGGAAGATGAATATATCGTAGCCCAGGCCAACGAGCCGGTGGACAAAGACGGCCGCTTCATCAATGAGCGCATCACCTGCCGGGCGCGCGACATCATCGAGGTCGAACGCGACCGCGTCGATTTCATCGACATCTCGCCCAAGATGATGGTTTCGGTCGCCACCGCCATGATCCCCTTCCTTGAAAACGACGACGCCAACCGCGCCTTGATGGGTTCCAACATGCAGCGTCAAGCCGTTCCGCTGTTGGTGACCCAGGCGCCCATCGTGGCGACCGGCATTGAATACAAAGCCGCTTGCGACTCCGGCGTGGTCATCGTCGCCGAGGACGGCGGCAAGGTTACGCGTGTCACGGCCTCTTCCCTCACCGTGCAATACGACGGAAGCGGGTCAAAGACCTATCAGCTGACCAAATTTGCCCGGAGCAATCAGGGAACCTGCATCAACCAGCGTCCCATCGTCGCCGCGGGCGACCGTGTCAATAAGGGCGATGTGCTGGTAGACGGGCCTTCGACCGACGAAGGCGAGATTTCGCTCGGCAAGAACGTGCTGGTCGGCTTTATGACGTGGGAGGGCTATAACTACGAAGACGCCATCCTGATCAATGAGCGTCTTGTCCGCGACGACGTCTTCACCTCCATCCACATCGAGGAATATGAAATCGAAGCGCGTGACACCAAACTCGGCAGCGAGGAGATCACCCGCGACATCCCCAACGTCGGCGACGACGCTTTGAAAGACCTCGACGACCGCGGCATCGTGCGCATCGGCGCCGAAGTCCGCTCCGGCGATATTTTGGTCGGCAAGGTGACGCCCAAAGGCGAAACCGAACTGACGGCGGAAGAACGGCTTTTACGCGCCATCTTCGGGGAAAAAGCCCGCGAAGTGCGCGATACGTCGCTGCGCGTCCCGCACGGCGAGAGCGGCATTGTTGTTGACGTGAAGGTTTTCACCCGCGAGGCGGGAGACGAGCTGTCTCCCGGCGTCAACATGGGCGTCCGCTGCTATATCGCCCAAAAACGCAAAATCTCGGTCGGCGACAAGATGGCGGGGCGTCACGGCAACAAAGGCGTCATCAGCCGCATCCTGCCGCAGGAAGATATGCCCTATCTGCCCAACGGCACGCCGCTGGACATTGTCCTCAACCCGCTCGGCGTCCCCAGCCGTATGAACATCGGACAGGTGCTGGAAGTCCATTTGGGTTACGCCGCCAGCGCGTTGGGCTGGAAGGTGGCCACCCCCATCTTCGACGGAGCCAACGAGATCGACATCGAAAACACGCTGGAAGAAGCCGGGCTGAGCCGGGACGGCAAAAGCATTTTACGCGACGGGCGCACCGGGGAGGAGTTCGACAACCCCGTTACCGTCGGGTATGTCTACTTCCTTAAACTGGCGCATCTGGTCGATGATAAAATCCACGCCCGTTCCACCGGCCCCTACAGTTTGGTTACCCAGCAGCCGCTGGGCGGCAAGGCGCAATTCGGCGGTCAGCGTTTCGGCGAAATGGAAGTATGGGCGTTGGAAGCCTACGGCGCGGCCTATACTTTGCAAGAGATATTAACCGTCAAATCCGACGACATCACCGGGCGCGTCAAAACCTACGAGGCCATCGTCAAAGGGCATAACGTCCCGCAGCCCGGCGTGCCGGAGTCGTTCAGGGTCTTGGTCAAAGAATTGCAGTCGCTTTCCCTTGACGTCTGTGTGCTGGACAGGTTCGGTCAGGAGGTCGTTTTACGCGACACCGAAGACGATGAACCGTTCGGGCGCAATACCGCGCCGGAGGAGCAGCTGGTGGCAGAAGGAGACCTCGAAGCGGCCGGCTACCACATCGAAGACGCCGACGAGAGCGAGTTTGACTACTCCGACCTGAGCGAAGCGACCGATGAGGAACTGGCAGAAACGGACGACGACGAAGACTTGGAGGCAATTGATAGTTGACAGTTGAGAGTTGATAGCTAACAACGTATTGAAAGGCGGTTTGTAAATTTATGGGCTACGCTGAGTTTGAAGCGATCAAAATAGGCCTCGCCTCTCCCGAACTGATCCTCAACTGGTCGCGCGGGGAAGTTAAAAAGCCGGAAACAATCAACTACCGAACCCTCAAACCTGAACGGGACGGCCTCTTCTGCGAAAAAATCTTTGGTCCGCAAAAGGACTGGGAGTGCTATTGCGGCAAATATAAAAAAGTGCGCTATAAAGGGCGCATCTGCGACCGCTGCGGGGTGGAAGTCACCCGCTCCAAAGTGCGGCGCGAGCGGATGGGGCATATCCAGCTGGCCGCCCCGGTCAGCCATATTTGGTATTTCAAAGGCATCCCCTCCCGGATGGGGTTGATTTTGAACATGTCGCCCCGATTGTTGGAAAAGGTGTTGTATTTCGCGGCGTATATCGTCGTCGATCCGGGCGACACGCCGCTGACCGAGAAGCAGATCCTCACCGAGAAGGAATACCACGACTTCCGCGAAAAATACGAAGACGATTTTGAGGCCGATATGGGTGCCGAGGCGGTGAAAAAACTGCTGGCCAAAATCGACTGCGAAAAAATGGCCAACGAGCTGCGCGCCGAGCTCAAAGACGCTTCCAGCCAAAAGAAGATACGCCTTCTGAAGCGGCTGGAAGTGGTGGAAGCCTTCCGGGTTTCGGGCAACCGCCCCGAATGGATGATCATGGACGTTGTGCCGGTCATCCCGCCCGAACTGCGCCCGATGGTGCAGCTCGACGGCGGACGGTTCGCCACCAGCGACCTCAACGATTTATACCGCCGCGTCATCAACCGCAACAACCGTTTGTTAAAACTCCTTCAGCTCGGCGCGCCCGACATCATCGTGCGCAACGAGAAGCGGATGCTTCAGGAAGCGGTTGACGCCCTGATCGACAACGGCCGCCGCGGACGCCCGGTGACCGGCCCCAACAACCGCGCCCTGAAAAGCCTGAGCGATCTGCTCAAAGGCAAGCAGGGGCGGTTCCGCCAAAACCTTCTCGGCAAACGCGTCGACTATTCGGGGCGGAGCGTTATCGTCGTCGGCCCTGAGCTGAAAATCTACCAGTGCGGATTGCCGAAAGAGATGGCATTGGAATTATTTAAGCCTTTCGTGATGAAAAAACTGGTGGAGGAAGGGACGGCCACCAACATTAAAAGTGCCAAGAAGATGGTCGAGCGTGCCCGCACCGAAGTATGGGACGCGCTGGAGATCATCATCAGCGAACACCCCGTTCTGCTCAACCGCGCCCCGACGCTGCACCGCTTGGGCATCCAAGCCTTTGAGCCCGTCCTAGTAGAAGGGCGCGCCCTAAAGCTGCACCCGCTGGTCTGCACGGCGTACAACGCCGACTTCGACGGCGACCAAATGGCGGTTCACGTTCCGCTTTCGGCCGAAGCGCAGGCCGAAGCCCGTTTCCTGATGCTTTCCGCCAACAACCTGCTCCACCCGAAAGACGGCAGGCCGGTCACCGTGCCGACGCAGGACATGGTGCTGGGGTCGTATTACCTGACCATGGAACGCCCGGACGAAGAAGGTGCGGGGAAAATCTTCCGCGACGTCAACGAAGCGTTGATGGCGTTTGATGAAGGATACCTTGGCATCCACGCGCCGATCAAGGTGCGGGTAAACGGCGTCATCAACGGCGAGAAGGCAAGCCGCCTGATCGACGTCACGGTGGGGCGGCTGATCTTCAACCAGCACCTGCCGCAAGACCTCGGCTATGTAGACCGCTCCGACTCCGAACACGCGCTGGATTTGGAGATTTCCTTCCTCACCGGCAACAAAGAACTCAGCCGCATCATCGACCGCTGCATCAAACAGCATGGGTTCGCCAAGAGCGCGGAGGTTCTCGACCATATCAAGGCGCAGGGGTTCCATTACTCAACGCAGGGCGCGGTTACCATCTCCATCTCCGACATGGCTGTGCCGGAACAGAAAAAAGACCTGATCGCCGCGACCGAGAAGAAGGTGGCCGAGATCGACCGCCAATACAGGCGCGGTCTGATCACCAACGACGAGCGTTACCGCCTTGTCATCAACGAATGGGATAAAACCACCACCGACGTCACAACCGTCATGCGCGAAAACCTTAAAGAAGATAACCCGATGTATATGATGGCGCACTCCGGCGCGCGCGGCAGCATGAACCAAATCCGCCAGCTGGCCGGTATGCGCGGCCTTCTCGCCAACACGGTGGGCAAGACCATCGAGATACCGATCAAGGCCAACTACCGCGAAGGGCTGACGGTTTTGGAATACTTCATCTCCTCCCGCGGCGCGCGGAAGGGATTGGCCGACACAGCCCTGCGCACCGCCGACTCAGGGTATCTCACCCGCCGCCTTGTTGACGTATCGCAGGACGTGATCATCCGTGATTTGGACTGCGGGACGAAAGACAGCATCACGGTGAGGGAGATCGGCGAATCGGGACAAGTGATCGAGCCGCTGAGCGACCGCCTGAGCGGACGCTACACCGCCGAGGACATTACCGATAAAGACGGAAAAATCCTCGTTCCGGCCGAGACGCTGCTGACCGATAACTTGGCCGAACGCGTGATCAGCGCGGGCGTCGAGGAAGTCAAAATCCGCTCCCTGCTCACCTGCCGCGCCTCCCACGGCGTCTGCGCCAAATGCTACGGAAGCAACCTCGCCACCGGCGAGCCGGTCAATGTCGGCGAAAGCGTCGGCATCATCGCGGCGCAGTCGATCGGCGAACCCGGCACACAGCTCACCATGCGTACCTTCCACACCGGCGGCATCGCCACCAGCGAGGACATCACCCAAGGTCTTCCCCGCGTTGAGGAGCTTTTTGAGGCGCGGAAACCCAAGCGTGCCGCCACCCTGAGCGAGATCACAGGGACGGTAAGCATTGAGGAGGCGCGCAAGGGAGCCATGCGCATCATCACCGTTAAAAACGACGAGACGCTGGCGGCCTGTTCCTATCAGGTGCCGTCCTCCTATATCCTCAAGTTCAAACCCGGCGAAACGGTGCAAAAGGGCGAGGAACTGACCGAAGGCGCGCTCAACCCCCACGACATCCTTGCCATCCGCGGCGAAAGCGCCGTGCACGATTACCTGATTCAGGAAGTGCAGCACGTTTACCGCCAGCAGGGCGTTGACATCAACGACAAACACATCGAGGTCATCGCCCGGCAGATGATGCGCAAGGTACGCATTGAAGAAGCGGGCGACACCGGGCTGCTGATCGGGGCGACCGCCGACATCAACGATGTGCTGAGAAAGAACGCCGAGATCAGGCAGCGCGTCGCCAAAGGCGAAACAGATTTGACGGAAGCGCAATACTCCCCCCTCCTGCTGGGCATCACCAAAGCCTCGCTGGCCACCGACAGTTTCCTCTCGGCGGCGTCCTTCCAAGAAACCACGAGGGTTCTGACCGAAGCCGCTATGCGCGGTAAAGTGGATCGCCTGATCGGGCTGAAGGAGAATGTCATCATCGGTAAGCTCATCCCAGCCGGGAGCGGCATGGAAATGTACGCCGACTACGACCTGCTGCGCACCCCGCAGGTCTATGACGCCGAAGATTACGAATACGATTATTAAGCAGCGGAGATCAGCCCCTGTACATGGCGTTTGCCGCGTATGGGGGCTGACTTTTTGAGAAAAGGAAGTGCGGATATGGGGCAAATCCTCATTGTGGAGGACGATGTTCACATCAATGAAATGCTGTGCGAATTGCTGCGGCAAAACAACCATACGCCAACCGCCGCTTTCTCCGGCACCGAGGCGTTATTGCTTTTATCGCAAAACAATTATTCTCTCATCCTGCTCGACCTGATGCTACCGGGGAAAACGGGCGAACAGGTTTTGAAGGAACTGCGGATGTCTTCTCATGTCCCGGTCATTGTTCTGACCGCCCGGACGGACAAAGAAACCACCGTCAAACTGCTGCGGCTGGGCGCGGACGATTATATCGGCAAACCCTTCGACAACAACGAACTGCTGGCCCGCATCGACGTCCGGCTGCGCCGGCAGCGTGACGCCGCATCCGATGACAAATATGGCAACGCAACCATATCGCATAAAGGCATCACGCTCGACCTCGACGGCTATGACGCGCTGGCCGGGGGGCAAAAAGCGGGGTTATCAAAACGGGAGTTTGAGATCCTGCGGCTGATGATGTCGCATCCAAACAAAGTCTTCACCAAAAACAACCTGTATGAGAGCGTATGGGGCGGCGAGTTTTTGGGTGACGACAACACCGTCAACGTGCATATCAGCAAGCTGCGAGCCAAGTTGAACGCGATCTCCCCCGATACCGAGGTGATCCAAACCGTTTGGGGGATCGGTTTCAAGATGAAAGAATAGTTTAAGGCTTTTTTAAGATTTATCTTAGACTAAAGTAAGACTTCCCCGTTATGATAGGGCTATCTGAAGGAGGGAAACCAAACATGGCTATACTTAAAACACAAAACCTGACCAAACGCTACGGCAGCACGGCCGCCGTGGACAGCGTGAGCCTGACGGTGGAAAAGGGCGACATCTTCGGCTTGATCGGCCAAAACGGCGCGGGCAAAACCACGCTGATGCGCCTTGCCGCTTCGCTGACCCGCCCCGACAGCGGGGAGATCGAGCTGTTCGGGAAGACGGACGAAGCGGGGCTGAACGCCGCGCGCGCCCGGATGGGCTGCGTGGTGGAAATGCCCGCCCTTTATCCGACGCTGACGGCGGAGCAGAATCTGGAGTATTACCGCATCCAGCGCGGCATACCCGATAAAGCGGTCGTGCGAAAATCGTTGGAACTGGTCAGCCTGACCGATACCGGGAAGAAGAAATTCAAAAATTTCTCGCTTGGTATGAAACAGCGGCTGGGGCTTGCGCTGGCCATTTTGAACAATCCCGATTTCATCATCCTCGACGAGCCGATCAACGGTCTCGACCCGATGGGCATCATTGAGATGCGCGACCTGATGAAGAAGCTGAACGAACAGGGCATCACCATCCTGATCTCCAGCCATATCCTGTCGGAGCTGTCGCAGGTTGCCACCAAATACGCCATCATCCATCAGGGGCGGCTGGTCAAATCATTGACACAGGAGCAACTCCGGGAGGAGTGCAAACGCGCTCTCGCCGTCACGGTGGACGACGCGGCCAAAGCCGCCGTCATCCTCGAAACCGAGCTGAATATCCGCAACTACAAGCAAATCGGCGCGAACGAGCTGCGCCTGTATGAATATCTCGACGACCCCGCCGAAGTGACCTTCCGGCTCAATCAGGGCGGCGTCCGCGTGGCCTCCCTGCACGAGGTTGGGGACAGCCTGGAGGATTACTTTACAAAGACGATCGGAGGGGAATCGAAATGAGGAATATCATTCGTGCGGATTTATACCGCATCGTGCGGGGCAAAGGGCTTTATATCACGCTGGCGGTGCTGTTGTTGATCATCGCTATGCAAATCGCGGGCGGCTTGCAGATGAACACAGGGGTCACCGATATGTACATTTACACCGAAGATGGCTTGGAGTTTGTGAATCCGTTTGAGCTGGCCGAGGAAGACCTGACGTTCGATTCAATCATCCATCAGGTCACAGGCAAAGAGGTGCCGTCGCATTTCATGGGGTCAACGGCCAATCTATTGTATTTCCTGCTGCCGCTGATCATCTTTATCGGAGCCGTTGACTTTTCTTCCGGTGCCGTGAAGAATACGCTGTCAGGCGGCGTCTCCCGGGTAAAGTATTACTTTTCAAAGCTGATTATGGCTTGTGTATGGTGTGTTCTGCTATTGGTTTTCTATGTGTTTACCGCCATGCTTGTCGCCACGCTGGTCAACGGGTTCGGCGGAACGCTCGACGGGGAATTTGTCTCCTATTTCGCAAAGGTTTTCTTCATGCAGCTTTGGCTGTGCCTCGCCTGCACGTGCGTGGCAAACTTTATTCTGTTTGCCTTCCGTAAGTCGTCGGGCGTCATCGGAGGAAACATCGCTTTCTTCTTTGGGCCGTCGCTCATCTTCTTATTGCTGGCTCAAATACACGATTGGTTTGAAAATCTGTTCTTCTATGACCTTAATATGAGTATTGGTTTGATGCCTCAGGTAAACCTCATGCCTGCCGGGGATGTATTGAGATCGGTATTGGTCGGCGCGGGGTATATCACCGTTGCGATTGCCGGAGGGTATGCGCTGTTTAAGAAGGCGGAGATCAAGTAATGTTTTTCCTAAGGCGCGAACTGCGGCGGCTTAACCGCCAGCTTGATGAAATTATTCAAACCGACACCAACGCGCAGCTGACCACCGCCGCGTCCGATAAGGATGCGGCGGCGTTCGCCGCAAGCGTCAACGCCGTGCTGGAGCGCAACCGGCAAGTTCTCTATGAAAAAGAACGCGCCGAGACCGCGCTGAAACGGGCAGTCACCAACATATCGCACGATTTGAGGACGCCGCTCACCTCCGCGCTCGGCTATCTGCAAATGCTGCAGCAACGTGAGCAACGTGACGTTGCATCCGATGAAGGGACGAGGTATGTGGCAATCATCAAAGAGCGTCTTGAGGCTTTGTCGGTTCTGATGAACAGTTTGTTTGAGTTCGCGCGCGTGATCGAGGGCAATACGGAGATAAACATTCAGAAGGTCAACGTCTGCAATCTGCTCCGCGACGCGCTCTCAAACAGCTATGCCGAACTGGAAGGCTTCACCGTTGACGCCGAGATCCCGGAAACGCCCGTATTGTTCCTATGCGATGAGGACGCGCTGCGGCGCGTCCTGCAAAACCTGATTAAAAATGTGTGTGTCCACGGCAGAGACTATCTGCGCGTCCGGCTGGACGGCGGCGTGATCGAGATCGCCAACAAAGCGGACGGCCTAGCCGAACTGGATACCGATGGCATTTTCGAGCGGTTTTACACCGCCGACGCGTCACGGACAAGCAAAAACACAGGGCTGGGGCTTGCCATCGCCAAAGAGCTGACCGAACGCATGGGCGGGCGCATCTCAGCGGCTGTGACGGGGGAACTGTTGGTCATACGGGTTAGGTTGTAGTTTATTTATACACATCACCGCGGTTGCCTGCTTCAACAACTTTGATCAGCAAATTATCTGCGTCAATCGAAAAAATAATCCTGTATGAACCGACGCGCAAGCGATATAGCCCCAATTTTCCCGAGAGCTTAACCGTATTACCATCGGGCAGTTTTCCAATCGCTTGCAGCAATCGTTTTGGCTCCGGTTGCTTCTTTATAAACCTCAACGCTGCTTTTTCGATAATAAGTTTATATTTCATCCGGGTTGACCCCGCATTCGGCCAGCGCATCCTCAAAAGATATATACTCCGAGTCATCACGTTTGCTGACAGCTTTCAGAAACAAGAGTTTATCCCACTCATCCATAGCCGCGATATTGGCGGAAGGGTCTTCCGACAACACCGCATTCGTCAGCAATTCACTCAACAGGGGCTTTAATGATTGTAATGTTCTCTCAGGCAAAGCGTATACCATTTCAAAGATTTCCCTTTGCATTACGGACATGGTTTTCGCCTCCAAATCACCAATTCTATTGATAGTATACCACAGACCCGCCTAGCATTCAAATAAATCCTCTAAGTCCTCCTATAGCACCCGCAATACAACAAGAGTGCCGGCAACCCGCCGGCACTCTTGCTCTACCCGCACTTACCGCCCGTTGACGGCGTCGAAGAACTCTTGGGGGAGGTCAATTATTATTGCTGCCCCAGCACCATCTGGATCAGGACTTGGCGGCGGTGGAGGCTCATATTTATAGCTTTTTCCCTTATAAGTTGCGGTTAGGTTTGGACAATTGATGAACGCCCATCTACCAATACTCGTCACGCTGTCGGGAATCATAATGCCCGTCAACCCTGTGCATTCATAGAACGCAACATCACCGATACTCGTCACACTATTTGGAATATACACCTCCATAATACCGCTTCTATTAAATGCTTCTTTCCCAATCTCCACCACAGGCTCGCCCTCGATTTTCTCCGGTATCCGCACCTTGATCGCCGTCCCTATGTACTTCGTGATGACCACCCCGCCCGCCGCCGCGTCGTACTTGTACTCAAAGTCGCTCGCGGGATTCTCAGGCCCCTTAGGTTGGGGATTACCTTCGTTCCAACTGCCGCCACCTTCGCCGCTTTCCCCGCTACTGCACCCCGCCGCCAAAATCAAGATGGCCACCAGTAATACGCTGATAACGCTCTTTTTCAATAATTTTCGCTCCTTTCACCTTCTTGATAACTACTATACTTCATTTGAGAAGTATAGTCAATATATAGAGTATGATAATTTATCATCGAGGTGAATATGATGATAAGTTACGCTCCCTTTTATCGAACGCTGTTCAAAAAAGACATAACGGAATATCACCTTATTTTCAAACAAGGCGTTCCCGCAAGCACTCTTCACCGCATGAAGCACGGCAAGCCCATCACCACAACCACGCTGGATACATTGTGTTTCATCTTAAATTGCAAAGTGTCCGATATTTTAGAGTATATTGAGGATCAATGAGTAACCCCCGTGCCGGATGAACGGCATGGGGGTTGAATGTTGGGGGTTATGCTGTTGCGGTTTTCCCTGCTGTGGAAGCGGATTGCTTTAGCTGATTAAAAGGACAAGTCTCACATACCGTATCAGACTTATCTTTGTCAAATGTAAAATCTAAAATACGAGGAGCAATAAATCCATAATGCACCATCTGCACATCATAACACTCGGCGTCCCACATTTCCCGCTCAACTAAAGGGCACATATAATGAGATTCTTTATACATATTATCACCACATGACCAGTATATCATCGCCCATGCTTACAGTCAAATAAATCCTCTGCCCCCCGCACAAACTACCTCTCAAAGGGGGCGTTTTCATGCCGAAGAAAAAAATCGCCGTGATCGGAGCCGGGTACGTCGGCTCGACGACGGCGTATACCCTGCTGATGAACAACACAGCCGACGAGATCGTGCTGATCGACGTCAACCGCGACAAGGCGGAAGGCGACGCGCTGGATATGAACCACGGCATGAGCTTCCTGCCTCCGGTCAGGTTCTATTCGGGCTGGTACGAAGACTGTGCCGACGCGGCGATGGTCGTGCTGACGGCGGGCGCGGCGCAAAAACCTGGGGAAAGCCGGATGGAACTGCTCGGCCGCAATCTGCGCGTCTTTGATGATGTTTTATCCAAACTGCTGCCCGTCCTCGCGCCCAACGCGCTTCTGCTGACCGTCACAAACCCGGTGGACGTTTTGACGAAATATGTGCTGGAGCGTTCACACCTGCCAGCCTCCCGGGTGATGGGTTCGGGAACGGTTTTGGATACATCGCGGCTCAAATGGGCGATCGCCGGGCATGTCGGCATCGACCCGCGCGACGTCCACACCTTTGTGATCGGCGAGCATGGGGATACAGAAGTCGCCGCCTTTTCGGCAACCACCATTTCAGGGATGCGGCTGGATGAATACTGCGCCCAGTGTAAACGGCACGGCTGTGACGCCTTGAACCAGCTCTCGGCCATCCACGATGAGGTGCGCAACGCGGCGTACGGCATCATCGAAAAGAAAGGCGCGACCTATTACGCCGTCGCGCTGGCCGTCAACCGCATCGCGGAGGCGGTGCTGAATGACCAAAAAGCGATTTTGACCGTTTCGGGGCTGGTGGACGGCGCGTACGGCCTCCGGGACGTTTGCCTGTCGCTGCCGCGCATCGTCGGCGCGGGCGGGATGGAACGGCTGTTGGAAGTGCCGTACAGCCCGGCCGAAACCGCCCAGCTCCGCCACAGCGCGGAGACGATCCGTCAGGCACACAAAAGCGGCGGTTATGGGGTTAGCTGTCCGTTGAAAGAAATTCCTCCGGCGTGAGGGGGTTTACGGGGGAAGATTGAAAATCCTTGACGTTTCGCGTGATGATATAGTCTGCCTTGATTCGTTTCGCGCAGACCGCAATCAGGGCATCTTCATAGTCTTCGATCCCGACGGTCAGAGCGTTGAGCAGGTCTGTTCTGTCGACTGGAGCCGTGAGGAATACCTTTAAGAGACCCGCGACGGTTTCCTTTGCGGCAGCTTTGTCTTTCAAATGCTTTCGGGTCGTATAATAAATATCTGTCATAGAGCTGGCGGTTATGTATGCCGCCGTTTTGCGAAACACAAGCCGCTCTACGCAATCGACAGCGGCTTGCCTGAATGGTTCTCTTTGAAGCGTATAATCCAAGATAACATTCGTATCAATCAAGCAAACCACGATCCCTCAGCCTCTCCTCCCTGATCTCATCATCTGTCATCGTGGAAAACCTTGAACCGGCAAGTATGCCTTGAATTGAACGTAAAATCGCGATTTTGTCGTCCTCTTCCTTCACGAGTTTGGCCACCCTGCGCCCGTTGCGCGTGATGACAATATCTTCCTTGTCGATCAGGTTGAGATATTTCCCCAGATTGGTTTTCAGTTCCGTTGACGTAACGGTCAATGCAAACACCCCCGAATGATATATTGGTCAATCTTAATTATATTATACGGAATATTGATCAATTTGTCAATGCGGCTTTCTCTTGTCAACCTGCCTTCTCAATACAATACCCGTATACATCATCAAGGATGGGATAACCGGGGAAGCGAACATAATTATGATCCATAATACCGGGGGAGTATTAAAGAAGGCAAGGATAATCGGATTGATATAGAAATACTCAAATCCAGCCAAATCACCCTCACGGCATCATCAGCTCAACCAACACCGTGTGTTTCCCGTTTGGCACGATGGGGGAACTGAGCAGCATGACGTCGTCGATGTCGTGCTCGGTCACGAAATCGGCGAGTTTGCATTTGGGTTTGTCGGTGCTGTCGTTGAATTTGCGGAAGTCGATGACATAAATATCCTCGTAATGCGCCAGCAGGAAGGGGATGAAGGCGTTGGCGTAGGACTCCTTGACGACGACGATGGATTTGCCGTTGTTGGTTTCGGTGTTGATGTGGATGAGCGGTTGGTCGCCGGTGATGAAGCAGAGATATTTATTGCTTTGGCTGCCGGGGACATTGGTGTTGACCACCGGGATGGCGCGCCCGTTTTGCATGGTTGTATCATTGTAGAGGGCGGCCGTGTGTTCTATCGGAGGGATGAAATACTCCACCGTGTCGGGGTTTGCGGCGGCCGCCGCCGCTTGCGGATGCTTCTTAGCCACGCTGTAGAGATACCCGATGAATCCTTCGTACAGGCCGTTTTCCCATGTGTTTATTTCGCTCGGTTCCAGCCCCAGCGCGTCGCAGAAGCCGGTGTAGGCGCGGTAAGCCCCGCGCGCCGTCCAATGGTGGTCGGTGCGGAAATAGAGATATTCATCGGCATGGGCGGCAATCGGCGTGTAGGCGTCCACCGCGACGATACGCGGATCATACAGCGCGTAGAGATTCTCGAGCATTGTTTGCTGGTTGCGCCCCCCTTGGGTATGGGACGAAGGGGCGTAGAAAGCGTAGCCGTTGGGCGGCACCAGCGAAATGACGCGGCGGTCGGGCAGGGCGTCCTGCAAACGCCCCAGCATATCGGCGTACCGCTGGTTGTACGTTTGGCTGGCGTAGATGATCTCCAGGATGCGGTCGCCTGTGATCAGGATGACGTCGGTCTCGGCGTCGATGACGGGTTCGGGCGTGGGCGACGGCGAAGGTTCCGGCGGCGGCGGTGACGGCTCGGGAGAAGGTTTCGCTGAGGGCGGCGGTTCGGACGGGCTTGGGTTGGGTGAGGGCGACGGTTTGGGCGTCGGGGACGGCAGCAATTCCCATTCATCGTCCAGCGACTGGCCTTCGCCGAGGTCAATTTCTCCGCCGATCGTCGCGCTGCCGTCTTTGAGTGTGACATAGAGCCAACGGTCAACCCGCCCGGAGAGCGTCATCAGCCTGTCGCGCCCGGGGAACTGATCGGTGTAATATTCATCGAACGCGCTTGTCCAATCCCCTTTGAACAAGGAGGAAAAGGAGAAGGGCGGTTTTTGCGCCAGCCGTCGGTTTTCCGATTCCGAGAGTTCGTGATCGCTGCTCCATGCCGAGTAGACCCCCAGCCCGGCCAGCGGCAGGAAAAAGAAAAGCGTTATGGCGATTGCCCACCGTCTGTCCATCAACCTACCCCCTAAAATCTAAAGTATAAAAACGGATTGTAGCTCTGCCCGGCCAAATACGCCGTGCTGAGCAGCATAACGATCGAGTTATAGCCCAAAGCCAATGCCGGAAGCAGGGTGCGCCCGGTTATGTAACGCTCGGCCATCCTTTTGGGCAGCGGGCTGGCCGCGACGGCGCAGATCAGCAGGAGGGGCAGCCGCCCCACCCACAGGGAGAGGGTTTCCGTTCCGGCAAAGCCGCGCAGACCGAACAGGCTTTGCAAAAACTCGCCCAGCCGCCCCATATCGGTAAAATAAAACAGTGACCAGCCCAGCAGAACGGCGGGGAAGGTGTAGAATTTCGGCAGGAGTTTCTCCGCCTTTTCAGGCAGCCGTTTCAACACAAACCGCTCAAAGCAGAGCCAAAGGAAATAATACAGCCCCCACAGCACAAAGTTCCACGACGCGCCGTGCCATAATCCAGTTAAAAACCAAGTGACAAAAAGGGACAGCAAGACGCGTTTGCGGTTGCCGCCGAGGGGGATGTAGACATACTCGCGGAAGAATGAGCCGAGGCTGATATGCCAGCGTCTCCAAAAGTCGCCGACCGAAGCGGCGTAATAGGGGTGGCGGAAGTTTTCATGGAAGCGGAAGCCGAACATCCGCCCGAGACCGATGGCCATGTCGCTGTACCCCGAAAAGTCGAAATATATCTGCGCCGCGTACAGGATGATCCCCAGCCATGCGTCGGCGGCGGGCAAACCCTCCAGCTTCCCGTCCAAAAGCCCTGACGCGACCGCCCCGGCGGTGTTGGCCAGCAGCACCTTTTTGCCCAGCCCGCAGGCAAACCGTGTGATGCCTTCGGCGTAGCCCTGCCATGTAAACGTCCGGCCGCGTAGCTGCTGTTCCAAATCGGCATAGCGCAGGATGGGGCCGGCGACAAGCTGGCTGAACAGGGAGACGAAAAGCAGGAAATCCAAGCAGGATTTTTGAACATTCACCTTGCCCCGGTAGACGTCAATGGTGTAGGAAAGGGTTTGGAAGGTGTAAAAACTGATGCCAATCGGCAATGCCAGCCCCGGCAGGGCGGGCGAAACGCGCATCACCAAACCGATGTTGTGCAGAAAGAAATCAAGGTACTTAAACGTGCCGAGCAGGGCGAGATTGACGGTGACCGAAAAGATCAACGCCGTTTTCGCCGCGAGGGAGGCATTCATTCTCTGCGCCCGCCCGATCAGCCGCCCGCAGAAATAATCCGACGTCGCCGAAAAAAGCAGCAGGATGACCCAAATCGGCTCGCCCCATGCGTAAAACAGGAGGGAGAGGATAATAAGCACAACATTTTTACGCTGTATGCCCGGCGTGACGGCGTACAGCAGCATACAAACGGGCAAAAACCCATACAAAAAGAACAGCGAGGAGAAAACCAAGCCTGTCCGCTCCTTCCGATTGCGCAATACATCCATGATAGAAAATGATTGCATCATTATTGTATCGCAACCCAACATTGCTGTCAAATATGGAATGAGCGGAATGGCTTAGTTCGTGTTTACCACACGATACCATACTAAACCACACGATACCACACGATACCACACGATACCAACCAAAAGTTCAACCCTATACCAGCTTCTTTTTCGCTTTTTCTGTGATACAGTGCGGTAAGGGAGGGGTTGACCTCCCGCATATAATAGGATGGTGATGCTTCATGAATGTCGGTTGACATCGGGCGCAAACCAGGTATAATATCCAGTATATCCCATTTAATTAGGAGGTTGCTTATGAAAAAGTCTTACAAGACACTTGGGTTTGCTCTTTTGATGGTGGTTATCATTGTCACCATCGTACTGCAAACTGTGGCGAGTCCCAATCAAAAAACTCCGTGGTTTATTCAGCCGGAAACCGGAGAGGATGGTTATATCCCTGCCCATAATCCATATGATACTCCCGAAGAATGGGCAAGCCTGTCCGATTCTACATGGAACAATCTTGCGCTGATTCAAATCCCGGAAAAAGAATTAGCCTCAATGCCGACCGTACAGCTTGTGAAAAGTTGTTTGAACTACGTTTACTTTTCTGATATGTACTTGTCAAATTCAACCGGCGACCCTTTTGTTAGCGCGGTACAGCCTTATTTCAATGGGTTTGCCGAGTTTTTCTCGCGCAAAGACAGAGGGAGTGCCATTTTATCGGTCTACCTAAACTTAGACGTAAAAGCACTTATGGCAACCGATCTTAGAGCGGAATTGCGCATTGATTTTCTTTATGCCATGCTGCGTCAATATGATACGCTAAATGCTATGAGCATTGAGGAAAGGAAATTGCTTTTGCAAACAATTTGCGAAAGACGTTTCAAGGAGTTCGGAGAAGGGTCGTCCGCAATGTTTGGCAGCGACGCGCTTATTGCGGCGCGCTGCCTTAATACCTTTGACCAAACATTTCAGCAAAAAATCTTACAATCCCCGTCACTTCAGCAGTTGCTTGATATGAATCCTATTATCAGTGACGACAAAGATGATACGTTCGCGTTTGATACAATGTCAGGGATTTATACCTACATTAACGATCATTACGGGAGGCTTAACCAATGAAGAAATTAGTGTCTTTTTGTCTTGCATTTTTACTGGCTGTAAATTTAAGTATTAACGCATTCGCTGCAACGAGAACCGATAATTATTTAGTTAATGGTACAGTCGTGGCCGTCATACGGGAATCTGAAAATATATCAAATACATATGGCAGTTCAGTAGGTTGGCGATGGATTTCAGGCGAATTTAATCCGGCGAATCCTTCGTCTCTGCCCACGGATTTATCAACATTCAAGTCTAAATGGGGTGTAAGTGGTTTGTATGTTCATACGCCTCAAAGTGTTCCTGCTATATATTTATCGTTATCGGGAGACTTTGGTCTGTACAGATAACGCAGACACAAGCAATCCCCCGCGCCAATCCGGCGCGGGGGATTCGCACCGCCCCCTACAACACCCCCTGACAGAGAATGACCTCCAATAGGGCGGCATGAAACTTGCGGTCGTGATTCGTGATAAATTGCGGGTCTCCGGATTCATCAAGGTAGTAACGCTCTGCCTTTGTCACCGCCATCTTTTGATCCGGCATCGGCTTTACATAGACCATATAGGCGCAGGTATTGATCTTCAAGTTCACAAGGTAAGCCCCGTCT
>WRIZ01000017.1 GCA_009782475.1 Oscillospiraceae bacterium | reverse complement strand
TTCGTACCCGTCATAATGCAAGGTTCCATCCAGCAGTCTAATCAGTTCTTCCATTGCTGCAACCTCCTTGCAGCTATTCTATCACTTTTTTATTACAATTTCAATCATCTCTGGAAAGAACCTTTTTGACGCTTACCATTATTTAATAATAAATGGTTTGTTTACTACCAATTTTATTGTGCATATACATTGAAAACAGGGTGTCAGCTAATTAGGCTGACACCCTTAATAAGTTGCTGTTGCTATTCTACAAGATCTAACTTATCAATTGAAAATGATTGTAATACAATTGTATTGCCTTTTTCATCTGAAAAATCAACTTCAAATGCTTTAGGATTATAAATCTTGAGAATAACTCCAATATCACCCTTTTTTATACCTTCCTTAACATATTTATCTGTCGTCAATCTTACCTTTTCATATTGCTTCATATTAACTCCTTCCTCTATCCTCCCCCTTATACTCATTTTCTAATAATTAAAGACTGGTTAATGCTTTTTCAAGAGATTTATATTTTGACCAAAACACATATTTATCATCTTGATGTTGACCGATATGCCACTCTCCTTCTTCCCCTTTTTCTTCTAGCAAATAATAGCCTCCAGTTATAATAATTCTGAGCGGATCTATTCCTTCGTCACCAAATAAATCTTTATTGACCCCATACAATACAGACAACTCAGTATTAAAACTGTTACAATAGTTGTGAATTACTTTGTTCTCTTCATCGGTGAATTGTGTGTTTAAGTATATAAACATTGTATCCTCCTGTTATTGAAATTTTTACATTGATTAGTCTGTGATGAAGATGTGAATATTTTTGTGTACTTCAAAAGTCATCCCGCTCCCATTAATTCTTGGTTTTGTTACTCCTGTTTCAAAATTTATATGTGCTGCACCCGCGTGGTTTTTGGTTGAAACCAAATGCCCGTACATGAGATCCATCCACTGGGAGGTAACCGTCGCCAGTTACCTCCCGATTTGCCTTACTTATTCAAGAGTATCTCACTGTTTTTCCTCAATGATATATACCGTCGCAAGTTTGTCTGGACCATCGAGAAACGCGTGGATTCTCTTGCATTTCGGACATCTCCACACATCATATGTTGGCAATGGGAATTTCCAACTCTCGATGACATCCTGCTCAAGGATGGCGTCCCATTCCTTATCAGTGTATACCCTAAGTTGGATATCATTAGGTGCCAAAGAGTTTGAGAGATACTCCCCACATATGCAGTCCATTCTAGCCATGTTTACCTCCTCGTAAATATTCCGTAATGTGTCCAAATCTCGATCTCTCCCGGTAAACCGTTTTTGTAAATGCCGTACATGAGATCCACTGGGGAGGTAACCGTCGCCAGTTACCTCCCGATTTGCTCATCTGATATAAATGATATTAGATTTCATACATAATATCGTATAAATATGTCGTGTCTTTGATCTTTGACAGAAACTCATCTGCTTTTTCCCAATTTCCTTCATTAGGATTAAAATCCATACTGTGTTCCATTGAAGGCTGAATTCCTGCACCTGTCAATTTCAATGCTTCAAAGCCCCTAATCTTAATATTATGTTTTTTGCAGTCAGCAACTACGTCTTTTGCTGTATCAATAAAATAAAACCACATATTATCATAACGTATTGCCTTGTCCGCATATATTTCCTCTATTATGTCGTACATTGATAACTCCTCCTTACGGTCTATATGGGTTTACTATACTGGAATCAGGATGCCATTTAATATCTCCGAATCGGCTGGCTTGTACCAGTTGCCCAGTAACATCGTTACGGACTATGTAATCACCTGCCTTATTGTAATATGCCGTCGCTGGATTTCCGGTTGCTTTGTCCAAAGCGTTACGTGTTGTATATGGGTTTCTAACAACATCCTGCGCTGAATCCCAAGTCCATTTACGATTATTGAGGTATTGCTCAGGTTTCAATCCGTAACCAGTAAGGCTTTTCTCTGTTCTAAACAGTGCGTTATCAATATTAGCTCCCGGCACTGTTTTGAGGGCTTTGTAGCTCTTGAACAGTCTAACAGTTACCACAGTCGTGACCACTGCCGCCCCTAAGCTGATCAATGCGTTGACGCTGTCCCCTTCCAAATAGTACAGCCCCGCGTTCAGCAAGTCCGCCGGAAGAACCGTCGTTCACGCACGGCGACTATTGCCTGCCCAATATCTTCATTGACGGCGAAACGGTGACCGGGTTTATTGACGCAGGACGGGGCGGTCTTGCCGATAAATGGCAAGACATCGCTTTGTGCGTCCGCTCGCTTGGATATAACCTCAGGGACTCCGGGCAGACCGAAAAGGATCGGTATACCGCCCTTTTGCTCTCTTGCTTGGGCGTTGAGCCGGACTGGGTGAAAATCAAGTATTACATATTGCTTGACGAACTATTTTAGCAGCTCTTCGGCGATCCCCATCGCTTCTTTGAAGGTGCCGTGCAGGAGGTGGACGGCAATGGCGTCTATCTTTCCCGCCGTTTGACCCGACCATTGCTTTTGCTTCAATTCGTCCAGCGCGGCTTTCGCCGTCTTTTTATCATAGACGTCGCAGGCTGAATGAATCTGCGCCATCTTTTCCCGCAGCAGTTCAACATCCTCGCCGACGTCCGCCGGGCCGTCCCCTTGTCCCGCGGCCGGTTTCATATTGAATATGAGCGTCCGCAGTTTGAGCAAAAAGGCCGGAGTTTTATCCCGCAGGCTGTCTATGTCTCCGTCCCGCCCCGCCAGTTCTAATTTCAGCGCGTCTGACGAAAGCTCGTGCTCGCCGACATTGGTGAGCGCGTTTTTGATGCCGTGAACGCTGACGACAAACAACTGTAAATCCGCTTCCTCGCCGGTTTTGAATGTGTCGCACAGTTCGCTGAGCACGGCGGCGGTTTTCTCCGCGTCCCGTAAAAATGCCTTTTCGATTTCGCCGGAGGGGCGTTCCTGTTTTCTTGCCAGGGCGGCCAGTTCTTTTTTCTTTCCCCGCGCCTCTTTGATGACTTCGGGCGGCTGTTTGCTCCGTATCAAATCGTTGAGGATGGTGTTCAGTTCGCGCAGGTCGATCGGTTTGGATAAAAATCCGTCAAACCCATTGGCGATAAAGTATTCCGCCTGCCCTGCCACGGCGTTGGCAGTCAGCGCGACAATGGGTTGATCGTAACCCATGCCGCGTATGATTTTCGCCGCTTCCATGCCGTCCATATGCGGCATCATATGATCCATAAAGATGATGTCATAACACTTGCCGTTTTTCACCCTGTCAATGGCTTCAAATCCGCTTTCCACCGTTTCGATTTTCAGCCCGTAAGCCAAAAGCAGCCCTTTGGCGACATAGAGGTTGCTTTCCACATCGTCAACGACCAAAACGTTTCCGTAAGGCATGTATTCGCGGCTGATTTGCGTTTTGTGGGTTTTGAAGGTGCTGCTCAAGCTGTTTTTTTGCAATTTTTGAACCAGTTCCGGGCCGCATACGGCACCCCCGATGCGTTGCTGCGGCAAACGGACGGTGAAAACCGAACCCTTGCCCGCTTCCGATTGAACCGTTATGTCGCCTTTCATCAGCTCTACAAAACGTTTTGTGATGTTCATACCCAAACCTGTGCCGACGGTCGAACGGTTGGTTTGCAGGTTAAAGCGCGTGTACTCGTCAAACAGCCTGTCTACTTGGTCTTCTGTCATGCCCTGCCCGGTGTCGCTCACGGTAAAGACGATCGTTACATCCTCCTTATCCCGGCCCGGCTCGAAGGAGACCGACATGGTCACGGTGCCGTCGTCGGTATATTTGAACGCGTTGGAAAGCAGGTTGCTTAATATCTGCTTGATACGCAGCTCATCGCCGAACAGGTCGAGCGGCGTGTTTTCATCGACATGCAGCTTGAAGCTGAGCGGTTTGCTCTCATACCGCAGGCGCATTAGCTGTATGGTGTCGTTGATCAGGCTTGGCATATCGTACCGGACGGGCAGGATCTCCAGTTTCCCTGCTTCGATCTTCGAGTGATCGAGAATGTCGTTGATGATGTTGAGAAGGAGGTCGCCCGATTCATATATTTTATAAAACGCGTCGTTCAGATCGGGCGGGAGATTGCTCTCCATAAGCTGTATCTCGGCAATGCCCAAAATGGCGTTCAGCGGGGTGCGTATCTCATGGCTCATACTGGCTAAGAAGATGCTCTTGGAACGGTTGCCCTCTTCGGCCAGTTCTTTTGACTTGATCACCTGCTGCGCTACCATAGACCGATGGAAGGAAACAGTTAAGACATTGGTTAAAAATTCGACAAGGTTGAGATCGTCCTTGCTCCATTTGCGTCCGTCATTTTTCCATGAGAAGTCCAGCATCCCGTATAAATCGTCCCCTACGTAAATGGTTGTGCATAGGTAGTTCTCGAAATGCTTCCTATACGCCCCCATGATTTCCCTGACAATCGGTTCGTCGGATGACATGTAGCTGGCTTCTCTGTTTTTCATCCTGTCGAAAAACTTCAAAGACATTTCACTGATATTCGCCGGATAATCCTTGCCGATCAGGTTTGGATACTCAATGTCCGGGGATATCCATTGATTGCGGCAGGTAAACACCAGCCGGTCTAAGTCCAGCACATAGAGCACAATATGAGCGACGTCCATAAACTCTCCGAGCATATTCAGTGCTTCCGCGATCAGGGAGTGTAACTTATCGGTATACAGGATTTCGGGTAAAAAGATTTGGGATACCTGCGTTATCAGGTTTTGCTGCACGAGCTTCTTGTCAAGTTCCTTGGTGGCGTTGCGGATGTCGGTGATGTCCACAGAATGCCGGAGATGGACGGTTTTCCCGTCCGGCCATGAGATATACCGCTCGGCATGGAGGTGGGTCTTATCGTGCTCAGGGCGGTATTCCTCCCAATAGATCACTTTATCCGGGTCTTTGTCGAGTTTGAGGCAGGGGCAGAAATCACACTGCGCGTCTTTATCCTTATGGAACACCTTGTAGCAGAGTTTGCCGACGCAGTCTTTGTCTACGCCGTAATATTCGATCATGTTATCGTTGATAAAAATGATTTCGTTTGTCTCCGGGTCGGTTACGTAGATAAGGGCGTCCAACCCGCTCAATACGTGTGTTATCGTATCAAGCGCTTTCCGGGACTCCGCTTCTTCCAGCTGGTGCAGCATCAACGCTTCGCTCTTGGCCTGTTCGTCGGCAATCATTTTTTGCATTTCGATCTCTTTGCGCAGATCGCGGGTATATCCGGCGACAAGATAATCGTCTTTATACGCGACGCGGACAAGGGTGACCTCGCCGGGAACCGGTTCCCCGTTTAACTTTTGGTGCATCCATTCAAACTGGCAATACCCTGTTTCAAACGCTTCCTTAACCTTCTTTATGGCCAAATCGACTGAATTTTCCCCGTTGGGCTGGAATTCCGGGGACAGTTTGTGAAAATTATCAATATACTCCTGTTTGCTGGACAGGTCGAACAGGTTGACCGCGGCCGCGTTGGTATAGGTATTTTGGATGTCCCTGTTCCATAGGTTGGCGACAAGGGGGTTGGCGTCCATCAGGAGATGGATAAACTCCTCCGCTTCCCTTTCCTTCTCCTGTATCACCATGTAATCGGTTATGTCCTTCAAGGCCACGGTAAGCCTAAGCGGCACGCCGTCTTCGTCTCTCTTGGTGGAGCCGAAGGCGTGGAAATAACGGTACTCCCCGCTTTTCATCCTGATCCGATATTCGGTTTCATAAGGGGTCTGCCCGGTGCGGTCGCTGACATGATCCTCGATGGCCTTGATCACCCACTCCTTTTCATCAGGATGGAGCTGGCTGCTTAAGCTGGAAACACGATTGGGCAGGTCATGTTCATCGGCGAAGCCGAGCATCCGGCGGCATTCGTCCGACACGGTAAACTGATTGTCCGGGTGATTGAAATCTCCGTCAACAAAGTCCATGACCCAATACGCGATGCCTAGCTCATCGCTTGCGAGTTTTTGATTGAAGAACCCATTGACTTGATCCGGCATAATCTCATTACTCCTCTAAATATTGCTCAACGGCTTACTGTGACGACCTAACCTCCGCGAACCGGTCGTGAACCTCCATGAAGACGTCCACGATGGCCGGGTCGAAATGGCTCCCTCTGTTTTCAGAGATGATGCTCATGGCCTGTTCGTGCGAAAACGCCGATTTATAGGGGCGGTCGGAGACAAGAGCGTCGTAAACGTCGACGATGGCCATGATGCGCCCCTGGAGAGGGATCTCCTCCCCTTTCAGCCCGCGCGGGTAACCTGTTCCGTTCCAGCGTTCGTGATGGCAGCCGGCAAACAGTTTGGCGTTATGTAAAAAGATTTGGTCACCCGATTCGTCTATGATGTCGCCGATGATTTTTTCCCCTTCCAAGACGTGTTTCTTCATGGTTTCAAACTCTTCCCCGGTCAGTTTGCCCGGTTTGTTCAAAATCAAATCCGAAACGGCGACTTTGCCGACGTCGTGCAGCCGTGCCGACAGGGCGACCGACTCTATGTCCCAACGGCTGATCTCGTCTGCGTATACCCCGCTTTGGAGCAAGGCTTTCAATAGTATTTTAATGTATGTTGTCGTGCGTTCGATGTGTTCCCCTGTCATATTGTCCCGGTTTTCCACCACCCGGGCCAAACCGGACACGATGCTGTCTTTCAGCCGCTGCAGCTCGTCTTTTTGCTTGCGTATCTCCGCCGTTTGCTCATGGATGATGTCGTCGATGTCGAGATGGGTCTTGATCCGGTTTAAGAGGACAAGCCGGGAAAAGGGTTTTGTGATAAAATCAACCGCTCCCATCTCAAATCCCAGCACTTCGGCTGTTTCATCACAGCGGCCTGTTAAGAATATAACCGAGATACCGGCGTACCGGCTGTTTGATTTCAGCAGCCGCATGGCTTCAAACCCGTTGATCTCCGGCATTTCAATGTCTAAGAGGATCAAGTCGGGCTTGATGACTTCCAAAAGTTCGAGCATGACCCTGGCGGATTTTAGGGTATACACTCTATATTGCTCGTTTAACGCCTCTTCTGCCGAAAGCAGGTTAACATCATTATCATCCACGATAAAGACTGTTTTCAATGTTCTTTCTTCCCTTTCTTCCGCGATAGCGTCCTTTTCATTGTAACACAAACCAAAGTCCCGCGTCAAGGATAACTAGATTTCGTGCAGGTTGACGGTGGACGGCTGAGCCAGCACGATGTACTTTTCAATGATCCTGCACGGGTGATACGAGCGTTTTGACGTGCGCAGCCCTTCGTCGCCGTCGTCCTCCCCCCGGTTGATGAACGCCACGTCTTCCGAGGCGTACGCTTTGGCAAACTCGTTGACGATCACCTGATATGCCCCTCTGAACTGCGTATCGGCTTTCTCTATGTGTACATGCAGGACTTTCCCGCAAATCTCCCCCGCCGCGAAAGCCACAACCCGGCCATCCGCTCGAAGCAGCCCGCCAAGCAGGCCGTATGCTCCGTAGTGCTCTAAAACCTCGAAAATTTTCTCCTTCTCTTCGGCATACAATTCCCGGTTATGGATCCTGTGCGGCGTCCAAGTGCGGAAAAATGCTTTGACTTCCGCCATATTTTGATTGGAGATCGGTTCAAAGGCAATGTTTTGGAATGTTTTCCTGAAGTGATTGATATGATTCCGCTGGCCGTTGTATTTCCGGCCTGTTAGACTTATCAAATCTTCGGCATTGTATATATAGTCGCTCCATCGATCTTCCTTGTGGCATTTTGCCCCTTTGAACAGAGCCGTTAAAGCGGGCAAATCCTCCTCTGTAACCGCGCAAAAAGCAAGGGGGATGTTTTGAGCTTCACAATATTCTCTGATCGCCGCTATGCCGCCCTTCACGTCACGCCCGAGCGGCAGGGTGAACGCCGTGATCCCGTTGTTGTATCTTACCACAGCCTTCAGGATGAGGGTTTGGTTGTATAGGGCGTATTCGGTTGAAAAATAGTCGCGCCACATGAACGCGCCGCCGACGGTATTGTCGCATACCATGCCGGCGGAATGGGAAAAATAGTCTCTGATCTTGGCGGCGTCGCCCAACGTCAGCCGTGTAAAGTTCAGCATGAAGCCCCTCTATTTCAAAGTTCGGATGAATATGCGGATTATACCGCAATACCAAGAAAATTGCAAGGTTTTCTCCTTGAATTCCGGGGTGAACTGTGCTATATTGATGACATGAGTACATTTGATCAGGCCGCCGAACTGCTCGACGGGATCGCCGATGAACTGCCGGCGGATTTTATAACCGAACTCAACGGGGGGGTTTATCTCCTGCCGGATGTGAAGCTGTCTTCCGAGAGCAAACCGAACCGGCCTTTGTATACCCTTGGAGAATACATCAGCCGGCGCGATCTTGGAAAATACATCAATATTTACTACGGTTCGGTGATGAAGGTCTACCCGCACCTTTCCCCCGGTGAATTGAAACAAGTGCTGAAACGGGTGCTTATCCATGAGTTCACCCATCATTTTGAATTCCTGGCCGGGGAGCGGGGGCTGGAAATCAAAGACGAGATCGACATGGAGCGGTACCGGCAGTCTTGAATTATCCCCGCACTTCGAGGCGGATCGGTTGATGCTTTTTCAGCGCAACACTGCGCGCGTCCGGCTGGCAAAACCCGATATGCAGTGCCTTTTTGCCGTAGCACAGCCGGGTTTCGCCCTCGGCGTCGTAACGCAGGAAGGCTGCGGAGGGGATTTCAATGGTGATTGCAACGCTTGCCCCGGCGTCCAGCCGCACTTTTTGCATTCCGCAGAGGTTCCAATTTTCCTTTTCGCCTTCGATTGCCATATAAACCTGCACCGTTTCGGCGGCGCGGGTTTTTCCTTTGTTTGTGACCGTGGCCGTTACACATCCGTCTTTATAAACGGCGTTGGAGAGTTCAAACGGCTCATACCCCAGCCCGAAGCCGAACGGATAGAGGGTTTCGCCTTTGAAGTAGCGGTAGGTGCGGTTTTGCATGGCGTAATCGGTGAACTCGGGCAGGTCTTCGTCGGAACGGTAGAAGGTGAGCGGCAGCCGCCCTTCGGGCGAGATTTTGCCGAAAATCAATTCGGCAATGGCCAAACCGCCCTGCGAGCCGGGATAGAACCCCTGGATGACCGCATTGGCGTTTTCGTCAGCCCAGCGCAGATCAAGCGCGCTGCCCGATAATAAGACGACAACCGACGGGATTCCCTTCTTCTTGGCCTCCGCAAGCACCGCCTCGGCCATGATCTGCTGGCGTCCCGGCAGTACAAGCCCCAGCTTGTCCCCGGCAGCGAATTGGTTGCCCGTGTCGCCTTGCTCCCCTTCCAAGTCGCGGTTTAAGCCCAGCACAAGGATGACCGCATCGGCGCGTTTGGAGACAATCAATGCCTCGGCTTGCCGGTCACCGATGTTTTGAGAGAGGACGCTGTCGTTGTCTTTATAGAGCGGGCATCCTTCGGCGTACGTCGTCCGAAGCCCCTTCTCCCCCGCCAGCCTCTTGACGCCTTGCAGCACAGTCACATGATCGCTCGCAACCCCCATATAGTTGCCTTCCAGCGCGATGCGGCTGTCGGCGTTGGGCCCGGCAACGGCGATGGTTTTCATCCCGTCCGTTTTCAAAGGCAGGCAGCCGTCGTTTTTCAGCAGCACCAGCGTTTTGCGCGCGGCGTCCAGGTTGATTTGGCGGTGTTTGTCACAATCTATGACGTCGTAGGGGATGGATGTGTAGCGTTTGTTCTCCGGCGCGCCGAGCAAACCGAGGCGCATCCGGGTCACCATCAGGTTGGTCACGGCGCGGTCGATCTCCTCTTCCGTTAACATCCCTTCCTCCACAGCCGCTATGCAGTAGCCAAACAGGTTTCCGCAGTTGAGGTCACAGCCGTTGCGCACCGCTAAAGCCACACTCTCGACCGGGGTATCGGTCACTTTATGACATTCGTGGAAATCTTTGATCGCCCAGCAATCGGAGACGACATGCCCGTCGAACTCCCACTGATCGCGCAGAATATCTATCAGCAGGGTCTTGGAACCGCAGCAGGGTTCGCCGTTGGTGCGGTTGTAGGCTCCCATGACAGCCTCGACATCGCCTTCTTTGACACAGGCCTCAAAAGCCGGGAGATATGTATTCCATAAATCATATTCATCGACAACGGCGTTGAACTCATGCCGCAGCCCCTCCGGGCCGCTGTGAACGGCAAAATGCTTAGCGCAAGCGGCTGTTTTCAGAGCGTTTCGGTCATCTCCCTGCAAACCCTTGATAAACGCAACCCCCAGCCGCGCCGTCAGGTAGGGGTCTTCGCCGTATGTTTCATGCCCGCGCCCCCAGCGCGGGTCGCGGAAGATGTTGACATTGGGCGACCAAAAGGTCAGCCCCTTGAAGACGTCATGGTCGCCCTCCTCCTGATAGGCGTGATATTTCGCCCGCCCTTCATCGGATATGACGCACGCTACATCATAGATAAAATCCGGGTCAAAGGACGCCGCCAGCCCGATGGCCTGCGGGAAGACGGTGGCGACGCCGGCGCGAGCAACGCCGTGTAATGCTTCGCTCCACCAGTTGTAGCTGGGGATATTGAGCCGCTCGATGGCGGGGGCGGTATGCAGCATTTGGGAGACTTTCTCTTCCAGCGTCATCTTTGAAACCAGCTTTTTCGCCTCTGCCTTGACGTCAAACATACACATTCCCTCCGGCTTTATAGATATTCAACATCATCCGGCCTCTTCGACGCTTTTTTGACCCGCTCGTTCAGCGCGGTGACAAATCCGTCTTCATCCCTTGCGCTGAAGACAAAGCAATGCGGGAAGCCGTGCCTGTCATAATGGACTTCCAAGTCATAGGTCAGACGCAGGAAATGATTGGTGACCTTCCTTACCCCTGTGATCTCCGCATAGTCGATATGGTGTTTGACCCACCCGAAGCGGTACAGAATGGCCTTTTCGCCCAGTTCGCAATGATTGCGCAGCACCAGCGGCGAACTGAAGACCAAGCCGACCAGCATACCGACACAGGCCGCGACCGCGACGATCCCCCAAAAACTTTGCCTGTATTCGGCGTCTGTGATCAGTTTATGGAGGTTATAGGACAAGACGATCACCATGCCCAAACTGAGGCAAAGATACAGCCACTCCACTTTCCCTTTGAAACGCATCGTACTCCTCCTTTTTCGGCTATTTCCTTAGATTGATCATACCACAGTCAAAGAAACTGTGTCAACAGAAACAGGACGCCGTTTAGCGTCCTGTTTTTCGTCGATATTTCTGCCCATCCGCCAGTTTTGCCACGCTCATCAACCGCGACCTATAGGGGTGCCGCAGTTTGCACATCGCTTTCAGGAGAATACTGCGTGCCGTGGACTTTGATACCCCAAAACTCTTCCCGATTTGAGCATATGTTTTCCCGTATCGGAAACGAGCCTTCAACATGAGTTGCTCGCGCTCCGTCAATGTGCCGAGCGCATCTTGGATTCCCTGTATATACGCATCGCCGCCATCATCCTCTACACGGAACACCTGACAGTAGAGGACAACGGCGTATTCTTTTTTGGTCATATTTGACTCACCTCACACAAGTATTCTACTATAATTCGATAGTATCGTCAACGCTATTGTTTGATAGTAGATTATAGTGTGCTTGGTGATTAGGATGTTTGTATACCAAAGGCTAAAGGATTGCCGGGAAGACGCCGATTTAACGCAGGCACAGGTCGGCAAATACTTGGGCATCGACCAGCGTGTTTATAGCAATTACGAAACGGGCAAGAGGCAGATACCGGTCAACCTATTGATTAAGTTGGCGTTACTCTATAAAACCAGCGTAGATTACTTGGTTGAATTAACGATTGATCGTATGCCTTATAAACGCAGCCGCACCAAAATATGACGTATTAAGAGCGGATGTGCGCGGTATTCTTCCGCTTTTATTTCTTGCGGTTTATGAACGGATGTGGTACTATACAACACAGGGGAGGGTGAACCGCATGGAACAGCACATACAGCGTGAATTGGATATTATCAAAGACGGGATTCTAAAGACCGTTCCAGCGGAAGCTATTTATCTGTTCGGCTCCTATGCTTATGGTACGCCGAACGAGGACAGCGACATTGATATTTATGTTGTCGTGCCGGATATGGATATTGACCTTATTGACTTGCGCGGTGAAATCCGCAAAAATATGTGGAAAGAGAGAACGATGCCACTTGATTTGCTTGTTGGCAAATCGAGTGTTTTTAATCGAAGAAAGCAAGGCTTAACGCTTGAAAATGTAATCGCAGAAACCGGGGTGCTGTTGTATGGATAAACAAGAGGTATGGTCGTGGTTTGATTTTGCCGATTCGGATTTAGAAGCCGCCGAACATTTGCTTACACTGTACCGCCCAAGATTAGAAATTATCTGCTACCATTGTCAGCAGGCCGCAGAGAAATACTTGAAAGGATATTTAATTTACAGAGGCATTTTTCCGTCTAAAACCCATGACTTGGATAGTCTTTGTAAAAAGTGTTTTGAGTTTAACCCTGCCTTTCAAGAGATACTTCATGAGTGTGTGGTTTTGTCAGATTACGGAGTTCAGCCCCGCTATCCCAATGAGTTGCACATAGAAGAACACCACATGAAGAAAGCTCTCGAATATGCCCGGCGAATCAAGAATTTTGCGCCGTTGCAAACGGTTAGAAGAGAAGTGCGATAACCCCTTTCACAAGCATTTTATAATTTTGGCACAGCGGTAAACATTAAAAATCCCCGCCAGCAACGGCGGGGATTTTGCTTATCTGAATTTCTTCTTCTTTGCGCGGGCCGCCTCACTCTTCTTGCGGCGTTTTACACTGGGGCTTTCATAATGCTCCCTCTTACGCAGCTCGGAGTGGATGCCGGCTTTGGCGCAATTGCGCTTAAAGCGCTTTAGGGCAGCGTCCAAGGACTCATTGTCCTTGAGCCTGACTTCAGACATTTCATCATCCCTCCTCCCCGTCATTAGAGCCGCGGTTTCTGTTTTTTTCGCGGCAAAAGCTATTATAGCTGATAGCTCGGCCAATGTCAAGCACTATGTCGAGCTGCCTAATAATTAACCACATGGATTCGTTTGTGTTTCTGCAAGTCGGCGATGACCGTGACAATGATGGGCATGATGATGATCCCGATGAACCCGATGGCAAGAAAGCCGGTGTACATAGCGGTGAGCATCAGCAGCGGGTTAAGCCCGAGCTGGTCGCCCACGATCTTCGGCTCGATAAACTGGCGGACAATAAAGATGATCACGTAAACAACCATAATCCCGACGCCGACGCTCGTATTTCCGGTGACAAACGCGATGATCGCCCACGGAATGAGAACGGTACCGCAGCCCAATACGGGCAGGAAATCGACAAGGGCGACGAAGAAGGCGGGCAGGATGGCAAAATGTCCGAGAACGATGCTCAACCCCACCAGCAGTTCCACAAATGTCACGCCCATGATTTTTAAGTACCCTCCGTAATAGGAGACAAGGCTGCGCTTTAAGGCGATGATGGTCTCACTCACAAAGAGCCGGTGCTTTAAGTTCATTTGGCGTAAGACAAAGGCAAGAGCCTCTTCGTAGTAAACGGTTGAAAACAAGGTAAACAGGAAGGTAAACAACAATCGGAGCAAATAGGTGGGCATCTGCGTCGCAACGCCGAACACTTTGCTGAACGCTTCAGGCAGGCTGCCTACATAGTTGGTCAGCATCCCGACAAGATTAAACCCTTCCCCTTCTTCCATTTTCATCAGATCGCCCAAGTTTTCGGCCACCCAGCCTTCGATTTGATGCAGGGTGGGTAAAATAGTGTCATTATAGTATTCCGGCAGTTTGAACACCTGATCGCGTACCGCCCTAAAGAGCATCAGCACCAAAAAAAAGATAAGGGTTCCGATGACGGCCACAAAGAGGAAAAATAAAACGAAGGCCACCAATTTGCGCGGGATGCGTGTCTTTTTTGCCACCAGGCGGATGAGCGGGTTGAGCAGACGGGCAATGACAATACCGATCAAGAGCGGCAGCAGCCAGCCGATCACATAGCTGAACAGGATATAAAGCAGCGCAAGGATAACGGCCCAGTACAGGGTGTTGATGATAAATTTTCTGCGTCGTTCGGTTCTTGTGTCCGTACCGAGCTTTGCGTGCATACGATCTCTCCCTGCCGCTTTTATAGATTCAAGACGATGTTGTCCGTCCCGTTGCGCTCAAACTCCGCGATGTAGGCTCCGATCCGCTCGTTGATCTGCTCGGAGTCTTCTTCGGTGCCGCCCTCGGCGATGATGTCACGCCGTGCCAGCTCCTCGGCCAATATCTCAAAAAAGATGGTGTCCTCATATTCCATGATGGCTTCATGGATGCCGCCTTCGGCAAAAGCGCGGGACGGGATGGTCTGTCCGTCCAGCAAATCGGCGAGCTTGCCCATCCCCACCTCGCAGCATTTTGCGAAAAGCAGGGATTCCACTTCGTCAAATTCGGTGATGCGTTCATCCCCGCGCGCTGAGTTGAGAACCCAGTTGCCTATATATGCAAGGTCTATAAGCCTGCGAAACTGTTTCAAATTCATGTGAATGTTCATGGAATTTCTAGCACCTCCCACCATGATTCCATTATACACCCAAGCAGATAAAAGTTCCAGTCTATTTTTGTACCGCAACAGGAATATTTTTCTAACCCTTGCATTTTCAAAGCATGTTATTATAGTATGGTATCATGTCAGCGTACCAGCGTCAAGGGGGTTAAGGCAATGGATAAACGTCCCATTGCGATATTCGATTCGGGGTTGGGCGGACTAACGGCTGTCGGAGCCCTTTTGGACTTGGTTCCAAACGAAAACCTGGTGTATTTCGGCGACACCGGGCGGGTTCCGTACGGCACCCGTTCGCGCCGTACCATCCGGCGGTTTGCGGCGCAGGCGGCGCGGTTTTTGATGGGGTTTGACCCGAAGGCGTTGATTGTAGCCTGCGGCACGGCCAGCACGGCGGCAATGGGTTCGTTTGATTGCGGCGTACCGCTGGTGGGGGTCGTTGAGCCGTCGGTAAAGAAGGCGGCTTCGGTGACGCGCAACAAACAAGTCGGGCTGATCGCCACGCCCGCTTCGGTACGTACCGGCGCGTACTCGGCCTGTATGCGGGCGGCAGACCCGGATGTTACGCTGACCGAACGCGACGGGCGGCTGTTGGTGCCGTTGGTGGAAGCCGGGCGGGTCAACCCCGGCGACCGTGTGACCGGGCTGTTGATTGAAGAGTATTGCGCCCCCTTCCGTGAGGCAGGGATCGACACGTTGATTTTGGGCTGCACCCATTACCCTCTTTTGAGCGGATACTTCGCCGCCGCCCTGCCCGGCGTTACCCTGATCAACGCGGGGCAAACGGCCGCCGCCGCTTTGAGCGGCCTGATCAAACCTTCCGGTTTGGAGCAGCCGGGATCGCTGCGGTTTTTTGTCAGCGACGACGCCGAAGGCTTTTCGGAACAGGCGGTGTTGTTTTTGAACCGAACGATCGGCGCGGAATTTGTTGACCTGGAAGAGGTTTTGGTGTAAACTGGTGTTATGTTAATGATCAGGGGGGCGGAGCCATGCCGGCAAAACAGCATAAGCGGGATGTGATCATCTCCATCCAGGGATGCAGGTTCAACCCTCAGGACAGCCATATGGTGGACATCGTGACCGACGGATTGATGACCAAACACCCGCAAGGTTACACCGTCTCCTACCGTGAGCCGCTCAACCGGAGCGGGGAGACGACCCTTTTGGTGGAAGGCGGCCGGGTCACCATGCTGACAAGCGGAGAACAGAACGCGCAGATGGTTTTTGAGGAAGGCCGGAGACATGTTTCGTATTATGACACCGACGACGGCCCCGTGACGGTAGGCGTTACCGCCAGCCGCGTCGCCGCCGAGATCGGAGCCGAAGGCGGCCGCATCGAAGTTGACTACGGGGTGGAGGTTTCGGGCAATTTTACCGAAGAGAGCTTTGTTGCCATCGACATCCGCGCCGCGTCCGGGGCTTGGCCGGCCGTGCCGGATGGAATCACGGTATACCGGGATACATATATAAACTGAGGAGGAACCTTTTTATGCGCAAGCAAGTTTGCTCGATCTCAATCGCTTTTATCATGGTATTGGGTCTATTTACCATGCCCGCGTCCGCTTTGGATGGCATCGAGGGCGTTTATTCCAGTTACGCCGAAGGGTGGCTCAAAAAGGCACTGGATTACGGCTTGGTGACCGACAAAATGAAAACGGCCGATCTGACCAAACCCATCACCCGCGAAGAATTTTGCGAAATCGTTGTGCGGCTGGTTTCATCAGTGACCGGGGTCATGCCCGAGCCTGTCTCCCCAAACCCGTTTACCGATACGGACAACATAGACATCCTCCGGGCGCGGACGCTCAGCATCACCAGCGGGATCACCCCCACGACCTTTGAGCCGGATACCCTCATCCCGCGTGAGCAATGCGCCATGATGCTTCTGCGCGCCGTTCAGGCCATCGCGCCGGACGGCGATTACAACGTGGGCAATGTCACCGATTTCACCGATCAGGGCAAAATCAGCCCCTTTGCGCAGGACGCGGCAAAGTATATGAACCTGCGGGGATTTATCAAAGGCGACCTCAACAGAAACTTCATGCCCGACCAAAACACAACGCGGGAAGACGCGTTTATCATGATTTGCAAGATTTATGAGGCGTTCGCCGGGGACGGGTCGAAGCTCTCGGCCGCTGAAGCCCTGTTCGCGGACGGCGTTATCCATATGGTGTTCCTGCTGGAATATGATGATGAGGAAATGCTCATTGAGATGTTTATGAAGGGCGGGAAAACCGCCGTCATCTTGGACATGTTCGGCATGAAGATACGGGCCGTTATTGCCGACGGCAAATCATACGGCTTCATCGATGAGTTAAGGGTTTACATGGAGCTGGAGCCGGATGAGTTCGGGATGGACGACCTGCCGATAGATACTATGTTTTTAAGCGCCGACGCCGTATTTATCGGCACTGGTACAGCCTCTTTCAAGGGCAGAAGTTTGTATTTTGAGGAGTACGCGGTTGACGGAGACGGCACAACGGTACGGTATTTCTTCGACGGCGGCGGCTTGGCTGGCATAGAAGCCTCCGGGGACGGCGAGACGGTCGGCATAGAAATCCTCACCCTCGATAAAGAAGTGCCGGACAGCATTTTCAACATCCCCAGCGGATACATTAAGCTGTAATGCTCAAGACGAAACGGCTTTTAGCCCGCCTGATTGCCTGCCTCCTCGCCATATGGCTCTTGCTCGCGCCGGTGCTTGCATTGCCGGAGAGCGGGGAGGAACGGCTTGCCCTTCTTGAAGAAATTTTAGAACTGATCGATACATACGCCCTCTACCCCCCGGATGAACTGTCGCTCGAAGGGCTGACGGCCGAGCTTCTGCTGGATGACGATTTGTTTATCAGCACGGTAGCGGCTTGGCAGGCTGCCGATCCGTACGGTTATTTCATGCCGCAGGAAGAATATGACGAGGTGTTTGGTCTCGGAGGCGGGGCTGTCTACGGCATCGGCGTTCAGATGGATGTGGACATGCCGCTGGGCGTTTATGCCAAAGATTTCATAGAGGGAAGCGGTGCCGACCGGAGCGGTATGGAAATCGGCGCGCAAATCGTTACTGTAGACGGCGTATTCGTTGCGGATATGCACCATTCAGAGGTAAGGCCGCTGCTAATCGGCGATTTATTCACCTCTGTAACGATCGGTTACATCAATCCGGGTTCGGATCAAGTACACTACGAGCGGATACAGCGTGGAATGCTGAATATCCCCAATGTGAAAGGGCATCTCATCGATGGGACGGACGTCGGTTATATCTCGATCGAACAGTTTGGCAGCATGGCTGATTTCTTTGATTTTGACCACTATTACAATACCTATTTGCCCGGCATGGAAGCCCGCTCGGTCATCATCGACCTGCGCGGCAACCGCGGCGGGCAGCTGTATACCGTCTTAAACATCCTCAATGTGATGATACCGAACGAAGGGCTTCTGCTCTGCAGATTGCTGGACGCCGAGGGAGAGGTTGAGTTTTTCAGCACAGGCTGGGATCTTGAGGAAATGGCGCAATGGGGCGGAATGATTTGGGAGCCTGATAGGATCGTGGTTTTGACCGACGGGAGGTCGGCCTCCGCTTCAGAGATTTTTGCCGGCACGCTGCAAGCCCACGGGCTGGCTGTTACGGTGGGCGAAACCACCTATGGCAAAGCGCACAGCCAAATTCACGCCACCCTCTCGTCAGGCTACATGCTCATTCTCACCGCCGACCGCATCGAACTGCATGAGATCGGTTCGTATGACCAAACCGGCATCAGACCCGACCACGAAGTCAAGACGCTGGCCGTGTTCGGTTCAAGCCTTGTTGAGGCTCAGCTGGATACCTCCCGCGCGCTGTTTCGCCAAAGCAATCTGACGCCGCGCATCACGGCGATGCAGGAGCGTTTGGCACTGCTGGGGTTTTACCGCTGCGAGCCAAGCGGCGTCTTCGACGGCTACACCATTTGGTGCCTCAACCGTTTTCAAACCGCCGCCGGATTGGAACAAGGCCGTTTTGCCAACACTGCGACACTGGAAGCATTGGAAGAGGCTGTCGCCGAAGCGGTATTTATTGTGGATTTGCAGCTGGAACTCGCGCTGGCTCTCTGCGGCTGGGAGTTAGAGGATTAACGATATTCGAGTATATGCCGGATCATTTGATGAACTGCTTCAGAGCAATTTATAGGGCTTAATTCAACATCGGGATGATTGCTCTTAAAAACTCTGAATACCTCATCGGCAAACCCTTGACCTATCGTTTCAATCCCTGAAAAATCCAACTGTACAATCTTAAACCTCTCGATTCGCGTAAGCAATCTGCGGGCTTGCGAACGGGAAACGAATATGGGCGATTGATCCCCGTATTCGAGCAATTTTATGGGAATGATTGTTTTGATGAACCCATAACTCTCCGGCGCGTCGGTATATTGTTTGAAAAGGTCTTGCAGCGTTTGCTTGTGATTCAGATTGACCCGAAACGCCACACTTGTGCCTTTATAATTCATATCTGTCTGCTCCAGCTTTTCCGCGCTTGGACTTGTTATAAACTCAATACCGTCAGACCCTAAATAAAAATAATCGCTGCATTTGGAGGAAAAAAAGATTCCTTCGCCTGTATGGCTTTGAGGATCAGTTGTAAATTTTCCCTTTGCCAATTCCAGTATCGCGTATCGTTTTTCATCTAAATTCAACGCTTCGGCCACTTTTGTATAGATGCCGATGCCGTCATCTTTGATTGTAAAGGCCAGCTGTTCATCATCAATCAACAAAGAGACCTCAGCTTTCGTGCCGCCGGAATGTTCAATGGCATTGTTCATGATTTCCATGAAAGCATACTCAAAGCATTCTTTCGCGCATTTCGGCACATCACGGATAAATTCCGCAACAATATCACGATAAACCTTATCCTCTGTGAGCCCTTCTATGTTATATATGACTTTCCTTGCGTCTTTCCACATAAAACACACCACCCTATACCCATATTGTAAGTCACTGAAACCGTACTGTCAAGCTGCCCTATCATACAATCAGCATGGCGTCGCCACTACTGGCGGGATACCAAATGACATGACAGTAAGAGAGGGCGTTATGCCCTCTCAAAATCTACTCTCCGCGAAAACCATAGCTCTCTGTGACAGAATAATACTTTGTCGGAACCTCCGGGTTTTCCGCCGCCATCGACATCAAACGTCTGGCTGGGCCGGTTGGCTTATTACGCCCGCGCTCCCATGCTTCAACCGCTTTAGTCGTAACGCCGAGGTATCCGGCAAATGCAGCTTGCGTCATGCGTGAATCTGTCCGTATTCTCTTTATATCCTCCGGCGCGTATTCGGGGACAGGTTCAAACTTGACCCTAAATGACCGCAGCTTCACGTTTCCCTTTGTGTATTCTAACGCCTCTTCAAGCCCACGTTTTAGGCTATCGTAATACTCACCCATGGTAACACACCTCCGTCAGTTATGGTATTGACCCGTAATTCGTTCCGCCATCGATTTCAAGGCTTGCTTTTCCGCCATCAACAATGTTTCCTGTTCATTCTTTGCGTATGCGCCGAGCAGTATAACCGTTTCCGCAATGATGAGGTCAACATATAGAACCCGTGTACCCCCGCGTTTTCCACGGTCCTCAAACGCGAAGCGCATTTTTCGGACTCCTCCTGTACCGGGTATTACAGCTCCCAGCTTCGGGTCTTTCCGTATTTCCTCTTGCAATCTTCCGAGGTCATCGTCGTCAAAGCCGAGCTTTGACCATTTACGCTCAAACTCATGCAAGAGTACAAACTCGCGCTCCATCCCGCACCTCTCTTCTGACTTCATTATACCCTACTGCGTAGGGGTTGTCAAGCGGTTTTTCTCAAAACGGGACCGGCTTATCTTCCGGGCGGTAAAACCCGCCGTAAAAAGCTGTCTAGTGCCTGAGATACTCCTCCTCGCCCCATGACTCAAGCACAGGGGCGATGAATACTAAAAAACCCGGAACCCCTTGTGGCAAGGGCTTCCGGGGTCTCTTTTCAAAAATCCAAATCTATCATACAATCAGCATGGCGTCGCCGAATGAGAAAAACCGATACCGCTCCTTTATAGCCTCCTCATAGGCCGCCAAAATCCCCTCGCGGGTGTAAAAGGCCGACACCAGCATCAGCAGGGTGCTTTGCGGCAGATGGAAATTGGTGATCAGCGCGTCGGTCAGGCGGAAGTCAACCCCCGGCGTGATGAATATCCCGGTTTCCAGTCTTCCGGCTTGGAGCGTCCCGTTTGGCAGTGCCGCCGACTCTAGGGTACGGCAGGAGGTTGTCCCAACGGCGACCACCCTCCCGCCGTGGGCGCGGGTTTGGTTGACAATGGCGGCGGCGGATTCGGAAATTTCACACCATTCGGTGTGCATGACATGGTCTTCAACCTTCTCCGCCGTGACCGGGCGGAAGGTTCCCAATCCCACATGCAGCGTGATTTCGGCGATTTCAATGCCCTTATTTCGCAGATCGCTCAACAATTCATCGGTGAAATGCAGCCCTGCCGTCGGCGCGGCCGCCGAACCGGGGGATTTTGCGTATACCGTTTGATACCGTCCGGCGTCGGACGGTTTTTCTTTGATATAGGGAGGCAGCGGCAACGCTCCCAGCTCGTCCAGCAGCTCGTTCCAATCCCCTGTATGCTCAAATCGGACGATTCGTTCCCCGTCCGACCCCACTCTTTCGATGATGCCGGTCAATTTCCCTCCGCCGAACAACACCTTCGCGCCCTCACGTAAACTCTTTCCCGGCTTGACGAGGCAGTCCCATCGGTTTTGCCCCAAGTCTTTGAGCAGCAAGATTTCGGCTCTTCCGCCGCTCTCCCGCTTGCCGATCAGTCTCGCGGGCAGGACGCGGGAATTGTTGATGACCAAGCAATCCCCCGGGCGCAAAAACTCCGGCAGATCGGAAAAGCGGCAGTGATTGACCGTCCCGCTTTTTCTGTTTATCACCATAAGCCGCGACCCGTCGCGTTGCTCCGCCGGGGTTTGGGCGATCAGCTCGGGCGGGAGTGTATAATCAAAATCCATAGTTTTCATTGCGTTGCACCTCTTCGTTGAGTATACTATATCTAAATCTATCTGTAAACGGGTGAGTACGATGATGAAAGCATACCTTATGCCCCATCCGCCCCTGCTTATCCCCGGCGTCGGGCAGGGTAATGAAATCCCCGGCACACGGCGCGCCTGTGAAACGGTTGCCGAAGAGATCAAACACGACCGACCCGATACGTTAATCGTCATCTCGCCGCACAGCGTTTGCTATGAGGATACTTTCCACATCGCGCCGGGGAAAGGGGCGTCCGGCGATTTTTCCCGTTTCGGGGCGAAACAGGTTTCCATGTCCGTTAGGTACGATTCGGAGCTGGCCGGGGCTATCGGTGAGGAAGCGCGGCGGGAAGGTCTTCCGGCCGGGTTTGAGGGCGCGGAAAACCCGGCTCTCGACCACGGCGTCACCGTACCGCTGACTTTTGTGGGTACGGACATCCCCATCACGCACCTCTCGCTCTCCGGTTTATCCCTTGCGGAGCATTACCGCTTCGGCCTATGCGTCCAAAGAGCGGCGCAGGGTTTGCGGAGGAAAATCGCGGTGATTGCCAGCGGCGATCTGTCGCACAAACTCACGCCGGACGGCCCTTATGGGTTCGCGCCCGAAGGGCCGGAGTTTGATCAATTCATCCGCGATTGCGTAAAAAACGCCGACTTTGTCCGTTTGATGTCGGTTGACCGCAAACAGGCTAAGAATGCCGCCGAATGCGGCTTGCGCAGCCTTGTCATCTTGGCCGGGGCATTGGACGGGCTGAATCCGCGCGGGAAAATCCTCTGCTATGAAGGGCCGTTCGGCGTGGGGTATCTGACGGCTTCGTTTGAGACAGGGGAAAGCCCGTATGTACGCCTCGCGCGTGAGAACATTGCTTCCTACGTTACAACCGGGAAGACCGTCTCCCTTCCCGATAGCCTGCCGGAGGAAATGCTCGCCAAGCGCGCCGGGGTGTTCGTATCCATCAAGAAAGACGGCGCGCTGCGCGGGTGCATCGGCACCATTGCCCCGGTAACGGCCAGCATCGCTTCGGAAATCATCGAAAACAGCGTTTCCGCGGCCACGCGCGATCCGCGTTTTCCGCCCGTTGCGCCGTCTGAGCTGGACGATTTGGTCATCAGCGTCGATGTGTTAAGCCCGCCCGAACCGATCAGCAGCCCCGCTTTGCTGGACGTGGAGCGATACGGCGTGATCGTCACAAGCGGGCGCAAGCGCGGGCTGCTTCTGCCCAACCTCGACGGTGTGGATACAGTGGAAGCGCAGATCGCCATCGCCAAACAGAAAGCGGGCATTTTCGGGGACGAACCGATTGAATTGGAACGCTTTGAGGTGATCCGTCACCGATGAAGTGCGGCATATGCCCTAGAGGCTGCAATCTAACCGCCGACCCGGCCGGTTTCTGCCGCGCGCGGCAAGGCTACGGGCGGATAACGTCCATAGCCGTTGACCCGATCGAAAAAAAGCCGCTCCGGCATTTTTATCCCGGGCGACCCATCCTGTCGGTCGGCGGCGCGGGCTGCAACATGACCTGCGCTTACTGCCAAAACCACGGCATTTCGCAGGAGTCCCCGCCGTCGGAGTTTATCTCTCCAAAACAGCTGCTTGAACTGGCGTTGAATCTGCCGGATAACCTCGGCGTGGCGTTTACCTACAACGAACCGCTCATCCACATAGAGTATCTGCTCGACGCCGCGCCGCTTTTGCGGGAGAGCGGGTTGAAGGTTGTCTTGGTGACCAACGGCTTTGTCAACCGGGAGCCGCTGCTGCGGCTGCTGCCGTTTGTTGACGCGATGAACATCGACGTCAAAGGGTTTTCGGCGGGATGGTACAGCCAACTCGGCGGATGCCTGGAGACGGTGAAACAGACGGTGGAGCTGTGCGTCCCGCGCTGCCATGCGGAGGTCACTTCCCTCATCGTCCCCGGCGAAAACGACGGAGAGGAGGAGATGGAGCGGCTATCAAGCTGGCTGGCTTCCCTGTCGCCGGAGATTCCCCTCCACCTCTCGCGCTTCTTCCCGCGCCACCAACTGGCGGATAAACCCCCGACGCCTGTTGAAACGCTGACCCATTTGGCGGAAATCGCCCGTAAATCACTGAAATATGTTTACATCGGCAATGTGCAGCAACAAAAACTCCCGCCGTGAAGCGGGAGTTTTTGCGTCCACAAGATGATAGAGGAAACTCTTATTTGGGTTGGGCGATCAAAACTTGGTTGGGTACGATCAGAAAATAATCACCCGTTTTGAAGAGAACAAGGACAATGTCTCCAACTTTGATCTCCTGCTCTTCAGGTGTAATGCTCAAGGTATCCTTGCCCCATTTGGTAAACACGTTGTCTTTATGCAGATGAGAAACGCTGATTCGCCCGTCTTTTCTGACGTCCGTGACAGTGCCCAGGGACGCGAACCCGAAGGATTCATCGTCTTTCCATTCCATAGCATCCCAGTTGACGACCGATAAATCAAACGTCCATCCTTCCAGCTCTTCGATATCCGACCAATTTATACGGAGTTCCTTTTCAAGGTGATCGTACGCGTCTTTTCTCGCTTGCTCGTGGATTGCGTCTAAATCCGGCCATTCGAAGTTTGAATAGTCCGGCCACTCAAAGTCATTGTCATCCCACGGCCAATCGAAGTCAAAGTCCGGCCATTCCCAATCTTCGGCCTCCCACGGCCACTCATAATTACCAAAGTCAAAGTCCCAATTATTCCAATTCCTAAGCCCTGAGAATCCCGATTGCTGCTTCTCGCCATTGATGATCACTGTTCCGCTCACCGAACCCGCCGTCATGTTCCCGAATTCACCGCTCACCATGATATTGCCGCTCACTGTTCCGAGATTGGCATACTCCGCTTTCAACCCTGAAACGATTATATCGCCGCTCACCGAGCCGAGATCGATCGTCCCCAATTCGGTTTCGCCTGTAACGGTGAGGTTGCCGGCAACATTGCATAGATTGACGTCGCCGCGGTAAGAACGCGGGATCTCGATCTCCACACGGGGTTCGCCTTCCGGCCTTCCGCTTTCCTCAAATTGATGGACAGCTATGTTTGCTTTGATAGACTTGCCGTCTTTGATCCATGCCAATGGCTGAATGTCCTCGTAATCATAGTGGCGGATGGTCATCTCTTCCGCGTCGGTAAAAGTGACGGTCATAGCCTGATGCAGACCAAAAACCTTAATGCTTTCGATGCCCGCAAGCGGGATCGATTCCTCGCCCCGAAGGGAGAATTGATTGCGGTCGCCGGTATTGATGGGTTTGGGTGACACGCCCGGCTCCGATGTTCCCGGAGCGATAATTCCGGGGTTTTCCGGGTTTGCGGGATCGCCGGCTTCCGGCTGGAACCATGTCCCGATCAGCGGGATGGCCGTTATGCACAGAAGGGCGAGGCCTGCCGCGAGGATGCCCAGCGGGCGCAGATTGGGGCGGCGGCGGACTTTGATTTCGCATACGCGTTCATATACCTGTTTTTTCTCGTTATCGGTCGGGCCCAACACTTCAAAAGCATCGGTCAATTCAGATTTCTTCATCGAGTACCCCTCCTAAAATGGCTCGCGCTTCGGCCAGCTGACGCCGGACGGTCGAGCTGTTTTTTTGCAGGATGTTGGAAATTTCTTTGGTGTCGTAACCTTCGTAGTAATATAGAAAGATGAGCATTTTGTATTTATCCGGGAGGTTCAGCACGGCTTCGGTCACGCCGCTATGTTCGGGCGGCGGGTCAAACAGCGCGCCGTCAACGGCTTCCAGCGGTTCGGCGCGCCGCCACCAGTGGCGCAGGTGGCTTTTGCAAAGATTGCGGGCGGTGACGATGAGCCAGGCTTTGCGGTGCTCGCCGTTTTCAAAAACCTTGCCGCTTTGCAGCAGCTTGATGTAGGTGCTTTGAACCAAATCCTGTGTATCCGCGCGGTTTTTGACAAAGGCGTAGCATAGCCGGTAGAGTGACGGCATGGTTTCTTCGTATATTTGGGCAAACGATATACCATCCGCCGCCTCAACGGCTTTGAATGCTTTCATTGATTCCACATTCTCCATAGATTGCACCTCTCATTTTGTGACCGGTCTATATTGTATACGTTTGAGAAGGCCGAAGTGCTCACTAAAGATTTCCGGTTTTGTCTTCCAGCTCAAAAACTTCCCCGTCAACCGTGGTTTCGGAGATTTGAATCAGCCGCTCGACAAGGGAGTCCGCGTCAATGACGATGCGCACATGCCCTGTCTGAGGGGCGTTGACAATCAGCTCGGTCACGTTGGTGTTGATGAGGTGTATTTCGCCGCCCCCGCCGATATGGAGGGTGCCAATATCGCAGTTCTGAAGGAGGATGCTGCCGCTGCCCGCGCCCCGCGCGACGGTAAGCTGTTCGACGGTGAGGTTTTCAACCGTCACACCGGGTTTGCGGATGAGGGTATTCCGCATTTCCGCGTTTGCAAAATCGGCGTTCTTGTCGATAAAGTCCCCAATGCCTTTGGAAAGCAGGGCGGCAAATTCGGCGCGGGTGACGGCGTCTTTGGGGGCGATTTTGCCGTTTTTCCCGGAAATCATCCCGGCGTATTCCATTGCGAGGAGATGGTCTTCGGCTCCCCAAGAGACGTTGTTATAATCAGGAAAAGCCGAGGTGAACGACACAGGCGCGTCGGGGATTTGGAAAACTTTGCGGATGGTGACAAACGCTTCTTCCCGGGAGACGACGCTTCCCGTCCTGAAATACCCCGTCAACGCTTCGTCAAGGCTAAGTACATCTATACCAAATATTTTGGCAAGCATGACAGCCGCTTCAGAGCCTTGAAGTTCTCTATCGGGCATGGCCTTTCCGTTGCCGTCGCCGATCATGACTCCAGCTTCGATCAGCTTGACCAAATGCGCTTCGCCCCAATGCCCGGCTACATCGTGAAACGCCGTAGCATCGGCCGATACGGCAGCGGGAAGCTGGTACACGGTAAAAACGGCCGCCAAAAGGATAGCCGCGAGTTTACGGATGGATTTTTTCATGGTGAACACCCTCAGTTTCTTTTGGTATAAATCGGTCGAAATGGCTCATACTACGCCAAAGGGAGCGTGAAATCATGGCAAAAGCCGGAATGCGCCGCCCCGATCCGGGCGAGCCCCACGGGACGGAGAGCAACAAGAAAATGAACAAAGAAAAAAACGAGCAGCGTCCGGTGGCGGAAATGCCCGGAACCAAGAACAAAAATACGCACAAAAAGTAGTGTGGACAGCTGCTTTGGAGACGCCCGGCACGGGCGTCTTGTTTTATGTATCGTATAAGTGTCGCCTTATATCCATTGACCCATGAAATACCCGATGGATCTCAATCGTTTTCATTGTTTCATTGACCATAAAAAAAACCAAAATCTCATACCGGCTCCTCTAACATTTTGAGCACGTTCTCTTCACTGTGCCATACCGCGTCCGTTTGCTTTGCCGTCTCCTTCGTTTTCTGCAATTCCCGCAGAATATATTGCCGATGGGAGCCTTCATTTGTATTGACGCTGAGTTCAAACGGTATTTTCCCTTGCCGCAGCGACTGCCTCACAAAAACATTGAACGCCGAAGTCATATTCAAACCCAATTCATTGAAAAAGACTTCGGCTTGTTCTTTGAGTTCTTTATCGATCCGTATATTTAGGTTTGTTGTTTCAGCCACGATATTTCCACCTTTCAACATAAGCATAAACAATGTAATTATAGGTTATATTACGCGCATTGTCAATAATATATTGATTTTTTACTACCCTTTCATCTCTTCCCATTCTTCCGGCGTGATCAGAACAGTCCTCGGTTTGCTTCCCTCAAACGGGCCGACGATGCCGCGCTCCTCCATTTCATCCATCAAGCGCGCCGCCCGGGCGTAGCCTAGTTTCAGCCGCCGCTGGAGATAAGACGTCGAGCCTTGCCCCGATTCGATGATGGCTTCGATGGCGGCGGACAGCATAGGATCGACGTCCGTATGAATATCCCCCGTCCCGCGGCCGAAGTCGCCGTTGGGTGCGGCGTCATGTTGCTGCAAGTGGGCGATCATTTCCTCGGAATAATTGGCTTCCGAATGCTTGCTGATGAACTCCACGACCCGCGAGACTTCCTCGTCGGATACATAGCAGCCCTGCACCCGCACCGGCTTTGGCGCGCCGATGGGCAGGAAGAGCATATCCCCGCGCCCAACCAGTTTTTCCGCGCCGCCTGTGTCTAAAATAATACGGCTGTCCAAATTCCCTTTGACGGCGAACGCGATGCGCGACGGGGTGTTGGCTTTGATGATGCCTGTGACCACTTTGGCTTCGGGACGCTGGGTCGCCAAAATCAAATGGACGCCGCAGGCGCGCGCCTTCTGCGCGATCCGCGCCACGGCGGTTTCAACCTCTTTATGCGCCACCATCATCAGGTCGGCCATTTCGTCGATGATGATGACGATGCGCGGCATGGGTTCACCGTCCGCCTCGCGCGCAATATCCTCATTATACGAAATGATGTCGCGTTTCCCGCGCTGCATCAGCAGGTTGTATCTTCGATCCATCTCGGTGACCGCCCATTCCAACGCCTCGGCGGCTCGTTTGGGGTCGGTCACAACCGGGCTCAACAGGTGCGGGATTCCGTTGTAAACGCCCAGCTCGACCATCTTCGGATCGACCATGATGAACCGCAACTCGTCCGGCGACGCTTTATACAGCATCGAAGTGATCAGGGTGTTCATGCAAACCGATTTGCCCGACCCGGTGGTTCCGGCGATCAGCAAATGGGTGAGTTTGGCCATATCGGCGACGATGTTCTGCCCGGTGATGTCGCGCCCGAGGACAAACGACGTCGGGCTTTTCAGAGCGGCAAACTCCGGCGAATCAATGAGGTCGCGGATATAAACAGTCGAAACCATGCGGTTGGGAACCTCGACGCCGACCACATTGGCTTTGCCCGGCACCGGGGCGATATGGACGCCGACCGCGCCCAGGGAGAGGGCAATGTCGTCGGCGCGGCTGGTTAAAGACGCCAGTTTGACGCCCGATTCGGGTTCGATCTCATACCGCGCCACCGACGGCCCGCGCGTAATATTGAGAACGGAAGCCCCGATCCCGAAGCTCTGCAACGCCCCCACCAACCGCTCGGCGTTGTTTTTCAGCTCCTCCTCGTTCTTGCCCGACATGCTCTCCATCGAGGGGCGCGTCGCCGTCAGGAGGGAAGCTGCCGGAAAACGGTAAGGTTTCCCCTCCCCCGCCGATTTGATCGTGTCGGCGGAGACCGACACCGTTGCGATGGGTTTGAGCGGTTCCATTTGGGAGACGGGTTCGGGAATGGGTTGAATTTTCGGTTCGGGGACAGGCTCAAATTCGGGCATGGATTCTATGGGCGGCGGGACAGGGTCGATTTTGACCCCTTTGGGCGGAAGGGGCGGTATCTCCGGCTCCTCCGCCGCCAGTTCGGCGGGGGTTTTCACCTTTTCACTGCGCCCCGGCAGAACGCCGACCGGGAGGTCTTCTTCCGGTTCGGAATCAGGCCCGGCGTAAACGGGGATGTCGAACGGAGCCCTTTCTTTTTTCACTTTTTCCGGTTTGGCGGGTTTTTCAACCCTGACCGGCTCCTTTTCCGGGAAAGGCTCCTCTTCGTATTCCCTGCTCTGCCTGCTGCGGAGCGCGTCGACGATGGCGACCGGGCTGAGGCGCAAGATCACAAATCCGCAGGCAATGACGCCGAACACAAGCAAAACGGCTGTCAGCGGTTTGCCCAGCAGCCCTTCCCAAAGAGCGCCGGACAGCCAATAAGCCAAAGGCGAAACTTCCTCACTTCTCTCGCCGGGCAGCCCGGCCAGCAACCCAATCAGGAGGGGGATGGCAAGCAGGCAGATCACCCGGAAGGTGACCGGTCTCCCCCTGTGAAACAGCAGGACGATCGCCGCGGCAAGGCAGGCGAACGGAACGGCCATAAAGCCGCTTCCGATCACAAACTCAATGCCGCTGCGGATATGATCAAGCAGAAAGGCTTCGGCTCCGAAGAGGGAGAACAGGGTAAAAACACCCAGCAAAAAGCAAACCAACGCCCCAATCTCTCTGCGGATAGGCCGGCGTGTCGCCGGAGCCGATGTCCGCTGCGGCGGGGACGAAGGTTTACGGGGATTTGATTTACTCTTTCGTGCGGGCATGGGAGTACCTCTTTTTAATCAATGATAAACGGCAGGATGACCGTGACAACGCCGACCGAAACGCAATAGACCGCGAATGCCCCGAAACGGCCTTTCGCCGCCATCCTTTTCAGCAAAATAATGGCGAAATAGCCAACCACGGCGGCAACCAGCATCCCCGGGATGAAGACAAACATTTCCGAAAAATCGACCCCCTCCTTGACCGCCTTGACAAGATGGAGGACGGTCGCGCCCAAAACGGCGGGAATGGACATGAGGAAGGAGAATGTGATGGCGAATTGCCGGTCGAAGCCGCGCATGATGCCGGCCCAAATGGTGGAGCCGGAACGTGAAAGGCCGGGGATGACGGCGATGGCCTGCATCACGCCGACAAGGGCGGCGTCGGAGACACGCGCCGTTTTTTCGTTCTTCCGCCCCGGTTTGATCCGATCTGCCACGAAGAGCAGGAACCCGGTCAGGATCAAAGCTCCGCCGATGAAATAAAGGCTTTCCATCAGCACTTCCACCGTGTCGGCAAAGAAAGCCGCGACCAAAACGGGAAGGGTTGCGATGAGGATCAGGATCAGCATCCTTCTCGACGGGCGGATTTTTTCATTGTTCCGCCCCGACACTGTGAACAAGGCGAAAAACGCAATGATCAAATCCCGTATATCTTTGTGGAAAGCAATGAAGACGGCCGTAAGCGTCCCTAAATGCAGGAAGATGTCAAACAGCAGCGGGTTGGGGAGCTGGGCTTCGGTGGCATTTATGTACAGCTGCTGGATAATGGCCAAATGACCCGAACTGGAAACAGGCAGGAACTCCGTCGCGCCCTGCACAAAGCCCAGCAGCAGCGATAACCATATGGACATTTCCTCTCCCCTTTGTCAGCTATTCCGTTCTCCGCCGGTCGCGTTCCATTTTGAAGACGCGGGCAACCAAGTCTTCCTTCTCCCGTGTGCTCTTAAAATGAAACTGAAGCCCGATATTGTATTTCATGGCCGCCACGCTGTCCTGCACCTCAAAACACCGCCGTACTTCGCATTCGTAGGTATGGACGTCGTCCGCGTCGCTGAACGCTATATGGATGACTGCCTGAGTGCCGATCGCGAAAGCAACCGGGCCGCGGATCGACGTCCCTCCGCCGGAAACATCGCTGACGGCAATTCTGATCCTCTTTGTAAGCCCGTCCTCCGGGTCAGTATATTCGAGCTTGCCGTCTTTCATACACTCAAGCCGGAAATCCTGACGCCGCTGGGTACGCTTGAACTCACTCGTCTGCTCCAGCAATATATAAGCCAGCGAGCCTTTTTCGATCCTTTGGAGGACAACGCCGGTAAAGTCGATGATGGCGTTTGCCAAATTGCATTCGAGATGGACTTCCTGCTGGAGAGAGAGGGGGTACCGCACTGTACCCTGCGTCGGCGCGGTGATCAAAAACCGTTTGTTATCGCCAAATCCCTCCACCGAAGAAGCCAATTTCACTCTGCCGCCCGGTTCCGATTCGGACGGGACAAATACATTTAATTTTATCCCGGCCGTTATTTCCGGCATGATCCATTCACCTCTATCGCCGACGACGGGCCGTTAACTTAAAAAATCCTTTAATTTCTTTGAACGGGAGGGGTGACGCAGTTTGCGGAGGGCTTTGGCCTCAATTTGGCGGATACGCTCGCGGGTCACGTTAAATTCCCGCCCCACTTCCTCCAATGTCCTCGTCCGCCCGTCCTCAATGCCGAAACGGAGTTTTAAGACCTTCTCTTCTCTCGGGGTCAGCGAACCGAGAACGGAAATCAGCTGCTCTTTGAGCAGGGTGAACGACGCGGCTTCGGCCGGTTCGGAGGCGTCCTCGTCGGGGATGAAGTCGCCGAGATGGCTGTCTTCCTCCTCGCCGATGGGCGTTTCGAGGCTGACCGGCTCCTGCGCGATTTTCATGATCTCACGCACTTTATCGACGCCGATGCTCATTTCAGCCGCGATCTCCTCGGGCGTGGGGTCATGCCCCAGCTCCTGCAAGAGCTGGCGGGAAACGCGGATGACTTTGTTGATGGTTTCGACCATGTGTACAGGGATGCGGATGGTGCGCGCCTGGTCGGCGATGGCGCGGGTGATGGCCTGGCGGATCCACCAGGTGGCGTATGTGGAAAATTTATACCCCTTGGAGTAGTCGAATTTCTCAACCGCTTTGATCAGCCCTAGGTTGCCCTCCTGAATCAAATCAAGGAAGAGCATCCCGCGCCCCACATACCGCTTTGCGATCGACACGACGAGACGGAGGTTGGCTTCGGCCAGTTTGGCCTTTGCCGCCTCGTCCTGATTCTCGAACATACGCTTTGCCAAACTGATTTCCTCTTCGCCTGTGAGCAGCGGCACTTTGCCGATCTCTTTAAGATATGTGCGCACAGGGTCGTCGATGTTAAAACCTTCGGCCAGCGTTTCAGGGTCTTCCAGTTCCTCGGGGGGTATTTCTTCGATTTCTTCAATATCGGGCAAGGCTTCGGACGGCAAATCCTCGGAATATTCCTCCACATGAATTTCAATGTCCATGCTTTCAAGCTGGTCGTAGATGCGGTCGATCTGTTCGCTGTCTACTTCCATCTCTTCCAGCGCGTCGTGGAGTTCTTTTGCCGAAATTTTGCCGCGTTTGCGCCATTGCTCCATCAGCTCGCTTAAATCCAGGGTTTTTTCCTCCGCGCTCATAATCCTTCCCCTCCTCCTTTGAGTCATGCACATCTCTTTTATTTATAATACGCAAATTTCGCCCTCGGATCCCTAATTCTGCGTTCGCAATCCTTTAACGCCGCCGCCGCGTTGGGCATCTCTTCCCAGCTTGCCATCAGTTTGGCGTATAACGCCGCCGTTTCCTCGCCCAGCGGGTTTTCCCGGCTTCTGAACAGCTGCTTGTGGCTTTCTGTTTGAAAATCATCCGCCGTTAGAGGCGTTTCCAGTTCCGGCATCCGCAAAAGGAGAGCCAACGCTTGCTCTTCGGCGGCTTGTCTTGCCGGAATGTTTGACCTCGGACGGACAAACTCTGTTTGAAAGGCTTTTTCAGCAGCCTTGCCCTTTTTCCGCCCGGCGGCTTCCACGTCTTTGGAGACGGATTTGGGGTCGATCCCGAGCGTTTTGGCCACACGAGCCGAGTAAACCTCGCGTTCCCCCGATGTCGGTAAATCGGCCAGCAGTTTGATCGCTTCGCGCAGAAACTCCAGTTTTTCCGCATCGCTTCCGATGGGAAAACGGGATTGCAGCAGCGACAGCCGGTATTCGATATGATTCTCCGACTCGCTAAGCAGCTTGGTAAATCCTTCGGTACCGTATGCCCGGATGAAATCGTCCGGGTCTTTGGCTCCCCTGAGATGAAGGACGCGCACCCGCACCCCGGCGGCTTCGAGCACGGCAACGGCTTTTTGCGTTGCGTTCTGCCCCGCCGTGTCGGCGTCGTAGGCGATGAAGAGCTCCTTCACATGCCGGGCGATCAAGCGGGCCTGCATATCGGTCAAAGCGGTGCCGCAAGTGGCGACGGCGTTGTCGAATCCCGCCTGATGCAGCATGAAAACGTCTACGTTTCCTTCCGTCAGGATCCAAAAGGGCTTTTCCGATTTACGGGCGAGCTGCGCCCCGTAGAGGATGCTCCTCTTTTGGTAAACCGGCGTCTCGGCACTGTTTTTGTACTTCGGCGTCCCGTCGCCCAATGCCCGCCCGGAGAAAGCGGCCACCTGACCCCGCAGGTCGAAGATGGGGAACATCAGCCGGTCACGGAAAGCGTCGTATACCCCGCCGCGCTGATTACGTGAGATCAGCCCCGCCGTGAAGAGTTCGTCAACCGATACGCCCGCCGCCGACATCGCCGTCATCAGTCCGTCCCAGCGATCCGGCGCGTATCCCAAGCCAAAACGCCGCGCTATGTCCGGCTTCATCCCGCGTGACCGCATATATTCGGCGCAGAGTTTTCCGTCCGCGCCGCCCAGCGTCTCGTAGAACCATCGCGCCGCCATGCGGTTGACCTCAATGATCCGTTCCCGCCTGACCTTGAACCCCGGTTGGCTGTCGTCCTCGGGAACGGCCAGCCCCAGCTTCCCGGCCAAAACGCCCACCGCGTCGGCAAACTCCATGTTCTCGGCACGCATGACAAACTGGATGGGGCCTCCCCCGGCCTGACAACCGAAGCAATAGAACAGCCCGCTCTCCGGCGTTATAGTGAACGACGGCGTCTTTTCGCTGTGGAACGGGCAGCGGGCAAACCAGCGCGTCCCTTTCCGCACAGGCTGGGTATACTGCGATACAAGGGCGATCATATCGGTTTTGGCCGTCAATTCATCCAAAAAGGCGTTCGGAAAGGCCATTTTCACCGCTCCATGTGTTCGTGTCAAGCGCGATGGCGCAAGTGAATTGCGCCATGCCGCGCTCTTCTTTGATATATTTACCATAACTCCGCTATGCTATACGCGTGTCCATCCTTGTGGTATAAAGGCTTCCAAGAGTTTCGATTCAAAAAAACGGTCGGTCATGCCGGCTATGTAATCGCAAACGGCTCTTTCATGCCCTTCGCCGTCCTCTCCGGCGATGCGCCTCAACGCCTCGGGGACGTCCTGAACCCGATCGAGAAAATGCCTGAAAAGCAACCCGACGCTTTCATGTACCTTGGCTTCCTCACCTTTGGCGTTTTGATTGAAATAGACCCTCTCAAACATAAACGCCCTGAGAGCTTTGACCGCTTCCCCCTTCTCCGGCGAAAAGCGCACATCCCCTTCGCGGCTGTTGGAAACAAGGTCGGTGACCAGCGTGTTGATACGGTCTCTGGGCGACTGACCCAGCTCGGCGCGCAAATCGTTTGGTACGTCGGTTTGCAGCAGCAGCCCGCCGCGCACCGCGTCGTCCATATCGTGGCTGAGGTAAGCGATTCGGTCGGCGTGATGCACCAGCTGCCCTTCCGCCGTTTGGGAGAGCGTTTCTCCCGAATGGCGTAAAATGCCTTCGCGCACTTCCTCCGATAAACCTAAACCCGCGCCGTCTTTCTCCAAACGCTCTACCACCCGCAAGGATTGCTCGTTATGGGAAAACCCGCCGGGAACGATGTCGTTCAGCGCACGCTCACCCGCGTGGCCGAACGGCGCGTGCCCCAAATCATGCCCCAGCGCGATGGCTTCGGTGAGGTCTTCATCCAGCCCCAACGCCCGCGCCATGGTGCGCGCGATCCGCGAGACTTCCAGCGCGTGGGTCATGCGGGTGCGGTAATGGTCGCCGAGGGGCATTAGAAACACCTGCGTCTTGTGCATCAGCCGCCGGAACGACTTGGAATGCACAATGCGGTCGGCGTCGATTTGGTAGCGGTTTCGCAGGTCAGCCATAAAAATCACCCGTTTCCACCGGCTCGGCACTCCCCGCCGTCAGTTCCCGAAATCCTTCGGCCATGGCAGCCCAGCCCTCCGCCGGGATGGAAAACCAAATCTTCACATCGGCTTTGAACAGCACCTCGACGTCTCGCCCGCCCGTTTCGTCCAGCAAACGCGCCGCTTTTTCATACAGCGGATACGGGACGGTCACTTCCCCTTTGCGCCACGGGCGCATCTCCGCCGTTCCCGCCGCGTCCAGCGCGGCGGCCGCCGCTTTGGCGTAAGCGCGGATCAATCCGCCCGCCCCCAAAAGCGTTCCGCCAAAATACCGCGTCACGGTGATGACGGCATTGACCACATCACGCCGGGTCAAAACCTCAAACACCGGGGAACCCGCCGTCCCTGACGGTTCGCCGTCGTCGGAGAGACGGCTCGCGCCGTTTTGAAGGCGGTAAGCGAACACCGTGTGCGACGCGCCGGGGTATTTCTCCCTTACGGACGAAACAAAGAATTTGGCCTCTTGTTCGCCGGATACCGGGGCGCAATTGCCGATAAAACGGCTTCCCCGCTCGGTGAATTCGGTTTCTCCATGTTTGGCCGGAGAGAGAAAACCGCCCGCCACGGTTGTTGTCCGCTGCGGGCTGGAATTACGATCTGCCAAACTTGCGGTTGAAGCGGTCAACACGCCCGCCCGTGTCCACCAGCTTTTGCTTGCCGGTGAAGAAAGGGTGGCACCTCGAACATATCTCGACCCGGATATTTTCGCGTGTCGAGCCTGTTTCGATGACTTCGCCGCAGGCGCAGCGGATGGTGGTCTGCGTGTAATTGGGATGGATACCGTCTTTCATAGTGTTTCACCTCCGTTTATCGTGTCAAGCGCAACGAGGCAAATGAATTGCCTCTTAATGCGCTCTTCTTTATCAGATTACAGCGTTACAGTTCATCATACCATAGGGCAAATCATATTGCAATACTTTATTGAAGGAAAATCGCACCGAATGCCCCGCAGATCACAATCAACAATATCGGGCTGAGTTTTTTCACCGTCAGTAATAAAACCAATGAAACCATCGCTAAACCCAGCGCGGGTACGTCGATCCCGCCGTCTGTCCCCCCTTGCAAAAGAGCGGCGTTGGCCACAGACAGCGCGGCCGAGAGAATCAGCCCCATCACCACCGGGCGGACGGTTGCCATGGTGTCTTTCACAGCTTGACGCTTTGAAAAGGCAATGAAAAACTTGGCCGTCAGGGTTGCGATCACCGCCGAAGGGAGAGTGACGCCCAGTGTCGCCACAGCCGCCCCCCAAACGCCGTACAGCCTCATCCCGGCGAAGGCGGAGGCGTTGATGGCGAACGGGCCGGGCGTCATCTGCGAAACGGCAACCATGTCAACCGTTTCGGCCATGGTCATCAACCCGCCGCTGACCAGTTCCTGCTGCATCAGCGGAAGCATGGCCAGCCCGCCGCCGACGGTGAAAAATCCGATTTTCAGGAAGGTCAGAAAGAGCATCCACAACCCCATCAGGCCGCACCTTGTTTGGCGCGGACGATGGCGCGGGCGATGCCGAGGAGAAAACCGCCCAAAATGATCCAAACCGGGTTGACATTCAGTACGAACACCAACGCCGCGGCCATCAGGCAGAGCAATATATCCACCACTCCGCGCAGCGAGCTTTTGCGCAGCCCCCAAACAGTGTAGAAAAGCAAAGCGGCGACAGCCGCGCCGACGCCGCGGAGGGCTCCGGCCATCACGGGGTTGGTGATAAACGCCTGATAAAAAACCGTCACGGCGATCAAGACCAAAAAGGAAGGCAGAACGGCTCCCAGCACGGCGGCCATCGCCCCCGGCGTCCCCGCCAGTTTATAACCGATCATGACCGATGTATTGGTGGCGATCACGCCGGGAACCGACTGCGAGACGGCGAAATAATCGACGATCTCCTCTTCGGTCACCCAGCCGCGCTTACGGACAAAGACGCGCGTCATCTGCGGCAGCATGGCCAGCCCGCCGCCGACGGTGAATAAGCCGATGAAAAACATGGTGGAAAAGATTTGGAAGAGTTTTTTCATCGCACGTTCATCAAACACCCTGCCAAGATCGTTTTCCGGTCATCCTCCGTCAGCCCCGGCAAGCGGAGGGTAATAATTTTCTCCGCACCGCCGTGCGTCCATACGGCGGCAACCTCTTCCGCGCCTGTTTCGACGGCGGTTCTGATTCCCTTAATAGCGAACGTATCTCCGAGGGCGGGGCGGAGCGTTCCCAGTTCCGGCCACTCAAACGGCAGCATCCCCCAGTTGATGAGGTTGGAACGGTACCGCTTGGTGGCGTATTCAAAAGCGATGTTGGCGATGCCGCCCAGCACGCGCTGGCAGGACGCCGCCTGTTCCCGCGCCGAGCCGTCGCCGGGACGCAGGGCAACGATGACACTGCCGTATCCGATGGATCGGCAGCGTTCCACATAGCCGGGGTCACGGCGGGAGAGGGTAAACGACGCCAATCTCTGTGGGTTGGAGCGGTAGGATGAGGTTTCACCGGAGGGGATCAGCTCGTCGGTGGTGGTGACCGGGTCGTACAACGCCGACGCGACGGTGAGGATCAGCTCTTCCGGCAGCGGAACCATCTCTGGCCAGTCGGCGATGTTTGGCCCCATCACCAGTTCGGTTTCCGGCTGCGGTTTACCAACACCGTAGTAAACCCGCGAAGCATAGGGGGAGCTGTCAAAACTCCTCCCGCCGGCGTTGCCGGCACCCTCCTCTGAGAGGAGGGCTTCTTTGAGCTCGTCCGCTGCCGTTAACCGCCCTCCATTTACAGCTGTTGCGGCGATCGAGCGGGCGTCCATCAGGGCGACAAAGGCACTCTGCCCCTCCCCCGGTTTAGCCCCCTCGCGGTTGACAAAGTTGCGGGTGGCATGGCGGATGGAGAACCCGCCCGAAGGCGGCACGTCGCCCGCCCCGAAGCAGGGGCCGCAAAACGCCGAACGGATGGAAACGCCGGACGCCAGCAGATCGGCGATGGTGCCGTCGCGGGTGAGTTCCAGCATCATCGGCTGCGAGGCCGGATAGACCGAAAGCGGGAAATCGCCCAACGCCTTCCCTTTTAGCATCGAACGCATGGCTTGTATGTTTTGGGTCAGCCCCCCGGCGCACCCCCCGACAAAACCCTGATCGACCATCAGTTTTCCGTTTACGAGCTTGCTGGTAAGGTCGGGGGCGAACCCCCATTGCTCGTTTGCCATTTTCGACACATCCCGCAAAAGTTCGGCGGCATTCTGATGAAACTCCTTGATGGTGAAGGCGTTGCTGGGATGGAAGGGCAAGGCGATCATCGGCTCGACGGCCGATAGGTCGATTTCGACCGCGCCGTCGTACAACGCTCCTTCATCAGGAGCTATATCTTTATACGCTTCCGGGCGGCCTAACGCCGCCAGCGCGTCTTTAACAACGCCGTCGGTTGCCCATACGCTGGAAAGGCAGGTGGTTTCGGTCGTCATGACGTCGATGCCGTTTCTGAAATCCATAGACAAGCTAGAAATGCCGGAGCCGATGAATTCCAATATCTTATTTTTGACAAACCCTTTGCTAAAGGTAGCTTTGATCAACGCCAACGCCACATCCTGCGGCCCTACGCCGGGGTTAGGCTTGCCTGTCAGGTAAACCGCGATCACGTCCGGGCGGGGTAAATCCCATGTCTTGCCCAAAAGCTGCTTGACCAGCTCGGGGCCGCCTTCGCCGACGGCCAGCGTCCCATAGGGGCCATAGCGGGTATGGCTGTCGGAGCAGAGGATCATCCGCCCGCCGCCCGCGTAGCACTCCCGCATATATTGATGGATGACGGCCTGATGGGCGGGGACATACTCGCCGCCGTATTTCTTGGCCGCCGAAAGACCGAAACAATGATCGTCCTCGTTGATGGTGCCGCCGACGGCGCAGAGGGAATTGTGGCAGTTGGTCAGCACGTATGGCAGCGGGAACGACGTCATGCCGCTGGCGCGCGCCGTTTGGATGACGCCGACATAGGTAATATCGTGCGACGCCATAGCGTCGAATGTGATCCGCAATTGCTCGTTGTTGCCGCGTTTATTGTGCGCCGACAGTATCTTCCAGGCCATTGTGCCGTCACGGGAGCCGCCCGCCGTTGCGGGGATAAGGGCTCCGTTTTGAAGCATCAACGCCGAAGGGTTGAGTTTGATCATTTAATAACCTCCTTGATTAAAGAAAGGCGGCCTATCGCGGCCGCCCTGCTGCTTTTACCGGTCTGTTATTTGCTTCCCACTTCCATAAAGGCTACATTGGCGCGCTGACGGTACCGTTCCGTTCCGGCCGAGATGGGGTCGGCATACAGGCGGATGGACGATTCGGGGATACCCAGCTCCATAAGCAGCCCGTGAACCGCTTCTGCGCGGAGCCTAGCCAAATCCTCGGTATCCTCGTCAGACGCTACGAAAGCGGTGACGATGACGACATATCCCGCCTCGATCAATTCCTCCGCGGACGGGAGAATTTCGATGAGATCGCTTATGGCAAGCTCCGGCTCAAACATATCCGCGCTGTTGAACCCGAACATGATGGCGGTGCTTTCATCCTTCCATGACGGCGGGAGCGGCGGCGGTTCAGACGGGAGCGGCGAGGGAACGGGCGAAGGTACAGGAGACGGAGACGGTTCTGCCGAAGGCGCGGCCGACGGTTCAATAGAGGGTTCCGCCGACGGCACTTCCGACGGTTCGGCCGAAGGCGCGACCGGAGGAAGTTCAACAGAAGGCTCTTCCGAAGGATCAGCCGACGGCTCTTCGGAAGGTGACGACGGCAGAGACGGCGTATTTTGGAGAAACGGATCGTCACTTGGGGTTTCCGAGGGGTCGTCCGTACTGCCGCCGGAGGTCAGCGACACAAGCGCGTAAGTGCCTAAAAAGAGGAGGGCGGCGCACACAACAGCCATCGCCCATCCCCGGCCTGTCAGCTTGTATCTTCTCATGCCTGCTCCTACTTTCGGCTCCTATTTCGTGATAAAATCCAGCACATCTTTTAAGCGCTGCGCCTCACTCTCGATGGTGAGGAACTGACGCTTATGTAGATTTTTACGCTCGTTGATCGCCTCTCTGATCTGTTGGATCTGACGTTCAAGGGCATCAATCTCTACATTGTGGCGTTCCACGATCTCTTCGGTGCGGGAGGCAAATCTCCCCGAATAATCATTCAACTGTGACACACGGTCTATGCCGTCGTTCAGCAGCTGGTCGAAATCAAACCCGGAGGCGTCGATGATTTTGAGGATGATCGAGCGGCGCAGCTCGGCGGGCAGGGTTTCGGGCAGGGTGGTGATATAGGATTCGATCAGATATATGGTGTCCACGCCCTGCGTTTTCATGTTGAACACATTATAGAGCTGCGCGATGTCGAGGTATTGGTCGGTGCTCACGCCGGGAGCAGGCGACTCATCTTCCCAAAACAGGCTTTTATCCTCTCCTGAAATGCCGTACGGCGTTTCGGGGACAGGATTATACACCGGAGGCGCGGGCTGGACGACCGGAACGGGCAGGGTTTCCTCCTGCTCTTCGATCTGTACGTCCATAACCTCGTCTTCCGCCACGCTGTCAAGGCCGATTTCATCCTCCGACCGTTTGATGACGCGCATTTTTTCGAGCACATCCAGCACTCTGTTACCGTCTTTTTTTTGCGACACTACAAAACCTCCCCGCGGATTTTCAACCCGCTTTCAGGGTGTACCGACTTTATTCTATCCAATTCCAACCGGTTTGTCAAATGTTTTTATGATTATTTTCTAAATATTTCTAAAAACCCTATACAGCGAATTGGATTTACGGTAATATAGTGATACGCTTTTCCGACTATTTGCTTTGCAGGAGGAAAATATTGTGATTTGTGCGCATTGCGGACACAATATGTTAGATGGTTTCAAATTTTGCCACCGCTGCGGCCGCCCGATCAGTTCGGTCACGGCGGCACCCGAATTGGTCACGGCAAAGACGCCGGTTCAGGCCGATCCCGCCGTCAAAACAGATTTGCCGGAGAAAACGGAAGAAAACAGCGGCGAAAAAATCATTGCCGAAGAGGCGGTTCTCTCAGGGCTGCCGGCCGGCAGGGTTTATCTCTTGGAACTGCTCTGTTATATCCCTGTTTTCAATCTTATCCTGATGGCCGTCATGGCGGCGTCAAGCAAACCCTCCCCTCAGCGGGAGTTCGCGCGCGGAAAACTGCTCGCGCTGACAACATTTACCTTTCTGCTGCTGCTGACCGTTCTGATTGTTGTCCTGCTGATCGCTTTGGATGTGATAGACCCTATTTACCTCGGAAGATGGCATCGTTGATGATGAAAAGCCGTTCTGTTGCAGAACGGCTTTTTGATGTTAATGTTACCCCGCTACCGTCCGGCTTACGCCGGGCGTTGACCGTGCGAACCCGTTTATAACCTGCACGTCTCTGCAGGTGGGCAACCTCTCCGCCGCATTACTGCTTCCAACGTCCAACGTAAAGTCGGGAGGCCTGCAAACAGCGGCGGAAGTCGGAATCCCGATGTGGAAATGTGGGTTTAAAAAGGCTCGTCACGCGAAAAGCAGGGAACTGATTTGAGTATACCACAGAAGGGAGAAACAATCAACAGGAAAGTGCTAGGATGCCTTTGAGGCTGATTTTTCTTTGGTGAATATCATGCCCAGCCAGCTGCGTTTGGGCTCCAAATCATCGGTCAGCTCAGAAAGCAGCTCTTGATAGGTTTCTGAATCCAAATCGGATTTCACTTTGGCTTTCCATCCGCCCGATTTGATCAGGATATGGCGTATATCAATGTTGGCTTGGTTGGTTTCGTTGACTCCGACAAAATACATGATGTGCTGCCCGAACTCCGTTTTGACAATGCCATGATCTCCCGGCTGGCGGCTCGGGTCAAAGCACCAGTCGTTGAACTCGGCGACCATTTGCCCCGGATACACACCCTCATAAATCCCGCCCTCTTCACCGTTTCCGTCCGCGGTGTGCAGGCGCGCCAGTTCGGCGAAGGAATCTTCATCGGCGTCGCCCGCGAGCCATTCCGCATAAATCCTGTCCGCCTCGGCTTTCACTTCCGCCTCTGTAAAAGGACCTTCCTCACGGTAACGGTTTAAGAAGAGAATGACGACGAAGTCGTCCCCGTTTTCGATCACGGTTTTATCCCCTTTTGCGCGGGATGTGCTGGTCAGATACTCTTTCAGGGTTTCCGACACACTGCCTACAGACAGTTTCTCAATGAGCGTCGTATCCGTCTCTTCTTCTTCGCCGGATTCGCCTTCATTATCCTCGTCTTCCACCGGATCGGCCGTATACTCCCGGCTCAGCGCGAAAAACGCTTCCGAGGCGGTGACGCGGGACAGCATCTCGTTGGCCTTGCCGCGCTGTTCTTCCTTATATGCTTCCAGTTCCTCTTCGGTATACGGCTCTTCGCGTTCCGACTGGTCGGACGGCGTTCCTTTTATTGTGAACGTGTGGTAATCTATGAAGTCGTATTTTTCACGGTTTTCCTGATAATACGCTTCAAAATCCTGATCGTTCCAGTTGAACGCTTCAACCTTAGCCTTTGTATACCGGTCGGACAGGAAAAACCGTTCCAGTATCTCTTCATACTTTTCGAGCGTGAGGCCGCGCCCATACCGATTGCTCAGGTAACGGTTGACTTTCAGCCCCTGCTGTGAGGCATACACCTCCATATTGTCCATTGCTTCTTTGATGTCGGCTTTGTCGTCTTCGTTCAGCGTTATTCCCTCGCGTTTGGCCGCTTCGCTCAGGGCAACGATCCTCTTCAACGATTGTATGGCCGAATCCTCAAAATACTCCGCCCATGTTTCTTCGCCTGCATACTGCTTTTTGAAGGATATATCTGGGTCTATGCCAAGCTGGTCGAGCAAGCCATAGGAGTAATAGAGGTAATACAGCTCCTCGAATGCGGTATAGTAATGGAAATTCAATTCCGCCGCGCTGATTTTCACACCGTCGATGGTCAGGGCGGTCATTCCTGACATCACGCCGGAGCCGGACAGGATCAAAAAGATGAGCGCGAACAGGAGAACAGCCGCTATCACGGTTACAACGCGTCTGCGGAACGCGTCCTGTCTCTCTTGCAGTTGCTTGGCGGACAAACCCGGCCTGTCACTTACTTCCTTACGCAGCTTTTTTTCTCTTGAAGCACTCATGAATGGTTCTCTCCTCGTATCATTGGTTATTGGCTGCCGTGCAAGCCGATATAAAGCATTGATTATTGTATACGATAGCCGGGTAAATATCAAGACGTTTTTAACGCTGTTTACAAAGCCTTCAGAAGTTTCCCATTATTTAGGATGTTTTCGCGCTTTTTGCCGATAAATGTTAGCTTGCTATGTAACTGATATTTGATTGAGAAGAATCTTTTCTCATTTTTGCTATTGTTCTACATTTTTCATCTTGTTTCGCATTTATTTCTGTTCTTCTATTCTCTTTTTCATGAGGGTATCCTCCGTTTCCCGACCGCTTTTCCTGAAGAAATGCTTCTTGATTTCCGCCAAACGCCGATTTTCTGTCTTTGCCCCTATATTATCCCGCTCACTATCCTTCTTTTCCTCTTCATATTTAGGAATCCCCTTTTATTTCCTTTTGGGGTTTTTCTGTCTGATTTGAAATTTTCACGTCTGCTCTTGTATATTCATCTTATTTATGTTAAAATGCCTGTGCGAAAGGGGCTATCCAATGAACCCTCGTTTGATCATTCCGGGCGTCGTTTTACAGGGCACGGTTCCTCTTTCCGAGGAGGACAGGCGGCATATTGTCCAAGTCTTGCGGATGCGGGAGGGTGACAGGCTCATCCTATGCGACGGCAATGGTTTGGAAGCGTTATGCTCCTTAACGGCCGGCCGTGAGGCAACGGTGCTTGAAACCTATCCCTCGCAAGGGGAAGACACGTTTTCCATTCACCTCTACCCTTCCCTCTCCAAAGGGGAGCGTTTTGAATGGATGCTGCAAAAAGCAGCCGAGCTGGGGGCGGTTTCCATTACCCCGGTATTGTCTTCCCGCTGCATTGCAGCCTCCCCTTCCGAAGAGAAAATCAAGCGTTACCGGAAGATTTTGCATTCCGCCGCCGAGCAGAGCGGACGCGGAAAATTGCCTTTATTGAGAAACCCATTGCTATTTCGTGACGCTGTTTTGGTTAAGCATCATCTGCCGTTATTCTGCTATGAGGAAGAGAGCACCGTTACATTGAAAGCAGGATTAACCGAAAGCGTTGATATTGCTATTATGACCGGGCCGGAAGGCGGATATGCGCCGGAAGAAGCCGAACGCGCCGGACAATGCGGCTGGAAGGCCGTATCGCTTGGTAACACTATATTACGCTGCGAGACTGCCCCGCTGATGGCTTTATCGGCTATCCGCTACCATCATATGAGTTCGTGCGAAAAATGAAGTAAATAACAGCAGGAGGGGTCATATGCCGAAGAAAGATTTGGCAGAATTGAGAAAAAAGCGCAAGGAAGAGCAACGCCGCGCCGATGACCGATTTACGTGGCGGGTGCTGTGCGTCATGCTCTTTTTGGCATTGTGGACGTTCCTCTTTTATCGGAACGAGTGGCATCCCATTATTTTTGCCCTTCCTGTAGGCGTTGCGGTGCTCTATTTACTAGCGTACATCTATCCCAAGGATTTTATCGCCCTGACAATGCTCATCTCGGGCGGCGCCATTGGTTTATGGCTGCTAACCCTGCTGTATCAGCGTTCGGGGCGTTGGGACACGGTTGCGCACATCCTGTTTGCCGCCGCCATCATCCTTTCGGTTTTCCTGATTTGGTTTTTGCGTAAAAAAGGCGGCGTCATCGCTTTCGGGAAACAGTCTTTTGCCGTCATGCCGCGCAAGGGGCAATACCTCTTCCTTTTTATTGCCTGCGGCGCGCTGACAGCCGCGTTGGTCTGCACTGTCATTTGGGGCCGGCCTGCCGCGCTTGTCGCCATCATAGCGTTGTTTTGCTATCTGTTCATCGCGGCTGTTTTCTACACGATCAAATTGATTTGACACTCAAAATGGTCAAAGCCCGGGGTCGATGACCCCGGGCTTTGTATTCTCCGCCGTAGTGCGGCGGCGCTTCTTAGGCATTTTCTCAAGCCTCATGGCCTAAGCAAGTTTGGTTTAGATTCATTATAGTCGCAATTTGTGAATTAGCGGTTTCCATTTTGTTAACAATTTATTACACTTCACGCCGTCCGTCCAAAGCGCGCAGAATGGTCAGCTCGTCGGCGTGTTCCACATGCCCGCCCATCGGAAGCCCATACGCCAAACGGGACACCTTCACTTCGTATGGGCGGAGCGTCCGGGCGATATACAACGCCGTTGTATCGCCGTCGGTATCGGGGTTTGTGGCCAAGATGACCTCGTTGAATCCGCCGGAGCCCACCCTCTCCAGCAGCTCTTTCAAGCGTATGTCGGCGGGGCTTTTCTGCCTGGTGGGGGATATGACGCCATGCAGGACATGATATAACCCTTTGTATTCACGGCAGCGTTCGATCGCGGCAACATCCCGCGGTTCCGCCACAACGCACAAGAGGGTTCTGTCACGCTCCGTATGGGAACAAAGCGGGCATAGCTCCTCCCCGGAGAGGTTTTGACATTCACGGCAGAAGACGGTGTTCAGCCGCGCTGAAACCATTGCCTCGGCAAATTCGCGCACTTCCTCATCGCTCTGTTCCAGCAGATGAAAAACCAGCCGCGCAGCCCCTTTCCGCCCGATCCCGGGCAGACGCGCGAAATGATCGATCAATTCCTCAACCGGCTTGGGATATATACTCATTGTTTAGAACGGCAGCTTCATGCCGCCGGTAAACCGCGACATTTCCTTCTGCGCCGTTTCATCAGCTTGGTTCATGGCTCCGTTGACCGCCGCGATAACGAGGTCGGTCAGCATGTCAATATCCTCCGGGTCAACAACATCAGATGATAAAGTCAGCGACAGAACCTCGTGTTTGCCGTTTACCGTGGCCGAAACGGCTCCGCCGCCCGAAGCCGATGTGTATTCCTTCTCCTCCAGCTCCTGCTGTACCCGGAGCATCTCCTCCTGCATCTTCTGTACCTGTTTGAGCATCCCTCCGCCTCCAAAGCTTTGGGGCAATCCGTGTTTTGCCATTTTTACTCCTCCTTTTTTATCAGGTTTCCGGCCGACGCGATCAAGGCGTCCAGCGCGTCGTTCTTTTGACGGCTCTTTTGGATGCCGCCGGGAAAGAGCGCGAGAATCTCTTTCTCCGCTTTTTGTAACACTCCCTGTATAAACGGGTCTTTATTCTGC
>WRIZ01000016.1 GCA_009782475.1 Oscillospiraceae bacterium | reverse complement strand
CGTGCTCTGTAGTTTGACTGCTCTCGCAATCAAGTTTAGCACAACCTTAAAAACAACGCGACGGCACCCACGTTTCATCCCTCGTTGGTGCCTTTCGCATGAAAGGAATGGTCATACATGATACAAATCAAAACACTGCCCAACGGGGCGCGGATCATCCATGAATATATGGAGCATGTCCGCAGTGCGGCTGTCGGGTTTTGGGTGGGTCATGGCTCACGCCATGAACCGAAAGATATGGGCGGGGCTTCTCACGCCATCGAGCATATGGTCTTTAAGGGCACGCAAAAACGCACCGCCGCCGAGCTGGCCGCCGGGATGGACGCCATCGGCGGTCAAGTCAACGCCTACACCACCAAAGAGAGCACCTGTTTTTACGCCCGGACGCTGGACAGCCACCTGCCCGAAGCCATCGATCTGTTGAGCGACCTGTTCTTCAACCCGCTCTTCGATGAAGAGGCGTGGGAGCTGGAACGCGGCGTCATCATTGAAGAGATCGCCATGTATGAAGATCAGCCGGACGACCTCGTTTTTCAAAACCTGTTCGCTTCGGTTTATGCGGGTCAGCCGCTGGGCGCGACGGTGCTTGGCACGCCGGAGACGCTGGCTTCGATGACGGCGGCGGATATGCTGAAATACAAAAACACCAACTACCGCGCAAGCGACGTCATCCTCTCGCTAGCCGGGCATTACGCCCAATCTGATTTCGACATGCTCGAACGGCTCCTTTCGGTGATGCCGGAATCCAAAAGCCCGGCGTTGGTAACCTGTAAATACACCCCCGCCTTTTCGCTCTGTGAGAAAGACATCGAGCAGAACAACATCGTCCTCGGCTTTCCCGGGCTGCCGCTCGACCGTGAACGGGTTTTTGCCTACAATATCCTGACCTGCATCCTCGGAGCCGGGATGTCGTCCCGCCTCTTCCAAGCGGTGCGCGAACAGCACGGCTTATGTTATTCCGTCTACTCCTATCAGGCGGCGCACCGCGACACCGGCGTCGCCGGCGTTTATCTCGGGCTGGGCCGTGAGACGGAGAAACAGGCGTTGGAACTGACCCGGAAGGTGATCGAAGAGTTCACCAAAGACGGCCCCACCGAAGACGAACTGTCCCGCGCCCGGGAGCAGAACAAAGCCAATCAGCTGATGAGCCTGGAGTCAACCGTCAGCCGCTCCAGCGCGCTCGGTCACGCCGCCCTGTTTTATGGCTCTGCCATGGAGCCGGACGAGATCGCCGCGCGATTTGACGCGGTGACGCGGGACGACGTGATGGAGATCGCCTCAAATATCTTTGACTTTCAAAACGTCAGTCTGGCGGTCGTCGGCAAACCGGAGGAAGAAAGCGTTTACCGCGGCCTGCTGACCCCGTGACGGCGCGGCTGCTTGACCGCCGGGTGATCTGTCTCGCTATGGCGGCGGCGTTGTTCCTCTCTCTCTTACCCTTGCTAACGATCGCCCGTTACAACAATCTCGCCATTGACGACTACAATTTTGGGCAGTTCACCGCTCCGGTCTACCGTGAAACAGGCTCGGCGGTCGAAACGGTCAAAGCCGCTTTCCACACGGTAAAATTTTTCTTCAAGGCGTGGCAGGGGACGTTCACGGCCGTCTTCATCATGTCCCTGCATCCGGCTGTCTTCAACGAGAGCCTGTACGGACTGACGACGTTTTTGCTGCTGGGATCGTTTATCGCGTGCATGTTGTATTTTCTGAAAGTGCTGTTGATCGGCCGTTTTGGAGCCGACAGGATTCAATACGGCGTCGTCTCCATTGTGATTTTAACACTGTGTATCCATTTCCTCCCTTCGCCGGTGGAAGCCTTTTACTGGTGGAACGGCGGCATGTTTTACACAGGGTATTATGCCCTTGCCTTGCTGTTGCTCGCCCTCCTTCTCAAACCTCCGAAAGAGCGGCCGAAAGCCGCCGTCATCGTTGGCGGCGCGGGGCTGGTTTGTTTGAGTTTCCTCATCGGCGGCGGGAACTTCGTGACAACGCTGCTCATCATCATCGCGTCCGCGACGCTGGCCGGGTTCCGGCTGGTTCAAGACCGAAAAAATCCGCGCTGGGTCATCCCGGCCGTCTGCCTGATCGCGGCCTGCGCCGCGTTGTATATCGCCACCCTCTCACCCGGCGCGGCCTACCGCCAATCGCTGTATACCGAAAACATGGGGGCGGTTCAGGCCGTTTTGGAATCCTTCCGCTACGCCTTCCTCTTTATGGGGCGGCACTTGATCACCAACGTCCCCGTGCTGGCCGGGCTGGCTGTCCTCGTCCCCATCCTGTACCGCATCGCTTCCGGCAGTCAGTTACCCTTCAGATACCCGGGAATTGTCACCGCCTTCCTGTTCGGCGTGTATGCCTCCACGTTCACACCGACGCTGTACGCCATGGGCAGTTTTCCCTATCCCCGTATCCATAACGTGAGTTTTTACAGCCTCTTGCTCTTTGTGCTGGTTTCGGTTTTATATTGGTGCGGCTGGCTTGCCCGGAAGAAAGAGACATTGGCTCATCCGTTTACCCCCATCATCACCGGGGTTTTGGCGTTGCTGTTCATCGCGTCCAGTTTGGCCGTCGCGGTAACGGAAAAACACCGGATCTCCGGCGTCAGCGCGCTGCGCTCACTGGCTGGCGGCCAAGCCAAAGCCTACCATCAGGAAGCGGTAAACCGCCGCGCCGTTTTGCTGGATCAAACGGCTTCCGACGTTGTTATCCCGAGGTTTACAGTCAAGCCGCCGCTGTTGTTTATGGGGCATTTGGGCGCGGACGAGGAGCAAATCGGCGCGGCAAAGTTTTACGGCAAAAATTCAATACGGTTGGAGCCATGAGCATGAAAACATGGTTGGAAGTTGCCCTGCCCGCGCCGCCCGAAGAGCAGGACGAGCTGCTGGCAAAGCTGGTATCGCTCGATTTCGAGGGGTTTCAAATCGAAGACGACCGGGTGCTGATGTACCTGCCCGTTGACGCTGCGGAGAGCCTTGACCTGCTGTGCGGATTGTCCCCTGCCCTCACAATTCGGGAGAGGTGCGAGGATGAATGGGCGGACGCCTGGAAGCAATACTATAAACCCACCCCCATTGGGGATAAACTGCTGATCCAGCCCGCCTGGGCGGCGAACGCGCCGCAGCGTATGTCCGGGTCGGATTGCGGCAATGAAAGAGCTGATAACTCGCTCTGTTCCGGCCGGGTCATTTATCTCAACGATCCCGGCATGGCTTTCGGCACCGGGCTGCACGCCTCGACCCGGCTCTGCCTTGAAATCATTGAAACGCTTGACCTGACGGGCAAACGGGTGCTGGACGTCGGCTGCGGCAGCGGGATTTTATCGTTGTGCGCATTGCTGTTGGGGGCGGAAAACGCCGTCGGGGTTGACATTGACCCGTACGCGGCGCGGACAGCCGGGGAGAACGCCAAACTCAACGGCGTGGAAGGGCGGTTTACCGCTTTGGCCGGGGATTACCTGAACGATGAAACGCTCCGGCGTTCGGCCGGACAGGCCGGTGTTGTGTTCTCCAACATCGTCGCCGATGTGATCATCCCGCTTGTGCCGGTTATCGCGCCTTCCGGCGCGCTTTGGATCGCTTCGGGGATCATCGAGGGGCGGCTGGACGAGGTTTTGTCCGCCGCGGAAGAGGACGGTTTGGCGGCGCGGCGGGTTCGCGTTGAAGACGGTTGGGCTGCCGTGCAGTTCGGGGAGGATGGATAAATGAAAAAAGTCATCCGCTTTGTCAAACACATCAGTGACGACGACGCCTTCGGCATTGCCGCCAAAACGGCGTTTTATTTCCTGCTCTCCCTCTTCCCGCTGATGATGGTCGCCGGGTGGGCTTTATCGCTCGCCGACTGGAGCCTCGACGCGCTGGAAGGTTTTCTGCCGGGCGACCTGCTTCAAATCTTCTCTGTGATCGACACTCCCGCCCCGTTCTCCAACCCTATTTTGGCCGTCACCGCCTTTTGGGCGGCTTCAAGCGGGGTTTGGGCGTTGATGCGCGGCGTCAATCACGCCTACAACGGACACAACAGCAGCCTCTCGCCCACCATCAAGGCATTCGTCAAAGCGCGCGGCATGGCCATGGGGTTCACGCTGGGGTTTTTAATCGTTTTGGTGCTCACCATCGCCTTTTTGGCCATCGACCGCTGGGTGATGATGTTCTCGGTGGGCGGCGCGATTTTCCTGCTCCTGTTCGCCCTCTATTCCTTTACCCCCGGAACATCGGCCAAACCCGCCCGGGCGTTTTGGACAGCCGCGCTGGCCACAGGCGGCTGGATGGCCGTTTCGTGGGGGTTTGACATCTATATGCGGTATTTCGCCAGATACGACGCGCTGTATGGCAGCATCGGCGCCTTTATGGGCATCACCATTTGGGTGTTTTTGATTTGCTTTGTCATCATCATCGGGGCCGAGCTGGGCGGATACAAGGAATAGATTTACAATTTATTCATTCCGCCGCGCCAACCGGGCATGACCGCAAACACGAAACCGGAGCGTCAAAGGCGACGCTCCGGTTTTTTGATTCTTATGGATGATTTATACGGCGCGTGTGACTTTGCCCGAACGCAGGCAGCGCGTACAGGCATAAATGTGTTTCGGGGAACCGTTGACCATCGCTTTAACGCGCTTGACGTTGGGTTTCCACATGCGGTTGGAGCGTCTGTGGGAGTGGGAAACGGCTATGCCGAAGCTGACGCCTTTATCGCAAACGCTGCATTTGGCCATGAGGCCACATCCTTTCTATTGTTGGGTTGCTGTTCGCAAGCCTTCGTATTATAACAGAGCCTTTTGAAAATTGCAAGTACAATAGGAGAAAATAATTTGAAATAAACCTTGACAAGAGGCTGAAGTGATGATAGACTACCCTTTGCCTACAAAGGTTTTTTATTTTTGTGCAAAGAAATTGAGGTGCGAATCCATGCGCGTGCGAATCACTCTGTCCTGCGGGGATTGTAAGCAAAGGAATTACAACACCAAGAAGAATAAGAAAAACGATCCTGACCGTCTGGAAATGAACAAGTATTGCCGTTTCTGCCGTAAACATACTGTTCATAAGGAGACGAAATAAATGAACGAACAGAAACCGTTTTTTCTCGTGCGCATCGGAAAGCGGCTCGCCCGCTGGTTCCGGGAAACGAAGAGCGAGCTTAAAAAAGTTGTTTGGCCCACGCGCAAACAGCTCATCAACAACACAGCCATCGTCCTGTCCATGGTGGTTGCCGTCGGTATCGTGATTGCGGGTTTGGACGCGGCGTTTGCCGCGGTTATCCACATCTTCTTTCCGTATGTTACCGGCATTGTCGGGGGTTAGGGCATGTCGGATAACGCCAAATGGTATGTCGTCCACACCTATTCCGGCTACGAAAAAAAGGTGGCCGCCACCATTGAGAAAACGGTGGAGAACCGCAAACTGCACGACCAAATTTTAGAGGTTTCCGTACCGACCGAGGAAGTGACCGAACTCACCGCCGACAATAAGAAGAAAACGGTTGAGCGCAAAATCTTCCCCGGCTATGTATTGATCAAAATGGTGATGAACGACGAAAGCTGGCACGCCGTCCGCAACACGCGCGGCGTCACGGGCTTCGTCGGGCCGGGCAGCAAGCCTGTCCCGCTCACCGAAGCCGAGGTAGCCGGTTTGGGCGTGGAAACGCATGAGATCATCGTTCCCTACGCCGTCGGCGACAGCGTGAAAATCAACGACGGTCCGCTCACCACCTTCATCGGCAACGTGGAAGAGATCGAACTCGATAAAAACCGCGTGCGCGTCGTCATCAGCCTTTTCGGCCGCGAAACGCCCGTTGAATTGGAGCTGGATCAAGTAGAGCCGCTGGTTGTTTAACCGCTAACCACCCCGCCGCCTATGGCGGCACCCCTCCATAGAGGGGAATGGAAACGCCTCATATTCCCCTCCGTGGAGGGGTGGCCTCGAAGAGGCCGGGGTGGTTCCGTATCCTGCGTCCCCAAGTGGGAGGAATACAATCTGTATTCCGCAAATACCACAATAAATAGGAGGAATCCCCCATGGCACAGAAAGTTGTCGGCCTTATCAAGCTGCAAATCCCGGCCGGAAAGGCAACCCCGGCTCCGCCGGTCGGCCCCGCTCTCGGTCAGCATGGCGTCAACATCATGGCGTTTACCAAAGACTTCAACGAGCGCACCAAAAATGACGCAGGGTTGATTATCCCGGTCGTCATCACCGTCTACGCAGACCGCAGTTTTTCCTTCATCACCAAGACGCCGCCCGCGGCCGTTTTGATCAAGAAGGCCTGTAAGCTCGAAAAAGCGTCGGCCGTCCCCAACAAGGACAAGGTCGCCAAAATCAGCAAGGAAGACGTCCGCAAGATCGCCGAACTCAAAATGTCCGACCTCAACGCCGCTTCGGTTGAATCGGCAATGAGAATGGTCGCCGGTACCGCTCGCAGCATGGGCGTTACCGTCGAAGAATAGGGGGGTTTTGATATGTTTCGGGGAAAGAATTATGTTGAATCGCAAAAACTGATCGACCGGGCAAAACTCTATGACATGAACGAAGCGTTCGGTCTTACCCTCCAAACAGCCAAGGCGAAATTTGACGAAACCATTGAAGTCCATGTCAAACTGGGCGTCGATTCCCGCCACGCCGACCAGCAGGTGCGCGGCACCGTCGTTCTTCCGAATGGCACGGGCAAGACCCTTCGGGTCATGGTTATCACCAAAGGCGACAACATCAAGGTCGCAGAGGAAGCCGGAGCCGATTTCGCCGGAGCCGAGGAAATGATCACAAAAATCCAAAGCGAGAACTTCTTCGACTACGACGTCATCGTGGCTTCGCCCGATATGATGGGCGCGCTCGGGCGGCTAGGTAAGGTTCTTGGTCCCAAAGGCTTGATGCCCAACCCCAAAGCCGGTACCGTCACCAACGACATCGCCAAAGCCGTCGCCGAAATCAAATCGGGTAAGGTGGAATACCGCCTCGACAAGACCAACATCATCCACTGCCCGCTGGGCAAGAAGAGTTTCGGCGAGGAAAAGCTCTTGGAAAACTTTGAAACACTCCTCCGCGCCATCATCAAGAGCAAACCCGCCGCCGCGAAAGGCCAATATATCCGCTCCTGTGTCATCAGCAGCACCATGGGCCCGGGCATCAAGGTCAGCACGGCGCGGTTGATGCAATAACACCCACCCCCGTCCTTTGGGCGGGGGTTCTTACCATATGTATAGAGATAGGAGAAGTGGGCAGGTTGACCAAACACCATGAGGAATCAATCCTTCACATGACGGAGCATTACCGCGCCAACCCGGAGATCAAGGCGTTATTCCTGGTCGGTTCGGTTGCCACCGGAACGGAACGCCCGGATTCCGACCTCGACGGCGTCGCCGTCATTTCACAGGATTTCTGTGAACAGAGAAAAGCGGGCGAAGGGCTGGAGGAAGTCTATTTCGGCAAATGCACCTACGAAGGCGGGTATTTCAACATTCACTATATGTCCCGCGAGGATATGGAAGAGCTTGCCCGAAGCGGTTCGGAGCCGATGCGCAACATGTTTTCGTGCGCCCAGCCCCTCTTTTGCGACGAGCCGGATTTGCTCGGGCTGGCGGCCAAAATCCCTGTTTTCCGGGAAGGCGATGCCGCGGCAAAGCAATTCAAGTTCTACTGCACCTTGAAGATGTATCATACATACTTTTGGAAATGCTGCCGTCCCGAAGGTTATTTCCGCCATCACATCGCCCAAGGGATGGTTTACAACCTCTACCGTTTGATCCTGATTGAAAACAAAACCCTCTTCCCTTCGGTGCGCAAGCTGGAGGAATCGGTGCGGTATGCCCCGGATAAGCCGGAAGGAATCCTTGAACTTTGCCATTCCTTCATGAAAACCCTGTCCGATGAAGAATGTCTCGCGCTGGTGGAGCGTTACGAAGCCTGGACGTCGTATGACTACCCCAAAGACCACAATGTCGTGATGAACAATTTCAGCAACCCGTATGAGTGGAACTAAACCAATGAAACGGGTTTTGCTCGTTTTGGGCGGCTTATTGCTGCTGAATATGGTGATCCTGCTCATTGTCTCCCATTATAACGCGGGTTTTTTGATTCAAGGGTTGCTCTCTGTGTTCCTCATCGGCTACGCGTTGTTTTACGACCACTTTGCCCGGGAAATACTAAACGGGCGTTTTCCGCACGGTTATTCCGCCGTGCTGGTCTCCAGTGATTTTCATATCTTCCGGGCAACCCAAACGGCATGGTCTTTGGAGATGAATGTCAAGGGCGCGGGCGCGGCCACAAGCTGGTATGCCCTGCCCGCCAATGTGCTGCGGGAAACCTTCGCCGTTGGCTATATGCTGATTTTCGGATAGAAGGGGAATTGTTTTGATCTCTTTTTTGATCGCGCTGATCTATATGTCGTTCATCAGCCTCGGGCTGGGACAGCCCGAGCCGCTTCTCGGTTCGGCGTGGCCTGTCATGCAAACGCAGATGGGTTCCCCGTTGTCGTACGCCGGGATCGTTTTCATGCTCATCGCCGGATGCACCATCATTTCGAGCCTGTTGTCCGACCGTTTGGTCAAGCGGTTCGGCACAGGGTTGATCACGGCGGTCAGCGCGGTTTTAACAGCGCTGGCTCTGTTCGGGTTTTCCATGTCTTCCGCTTTTTGGATGCTTTGTTTTTGGGCAATTCCTTATGGGTTCAGCGCGGGAGCCATCGACGCCGCGCTGAACAATTACGTCGCCCTGCACTTTGCCTCCCGGCACATGAACTGGCTGCACGCTTTTTGGGGGGTGGGCGCGGCAACCGGCCCTTATATCATGAGTTTCTTCCTCACGCGCGGGATGGACTGGAACAACGGCTACAGGACGGTTTCCATCATTCAGATTTCGCTGGCTGTCCTTTTATTCGTCAGCTTGCCCTTGTGGAAGAAACCGCAAACAGGCCATACGCCCGGAGACGCCCCCCCTGCCGCGCTGAGCCTCCCGCAAATCCTGCGCATCCGAGGGGTCAAATATGTGCTGATCGCCTTTTTCGGGTATTGCGCGCTGGAATCGACGACCGGTTTATGGTCGGCCAGCTACCTTGTGTCGGTGAGGGGAATCGGTTCGGAGCTGGCGGCGAAATACGCCTCGTTCTTTTTCATCGGGATCACCGCGGGGCGTTTTATCAGCGGGTTTATCTCCAATAAATTGGGCAACTTTACCATGATCAGGCTGGGGATCGGATTGATCGTCGCCGGACTCACGGCCATACTGCTTCCCGTTTCGGCCGACTGGCTCTGCTTAAATGGGCTGATTGTCGTCGGCTTGGGCTGCGCCCCCATCTATCCGTCGATCATCCACGCAACGCCGGACAATTTTGGAAAGGAAAACTCACAGGCCATCGTGGGCGTCCAAATGGCAAGCGCGTATACCGGCGCGACGTTGATGCCGCCGCTCTTCGGCTTTATCGCAAACCGCTTTGGGCTGCACCTCTTCCCTCTTTTTCTGTTGTTTTTCGTTCTTTTGATGTTTTTCCTGATTGAGGCTTTGAAAAGAACGGTGCGTGTGGTATAATAACTATATTAGTACATAGGGGGCGGAATTTATGGACGAGAAGACCCCGATCAACGCAAAGATAACGGTGCGTATCGCGCCGGATAAACGGACGGCGCACGCCATCGTCTCCGCGCCTCAAAACGGCGGCAGAAACCCCTTGCCGGACGAGGTTTCGGCTGCGCTGACCGAAGCGGGGGTCGTGTTCGGCATCAGGCCGGAAGCCGTTCACCTTCTCACAGGCAGCCACGATTACGGCAAACAGGAGCTGGTTGCCGTGGGTGTTTTGCCTGTCAAAGGCACAGACGCCTCCCTAGCCTTCCATTTCACCGCCGAAAAAGAGCTCAAACCGCGCGAAATGGAAGACGGCTCGGTCGATTATAAAGACCTCGGCATCGTGACCAACAGCAAAGCCGGGGATATTTTGGCCACCAAGACGCCCGCTACCGAAGGCACGCCCGGCACCAATGTATTGGGTGAACCCATCCCGGCTCCGTCGGGCAAAGACATCGCCCTTCCGGCCGGATCGGGAACCAAAATTTCCGAAGACGGGCTGCATCTTGAAGCGGTCATCAACGGACAGGCCGGGATGGTCAGCAAACGGGTAACCGTTTCCGATGTCTTCAATGTGGAGCAAGATGTGGGGGTTGCCACCGGAAACATTGAGTTTCTCGGCAATGTGCGCGTAAAAGGCAATGTTTTGGCGGGATTCATGATCAAGGCGACCGGCAGCGTCACTGTCAACGGTATGCTGGACGGCGGAAAAGTGGATGCCGGCGGCAATGTCAGTATTGACAACGGCCTGAACGGCGGCGAGGTCATCTCAGGCGGCGACGTTCGGTGCAAGTTTTTTCAAAACGGCAAAATTAGTGCAAAAGGCAGCGTTTATGTTGGCGTCATCATCGGAAGCACGGTGCGCAGCGGTGAAAAGATCGCCGTGCAGGGCGCGAAATCGAAGATATACAACTCCACCCTCTCGGCCAGGGACAGCATAAACGTGATCAACGTCGGCACGGAAGGCCACTCCAAACCGGTGATATTGGAAGCGGGATCCGACCCTGAACTGACACTGCGCAAGGCCAATAACCCCAAGGAAATCGCCGAAGCCGAGAAAAAACTCATAAGCATTGAAATGCTGTATAACGCTTTTGCCGAACGCGAAAAACGCGGCAGCCTGCCTGCCGATAAAATCAAAGATTACGAAAATATAAAACTTACGCGCGAACAGCTGCAAAACACGCTGGCGCAGCTGCAAATAGAACGTGAGGAAATTGAGGAAAACATGGCCTCAATGGGGTACGGCACTGTAATCATCACAGGCAACATCGCCGAGGGCACGCGGATCATCATCGGTGCCGAGCAATATGTGGTGCCCGGCAACGACCGGTTTGTCCGCTTCCGCCGGGATCAGCAGCTGGGGATCATATCAGGGCCGGCCAAGTAGTTATCCCTGCTCCCCTTCCAGCCCTTTGAGATCGTTGATATAATCATCCGCCGTATCCTTTTGGAGGCGGGTGCTGCTTGCGTCTACTTTGACTTTGTAGAGAAAATCACGGGCGGTGCGGATGTCGCCGATCTTGATGCTCAGCATTCCGATCCGCAGGTTGAGGGACGGGAATTTGTTGGGGGGGATGCGGCACTTGGTGAACGCCGCTAAGTAGGACTTCTGCGCTTCGCCCGCGGCATACGCTTCCATATCGGCGTCTTTGGCGTCGGAATACAAATTGCTCAATTTGAGCCAAATCCCGGCTTCCAGCAGTTCTTTATCGGCGAACCCCACACCGTAACATTGCAGAGCCAAGTAAAACCGTTCAAACACCGCATCCGGGGTGAGCGTTTCGCTGTAAGCCGCAAGCTCGGGCATAAAAGGCGCGAGGGCGTCGCGGATGAGTTTTTTGCGCGTGGCGGAGACTTTATCAAACATCGGCGTTTGCGCCGAATAGCGGCAGTTGGGGCAAGAGGTGATCTCATAATACAGCGGTTCTATGTCTTTATATTGGGTGCGCAGTTCGCCGACTTTCAGGGGGATCAATTTGATGTCCCGGATTTTGAGTGCTTTGAACGTGACGCCGCAAGCGGGGCAATGGAAACTCCCCTGCGACATATAGGCCGGGTCTTCTTTCAACTGTAACTCGTAACCGCCTTTGTGACCTTCGGGATAAAGACTTGCCATACCATCCGCCCACTTTCCTACGTTATTCTAAACTCAGTATACAGCTTTCCTTTGTTTTTGTAAAGGATTAAAGCACCTTTATTTCTTTCCGCACAGCCGCCAATAAATCGGCTATATATTTACGTTCCATACAGTACAGCCCCTTTCTGTGCAATCACTCTTTCAAGTGTCGGGCCGTTCTTCCGGCGGTTGAATACGCTGGAATGCCCCATCAGCAAATCCAGCGAAACTGTTTTCTTCTTCCAAAGGAGTTCATAAATATCCGCGTACAGTTCGCCTAAATCCGTTGTATCATCCGGTACGACCACATACACATCAAGGTCACTTTCCTCGTTGGGTGTACCATAAGCATACGAACCGAACAGATAAATTGCTTCGGCCGGGACAGCTTGCAATACGCTTTCTTTGATCAACTCTAAGTCGTTTTGAATCCTTGCATCCACGCGGCTCACCGCCTCTCTGTTTACAGTATAACACAACCATACAGAAAATCAACCATCGAAAAATAGAGGCAAGGCGCAATCCGTCTTACCTCTATTTTATTGGTTTCTATTGCCTCCGTTTATTACCGCCTAAGGCTATGTATTAGTAAAAAAGTGTTCTCTCTACAACCTCGCCTTTTATACTATATCCTCTATTAACTCCATTAGAGGCGTGAATGATTCCAATCACTTTTGATGTTCTGCCTAAATCCAATGTCCCGCGAATCAATGCGCCGCCGCTGTCTCCTAACTGCGGTGCCTTATTGGTTTCAATTAGATTTTTCCAATAAATTCCATTTCCTTGGTATTCAAAATTATTAGATACCACAGTAGCGTCAACATTCCCGGTGACGCTACCTCTTTGAACAAGCGACGCATTTACCGCCGGCACATCCCAACTCAGCTCTTCACGTTGGTTTACGGTACTCACAAATTGGTGACCGCTTCCAAAAGCGATAAATGACGCATCACAAAGACCATCCACAACGCTTGTTATAACTGTTCCAATTTGCGTGTTGCCTACATAGATTCGATCATTGACATACACTCCGTGACCGCAGGAAATAAACCCTGGCTGATAGCTAGAGCCTGTCCACCGTGAATATTGAACTCCAACGCTAAACTGACCTCCAAATGATGTATATACTTTTGTGTTTCCGGTTACATCCATTGCTGGCCATATTTCGTGTTCTTCCCCAAAATCGTAAAATGAAAGAATGTCCTTATCGATGGATTTACTCTTCAAAGAAGTGTTGGCTATACTATAGAGATTTTCTCTTAACTTTGTTTTTGCTTTATCATCCTTTTCTCTTTGTATGCCTACCTCTATCCGATTGTTCATGACATCCAATGACAATGTCCTTATATTTTCATCCATTGACATTTCTTTTGATACTGCACCCATTACCGCCAATAAGTCATTGTAACTGTATTTTGCCGGCTTGATAACCAATGGCTGCTCCAATCTCCCGTCCTTACTTTTCAATGTATTCCTTTTTTCATTGTTCTTGGCTGCAGAGCGCATCAATGACTCACTGTTTTGGACAAACATCAAAACAACATTTCCATCATCGTCAAGATACACCCCCGCATAATCTTCTTGCTCCTGTTCTGAAAACTCACCCCATGCGCTAAATATCTCTTGCTCTGTCCCAAATCCCCCTTTGAATGCAATAGATTCGCTTGGTAACGCATTGACTGACATTCCGATGGTTGCGACCAACAAGGTTACGATTAGCAGAATTGAGAATTTCCTTTTCATTATAAACCTCCGTAAGTTGTAATTTTGATTGTAGTTTTTGAAAACGATCCAATACTAATATATGCTAAGTTAAAAGCATTGATGACTTACTTCTACATTTATTTCGTCCTTCCTTCGTTTGTTTATGTATCGGCGTTTTGCAAAAACCTACATTTGTGATTAAATCATTATATTTTCAATCTGTCAAGTTAATTTTACTAAATAATTATTTTCTAAATAATGATTACCTTCACCCTCCGTATGCCTCCACCAGCCTTCTCGCGGCTTCCAGTATATCCTCGCCGCTGACCAATTTGAGTGAAAGGTGCGGCTCGTTTCCGGCTGAAAACAGGATTTTCCCTTTGTATTCCGGCAATCCGCAAATCCTCGCAACCCGGATAAAGTCCGGTTGGGGCAGTCGGGCGAGCAATCGCCCGCCTTTTTGCGCCAGTTCGCAGAAACCGTTTTTGGACGCGGCGGCGCGTACCAAGGCCACCTCGAAGAGGGACTGCGCCTCGTCCGGCAATTCGCCGAAACGGTCGATCAGTTCGTCGATCAGATCGGAGGCTTCGTTTTCGTTGGTAACGGCGGCGATCCGCCTGTAAAAGTCCATACGGATGCCCGCGTGGGCGATGTAATCCTCGGGCAGAGCCGCGCGCACCGGAAGGTCGGCAACGCAATCCACTTTGGGTTTGGATACAATTCCCTGCTCTTCCAGCACAGCCTCCTCCAGCAAGCGCAAATACATCTCATACCCCACGCTCAGCATATGCCCCGATTGTTCCGCGCCCAGCAGATTCCCCGCGCCGCGTATTTCAAGGTCACGCATGGCGATTTTCAGCCCCGACCCGAACTCCGCAAACTCCCGGATGGCGGCCAGGCGTTTGGCGGCAATCTCGGCCAAAATCTTGCCGCGCCGATAGGTCAGATAGGCAAACGCGTGGCGGTTGCTCCGCCCGACACGCCCCCGTATCTGATGGAGCTGCGCCAAACCCAATTTATCGGCGTCCTCAATGATCAGGGTGTTGACATTGGGGATGTCCAGCCCGGCTTCGATGATGGTGGTGCAGACCAAAACCTGTATCTGCCCATCCACCACCTGCCGCATGATGTCGGAGAGTTCCCCCTCTTTCATCTGCCCGTGCGCGGCGGCAACCGATACGTCGGGCAGGGCGTTGGCCAGTTCGGCGGCCGCCCGGTCGATGGTCTCGACGCGGTTGTGCAGGTAATACACCTGCCCTCCCCTGCCCACTTCGCGCCGCACGGCGTCATGGATGAGCGAACGGTCATATTCCAAAACGTACGTCTGCACCGGGGTTCGGTCACGCGGGGCTTCCTCGATGTTGGACATGTCGCGGATGCCGCTGAGTGCCATATGGAGGGTGCGCGGGATGGGCGTCGCCGTCAGGGTCAGGACGTCAACCTGCTTGGCCAGCTCTTTCAGCCGTTCTTTATGCGATACGCCGAACCGCTGCTCCTCATCCACGACCAGCAAGCCGAGATTGGCGAACTTCAACTCCTTTTGCAGGAGTTTATGGGTTCCGATGACAAAGTCGAGCTGCCCGGAACGCAATTTTTTCTTGATGGCCGCCGCCGCCGCCGGAGTGCAGAAACGGCTCAGGACGTCCACCCGCACCGGGTACCCGGCGAAGCGGCGGTTCGCCGTCTGTCCGTGCTGCTGCGCCAAAACCGTTGTCGGGACAAGCATGGCCGCCTGTTTCCCGCCCAAAACACATTTCATCACAGCGCGGAGAGCCACCTCGGTCTTGCCGAATCCGACGTCGCCGCAGAGAAGGCGATCCATCGGGGTCAAATTCTCCATGTCCTTTTTGATTTCCAAAGCGCATCGGAGCTGATCGTCTGTCTCCTCATACTCAAAGGCGTCTTCAAATCCCGCCTGCCAATCATCGTCTTTGGGGAAGGCAAACCCCACCCGCCGTTTGCGCTCGGCGTAAAGTTTCACCAACCCCGCCGCCAGCTCTTTGGCGGCGGCTTTGGCGCGGGCTTTGGCTTTCGTCCATTCCACGCCGCCCAGCTTATTCAGGCGGGCAACCGATTCCTCGCCGCCGCCGATGTATTTGCTGACCAAATGGAGCTGCGTCACCGGCACATAGAGGGTATCGGCTCCGGCATACGACAGATTGATATAATCGCGCTTCAGCCCGTCCACCGTCATGGTCGTGATCCCGGTGAACCGCCCTATGCCATGGTGCTCGTGTACCACCAAGTCGCCCGGTTCCAAATCTGTATATGACACCAGCTTCTTTTTGGCGGCGTCTTTCCCTTTGGGCGCGGGGACGCGCTTCCTCAATCCGCCGCGGGACGCCGTCTGCCCTTCTGTTAAAACGGCCAATTTGATCCCGGGGTATTCCAAGCCTGATGAAATGAACCCGGAGCAAATGTAAATACCTCCCGTCCCCGCCGCGAAAGAGGGTTGCAGCGTCACGCTGCCCGGGAGCCCCCGGTCGCGCAGCAGTTCCTCCAGATGCCTGGCCTGCCGCTCGGTCGGGACAAAAACGATCGTCGTGCCGCCGCCGTCGCGGTAATGGGCGATGTCGCCCACCGCCGTTTCCAAACTCGCGCCGAATGACGGAAGCTGTTTGGCGGTGACGTTCATCATGGCGTGCGGTCGCAAGGGGTAGGTTTGCGCCAAAAAGAGGTCGAGCATCACACAATCGAAGCGTTTGAGGGCATTCCAAAGGTCTGTGTCTTCGATCCCAAAACGCGGGCAGTGTTCGCCGCGTTCGAGAGCGCGTTCGGTTTCCTCATGCCATATCCAAAGGGTATGCTTGATCCTGTCCCCTACCCTGCCCTGCTCGATGATAAAGACCAGTGTGTTGCGCGGCAGATAATCCAAAGCAGTATATATCTCCTCTGTTGCAGCCACCGCTTCACGGCAAGGTAAAATATCGCACGACGCCAGCGGAGAGATGCGGAGCTGGCTTTCGCGGTCACAGGAATGCAGGGTATCCACTTCGTCGCCGTACAGTTCGATCCGTGTAAACAGTTCCATGCCGGGGGAGAAGACGTCGATGATCCCGCCGCGCACGGCAAACTGTCCCATCCCCTCCACTTGCTCACAGCGGGTATACCCCAGCTCCGCAAGGCGGGCGGGCAAACCGGACGCGTCTGTCCCCGGCTTGACCGTCACTGTCTCACGCAGTTTTTCCGGGGGGAGGGTTCTCTGCATAAAAGCGTCCGCCGTCCCCGCGAGGATGGGAGCCGTTCCGGCGGCGACACGGCGTAAAGAGGCCAGCCGCGCGTGTTCCCACTCACGCGACATGGTGTCGGCCGCGGCGAATGAAAACTCCCGGCAGGGCAGTTTCAGCGTTTCTTCCTCCGCGAAAACGGCAGAGTCGGACGCGATGCGCGCCGCTTCGGCCTCATCGGGGCAGAGCACGACGACGGGGCGTCCTGTTTTGCGCCGCGCCGCCGCGATAAAATGCGCCTTATGGGCGGACGAAAGCCCGCCCATCGCCACCGGGCAACCCCCGGAAGTGATGCGCGAGAGAAGTTCCTGCGCTTCGGGCAATGCCCAAAGCGCCTCACAAAGGGAAAGCAAGATTGGACGACCTCCGCCTTAAAATAGTTTCAGAAAAACGAGCGTATCTTCTTTTTCAGGGTCTTCGTTGTTTTCGGGTTCCTGCGTTTGAACGAGAGCCTTCACGTTCTCCGTTATGTCGATCCCGCCCCGCAGATTTGTTTTGATGGAACGAATGCTGTAAACCGGCCCCCACGGAACCCCCCACCATCCCGCCAAAAAGGTCAGCACGGTAAAACGCAGTCCTTTGGCCGCTCTGCTTTCACCGTCCCTGATCAGATAAATACCCGAAGAGCGCATGAAGGTGAAGAAGAGCAGGGAAAAGCAAAACCGATACCGTATAAAGCAACTGCCGTTCCGCAATTCCTGCCGTATCTCACTGACCGACATGTTGTCAATGTCAATTTTCATTTCGGCTCATCCTCCGCTGCGTTATTGGCGTTAAATCGGTTCATCGCCGTTTCCAGCCCCTCTTTGCATATACACGCCACCGCGTCGGCGGCACGGCGGGTCACACCCGCAAGAAGTTTACGGTCATTTTCCGTCATGGGGGAAAGCACCCAGTCAGCCAAGTCGATTTCAGGGTGTGGCGGCCCGCCCACGCCGATGCGGACGCGCGTGAATTGATCGGTTTGCAGATGATAAAGGATGTCTTTCATTCCGTTATGCCCGCCGTCGGAGCCGGATGCGCGGAGGCGGAGACGCCCTGGCGGCAGCGCGGCTTCGTCGTAGACGACGATGATCTTCTCCGGCGGGATATGATAAAAAGCAGCCGCTTCGCGCACCGACCGCCCTGATCGGTTCATAAAGGTCTGCGGTTTGAGCAGCAGGAGATTGTCCGTCAGGGCGTAAGTTCCGTAGAATTTGAGTTTCTTAATCTTAATGCCCGCGCGTTTGGCCAACTCGTCCAAAACCCAAAATCCCGCGTTGTGGCGGGTGTTATCGTATTGACCGCCGGGGTTGCCCAAGCCGGCAATGAGCCATTCAACCATTCGGCCGATCCTTCGGCTTTGTCCAGTTTTCCTTATTGACCTGACGGGCGCGCGCGACGGCAAGGGCGTCGGGCGGTACATCCTCCGTCACCGTTGAACCGGCGGCGGTGTAAGCCCCCGCGCCTACAGTGACCGGGGCGACTAGATTGGTGTTGCAGCCGATGAATGCCCCGTCTTCGATCACCGTCCGATGCTTGCGGACGCCGTCGTAGTTGACCGTCACCGTCCCGCAGCCGAAGTTTACATTTTTGCCCACGTCACTGTCCCCGACATAGGTCAGATGCCCGGCATGGGTACCGTCGCCCAGCGTGCTGTTTTTCACTTCCACAAAAGCCCCGACTTTCACCTTGTTCCCCAAGGCCACGCCCGGGCGGATGTGGCTGAACGGGCCGATCTCGCACCCTTCGCCGACGGAAACATCCTTTTGTATCACGACAAAGGGCAGGATGACCGTCCCCCGGCCGATGGTGACGCCCGGGGCGATAAAGGTGGTCGCGGGGTCGGTGATGGTCACGCCGTTGTCAATATAGGGTTGCAGGTTTTCCCTCATACATCCACCGCCTGTCTGTATTGCAGTGCTTCGGCCAAATGCGCCGGGGCGATGCTTTCGCTTCCCGCCAAATCGGCGATCGTCCGCGCCACTTTCAACACACGGTTATGCGCCCGAGCCGTCAATCCCAAACGGTCGAAGGCGTTTTTCATCAGTGTATCGCCCGCTTCATCCAGCGCGCAGGCTTCCCGCATCTGCTCGGCGGTCAAGTGCGCCGACGGCGGGCCGTTGCCGTTGAAACGCGCCCTTTGACGCTCGCGTGCAGTGCAAACCCTTTCGCGCACGGCGGCCGAGCTTTCCCCCTGCCCCTTACTTGATAGCTCTTCATACGACACGGCCGGGACTTCGATGACAATATCCATCCTGTCCAGGACAGGCCCCGATATGCGCCCGTAATAGGCTTTGACCGATTCCTCCGAGCAGCGGCAGCGGTCGTGCGGGGAGCCGTACCAGCCGCAGCGGCAGGGGTTCATGGCGCAGATCAGCATAAAACGCGCGGGGTATGTCAATGTCCCCCCCACGCGCGAAATGGTCACCTGCCCGTCTTCCATCGGCTGACGCAGGCTTTCCAGCGCGTCGCGGCTAAACTCCGGCAGTTCGTCTAAAAACAAAGCCCCGTTGTGCGCCAGGCTCATCTCGCCCGGTCTCGGCACCCGCCCGCCGCCCACCAGCGCGGCCGCCGAAGCGGTGTGATGGGGCGACCGAAAGGGGCGGCTGTGCAGCAGCGGTTCCTCGCGGCTGGTCAGCCCGACCACTGAATGGATGCCGGTGGATTCCAACGCTTCGGTCTTGGTCATTTCAGGCAGGATGCCCGGTATCCGCCGCGCCAGCATGGATTTGCCCGCGCCTGGAGGCCCGGTCATCAGCACATTGTGCGCCCCGGCGGCGGCCACTTCCAATGCCCGCTTGACATTGTCCTGACCCCGCACATCGGCGAAATCGGGCAAATTCAATACGTTCGGTTCACTTTGATACGGCGGTGCTTTGAGGATTTTCTGCCGCCCGGAGAGGTGTTCGATCAAATCCTGTATATGCTTGACCGGGTAAACGTCCAGCCCTTCCACCAGCGAGCACTCCCGCGCGTTGGCGTCGGGAACAAAGATCGCTTCCGCCCCGGCGGCTCGAGCCGCCAACGCCATCGGCAGCATCCCCACCACGGCGCGGGTATGCCCTTCTAGCGACAACTCGCCGATGAAAGCCGCTTTGTCCGGCAGGGCGGGGATGTCGCCGTTGGCCGCCATCAGCCCGAGCATGATGGGCAGGTCGTAGACCGGGCCTTCCTTGCGTATATCGGCCGGGGCGAGGTTGACGACGATCCGTTTCACTGGAAATTCATAGCCGCAATTCTTCATGGCGGCGCGCACCCGCTCCCGGGACTCGCGCACGGCGGTATCCGGCAGGCCGACGACCTCAAAGGCGGGCATTCCCTGCGACAGGAAACACTCCGCCAAGACCTCGAAGCCGTTCAGCCCGAACAGCCCCATCGACCGTATGGCACAGACCATTTTTACCCCCTGATGGCTTATTCTGCTATTTGTAAATAGTTTTTCAACCCTTCCTGCAATATCTGCGAGAAAGGGGCGTTCGCTTTTTCCGCTTGCGCATTTAACCACGATGGAATGGACAGTGTTTTCTTTACGGCGCGTGTATCGTTTGCACGGCGGTATTCATCGGTATCAGCGGCAATCAGTGTGAGTGTTTCGCCGGAGTTGACAGGGATGGATTCAGAAGCGGGCGGTGGTGTCTCCCGGTCGTTTTCCGCGCTCCAAAGCCATATTTCTATGGCGTCCTTTGCCATAAACAGAGCATCTGCCATATCCCGCCCGAAAGTATAACATCCGGGCAAATCGGGAACTCTAACGCCAATTTGTCCGTCGTCCGGGTATAAAATCGCCGGATATACATATTTCATCGTCTCACCGCCTTGAATAATAGGTTTACCTTAACCCGGTCGCTTTTAAGATGCTGTGGAGCGTTCCGGCGGGAATGTCGCCTGTGTGCCTTGGGATAGGAACATACGCGCCGGGTTTCTTAGGATGTTTTGCAATCTCATGGTTCCCGCCCTGTGAAATGATCCAACCTTCGGCGATCAATCTTCGCTTCAGCTCTTTGGCTGTCATCCCCGCACCTCATACATCTATATTATCACGTAATATTACGTATGTCAATGCTTGATTACCGCTAAGCAACACCTTACCGCTTATACGTCCTCGTCACTTCCAGCAGTTCGGCCGCCACTTCGTTGTTGATGGCTTCTTCGCGTACCCGCCACCGCCAGTTGTTGCCGCCGATCGTTGCAGGGGTATTCAACCGTGAATCGATCCCCAAACAAAGCACATCTTGAAAAGGAGCCATGGCTAAGTTCGCCGGGCTGCCCCAAGCCCCTTTGATCGCGCCCCAGCCGATGCCTTCGTCCTCATGCAGCCGCAGGTAACGGAAGGCCAATGTCCGTTCCTCTTCACCCGCCTCATCGTAAAGCCAATCGATAAACGGCGGGGAGTCGTGCGTCGATGTGTAGCAAACGCTGTTTTTCGGAACATTGTGCGGCAGATAATCGGAATCGTTGTTGGGGTCGAAGGCGTATACCAGCACCTTCATCCCGGGAAGGCCGGTATCCCTGAAAAACTGCTTGACAGGCTCTTTGAGATCGCCCAAATCCTCGATCACGATGCTGTTGGGCGGCAACGCTTGTTCAATGACTCTCACAAAATCCAGCCCCGGGCCGTTTTCCCATTTGCCCGACATGGCCGTCTTCTCGCCGGCCGCCACCGACCAATAGGTGTAAAACCCGCGGAAATGATCAATGCGGAGGATGTCGTAGAAGGAATTGGCGTGCTTTAACCGATCCGTCCACCATTGAAACCCGTCTGCTTTATGAGCCTCCCATTTATACAGTGGATTCCCCCACAACTGCCCGGTTTTTGAATAGAAATCAGGCGGCACGCCGGCCACACGCTCCGGCTTGCCGTTTTCCTTTACCCTGAACAAATCAGGCCGCGCCCACACGTCGGCGCTGTCCGCGGAGATATAGATGGGAATGTCTCCCATGATCAAAATGCCGCACTTGTTGGCGTAAGCCTTGAGGGCTTTCCATTGCTTAAAGAAGAGGTATTGCACAAATATATGAAATTTGATGTTTTCGGCCAGTTCTGTTTCTGCTTTTTTCAAAGCATCGGCGTCACGTCTAAAGAGTTTTTTGTTCGGCCAGCTTGATAAGCCTTTCATTCCAAAACTTTCTTTGATTGCCATATACAAAGCGTAATCACGAAGCCAATTTCCCTGCTCTTCGATAAAGTCTTTCAAAGCCGGATCGTCTTTCCCGCGTTTGTATGCCTTGCGCAGGAGAGGCATACGGCTTTGATATAACTTTCCGTAATCAACATAGTCGCGGTCGTCCCCGAAATCGCAGGCATCCGCTTCCTCTTTGGTCAGGAGCCCTTCTTCTATCAAGGTCTCCAAATCGATCAGATACGGGTTTCCCGCGTGAGCCGAACAGGATTGGTAAGGCGAATCGCCGAAACCGGTTGGTGAGAGCGGCAGGATCTGCCATACCCGTTGTCCGGCAGATTGTAAGAAATCGATCCATTTCCTAGCTTCTTTCCCCATTGTCCCGACGCCGTATTGCCCCGGGAGAGAGGTTATATGCAGTACGATTCCAGACTTTCGCTTCTGAGTCAAAGGTTCGCACCCCCCTAATCGTGTATTGTATCACAAAAATAGTTGAATGCCTAGTATAAATGTAAATTTTTCCGTTGATAATAGATTTAAACCATCCCAATCGCAAGAGGGGAGGTGTCTGTATGGCTAAGAAGAAAAAGAAACGCGCCGAGGGTGACAGAGGCGCCCAAGCATCCCGCGCGGAAGGAAGCCCCGCAACCCAGCAAGTACAATAACGCAGCAACCCCCCCGCCTGATCGAACGGTGCGGGGGGTTTGCCATTTATAAGGATACTTTATAATCGGAACAAATTTTCGATTGCCTCTTGATAAACGAACAATCATTCTGTATACTATGAGAAGTACATAGAGAGAGGTGGTTCGCCGATATGAGCCGGATCCGTGAATTGCGCAAAAGCAAAGAATTGACCCAAGCGCAAATGGCCAAAATGATCAAGGTCAGCCAGGGGACGTTTTCCTATTGGGAAAGAGGCGATTTTGAGCCGGACTACGCCGCGCTGATATGGATGGCCGACTTCTTTCAAGTTTCAACCGACTACCTGCTCTGCCGAACCGACAACCCGTCTTTCTATCCGCCCAGCGGCAAAACTGGCTGACCGGCAGCCGCCAGTTACAGCAGTTCCCCATACCGGCGGATGAACATCCTCTTCAGCAACGTCGTCAGAAGCATATAGCACAGGATGGTTGCGATCAGGTAAAGGAAAAACTCGGACGGGAGGCGTCCCATCCCCAACGCTTCGCCGATAAACGGGACGAAGGGCATGACCGTCCCGATGGCGATCCCCAGCGTCGTCAGCCCGGTGACCTGCCACGAGGCGCGGCTTTGGATGAACGGCACTTTGGGCGTGCGGATCATATGGATGACCAATGTCTGCGACCACAACGACTCGACAAACCATCCGGCATGGAAGAGCGCGATGAACCCTGTTTGAGACGCCGCGTCCAGTGTTGCGAACGCCCCGCCGAAAACCGACGGGCAAATGACCCAAAAGAGCAAGGCATAGGTCGTGATGTCGAAGACCGAGCTGGTCGGCCCCAGCCATATCATGAATTTGGAGATACTGGAGGCGTCCCAAGTGCGCGGTTTCTTCAAGTATTCCATATCCACGTTGTCCCACGGCATGGCGATGCAGGATAAGTCATAGATCAGGTTGAGCACAAGGATTTGCAGCGGCAGCATGGGCAGGAAGGGTAAAAACGCGCTGGCGGCCAAAACCGAGAACATATTGCCGAAATTGGAGGAAGCCGTCATTTTAATGTACTTGATGATATTGGCGTAGATTTTCCGCCCTTCGATGACGCCTTGCTCTAAGACCATCAGGTCTTTTTCCATCAGAATGATGTCGGCACTCTCTTTAGCGATGTCAACCGCCGTATCGACCGATATGCCGACGTCGGCGGCGCGCATGGCGGCGGCATCGTTGATGCCGTCGCCCATAAACCCGACGGTATGCCCGTTTTCCCGCAGAGCCGTGACGATACGCGCCTTTTGCTGCGGGCTGAGTTTGGCGAACACCGTCACTTCCCCGACGGCTTTTTTCAGCTGCCCGTCGTCCATCTCTTCCACTTCCGGGCCGAGCAGGATGCGTTTGGTTTCAATCCCGACCTGCTTGCAGACGCAGCGGGTCACGGCGTCGTTATCGCCGGTCAGCACCTTGACTTCCACGCCGAAATCGTGCAGGGCGGCGATGGCGTCTTCCGCGCTCTCTTTGGGCGGGTCGAGGAAGGCGAGGTAGCCGATCAAAACCATATCGCTCTCGTCGTTGACCGAAAAAGCCCCGACCGGCGAAGGGTTGGTTTTCTGCGCCAAACCCAAAATGCGCAAACCGTCGGAATTGTAATCGCGGGAATCGTCCAATATCCGTTTGCGGATGTCATCGGTCATCGGAACGACCTGACCGCCCACCTCGGCGTATTTGGACACAGAAAGCATCTCTTCAATCGCGCCTTTGGTGATCATTTGAGTCTTGCCGCTTCGGTCGCTGACCACCACGCTCATCCTGCGGCGGTTGAAGTCAAACGGAATTTCGTCAACCTTTTGATAGGTCTTCCAAACCTCCACCTGCTCGTGTTCGCCCGCCGTTTCAATGATGGAAACGTCCATCAGGTTTTTCAGGCCGGTTTGGTGGTAGCTGTTGAGGAAGGCGTGGCGCAGGACGCGCTCGTCCTCCTCGCCGTCTATATTAAGATGGTATTCCAAAATGATTTTATCCTGGGTGATGGTACCTGTCTTATCGGTGCAGAGAATATCCATCGAGCCGAAGTTCTGTATGGAGTTGAGGTCTTTGACAATGACCTGTTTCCGCGCCATCGACACCGCGCCTTTGGCAAGGTTGGCCGAGACGATCATCGGCAGCATCTCCGGCGTCAGGCCGACGGCGATGGCCAAAGCGAACATCAAGGCGTCGATCCAATTCCGCGGGTCGCCGCTTGCCGTGCCTTTGATCATCCCGATCGGATCCAGCCCATTAAGGAAGAAGACGACTGGAACCATGATGGCCATAAACCGGATCAGCACCCACGAAACCGAACGGATGCCCTTCTCAAAGCTGGTTTGAGGGCGTTTTTCCTGAAGCTGGCGGGCGATTTGGCCAAAGTTGGTGTCATCCCCAACGGCCAAAACCAATGCCGCTGCCGAGCCGGAGATGACGTTGCTGCCCATAAAAGCCAGATTGTTCAGCTCCAGCGGATGACGGGATTTCCCTTTGACCGGGGTCGGGAATTTTTCCACCGGTTCGCTCTCGCCTGTCAGCGACGCTTGGCTGACGAAGAGGTCTTTGGCTTGCAGGATGCGCACGTCGGCAGGGATCATATCGCCGGCCGCGAGGTAGATCACATCGCCGACCACCAGTTCGTCCAAAGGGAGCTCTTCCCGGCGCGAATCCTGAATCTCTTCGTCTTCTTCGTCGGTGAACGTCCGCACCACGGCGACGGTCGTTTCAACCATCTCGGTCAGTTTTTCGGCGGCTTTCCCGCTCCGAAACTCCTGCGCGAAGCGCAAAACACCCGCCACCGTTACCATTGAGAGCACAATGATCACGGCGGTGAGGTCTTTTCCTTCGGTGGGGATGACAAACTCGGTGATGAACGATACGATGGCGAGGATGAGCAGGACGACGGTAAACGGGTTGATAAAGGCGTCGAACAGTTTTTTAACAAGGGTGTCCTTATGGGCTTTCGTGATGGCGTTGACGCCGTATTGGTCGCGCATATCCTCTATTTTCTCTTCGTCAAACCCTTCATAGGAGGTATCATATTGGATCAGCAGCGTTTCCGGTTCTTTTTGCGCCGCGTTCAGCAGGCGGCGGCGTACCTTGACGGCACGCTGCGCGGCAAGCGCGGCTTGAGACTTCTTCGGGGGCATACGTCTCCCTCCTCTATATATTTGTCTTCCCGAGGTCGACTGCCACTACTGGGCTCCATTCCGTGCTCACCACCTTCCATGAAAAAACCCCGCCATTGATTGCAGATGACAAGGTTCTTTATGATTCATTATAGTCCGCCGCCAATGACTTGTCAATCGCAAGATGTGGTGTTCGTTGTTTTTACAGATATTTTTTCATTTGATGGATGGCGTTTTTTTCCAGCCGCGAAACCTGCGCCTGTGATATACCGATTTCCGACGCCACCTCCATTTGCGTCCTGCCTTCAAAGAAGCGCAAAGACAAAATATGTTTTTCCCGTTCACTCAAATGCCGGATGGCTTCTTTTAAGGAAATGCGCTCCAGCCACGCCTCATCGGTGTTTTTGTTGTCGGACACTTGATCCATCACGCAGATGGCGTCGCCGCCTTCGGAGAAAACCGGCTCAAACAGGCTGACCGGGTCCATAATGGCTTCCAGTGCCATGACCACATCTTCCCTCGGCAGCCCCAAGTGTTTTGCGATTTCATCGGTGGACGGCTCTTTTTGGCTTTGCGCCGTCATTTTCTCCCTGGCCTGCAATACTTTATATGCCGTGTCACGCACCGAACGCGATACGCGGATGGCACTGTTGTCGCGCAGATAGCGGCGTATTTCGCCGACGATCATCGGCACGGCGTAGGTCGAGAACCGTACGTTTTGGCTGATGTCAAAATTGTCGATGGATTTGATCAAACCGACGCAGCCGACCTGAAAAAGATCGTCGGCCATTTCGCCGCGCCCGGCAAACCGCTGTATCACGCTCAACACAAGGCGGAGGTTGCCCGAGATCAGCTCATCCCGCGCTTCTTTATCCCCTTCTTTGGCGCGTTTGAGCAGAGCCATTGTTTTGTCGCCCGGGAGGACTTTGAGTTTGGATGTATTCACGCCGCATATTTCAACTTTGGTTTGCGGCGATCCGCCGCGCGCCGTTCCGCTTCGCATGGATAAGCCTCCCTTCCCCGTCAGTATTGCCCGGAGAGGGGGTTTTCATTCAAGCGCGAATAGGGTAGACGGAATCCTTTCCGTATGGTATCATTTTGGGGAAGGAATGATGCAGATGGATCACGCGGCGGAATCAATCAAACGCCATGCCGAATGGCGCGGAAAACTCGAAACCGTTCCGAAAATGGACGTTTCGAGCCGGAAGGCTTTGTCGCTGGCCTATACGCCGGGCGTGGCCGCGCCCTGCTTGGAAATCGCCAAAGACCCCGCCAAAAGTTACACCCTCACCGGGCGGTGGAACACCGTTGCCGTTGTGACCGACGGCACGGCGGTGCTGGGGTTGGGCGATATTGGGCCGGAAGCCGCCATGCCGGTGATGGAGGGCAAATGCGTCCTCTTCAAAGCATTCGGCGGGGTTGACGCCGTCCCGGTCTGCATCCGCTCAAAGGATGTTGACGAGATCGTGCGCACCGTCGAGCTGCTTTGCGGCAGTTTCGGCGGCATCAATTTGGAGGACATCTCGGCTCCGCGCTGTTTTGAGATCGAACGGCGGCTGAAAGAGCGGTGCGATATTCCCATCTTCCACGACGACCAGCACGGTACCGCCGTTGTAACGCTGGCGGCGTTGCTCAACGCACTAAAGCTGACCGGGCGGCAGATGAAAAACACCCGCATCGTCATCAACGGCGCGGGCGCGGCGGGCATTGCCATCGCCCGTTTGCTGCTGGCGTCGGGCGGGGGTGAAATCCTTCTGTGCGACAGGCAGGGGATCATCGCTCAAGGGCGGGACGGGCTGAACGCCGAGAAAGACGATATAGCCCGCCTGACCAACCGGGACAAACAATTGGGAACGCTTTCCGACGCCCTGCGCGGTGCCGACGTCTTCATCGGCGTATCGGCTCCGGGGACGGTCAGCGGTGAAATGGTCAGAACGATGAACAAAGACCCCATTCTCTTCCCCATGTCCAACCCCATCCCGGAAATCATGCCGAACGAAGCCCATGCGGCGGGCGCGGCGGTCGTGGGGACGGGACGGAGCGATTTTCCAAATCAAATCAACAATGTTTTGGCCTTCCCGGGCATCTTCCGCGGGGTGTTTGACGCGGGCGCGAAAGACATTACCCGGGAGATGAACATCGCGGCGGCCGTTGCGCTGGCCGGGCTGGTGTCCGAATCCGAACTCCGCCCGGACGCAATCATCCCGACGCCGTTTGACCCCCGGGTGCGCGGCGCGGTGGCGTCGGCCGTGATCAAAGCGGCGAATCTCAACCCTTAATAAACTTGAAGACTTTTTTCTCAACCGCCGCCGGGTTGAGCGAGCGTATACGCTCTGTGATCATTTCAACCGCTTCGTCTTCACCGAGCCTAGCCGCTTTTTCAAAAACATCCGGCGGCCAAAATGTTTCGGTTGTGCAGAAGACGGTGGACGACCAGCCGTATTCCTCGCCCGTTTGCGATAATTTGCTCTGCCTGCCGCACATGGTGAGGTAGAGCTTCATTTGCAATTCGGTCAGGGCGGCGTCGAATTTCGCCTTATCCTCCCGGCCGAACCCGGCTTGGTATTTGATCTCATCCAGCGGCAGGCGGCCGTGATCGGCCACGGCGTCGTAAATCCGTTTGGCGAAATGGCTGGCGGTGCCGCCGGAATATTCGTCATAAAAAGACTTGCCTCCCCGCCGCGCCGCCAAAAAGGCCGGGTACCACTCTTGGGTGATGTATCCGGCTTTTTTCGAGAACACCTTTGCGTAAGCAATATCGTCCCGCTCGTCCAAAACGCGCATCCGCCATTCCCACGGGTCGGTCTCCGGGTTGCCTGTGTGCCATTCGATCCCGGTTTCTTCGTCCGCGCCCCAGCCATAGCGGAAGAGGGCAAAGACGCCGTCGTCTTTGCCGCCGACCGCGCCGGAGAACCCGGCTTTTTGCAGTGCTTCTATGAAATCGTGATAGTTGCGGATCATAACTCGTCTTTTGTGACCGCGGCCGATTCATTGTCGATCCAAAAATTTGCTTCTTCAGTTTGGAAAATGTACACGCAAAAACTTTCGCCTTCTACACCGTCGGGGAAATGCTGGATACACCAATCCTGCCACAACTCCCGGCGCAGCGCGTTGTCCTGCGATGTCGTGAGCGTCCCGGTGAGCGTTATGTTGTTCCAGCCGTCCCGGAAGCAGAGGCTGACCTTGGGATTGGCGCGCAGGCGTTGAGACTTCAACCCTTGCATGGAACTTGAAGTGTAAATGGTTTTAATACCGTCCGCTTTCATCAGCGAAATGGTGCTGGCGCGGGGATACCCGTCCTCGCGGATGTAGGCGATGACTAGATCTTCACTCTTTGCGACGATCTTCTCCGCTTTCTCTACGATTTCACGTTTGCTGCTCATAGGTATTCATCCTTTCGGGTTTTTCGTTTATCATATCAAACTGAACAGGACAACAGTCTGTCCTGTTCAGTTTCAACTTATCTGATACTGAATATCCTTTTCGACAGTTCGCTTCCAAAGACCGGCACCAGCACCAACGCCATGCTCACCCCGAACTGCGGCAGGCTGAGCGGGACGGTGGTGAACAGTTGGTTGCAAACGGGGATATACATAACGGCAACCAGCACGGCAAAAGAGAGAGCCATCGAAATATTCAAAAACTTGTTTTTGAATATTTCCCATGAAAACCCCATCACTTCTTCGGTGCGTGAAGGATACGATACCAGCAGCTCGCTTGCCACCAGCGTGAAGAAACACATACTCACCGCCGTTGCGTAGTCGTGATGATGAAGCCCATATAAGAAGGCTCCCAGCGAACCCGCGCAAACGAAGGCTGCCCTGAAGGCGACCGAGCCCTTCATACCTTTATTGATCAGCGGCTCTTGCGGGTCGCGCGGACGCCTTTTCATCACGCCGCGCTCTTTTCGTTCCATGCCGAGCGCGAAGGCGGGCAGAGCGTCCGTTAAGAGGTTGACAAACAACAGCTGGGTTGCCAGCAGCGGAACGGGAAGACCGAAGACGATGGCCAAAAAGATGATTAAAATCTCGCCGATGTTGCAGGAGAGCAGATACCCCGTCACCTTTCGGATGTTGCCGTAGATCGTCCTCCCCTGCTCAACCGCTCCGGCGATGGAGACAAAGTTATCATCCGTCAAAATCATGTCGGCCGCTTCTTTGGAAACGTCGGTGCCTGTAATGCCCATAGCGATCCCAATGTCCGCCTTTTTCAGCGACGGGGCGTCGTTCACCCCGTCCCCGGTCATGGCGACGATGTTGTTGTTCTCCTTCAAGGCCGCCACGATACGCACCTTATGCTCGGGCGACACCCGGGCGAAGACGTTGACCGTTTTCACCTTTTCTCTCAGCTGTTCGTCGCTTAATTGATCCAAATCGTTTCCATCCAGCGCCTCACCGTCTTCCCCGGCAATGCCCAGCGTTTGGGCGATGACAACGGCGGTCGTTTTGTGATCCCCGGTGATCATTTTGATGTTGATCCCGGCCTCGCGGCATTGTTCCACCGAGGCTTTCACCTCATCGCGCGGCGGATCGATCATGCACATCTGCCCGACATAGGTCAGCCCGTCTTCCGTTTCGTCCGTTTCATTGTCCATCTCTTTATACGCAAACGCCAAAACGCGGAGGGCTTGGGCGGCAAACCGCTCATTCTGTTCAGAAAGCCGCGCCCTCAGGTTTTCCGTCATCGGGGTGATTTCTCCGTCAAGGAAAACCTTGTCCGAACGCGCCAGCACGGCGTCCGGCGCGCCTTTGACGTTCATCACGGTTTTGCCGTCTTTGATGTTGCGGGTGGACATCAGTTTCCGTTCCGAGTCAAAGGGTTTTTCCCCGATCCGTTTGACCTTTGCGTTGAGTTTGTCTTTATCCAGTTTCAGCTTGGCTCCGAACACCAGCATGGCCGCTTCGGTCGGGTCGCCGATGATCTTGGCGGTTTCCCGGTCATACACCGCGTCGTTGCACAGCACCCCGATCGCCGCCATCAGCGGGATGTTTTGGGTCAGCGGGCGTCCGTTTGTGACCACCTCCCCCGCCGCGCCGTATCCGGTTCCGGTGACGTCAAAAACATTCACGGCGTCATACACCTTGACGACCGTCATCTTGTTTTGGGTCAAAGTCCCTGTTTTGTCTGAGCAGATCACGGTGGTGCTGCCCAGTGTTTCAACCGCCCTGAGTTTTTTCACGATGACGTTCCGCTTGACCATCCTCTGCACACCGACGGCCAAGATCACGGTGGCGACAATGGCGACCCCTTCCGGCACAGCCGCCACCGCCAGCGAAACCGACACCATCAGCATTTCGATGATGTCCCGGGGATCACCGAGGTTCAACTGATTGTATAAAAACCCGATGCCAAAGACCAAAGCGCAGGTGGCGACGCAAACAATGCCCAGCGTTTTGGCCATGGAATTGAGTTTCCCTTGCAGCGGGGTGGCCGCTTCGCCGGTTTCATTGATCAACGCCGCGATTTTCCCAATCTCGGTATCCATCCCGGCGGCGGTCACAACGCCCATTCCCCTGCCGTATGTGACAACCGTCCCCATAGACGCCAAATTGATCTTGTCCCCCAAACTGACGTCGTTTTTCAGCACAACGTCCGCGTCCTTTTCCACAGAGACCGATTCCCCGGTCAGGGCGGCTTCGTCGATTCTCAGGCTGGAGCTTTCAATCAGCCTGACGTCGGCGGGAATAAAATCCCCCGCGTCGAGAAGGATGATGTCGCCGACGACGACGTCCTCCGAGCCGATTTGCCCGATACGCCCGTCCCTCTTCACCTTCGCCTTCGGGCTGGACATGTTTTTCAGCTCTTTCAGCGCGTTGTCGGCCTTGTTCTCCTGCACCAGCCCGATCACCATATTGATGATCAGGATGCAGAAAATGATGATGGCGTCTTTCAGCCCGTCTCCCGCGGCGATGGAAATAATCGCGGCGATGATGAGGATGATGACCAAAAAATCCCTGAACTGCTCTAGGATTTTCAGTCCTAGAGGTTTGCTCCTCGCGCTTTGGAGGCGGTTTGCCCCGTTTTGGGCAAGCCGTTTTTGAGCCTCTGCGGCCGGAAGACCGTTCACCGCATCCACTTTGAGTTCGAGTAACGACAATTCTATGCTTTTGGCATGGTATCCTTCGTTCATACAGACAATATCCTTTCGGCGGCACGGCGGAGCCCGTCCGCGATTTCCTGTGGTTCCAGCACTTTTGCCATTCCGGCAAAACCAAGCAGCCAGCTCACCATATAATCGCTGTTGGTATAGCCGGCCTCCAGCCGCAGCAAGCCGCCTTCCGTTTCTGTATAACAGTTTAACCCGTAGCAGTCGATCAGTTTATACCGCACCGACGGGTCGAACAGCGCGACCAGCTTTTTATCGTCGGTCAGATGGCTGCCGAAGTCCCTCCTCTCAGGCGGGATGCTTCGCGGGGCATAGGTTTCGCCGCACAGCGATAAGTCCCACAGCCGCGTCAGCTTAAAAAGCCGCCAATCCCCCCGGTCGAGGCAATAGCCGAACACATACCATGCCGTCCATTGAAAGATGACGAAATACGGCTCGATGCGGCGGTGTGTCTCACCCTTCTCGTAGTAGTAATCAAACATCACAAGCCGCTGTTCCCCGATGGCTTGCTTCAAAAGCCCGATCTTTTCGGTCAGATGCCCTTTATAATGCGAAGCGAGGTCGATGATCACAGGCTCCCGCAGCGAGACGACGGCTTCCGTGTTGACGCGGAGTTTGTCCAACGTCCGCTCGATCCCTGCCCGCTCGGAAACGCTGCCCAGCCCTTTTAGCGCGGCAATCAGGCTTGACAGCTCATCGGCGGTCAGCACGCTTTTGTCCAGCTTAAACCCTTCGGCAATGGAAATACCCCCGCCGCCGCCCTGACGGGTGACGATGGGGATGCCCGCTTGGCAAAGCGCGTCTACGTCCCGCCCGATGGTGCGGCGGGTGACCTCAAATTTTTCGGCCAGTTCCGGGGCGGTCATGGTTTCGTTTTGAAGCAGAAGGGTCAGGATGCCGAGCAAGCGGTCAAGTTTCATGGGGGGTCACCTCATCAAACAGTATACCACAAAAACAGGACAACTTTGTCCTGTTTTTGAAATTTGAAAACGGCATATGCGATAACTGTTCCTACGCCCACCAAGCCTGCGCCGGGCTTTCAAAGAGCAGCGTCTCCTTTAAGAACCGTATCCCCTTCTCCAGCCCTTCCTCAATCGACATAAAGGCGTCCTCGTGCTCGATGCTGACGGCTCCGTCGTATCCGGCCAAGCGGAGGGCTGAGAAAATATCGCCCCACACCACCGCGTCGTGGCCGTAGCCGACGGTGCGGAAGAGCCACGAGCGGTTTTCGAGGCCGAGCAGGCTCCCGGTGTCCAGCACGCCGTTGACGGCGGTGTTGGCTTTGTTGATGTTGGTATCCTTAGCATGGAAGTGGTAGATGGCTCCTTTGAGAGCCAGGATGGCCTGTACAGGGTCGCACCCCTGCCAAAAGAGATGGCTGGGGTCAAAGTTGGCACCGATGGCGTCGCCCACCGCCCCGCGCAGCCTTAAAAGGGTGTCGGCGTTGTAAACGCAGAAGCCCGGGTGCGGCTCTAAGGCGATCTTGGTCACGCCGTATTCCGCCGCTTGGGCGGCGGCCTTTTTCCAAAAGGGAATGAGCACCTCGTCCCACTGGTATTTCAGCACTTCGCCGTAGTCGGGCGGCCAAGCGCAGGTGACCCAGTTGGGCTGTTTGGCGCCGTCGTGGTCGCCGGGGCAGCCGGAGAAGGTGACGACGGTATCAATCCCCAGTTTCTGCGCAAGGCGCAGCGCAAGCGTGAAATGTTCGGCGGCGGTATCGCGCACTTCTTTCTGCGGATGGACGTGGTTGCTGTGAACACTCAGCGCGCTGACGGTGAGGTTGTATTGTTTCAGCAGTCCGGTAAAGGCGTCCAGTTTGGCCGGGTTTTCCAGCAATTCCACGGGGTCGCAATGGGCGCGGCCGGGATACCCGCCGCAGCCGATCTCTACCGTTTGCACGCCCCGCCCGCTCAGCCATTTGAATGCTTCCTCCGCGCCCCGATCGCCCAAAGCAACGGTAAATACGCCTAGTTTCATAGGCTTAACCTCCCTTAGCCTTTTTGATAAACCCTTCCAACACATCCTCCATATCAGGATGCCCGATTTCCTGCAAGCTGTAGGCCACCCGCGTGCTGGGTTTGCTGATGTTGACGATCCGTTTTAAGTCGATCGGCGTGGCGATGACCACCGAATCGCAGTCGGTGCGTTCAATGGTTTCGTTCAGGTCGCGTATCTGCTCCTCGCCGTAACCCATGGCGGGCAACAGATTGCCGATGTTTGGATAGATTTTGAATGTTTCGGCCAGTTTGCCCACAGCGTAAGGCCTCGGGTCGATGATCTCCGCCGCGCCGAAGCGTTTGGCCGCGACAATGCCGGCACCGATCTTCATCTCGCCGTGGGTGAGGGTGGGGCCGTCTTCGATGACCAACACCCGTTTGCCTCGGATGATCTCCGGCCTCTCCACGCTGATGGTGGAGGCGGCGTCTACTACGACCGCTTTGGGGTTGGCTTTTTCGATGTTGCTTCGGAGGACTAAAATATCGTTAAAGTCGGCGCTGTCGATTTTGTTGATGACCACCGCGTCGGCAATGCGCAGCGTCACCTCGCCCGGATAATAGGAAAGCTCGTGCCCGGCGCGGTGGGGATCGACCACTGTGATCATCAGGTCGGGTTTATAGAAGGGGAAATCATTGTTGCCGCCGTCCCACAGGATGACGTCGCAGCCGCTCGGATCGTTCTCGGCGGCGCGCAGGATGGCCTCGTAATCCACGCCCGCGTAAATCACATTGCCGCGAATGATGTGCGGCTCGTATTCCTCCATCTCCTCGATGGTGCATTTGTGCTTCTGTAAATCCTCCAAAGCGGCGAAACGCTGCACTTTCTGCGCCTCCAAATCACCGTACGGCATCGGGTGGCGAATGGCGATGACCTTCAAGCCCTGTTTCATCAGGATCTCCATCACCCTGCATGAAGTCTGGCTCTTGCCGCAGCCTGTGCGCGACGCCCCGATGGCGATCACCGGCTTGGTGCTTTTCAGCATGGTGTTTTTATGCCCCAGCAGAGTAAAAGCCGCCCCGGCCGCGTTCACCCGCGCGCTCAGGCTCATAACAGCATTATAGGGCAAGTCGCTGTAAGAAAAGACGCATTCGTCGGCGTCGAGGTCTTTGATCAGGTTTTCCAGTTCCTCCTGCGGGTATATCGGAATGCCTTCGGGGTACAGGCTCCCGGCCAAAGCGGCCGGATATTTGCGCCCGGCAATGTCGGGAATCTGCGCGGCGGTGAAGGCTTCCACTTTGCAGGAAGGGTCTTCTCTGTAGGTGGTGTTGAAATTGTGGAAATCCCGCCCGGCCGCGCCGATGATAATGATTTTTTTCTGTGCCATAGTGTTTTTTCTCTCCTTATAAATTCATAATGTGCTTAAAGCCGTTGGCCAGCCCGTCAAACGAGCCGGCGGAAAACTCCTCTTGCTCATGGATGAAGGTCTTGATCCCGGCGTCCAGCCCGGTTTGGATGATTTTGGCGAAATCCAGCACGCCGCCGCCCAAATCCACGCATTTCCCGTTCGCGTCCATTTGCTTGATATGCAGCGAGGTGATGCGCGAAGCATATTGCTTGATAAAGGCTTCGCAATCGCACTTCATCAGGCTTGCCCAATATACGTCAAGCTGCAAATCCACGTCCGGCGCGAGCTCCATCATGTCTTCCAGCCTTGTTTGGCCGCCGTCCCGTTCAAACTCTATGCCGTGGTTGTGGAAAGCGAATCGGAAGCCCGCGTTCTTAACCCTTTTGGCCAGTTCGTTCAAGCGCGCCGACGTCTGTTTGACTTCCTCCGCGTTTTCAAACGGCGCGGACGGCACAATCAAAAAGGTCGTTCCCAGCGTTTTGTGGTATTCGATCTCTTGGTCAAAGGCTTCTTCAAACCCATCCAGCCCGATATGCGCCCCGATGGATTTAAGCCCCAAACGCTGTAATAGAAAGCGCATTTCCATCGCGCTCAGCCCGCCGGTTCCGGCAAACTCCACCCCGGCATAGCCGATCTCGCTTATTTTCAGCATCGCCGCCGGGAACCCCATGCTCTCGATCTCATGACGGATGGAATAGAGCTGGATACCAAACTGTTTTTTTAGCATTTACAACACCACCTGTTTTCCCAGCTTAGCAGATTCATACACCGCGTCGAGGATGCGGGTGACGGCCATCGCCTGTTCCGGCAGAACGACCAGTTCGCCCTCGCCTCGGACGGCTTTCAGGAAGGTTAAGGCTTCTTTGAAATGCGGGGTCATGGTTTCGCCTTCGTAGAAGTCCACCCCTTTGGCTCCGAAATTGGGGTTGATCTCATATTGGCGGTCGTGCTTCACGCCGTTGATGCGCAGTCCGTCGAACATATCGGCTCCGCCTTTGGTGCCGCAGAGCAGGGTAAGCGGCTCGCCCACTTCCAAACTGTTCAGTGCCCAGCTTGTTTCAAGCTGGATGGCCGCGCCGTTTTCCATGATGATGAAGCCGAACGCGCTGTCTTCCACGGTGAAGGTCTTGGTATCCCACGGCCCCCACGCGTTGGCGGGCTCGGTTTGATCGTTGAGTTTATGGAAGGTCACGCCGGTGACCGATTTGGGTTTGTAATTGTCCATCATCCAAAGGGTCAAGTCAAGGCTGTGGGTGCCGATGTCGATCAGCGGCCCGCCGCCCTGTTCGTATTCATTGAGGAAAACGCCCCATGTCGGCACGGCGCGGCGGCGGATGGAACGGGCTTTGGCGTAGTAAATATCGCCCAAAACCCCGGCTGCGCACTCTTTTTTGAGATACTGTGTATCCGGGCGGTAACGGTTTTGGTAGCCGATGGTGAGCAGTTTTCCGCTGCGTTTGGCGGCTTCGGCCATTTTTTGCGCTTCGATATAATTGATGGCCATCGGTTTTTCGCACATGACATGCTTTTTGCTCTCCAGCGCGGCGACGGTGATCTCGCTGTGGCTGCGGTTGGGCGTGCAGATATAAACGGCGTCGAGGTCGAGTTTGAGCAAATCGCGGTAGTCTTTGAACACCTTTGCGTCCGGCGTTCCGAAATTCTTCGCGGCCTCCTCAGCTTTTTCGACGGCAATGTCACAGAAAGCCACAATGTCGGCCAGCCCGGTCTGCCGTACACAGGGCATATGCTTTTGATTGGCGATGCCGCCGCATCCGATAATCCCCGTTTTGAGTTTTGCCATGTGGTAAACGCTCCCTCCATCAATTCTTCATGCTTGCAAATATTATAAAGGTGCTGTACAATATTTGCAAGATAAAAAAGGGGAGGTACCCACATATGGAAGGAACCATCGGCACAAGCAAACTGACGCAGGTGGCGTTGATCGTCAAAGACATTGAGGTGACCAAGCAAAAACTGGCGCGGTTTTTCGGCTGCCCGGTGCCGCCGCATTTCCCGGGCGGGGATTACGCCATAACCCAAACGGTGTATATGGGCGCGCCCGCGCCGGACGCCAACTGCCTCCTCGCCTTCTTCGACGTGGGCGGCGGCGTCCAGCTTGAGCTCATCCAACCCAACGGCGTTGCCAGCGTATGGCAGGATTTCCTAGACCAAAAGGGCGAAGGGCTGCACCATATCGCGTTCAACGTCAAGGGGATGGATCAAATCATCCTCTCCTGCGAGAATTTCGGGATGAAATTTGTGCAAAAAGGCAATTACGGCAACGGAAGCGGCTGCTATTCCTACCTCGAAGGCGGCGACGGGCTGCCGTTTATCGTCGAACTGCTGGAGAATTTCAAACATGAATAAGTGTGTCGCCGTCACAGGAGCCGGGCAGGGACTGGGGTTCTCGCTTGTCAAACAGCACATCGAACAGGGCGACAGGGTTTACGCGTTCGAGTTGAATATCACAGACCAACTGCGTGATTTGGCGGAAAAATATGAAAAACTACATGTTGCTCAATGCGACGTCGCCTCCACGTCAAGCGTCGAAGCGGCAACGGCCGGGCTGCTGGCCAAAGAGGATAAAATCGATTTTCTCTACAACAACGCCGGGATTTTCCGCATGGAAGACCGCTGCGGCCTCGCCGAAACCGACATTGACGCGGGCATGGTGATGATGCAGGTCAACGCAATCGGTCTGCTGCGGATGTGCAAAGCGGCCATCCCCAAACTGAGCGAGGGCAGCGTCGTCGTCAACATCACCAGCGAGTCGGGCAGCATCGGCGACTGTTACCGCGAGGTTGAGTATATGTATGGCATGAGCAAGGCGGCGGCCAACATCGCCTCGATGATTTTGCAGAATGAAGTCAAAAAGCGCGGGGTGCGCGTCGTCTGCATCCACCCCGGCTGGCTCCGCAGCGCAATGGGCGGCAAAGCCGCCGCCGAAAGCCCGTATTCGGTCAGCTGCGACGAGAGTGCTTCCAATATCGTAAAGTTTGCGCTAAACCCCGAAACCATCCCCGAAGGCGTTTACTTTATGGAGCATACCGGCAAACCCCTACCTTGGTAAACCAATGCTGCCGATGTCTATCTTTTTAAACACCGTGATGCTCATTTCCCGGCTGAGAATGACCTCGATTGCATGATTGCATAAAAAAGGAAAAACAGCAACGGCTATTTCCCACAAACTGAAGGCAAACCCCAAAGAATCGTTGAGATTGCGGTGTATGGCTTTCACTCATATTTGACTCTTGTAATCAACAAAAAATTAAGCCCCTGCCTATTGCTTTTTAGATAAAGCCGTGTTAATATAAACAGCATGGCTTTCAGTTTTTGCTTTGGACTTTAACTGAATAGACCTCAAAATTTTTCGCCGATTTTTGACCATCAAGCCAAAAAATCGAGGTGTGGCTCAGCTTGGTAGAGCGCTGCGTTCGGGACGCAGAGGCCGCAGGTTCAAATCCTGTCACCTCGACCATCTCAAACCCATTGAAAAGCCTGTAGTTTCAAAGACTACAGGCTTTTGCTTTTTTCACGCTGTCATCGGAAATATCCGCAAATAGTCAAAAATAATCGGAATAATTCCAGTCAGATTCCAGTCAGAATAGAAACCCCGCACGGCCGAAAGATCGCGCGGGGGCTTCATCATGAAGATAAAAGTTTTCACCCAATTCTCCCCTCAAACTCCTCCCGCGCCTCGTCGTACTCCATATCAGAAGCAATGCTTACGATGCTCACACCCTCCGCTCCGTCTTGCGTCAACCGCTCCAGCCGGAACAAATGGATATTGATCTCCCCGCCGCCCTCTGCCTCCAAAGGCAGAAGGGCGATGTACTCCCGGTCACGGAGCCGGAACGAATCAATGACCTGCCACTCCCGCGTAACCCCGTCGGTGCCGGGGAAAGACAGCGAGATAGACTCGTCGGTTTGGTTGGCCATGTCCTCACCGTGAGGACGCTTCTTATCAGTATGTACATTCACCGATACTCTCTCCCTCGTTATGATTTCTTCCCCGCCACGACGTCGCATTGGACGTTGCAGTACCGTTTGCCGCCGGAGATTCGCTCCTTAAACGAAAACTCCCCGCGATACTTCTTATCGCTCCCTCTGCTCTTACAATCGAGAATAATTGCCTTCTTGGCGATCAGCCGCGCCGCTTCCTTCTCGGTCAGCTTGCGCCCAAGCCGGATCATGAAGGTCTGATCGTCGCAATTCAGCCGAAAATCGCAGCTTTCAGAGCAATAGAACCCCGTGCTTACAGGCTTCCCCTTCTCGTTCTTCTTCTGATAGCTGTAAACAGGTGATCCGCACCACGGGCAAACGCCAAATACTTCTTTCTCCTTCTTAAAGACAACCCCGGTATCTGTCTTCTTCACCTCTTCGGTCTTGGCGCGGATAAAGGTGGTAAACCTACTCATAAACGCGGCCTCGGAACTCTTCCCCGCCGCGATGCCGGCAATCATCGTCTCCCAATCCGCCGTGATCTTCGGGCTGTATAACTCCTCGGGCAGGACACGGATCACGCTGATCCCCTTCGGTGTGGGCTGTAAATAAGTCGTTTTCCCTTTCTTCACAGCCTCCACGACGCCGGTATCAAACAGCTTCTTGATAATCTCCGCCCTTGTCGCTTGGGTGCCGATCCCCTTTCCTTTTAGGATGGCTCCGCCCTCGATCGTCGCCCCGGCGTTCTCCATGGCCGTCAGGAGGGTTGCTTCGGTGTGCAGCTTTGGCGGCGTTGTTGCTTTCGGCACGGTAATACACTGCCGGACGGCCACCGTCTGCCCTTCGGATAAATTCGGGAAGAGCTGCCCGGCTCCGGCGGCCGGATCGTCCTCATCGCTTCCCTCTTTCCCGAGCAAAGCATCCTGTACCGATCTCCAGCCCAGCGATAAAGGCTTTCTCCCGCTGGCCGTGAAAGACAAACGGTTTGGGAAGGCGACCGTTATGTTGGTCTGTTCATAGTAATAGGGCTTTGAGAAAGCCACAAGGACGCGGCAGAGGATCAGGTCGAGGATATGATTCAACCCCTCCGCTGTAACGCCCTTCTTTGCCTCCTCCGGCGTGGGGATCAGCCCGGCAGGATCAAATCCCTCAATCTTCTCGGTCGGGATCAGCGCGTGGTGATCCGTCACTTTGGCGTCGTCAACGATCCGCTTGTCAAGGTTCAGCCCATCGGCCAGCAGACGGCCGGCAACCTCTTTATACTTCGGCAACGAGCCGATGGCTTTTACCCTGCCGGGCATATACGGCTGTAAATCGCTTGTAATGTAACGGCTGTCCGTCCGGGGATAGCTCAATACCTTATGCGTTTCGTACAAAGACTGCGCGGCGGCCAGCGTCACGGCGGCGGAAACCCCATACTTTCGGTTGGCGTCCCGTTGAAGCTCGGTAATGTCATAGAGCTGCGGACGGTCTGTCCCCGCTTTCTTCGTTTCAAGCCGGGTTACAGTTCCTTGGCCATGATTCGTGATCTCAGACGCCGCCGCATCGATCACAGCCTTATCGAGAACGCGCCCGTCGCTGTCTTTGCTCCAAAAGACAGAAAAGCCTCCGTTCAGCTCGGCGGTCATGGTATAGTAATCGGTCACTTTGAAATTCGTTGCGTCTATATACCGTTTTACCACAAAGTACAGCGTAGGCGACTGCACCCGCCCGACATTGATCCCGGCGCGGTATTTCAAGCTCTCAACCCGGGACAGGCTCATGCCCAGCATCCAATCGGCTTTCTTCTTGCAGAACTCGCCTCGGATGATGTTCTCAAAATCTTCAATAGGCCGCAGCTTCTCCATCGCCGCCCGGATGGCCTCGTCCGTCATCGAAGTGGCGCAAAACCTTTTGACAGGTTTCTCGCATCCGGCCATTTCTCGGATGAACCATTGCAGGATATGCCCCTCTGCTCCCATGTCCCCGCAGTCGATGACCAGTTCGACGTCGGGACGGTTCATCAGCTCCTTAACGATACGGTACTGGTCTTTGGTGGCGTCCAGCACCACCAGTTGAAACTCCTCCGGGATCAGCGGCAGCTCCGCGTACGCCTTATCCCTCGCCTCGCCGTACATTTCCCTTTGCGGTACGAAACCATATTTCTCCGGTTCGGCAAGCCCTACAAGATGCCCGACCGCCCAGGTCACCAAGTACCCGTTACCCTCATAATAACCATCCCGGCGAGACCCCGCCCCGATCACACGGGCGATGTCTTTGGCGACGCTGGGCTTCTCCGCGATACAGAGTGAAAAACCGCTCATGCTTTCAGCAGAGAGGAAAGGAAGTCGCCGTCCACGGCAGCCGCAATGAAGTCATCAAAGGAGATACCCTTCGCGTCCAAAGCCTTTGTGAGGTCTTTGAGGCGTTCCTGATCTTTCAGCAGATTAAACCGTGCAATGGTCGCCTTTGTTTCGGAAATTTTAGTTTTGGTGGATTCCTGCTTCGCTTCCAGTCTTGAGAGTTTCTCTTCGTGGAACGCAATGATTTCTTCTATCGGTTTAGCCATACTATATTCCTCCCTATTCTTCCCGGCTCTTTTGCCGCCTGATAAAATAGATAACCGCCAGCGCGGCGAGAAGGACGCCGAGGATGGTAAGCGTGATGGTCAATCCGCTCATCTTATTCTTCGTTTCATCCCATATACCGGGAGACGTCTCTGCTGTTTCTCCGGGATTTGATTCCCCGCTAACGCCGGGAGACGGACTGACAGCCTCATCAGGCGGGGCAGGCGTAACCTCTGAATCAATCTTCAAAGCCTCGACCACACCGTCTACAAAGTTATAGACAGTTCCGTGCAAAAGGTAATACTCCCACTGCCAATCGGTCAAGGCGCGGTAGGCCGCCGCTTCTTTCTCCGCCCCCGCTTTGATGAATGCGTCGTAACTGAGTCTTGTTACACTGCTATCATATTTTGATTTCGTCTCATAACGTCCCATGTCACTGTATGCCGGCGTTTGATATACAAGGCGCACATATGTCTCGTAGTAAATAAATCGCTGAAAAGGCGTAAAGCCCTCCCAGTCCTCCATTGTTCCGGCGCAATGCTTTTCATATTCTGCTCCAAAGAAACGTTGAAAATCATCTTGATACAGCAGGAAAAACGCGTCATAATTCGGATCGCCCTCCATCCCCTTGACCGCGTCAAGAAAGGTATTGAACACCAAATCCGCTTCCGGGTTGCTTGTATGGGCGTCTTTTATTTCACTGAGCTGATCCGAAGGCAACGCATTACCCCCTTGATCATCCGCCCCGTCTTCGCTGCCGCTTGCCTTTACAACCTTCCAAACAAGCGTATCATTCTTCTCAGTTGTTGTATACGGCTCTACCGCGCCGCCCTCTTCCGTAACCAAAATAAACCCTTCCGCGCCCCCAAAGTCAAAGGATATGTCATATGTAAAAGTCAAAGGCAGAATAACTAGGGGAGAAAAACCGTACATGATAGAGTAATTATCTATCTCATGGACATACTCCCTGCCCTGCATATTGCCGGGCGTAGTGATCGTAAACGTCACGGTCACGGAACCGTCGTAGATTCCAAACGGGTCATTCGTAATCTTTACCTTCAACAGGGTATTCGCGCCTACGTCAGGCTCCTCCGCGTGAACAGGACTGATGAAGCTGCACACAACGATTGCGACGGTCAGAAGGGACACGATTTTGAAGATGCTTTTTTTCATAATGGATACTCCCCTTTTAATGTTTTTGTCAAGCCTTACAACGCCCGGCCGGCCTGTTCGGCTCTTCTTATTTTCCTCACGGTGAGGCTAAGGCAACATGAGAACCTTTTATACTGACTTCAAACTCCTCCTCCAAGTATTCGATGTAATCCAAGCAGATTTCGTAATAATCATATAAATCTGATAGTTGATCTTCCTCCTCTTCTGTCAGGGATGATTTCGCTTCCAGCTCCGCGATCGGCTGTTTGAAAATGATGTCCAGCAATATATCAATTCCATTGAAAGAGAACGTAACCGTCAAAACGCGGTGAGAGCCGCAGTTATAGTAGCCTGAACAATCATTGCTGCAAGGGCTGCCGCAATACTCTATATGCTCCGCAAAGCAATCCTCTTCGCAAGAATCATCACACTCCACTTTATGCCCCGGGCAGGTCTTATAACAGCAATACGAGCAAGTATAGTCTGAATGGATCCCCTCCGAGACATTTGGGCAATCAGACGAGGCATGAACCGAACCGCAGTGATGGGGTACCGGAAGCCCGTGCGCATCCATTGCGCACCATTCAACGGTCGTTTCGTATTCCTGATCGCCAAATATATATCCAAAAAGATTTACAAACCAAAATACCGCGTCTGTATCCGGCACCTCCAGCTCGTAAGGGGGCATCAGGAAGATGACATTCAAGATCGGCAGCATGATATTACTGATCGTCTCTTCATCGAAAAAAGCGGCATCGAGAGCTTCACGGCTGAAACCTATACTGGAAGCCGCCCCCATATCCTTATCATAATTAAATAATCGAATAGAATGAACCTCTCCGTTGTCTATGTACGCAGTCAGGCTGTCCATCATATCGTCTATGTATTGACCTCTTAGCAATATCACGCCGTCCGGAGCCATAATGAGGTCTTCTAAGATGTCATAATCTTCTTCAACCGTAACACCTCCGACGCTGGAGTTTCTTGTGAATACCCCTCCGAATATTCCGGCTGCCGCTGACGCACCGCCGGACGCCGCGGAAAAGATCGCACCCACCGCGGCAATGATGATGAGCAGCGGGAGAAGAAACTTAGTTCCAATGGATTGTATCACATTAGCTGCCAAAGATACAATAGAACGCCCGGATTTATATAATGCTTTCGCGGCCTTGCTCCTAGCAGAACTCCACGCCGCTCCCAAACCCTTATCCTTAATAAACCGATAGGCGTGAGCAGCCCTTCTGCCCGTCTTGATTGTACCTTTTACTGTTGTTTTAACAGTTCGCCCGGTTTGCTTTACTGCTTTGGCCGACGTGCGGATGAGTTGAGGGGTGTACTGAGCCACCATCCCTGTTGTGCGAACCATGTCGTCATTGCTCTTTGCCAAAGCTCCGCCGAATCCGGCAACGCCCTTCTCCGTTAACCTATACGCGCCCGGCACACCCTTCTTAACCGTCCATACCGATCCGCGCAGCGCGCCTTTTCCGGTAACTCTTAGCCCTTTCACAGCCGCGTCCTTTGCCGCGTTCATTGTATTACGCGTAACAGCGGCAAACGGGATTGTTCCGTGTACGATCCCGCTCACCGTATAGGCCGACGCGGCGGCCGCGTTTCGTACGGCAGCCGCTCCGCTCTTAACCCCTCTAGCGGCCGTCACAGCCCCGGTCTTGATACGCGCCGCCGAATGTTTGACTTTCTCCACAGCGTTCACAATCGCCCTCGACGTGCGGGTATGGATCAGCCCGGTTGCCTCTGACTGCATTTTGAGTAACCCGCCCAGCTGCGAAGGATTCAAAGGCACAAAGGCCGCGACCCCGACCGTATTCGCAACCGTCACCACAGCGCGTCCCGCCGTGCTTACAACGTCAAACGTCCCCTTAGCGGTCTTAATGATCGCCGGCGTCGCTTTCTGCACCGCCTGAAACCCCTTAACGGCAGTAACCACTCCCGATACCGAACTTCCGCCGAGATCGCCGCCGCCGGATGCGGAGGACTGCACCGCCCCGACGCCGGCGTGGCCGGCGGAAGATGCAAGCCCTTTGTGAGGACTGCCCGACGAAGGTTTCAAGAGACTATTCTCAGAAGTCCTAATCGTATTCGCTACATTGTCAACAGGCTTTCGGTTATCTTGCGGAATAAACTGAACCTCCCCGTGCCTTAACCGGGAAAGATCGCCGCCGTTGTAAGAGCGTCCCCCGATAGAATAACTCCCCGACATAAGCACCCACCTCTTTCGTTTGCGAGTAAAACTCTGTAATCGTTGACATATGTTCATACAATGTGCTACAATATATTTAACAAAAATCAATCGAAAGGATTTTTTCTATGTCCAGTATCACTGTCCGTGTAGACGCCAGCACGAAGGCGCAAGCGGAAGCTCTCTTTAGTAGTCTTGGAATGACTGTCAGCGGAGCTATAAGCGTATTTTTAGCACAGTCTATAACAGAACAGGCTATGCCCTTTAGACCTGCAAGGAAACGTTTGAAACTCGAAGACTATCTGACCGAAGCGGACTTCAATTCAGATTACACCCCCCAAGAGTGGGATACAGGAAAACCCGCAGGGCGTGAGGTGCTGTAATGCCTTATTATCCGAAACAGGGTGATATAATCTGGCTTGATTTCGACCCGACGCTGGGGAGAGAGCAGCAGGGGCGCAGACCCGCCGTAGTTGTTTCAAACCGCCTCTTTAATAAATTCGGTAACGGCATTGCCCTTGTCGCACCGATTACGAACACGGACAAAAGTATCTCTATACACGTAAAGTTAGACGGCCGCACGAAAACGACGGGGGTCATACTGACCGACCAGGCAAAAATCCTCGACCTGACAAAGCGCAATGCGGAACTTGCGGAGAGGATGCCGACCGACATAACAAAAAGGGTATGCGCTATAGTTTCCTCTTTTTCAGAGTATGAGGGCTGAACCCATCGAATAACCGTTCTCCTCACGGTGAGGACTGCTCAACAACGAAGAGGATCGGCTTGTATACGCCTCATATGATGATTGCGCCAGCAGCCAAACCGATACAGCGTGTTCAACCGGGGAGCTTCATAGGGATGACGCGTCATAAATGACCCGCCTGTCCGGCTCAACAACCAGACCCTTGTCTTCGCGTGGTCTTCTTCTATAACAATCTCAGCCTGTACCGTATATTTCTTGCAGAATCCCAAAACGCTTGATTCTGAGACCTTGACACTGTAAGAAAGCCCTGGAAATACCGTGCGCGGTTCGCCGCGTGTATCCAGCCGCCAGTCAAGGACTGCCGAGCCGAAATCAAACCGGGAGGGTTGATTACCGCGCGGGCTTTGAACCCACAAAACCGCCGTGTTTCCTTTGACCTGTCGATACCCTCTTTGCGTATACACGCATTGAAAACTAAACCGTCCCGGCGACCCTTCCGCCGAAAGGATCGAATAATCATCTTCTTCAAGCGGCCAGACATAGGCGTCTATCTTCTCCACGCCGCCTCTCTTTGCCATACATACGCGGTGTTTCCCTTCTGATACCCAATACCTTCCGCCGTATTCCATTAAACGTATCGGGTCACGTTCTATGTAAGGCGTAACCCCCTGCCGGAACTTGTCCAAAAATGCCTTACACCGGCTGTTCTTTATACATATGTTCAGCATATCCGGGTCTTTTGCGCTTTCGGTAAGGGCGTCCATCAGTTCTTCATCGGTATTCCAGTAAGCGTCTAACCCTATTTCGTGCAAAAGGAGGCAGCGGCTTCCCAGCTCGGTTGGAAACTCCGCAATATCAGCGACGCGCACGGTGCGAAGTTCCATATTATGTATCGGCATCATACTCACCCTTCCAAGAAGTTGTAATACTTAATACTACAACAACTGTTCCCGTGGAACAACCCCCTCGAAGTATCTTTTCCAAGAGTTGTAGTTATGTTCAAACAGGCGCATTTTGCATCCGGGATGCTCTGCTACGATCTCTTGGATTGCCTCGATAATATCAGCGTTTTCATTGGCGTTGATTGGTTTTAGGATGATTTCGTTTTCCCGCGTCAACGCCGCGAGAAGGGCGAATGTTCCCGGAACAGTGAGCGCGCGGAGATTATCAGGTATAACGCTCATCAAATTTACCACCTCGTATAATAAAGTCAGTATTCTGATTGCCACCTCCGTGGCATTGGGGTACAATGCAAGCAGCGGATAGAGGTCGGAGTTCACCTCCTTGGGCTGATATGCCTGTGCGAAAGGGTGCCGCC
>WRIZ01000015.1 GCA_009782475.1 Oscillospiraceae bacterium | reverse complement strand
GTGCTGCGGCTTGTGCGAAGCGGTCATAGAAGCCTTGTGTTTTCGGATATTATAGAGACATATAATGCGCTTATCGAGGAGTTAGTGAAAGAATAAGAACCAGAAAACTTATAAGGGAAAGCTGGTTTGCGGAGCTGTCGCAGAGGCGCAGGGGTTGGCGTGTGAGACGGTGACTTTGTAATCCTACATATAGAATCTTTACATTTTGACCGTTGCATAAACGTGTTTATTGTGATAGAATGTTTGGTATTAATAACGTAGAAAATTTATATTTTGCGGGGGTAGATTATTGAATAATTTTCTTAATATGATTATACAAAAAATATCATAGAAAAAAGCAATTGTATTTACTCTACTGTTTGCGGCTTTTTATGTAATAATAAATTTTAGTGCAGTAGGTGTAGCCAAATTATTAAGGATAACAGACGGTGCAAATATCCTTGATTTTGAATTTGGATATACTTATGAAGAAGCACATAATATGTTGACCGCATTGGGAACAGAGGGTAGAGCATTTTATCTGACAAGAATTATGCCGTTAGATTATCCTTTCCCTTTCACCTATATGCTCTTTTATGCCGGACTTATAGCATTTCTACTAAAACACATAGCAAGTCAAAAACGATATGGATACTTGCTTTTAATTCCGTTATTGGCTATGTTATGCGACTGGATAGAAAATATCGGCATTATTACAATGCTGAATAATTATCCTAATTTACCGGAATGGTCTGTTTTATTAGCAAGTATAATGGGTATGCGAAAAACCGTTTTTACGATTGGAAGTATTACAATAATAGTGGGGCTACTGATTATATTTGTATATTCAAAACTTCGTAGAAATAAGCATTAGATACGCACAACAGTGTCGCCCACATCGGGTCAAGTTGACCCGATGTTCGGGCGGCGTTTTAATGCTCAATACCCTGCGTTCTGCGCGGTTGCTGTTCGCGCTGTTCCTGCTATATGATACTGAAAACACTCTTGCGGATTTGCTCGGCTTCCTTTTCAGTGCTGATCTATCAGATATTTGAGGATAGGCTCATCCTTTCCGCCTCCGGCACGGGGACACATTCAGATCTCTTCAATGATGATTGACACAACAGAGAAATACCCCTCTATGTAGCATGAACAGCCCATCCCTCGGGTATACTATCCAAAAATGGACGAAGAGCGCAAAAGACGCAATTCATTTGCGTCGTATGCGCTTGACACGGATTAGCCGGAGGGAAAATGTTAACATCGGGAAAACCAACAGCAAGGCTCCTGCGTAAAAACATTCAAATCATCGAAAAAACCGCCGAACGGGCGGCGGAGTGGAACCGGACAAGCCGCTTGCTGCCGCAGGAGATCGAATGGCTGCTGGATAACCGTTACCTCTGCCGCCGCGAAGGGGAAGAAGCCCGCGCGGTGTTAAAAGGCGCGCGCGGCCTTCCGTCCGCCGCGGGCGGCCGCCCGTTTGTGTATAGTCTGGCGCAAACCCTTGTGGAGGGGAGCGGGGAGATCACAGAAGCCGGGGTATCCCGCTTTCTCAAAGAAAAACAAGCCGGACGGCCGCTGTCCGAGCGGGAGCTTTGGCTTTTCACCGCCATGCTGCGTGCGGCGGTCATTTCGCGCGTCGCCCAATGCTGCCGGGACATCGGCGGGATTTTAGACGCCTATCAGAAAACATCGGGCGACAGCCCGTTTACAGCCGAAGCGCGCGCCTTTGCCCTGCGGCAGGCCGGACGCATCCCCGACCGGGGAACCGAGGAGTTTGCCGAGGCGGCGGAAGGAGCCCACAAGCGCAATGCCGAAACGATCGGCGGCTTGATCACATCCTTGCGGTTCCTATCCTCGGCAGACTTGACCGAAACGCTGCAAAACGCCGGGGTGTTGGAAGCCGTCTTACGCCGTGACCCGCTGTATGAGCAGATGGACGAGGAGACGCGGGGAGCTTACCGCCGCCGGCTGGCAAAGCTGGCAAGGAAGGATAAGCGCACCGAACAGGAGACGGCGGAGACAATTTTGGCTCTCTGCGAGGCGGGAGAGGACGAAAAAGAACGGCATGTGGGGACATATCTTTGGGAACGCCCTTTAGGCCGTAAACCGTCCCGGGTACCGGGGCTTTTATATTTCTGCGCGTTTACCCTGCTGACAATCCTGCCGGGAGCGGCTTGCGCCATCCTCACCGAGCGGTTATGGGCGGGGCTGCTTCTCTTGCTGCCGCTGGCGGCGATGGCCAAGAATATCACAGACGCCCTGGTCACAAGGCTGGTTCCGTGCCGCCCGGTTCCCAGGCTGGAGCTGCCAAACGGGATTCCGGCGGAGGGAAAAACCCTTTGCGTCGTATCGGTGTTGCTGACAGGGGGGCAAAAAGGCGCGGAGTTTGCTAAGAAACTGGAAGGATACCGCCTTGCCAACCGCGACGCGGGAGAAAACCTGCACTTCGGGCTGTTGGCCGACCTGCCGGACAGCGCGCAAAAAATCCGCTCTACCGACGAGCGCGTCCTCAGCGCGGCGCAGCAGGCCATTTTTGCTCTCAATCAAAAGTACGGCGGCGGGTTTTATCTGTTTACACGCGACCGCGAATGGAATGTGCGCGATAAAATATTCATGGCGTGGGAACGCAAGCGCGGTGCCCTAATGGAGCTCTGCCGTCTCCTCCGGGGGAAACCGGGCGGGATGCGTGTGGCAACCGGTGATAAAAGAGCTTTAGACGGGACGCGTTTCCTCATCACGCTGGACAGCGATACCGCCCTGACGCCGGGGTCGGCGCGGCGTATGGCCGGAGCTATGCTCCACCCGGTCAACCGCCCGGTGCTCGACCCTGAACGGAAGGTGGTCGTAAGCGGGCACGGCATCCTCGCGCCGCGGATGGCGGTTGAGCTGGAAGCGGCCGGGAAGAGTGTCTTTTCCCGGGTCTTTGCCGGGCAGGGGGGGCTAGACCCTTACAGCGGCATGGCGGGCGAGGTCTATCACGATCTGTTTGGGCAGGGCAGCTTTCACGGCAAAGGCATTGCCGACATAGACGCCTATCTGAAATGCTTGGATGGGCGGCTGCCGGAAAACCGCGTTTTATCGCACGACCTTCTCGAAGGCGGCTTTCTGCGAGCCGGTCTGATGGAAGACGTTGAGCTGACCGATGGGTTTCCGTCCACGGCGCGGGCGTGGTTTCTGCGCCAGCACCGCTGGATACGCGGCGACTGGCAAGCGGCCAAATGGGCTTTCAATAAAGACCTCACGCCGCTGGCGCGCTGGAAACTCTTTGACCCTCTGCGGGGAAGCCTGACCCCGGTTGCGACGCTGGCGGCTCTGACGGCCGGGACGCTGCTGCCCGGATGGGTTTTTGGAACCGTTCTCGCCGTGGCCTTGACGGCCTCGGCGTCGCATCTCCTTCTCACTTTTGCCGAACGGGTGGGAAGACCCGGACGGAGCAATCGGACACATGCCGCCATCATCACCGGGATTCCGGCGGTGTTGAGCCAAACCCTGCTGACATTGGCCTTCTTGCCGTATAACGCGTTCATCTCGGCGCACGCCGCCTTGCTTGCGCTGTGGAGGATGTGGATAACAAAACGCAAATTGCTGCAATGGACGACTTCGGAGGAAACAGAAAAAATAGCCTCCGGCGTTGTTCAAACCGCGCGCAAAATGTTCCCCGGCCTTGCGTGGGGCGTCTTGACCGCCCTGCTTTCCCGCTCGGCGGTCGGCTGGGTGTTGGGCGCGGGCTGGGCGGCGTCTCCTTTCATCGCGTTTGCCGTGAGCAAAACCAGCCCGACGGTTGAAAAGCTCGGCGACGCCGACCGCGCCTTCTTAATGCGGCAGGCGGCGTTGATGTGGCAGTTTTTTGAAGACCATCTCCTGCCGGAAGACCATTATCTCATCCCCGATAATTTTCAAGAGCAGCCCGCTGCGGGCGTGGCCTACCGCACCTCGCCGACCAACATCGGGCTGTCGCTCACCTGCGCGCAGGCGGCGGTTGATTTGGGGCTGTGCGCCAAAGAGAAAGCCGTTGTGCTGATCGAAGGGATCATCCGAACGCTGGAAGATATGCCCAAATGGAACGGGCATCTGCTGAACTGGTATGATACCCGCACGCTGGAGCCGCTTTCCCCCCGGTGTGTCTCCTCGGTCGATTCGGGCAATCTGTGCGGCTGCCTGATTGCCCTGAACCAAGGGCTGAACGAGTGGGAGGAACCCGTCTTGGCCGCGCGCGCGAAGGCGTTGGCCGACGAGATGGACTTTCTGCCCCTCTACGATCAAAAGAAAAAACTCTTCCGCATCAGCGCAGATTTAGACAGCCCTGAGACCGAAGGAGGCGTCTATGATCTGCTGGCCTCTGAGGCTCGGCAGACCAGCTATATTGCCGTAGCCCGGGGCGAAGTGGATAAAAAACACTGGCAGCGTCTTGGACGGGCGCAGACGGCTTTGGGGCGGTACCGGGGGATGGCGTCGTGGACGGGGACGATGTTTGAATATTTCATGCCCCATATTCTCCTCCCGGCTTACCGCAACTCACTGCTCAAAGAATCGCTGGACTTCGCCGTATACGCGCAGCGGGTGCAGGCTTCCCGCCGGGGAGGCCCCTGGGGGGTCTCGGAAAGCTGTTTTTACGCCTTCGACCGCTCTCTCAGTTACCAATACAAAGCGCACGGCGTACCAACGCTGGCCTATAAGCGCGGGCTGGGAGCCGACCATGTCATTTCGCCTTATTCGAGCTTTTTGACCCTGCTGACCCACCCCGCCGCGTCGGTGCGGAATCTGCGGAGGATTTACAAGCTGGGGACGGAGGGGCAATATGGTCTGATTGAAGCGTTGGACTATACCCCTTCCAGAAACAATGTAACGGAAAAAGATCGGAAATCGCCTTTCACACAAGTGCGGTGCTATATGAGCCATCATTTGGGGATGAGCTTGGCCGCCGTGTGCAACGCGCTGCGGGGCAACATCTTGCAAAAGCGGTTTATGCGCGACCCGTCGATGGGGGCTTTCGCGGGGCTTTTGCAGGAACGGGTTCCGGTGGGCGCGGCGGTCATCCGTCCGGCCGGGCGCGAGATACCCGATAAACCAAAGCGTGCCGAAGGGATGGATTATCAGGTTGAAATCGAGCGCGTTCAGAACAACGCACCCAAAACGCTGCTGCTGGGCAACGCTTCCTATACCGTCCTGTGTGCCGACAACGGGCTGTCCCGTTCCCAATGCGGCAGGGATTCCCTGACGCTTGGGCTGCGGTTTTATTTTGACGGAATCGATCTGCTGCCCGATTCAGCGTCCTTTACAGGGACGCATTGCGCGTGGAGGGGAACGGCGGGAGGGCTGCGGCACGAGACGCGCCTTTCTGTCCCGGAGAACGAAAACGCAGAGCTGCGCGTTGTAACCCTGCGCAACGAAGGATCGGAGACGGCAAGGGGGATCGCCGCCTGTTACTTTGAGCCGGTTTTACAGCGGCTGGAGGATTATTCTGCCCATCCGGCGTTCAGCAAACTCTTTCTTGACACACGGATTGAAAAAGACGTCTGCCTGGTGCGGCGACGCCCGCGCGCTGGGAGACAGGAGCTTTGGCTGGCGTTTATTTGTGATGAAAAGGGCGTTGTTTATGAAACCCTGCGGGAAAAGGTTGTTGGGCGGGGGGATTCCCCCCGAGAGCGGGCGCATGGTATAGAATCTGTACAATCTATCACGGACATTGGCTCCGGCGGCTCGCCGGTGCCTCCGATTGATCCATGCGTTTATGCCGCCGCGCCTGTAGAACTCGCGCCGGGCGGGGAGATCGAGCTGCGGTTTGCGATGGCGGCGGCGGCTACGGCGAACGACGCCGTTTCGGCGGCCAAGCGTACGCTGAAACGGACGGACGGCTCGCCGATCCCGGATGAAACGGCGCAAACGCTTGGCTTAACGCCGTCGGAACGCTGCGAGGCGTTTGAATGGCTGTCGCGCATGGTTTTCCCCGGAGAGCGGGCGTATAGTGAAAAATCCGCACAATCTGCCACGGACATTCCCGGCGGCGGTGCGCCGCCAATCGGAAAAGGCGGGCTTTGGTCTGTGGGCATTTCCGGCGACTTGCCCCTGCTGCTGACCGTGGCGGTGGAGAATGCCCAGTGGGAAAGGGTGTCGCGGGTGGTGCGGCAGCACCGCTGGCTGTCGCTGTGCGGTTACCCCTGCGATCTCGCCATCCTGCTCCGGGACGGCGGGGATTACCGCCGCCCGGCAAGGACACTGCTGATGGAGACCCTAAAGGCTTGCCGCGCCGAGCACACCGCCGGACGCAAGGGAGGCGTCCACGCCGTTGACATTGAATCGTTCGCGCCGGGACAGGAAGCCCTGTTGAGGGCGTTTGCGTCGGCAACGGTGCCATATGAACAATCACCAGCCCTCCTCTCAGAGGAGGGTGCCGCCGACAGGCGGCGGGAGGAGAAAAGCAAACCGCCGGAGGAAGAGTCTCCCTTCGCCGCTTCGCGGTACCTCCCTCCAGAGGGAGGCAAAGAACGCGTTATCTACCGATGGGAGAGCGATAACTCCTTCCGTTTTACCATCCACGGCGAATTGCCGCCGCTGACATGGAGCCATACGCTGGCCAACCAAAACTTCTCCGCCCTCGTGACCGAAACAGGTGCGGGGTATATCGCCTTTCAAAACGCCCGTGAGAACAAATACACGCCGTGGAGCAACGATCCGCTCGCCATAGACGGAGGAACCAAAATAACGCTGGACGGCGTCAGCCTGTTCGCCGCCGAAGACGGCTATCCTTGCGGTGTGACGTATGGGTTCGGTTTTGCCCGGTGGGAGAAGCAAATCGGGGAGGTAACGGTTAAAACGGTGCAGTTTGTGCCGCCCGACCGCAGCGCGCTGGTAACGATGATTGAGGCCGAAGAGACATTCACCGTCACCCTGCAAACAACCCCCATACTGGGCGTGATGCCGGGCGACGGGCGGATGTGTACCGTTCAAACAGGGGAGGACGGTGCCGTGTGGATCGAAAACCCGTTCAATACCGCCTACGCCCCGCAAACATTTGTCATTACGGCCTCGGAAGGATTCACACACGCGCCGCCGGGAGCGGGAAACCTAGCTCTGAGCTTTGAAGCGCAAGGGCGGGCTGTGCTTGTCATGGGCGCGTCACGGAATAAACCGGGGATCGGGCTATTGAAAGAATTGACCCGTTGGGACACCGCAGAAGAAGCCCTGCAACGAACTTGTCAAAAATGGGAAAAGACGGTTTGTCAAAAACAGCTCGAAAGCGGAAGCCCCGCGCTTGACCACTACGGAAACGGCTGGGCACTGTATCAAATCATTGCCACCCGGCTATACGCGCGCGCTTCACAGTATCAGTGCGGCGGGGCTTACGGGTTCCGCGACCAGCTCCAAGACGTCTGCGCGGTGTTGAAGACACAGCCGCGCCTCGCAAAAACGCAGATTCTGCGGGCTTGTTCCCGTCAGTATGAGGAAGGGGACGTGATGCACTGGTGGCATCCGGCCAAACGTGAGGCGGGGGTTTCAGACAAAGGCGTGCGGACACGCTGCTCGGACGACCTGCTTTGGCTGCCGTATACCGTTTCGGAATATGTCGGGCAAACCGGGGATACCTCCATCCTGTTCATCAAAACCCCCTATCTATCCTCGGCACCGCTGGAGGAGGGGAGCGACGACCGGTATGAGAGCGCGGCGGTGACGGAGCGAAAGGAAAGTGTGTACGAGCATTGCCTTCGCGCTTTTGAAAAAGTGATGGAGCGCGGCGCGGGAGAGCACGGCCTTTTGCTGATCGGGGCGGGCGACTGGAACGACGGCATGAACCTCGTGGGGCATAAAGGGCGGGGAGAGAGCGTTTGGCTGACCTGGTTCGCGGCGCACACCGCCGAGCGTTATGCACAGATGTGTAAAAGTTTGGCGGATATGAAAAACGCGGAACGGCTCCAAAGTTGGGCTGGAGACTTGATCGCGGCGGCGGCGGCGGCTTGGGATGGGGAGTGGTTTTTGCGCGGATATTACGACGACGGGTCAACACTTGGTTCCAAAGACGACGCGGAGTGCAGGATCGACTCGATCGCGCAGAGTTTTTCGGCGTTGTTTGGGGAACGTGTTCCAAAAGACAAAGTGAAAACGGCATTGAACAGCGCGGTTAAAAACCTCGCGGACAAAGAAGCCGGCATGATCAAGCTGTTCGCGCCGCCCTTCTCGGGGCGGGGGAGCAAAGACCCGGGGTATATCAAAGGGTATGTGCCGGGCGTGCGGGAAAACGGGGGGCAGTATACCCACGCGGCGGTTTGGCTGGCCATGGCGTTTTTGAAAACGGGCGATTGGAAAACATGTCTTGAACTTTTAGACATGCTGATGCCGGAAAATCACGACAACGCGATCTATAAAGCAGAGCCGCACGTCCTCGCGGCCGATGTTTATGGGCATCAAGCCCATTTGGGCAGGGGCGGCTGGAGCCAATACACCGGGGCGGCGGCATGGTTTTACCGGGTGCTGTGCGACGCGCTGGAAACCAAAGAAGCAGAACTTGACACCATCCCGTTTGCCGTTGTATAATGCTGTGATCAACACAAATGGGAGGGATTGCAGCAATGATCGGTTTTCCCGGCATCGGTTTTCTGTTTGAGCAGAACCCGGCCATCATCCGCTTCACCGACAGCTTTGCCCTGACTTGGTACGGGCTTATCTTGGCGGCGGGCTTTTTGCTGGCCGTGATCGTCTGTTTACGAAGGGTCAAGGAGTTTGGGCTGAAACAGGATGAAATTCTCGATATGCTCTTCTTCGCCACCCCGGCGGGCATCATCGGCGCGCGGCTGTACTATGTGGCGTTTAACTGGTCGGAGTTCCGCGACGAACCGTTCAGCATCCTCTATACCTGGACGGGCGGGATGGCCATTTACGGCTCCATCATCGGCGCGGTGACGGCGGCCGCCCTCTTTTGCTGGGTGCGGCGCATCAACGTCGGAGCCATGCTCGACATCGGGGCGATCGGGCTGCTGATCGGGCAGGCCGTGGGACGCTGGGGCAACTTTGTCAACGGCGAGGTGTACGGGCGGGAGACCGACCTGCCGTGGCGCATGGCCGTTACAAGGCATATGGCCGACAACGATTTGGGGGTACACCCTCTCTTTCTGTATGAATCTCTTTGGAACTCCATCGGGCTGGTTTTATTGCTCCTATTTCTCAAAAAACGCAAATACAACGGGCAGATGTTCACCCTCTATATCGCTTGGTACGGCTTGGGTCGCGGCCTGATGGAAGGGATGCGGGCGACCGAATACAACCTGATGCTGGGCGACTGGATGGTCTCGCAGGCATTGGCCATCGCTTCCTGCGTCGCCGCGCTGGGGGTGCTGTTCTATATGACCCTCTTCAAAAAGCACCCGCCGCTGCTGGAATGGACGGCGGCGCGCGATGAATATGCGGCATACCGGAAGACAAAGAAAAAAGGTTCCTCAGAAAAAACCGAAACAGCGGAAGTTAAAGACGTCGTTGCAGGAGAAGAGGAACCCAACGATTTAGAAGAGTTCACGGAAGAGGAGGATGCGGAGAATGGCGATTCTGATGGACGGGAAAGCACTGGCGAAGGAAGTCAAGAGTGAGGTTTTGGCGCACGCGCAACAGCTTCGGGCAAAAGGGATCGTGCCCAAGCTGGCGGTCATTTTGGCGGGCGACGACCCCGCTTCGGCCGTCTATGTGCGGAATAAAATAAAAGACTGCGAAGAGTGCGGCATCGAAGGCGTGATGGTCAAATTGCCCGCCGATACGTCACAGGACGAGCTGATGGTGCAGATCGCGCGGCTCAATGCCGACGAATCGGTTCACGGCATTCTTTTACAGCACCCGTATCCCAAGGGCATCGACGAGTTTACCGTTCGGTGCGCCATCGATCCGGTCAAAGACGTTGATTCGCTCCACCCGGAGAACGCCGGGCTGATCACCCACGACCGACCCAATTTCCTGCCGGGGACACCGGCGGGGATCATGGCTCTGCTGGATCATTATAAAATCGAACTCAAAGGCAAGCACTGCGTCATCATCAACCGCACCCATATCGTCGGCAAGCCGATGGCGCAGCTGATGCTCCAAAGAGACGCCACCATCACCGTCTGCCACAGCCGCACCCCCGACTTAACGATTTTCACCCGCACCGCCGACATTTTAATCACCGCTGTCGGGAAATTGGGGCTGATCACCGGGGAGATGGTCAAGCCGGGTGTTGTCGTCATTGACGTGGGCATTTGCAAAAAGCCGGACGGCAAGCTGGCGGGCGACGCCGACATTGCTTCGGTTGAACCTCTCGCTTCCTACATAACCCCGGTGCCGGGCGGCGTTGGGCCGATGACGCGCGCCATATTGATGAAAAACACCATCACGGCGGCGGTGGAGGAGACGGTATGACCGATATTGACATCGCACAAAACGCGAAACTGCGCCCCATTTCGGAGATTGCGGCCGTGTTGGGCTTAACGGAGGATCAATGGGAACCGTACGGCCGGTATAAAGCGAAAATAACCGAACTGCCGAAGGCAAATAAGCAAGGCCGCCTCATTCTCGTGTCGGCGGTGTCGCCGACCAAATACGGCGAAGGAAAGACCACCGTCAGCGTCGGGCTGGCCGACGGGCTGCGGCGTTTGGGCAAAAAGGCCGTCCTCTGTCTGCGCGAACCGTCGTTGGGGCCGGTCTTCGGGATGAAAGGCGGCGCGGCCGGCGGCGGATACGCCCAGGTCGTGCCGATGGAGGACATCAATCTGCACTTCACCGGAGACCTTCACGCCATTTCGGCGGCCAACAACCTGCTCTCGGCGGCCATCGACAACCATTTGCAGCAAGGCAATCCGTTGGGCATCGACACCCGCCGCATCACTTGGCAACGCTGCATGGATATGAACGACCGTGCCTTGCGGCAGCTGACCGCGGGACTGGGCGGCACGGCAAACGGCGTTCCGAGGGAAGAAGGGTTTCAAATCACCGCCGCCAGCGAAGTCATGGCGGTTTTGTGTATGTCGGCCGACATTGCCGATTGCAAAGAACGGCTGGGGAACATCCTGATCGGTTACACCCGCAAAGGCGACCCGGCCAGGTGCGCCGACCTGAAAGTGGAGGGCGCGATGGCCGCGCTGCTCAAAGACGCGCTGAAACCCAACCTTGTGCAAACGCTGGAAGGCACACCCGCGCTGATCCACGGCGGCCCTTTCGCCAACATCGCGCATGGGTGCAATTCGCTGATCGCAACGCGGACGGCGTTGGCCTTGGGCGAGGTCGCCGTGACCGAAGCCGGATTCGGCGCAGACTTAGGAGCCGAGAAATTCATCGACATCAAGTGCCGGGCGGGCGGCTTACGCCCGTCGGTTTGCGTTATCGTAGCGACGGTGCGAGCCTTCAAACACCACGGCGGGGCGGATAACCTGCTGGCTCATATTGAAAACGTGCGGGAACGGTATGGGTTGCCCGCCGTCGTCGCGCTCAACCGTTTTCATACAGATACCGACGAAGACTTAGAAGCCGTCGCGGCGGCCTGCCGTTCGGCAAGGACGCCCTGCGCCGTTTACGAGGGGTTTTCGCGGGGCGGAGCGGGCGCGGAAGCGTTGGCAAGAGAGCTGCTGCCGCTGCTGGAAGACGACCCGCCCGAACTGAAAACGGTCTATCCGCCGGACTTGGGTTTGCTGGAGAAACTCAACGCCGTCGCAACGAACATCTACGGAGCGGACGGATGCGATTTCTCCCCGGCGGCTGAAAAACAGGCAATCAAGCTGGAAGAACTGGGATACGGCAACCTGCCCGTTTGCATCGCCAAGACGCAAACCTCCTTTTCCGACGACCCAAAGAAGCTCGGAAGCCCCAAAGGGTTCCGCGTCCAAATCGGGGAGCTGCGCGTCAGCGCGGGCGCGGGGTTTGTAGTGGCAAAAGCGGGGGACATCATGACCATGCCGGGTCTGCCGAAAACCCCGGCCTATGAGAACATCGGCATTGACGAAAACGGAAAGATAACGGGGCTGTTTTAAGCGGTTACCGCAACAAATGAATGAGGTAAACCAAAAAATCCCGCCATAAGGCGGGAATTTTTGCCTGCATTGGCAAAATGATGTTTCACGTGAAACATTTGGGTTATGTAAACTAGCCTTCGGGAGGCGGGGGAGGGGTTCCCCGGCTGTTGTTGATGACTTTGGAAATGGCACCGTTGGGGACGATCAGGATGCCGGACGCTTCGCCGCGTATTCTCGTTGAGCGCAGACCCAGCTCCTCGACGGTTCCGGTGTAGCCGTCGATGGTGACGTTCTCGCCGACGGAAAATTGGTTTTCCAGCAGGAGGAAGAAGCCGGAGATAACGTCTTTGACCAAAGACTGCGCGCCGAAGCCGACCGCTACGCCTAAGACCCCGGCGGCGGCGAGGATGGAGGTGACGTCTACGCCCAATCCTTCTTTCAAAATCTGCACGGCGGCGAGAAACCAAACCACAAAACCGGCAACGCTCATCAGCAGCTTGCTGAGGGTGTCGGCGCGGAGGTTTTGCCCGGCGCGTTTGTGTATCCTCTTCCGTATGAAACCGCGCACAGGCCATGTGACGATCAGCGCGATCAAAAAGACGCTGAGAGAATAAAGCAGACGGCGGAGCCAAGGGATGGCCCACATCTCCTCAACCCATTCGATAAACGGCATTATAATAGCCCTCCCAACATTTGGTTTGCTCAGTATATCATGTCAAGCGCGAACGGCGCAAGTGATTGACAATTTCTTTCAAATAAGGTACAATAAAGCGAATACATAGAAGGAGACTGGGATTATGAAAATATGGCGTAAGGGTTTATCGCTGCTCCTGGCATTGAGTTTTGTGCTGCCGCTCTACGGTGCCCCGGCTGCGGCGGAGGCACCCGCCCCGGTCAGGGGGAGCTTGCCCGAACCGTTTTTGCTTACATATCCGTCTCCCCAGCCAGCCGCCTTCGGCGTCACGCGATCCGCCGTTTTGCCGGCGGAGTATCAAAGCACCAGCATCACGCCCGCGCGGGATCAGGGGCCGAACGGTCTTTGCTGGGCGTTTTCGGCGACGTCCATCATAGAGGCAAGTCTATTGAAAAACGGAACGGCTTCGCAGCCTTTGTTCTCGCCCCTGCATATGGCGTATGCCACCAGCGATCGCAACGGCAACACCTCGCACGGGTTTGTCCGCGAGCCGGAAGGCGGCGGCCACCGCCACATGATAGCCGCCTATCTGATGCGCGGCCAACTGCACGGCGCGGTGAATGAGGGGAAAGACCCCTATGGAAATTATGTGTATGACAATATACCCAATTCCCGCTCTCTGTCGGTCGCCCGCAACGCCCAGCCCGATTATACCGTTCAAAACATTCTCTACCTCGGCGGAGAAAAGAAGAGCGATATTTCCCGGGAGAAACTAAAAGAAGCCATCATGCAATACGGCGCGGTTTCCTGCAATATGTTTTGGGACGGCAACGCCGTTTCCCAAAGCAATGGCAGCACAGCTTACTACAACGCCCAAACAAGTGCGTTTTACAACAACCGGGCGTCGACAGACTATTACGGGACGTTGGAGATCGACCACTCGGTCACTTTGATCGGATGGGACGACAATTTCCCGAGAGAGCGCTTCAATTCCTCCCGCCGCCCGTCCGGCAACGGGGCATGGCTGGCGCAGAACAGCTGGGGCGGCGATTGGGGAGACGGCGGGAACTTTTGGATCTCTTATGAGGATACCAACGCGCCGCTTTCCCCGTGGGTGGTTGACGGCGTAAAACGATATGACCCGGACGCCGTTTTATATGAATACGACCCGCTTGGATACGCCGGTTATTCCAGGCGTTGGGTAGGCGATACCACCGTCTTCGGAGCCAATGTCTTCACCGCCGGAACCGGCGGCGAGTGGCTTGAAGAGGTTAAAATCTTTATTCAAGACGCCAATACCCTGGTAAACGTTTATATCATCCCCGAATATATCGGAACAAGCTCGATGAACACAAGCAAACTTTCACCCGCCGCCTTTGAAGACATCACCTATCCCGGCTGGTACACGCTGAAACTGGACGAAGCCGTCCTTTTGGGGGCAGCCGGGAGCCGGTTTGCGGTGGTTGTGGAATATACCGTGCGGCAAGGCACCGCGGAAGTCCCGATGTGCTCGACAAACCTCGGGTACGGCGTAAATCATACCATTACGCGGAATGTCAGCTATATTTCAAATAACGGCACGAATTACTGGGAACACATTACCGACGGCAACATCAACATCAAGGCCGTCACTGTTGCGGCTCCGTCCATGCCGGTTACGGCTCCCAATCTCAATACAGCCTCTCCGTGGGCGGTTGACGTCATCAATACCGCCTACGGCTACGGCCTCATTCCCGTTTCCCTGCAAAACGACTACGACCAAGCCATCACCCGCGGCGAGTTCTGCGCCCTCGCCGTCACGCTGATTGAGGAGATAACAGGCGAAGAGATCACCGAACGCGCCATCTTTGCCGACGACGGCGGGGACGTTAACATCCGTAAAATCGGCGGGCTTCGGATCGTCACCGGAACAGGGTCGAACGCGGCGGGCGAACCCCTTTTCAGCCCCGATAATAATATTGAACGCCAGCAAGCGGCCATCATCCTGGCGAGAACAGCCGAGCGGGGCTTGGGCAAACCCCTTCCCGAAGGGGAGATTGCCTTTACGGATTTGGAAGGCTCCTATGCGGTGGATTCTATCAAAAAAATGCGGGGAGCCAGTCCCCGCATCATGAGCGGCATAACAAGCACCCTCTTTGACCCGCAGGGCGAGTTTACCCGTGAGCAGAGCATACAGACCATGGTGAGGCTTTGGGATCAATGATACGCCATTCGTAACCACCCCGCCGTCTGCGGACGGGGTGGTTTTCTAAAATAAGTGTTGACAAGGATAAAACCATCTGATACACTACATGGGCGTTTCCATGCGCGGAAACGCCCAATCCTTCGCATTGCCAAGCACTAGGAGCCCTTCGAGTTATACAAGGAGATGAACAGAATGAATGAAATGAGTACCCTGCAATTCACTTTGACGATTATTCAAATCATTACATCGGTCGTTTTGATCGCCGTTGTGCTCCTCCAGTCGGGGAAAAGGGCGGGGCTCTCCGGCGCCATCGCCGGTGCGGCCGACGCGTTTATGTCAAAGAATCAGGCGCGCTCATGGGACGCGCGGCTGGCCAAAGCCACCAAATGGATCGCGGTCATATTTATCAGCCTGACAATCTCCCTGAACTTGTTTTTCTAAAGAGCAGCATCCTGTCAAGTACGGAAGCCGTAAATTGATTGCGTCTTCTTGTGCTCTTCGTTATATGGAGGCGTACCGAAGCGGTCATAACGGGGTGGTCTTGAAAACCATTTGACGGTAACGTCACGGGGGTTCGAATCCCTCCGCCTCCGCCAAGGTTGCAATAATTTCAATAGAAAGGAGGAAACCCATGCCAACCGTAAGCCAGCTCGTCCGCAAGGGGCGCAAGAAATCAACGCATAAATCCAAAGCCCCGGCACTGCAAAAGGGTCTGAATACCCTGCGCAAAACGCTGACCGACGACCCCAGCCCGCAAAAACGCGGCGTTTGCACCAATGTGCGCACAGAGACGCCCCGTAAACCCAACTCGGCCTTGCGCAAGGTCGCCCGCGTGCGCTTGTCCAACGGCTACGAAGTCAGCGCGTACATTCCCGGCGTCGGCCACAATCTCCAAGAGCATAGCGTCGTCATGATCCGCGGGGGTCGTGTAAAAGACGTCGGCGGCGTGCGCTACCACGTTATTCGCGGCACCATGGACACTCAGGGCGTCGCCAACCGCCGTCAGGCTCGCTCCAAGTATGGAGCAAAACGCCCGAAACCGGGCACCAAGTAAACAGTGAATGATCTCCTAACCGGGAGTGAAGATATTCCTCTCGGTGCGGTCAAAGGCCTCGCGGCCTTTGAGTACCTGTGAATTCACACATGTGAAGGAGGGAAGACAAGTGCCAAGAAGAGGATTTGTCCCCAAAAGAGAAGTATTGCCCGATCCGCTGTTCAACTCGCGCGTTGTCACCAAGCTGATCAACGGCGTGATGTACGACGGTAAAAAAGGCGTGGCGCAGAAGGTTGTTTACGGAGCCTTTGACATCATGCGCGAAAAGTCGGGCAAAGAGCCGCTGGATGTCTTTTTAGCGGCGTTAGCCAACACCATGCCTTCGCTGGAAGTCAAAGCCCGCCGTGTCGGCGGTTCGACCTATCAGGTTCCGATCGAAGTCCGTGAGGAACGCCGTCAAACACTGGCGTTGCGCTGGCTGGTGAGCTACTCCCGCAACCGCGGCGAGAAGACCATGGCCGAGCGTTTGGCCGGAGAGATACTCGACGCCTCCAACAGCACCGGCTCCTCGGTCAAAAAACGCGAAGACATGCACAAAATGGCGGACGCGAACAGGGCTTTCGCCCACTATCGCTGGTAAGAATCAAAACCATTTCCCCCGCCTTACGCCTAGCGTGCGCTGGGTGTGGCGGGGGAGAGCTATAAAGCAAGGAGAAACGATCATGCCGCGGCAAGTACCCCTTGAATTGACCCGTAACATCGGCATCATGGCGCATATCGACGCGGGGAAGACCACCACGTCGGAGCGCATCCTGTTCTACACAGGGAAAAACTATAAACTGGGCGAAGTCCATGAAGGCAATGCCACCATGGACTGGATGGCGCAGGAACAGGAGCGCGGGATCACCATCACATCAGCCGCCACGACGGCTATGTGGAAGAAACACCGCATCAACATCATCGACACCCCCGGACATGTGGATTTTACCATGGAAGTGGAGCGGTCGCTGCGCGTCCTCGACGGCGCGGTCACCGTTTTCTGCGCCAAAGGCGGCGTGGAGCCGCAGTCGGAAACGGTTTGGCGTCAGGCCGACCGCTATGGTGTGCCGCGTATGGCCTATGTCAACAAGATGGACATCACCGGCGCCGACTTCCACAATGTGGTCGGCATGATGCGCGACCGCCTGAAATGCAACGCCGTGCCCATCCAGCTCCCCATCGGAGCCGAATCGTCGTTCAAAGGGGTGGTTGACCTGATCGCCATGCGCGCCCATGTGGCGTATGACGAGCTGGGGCAGGACATCCGCGAGGAAGACATCCCGGCCGAACTGCTGGAGGAAGCCGAAGACTGCCGCGAGGCCTTGATCGACGCCGTGACGCTGGTGGACGACGACTTGGCCAATGTCGTCTATGCCGGTGAAGATGCCGCTGTTGAAATGATCCAAGCCGCCGTCCGCAGAGCGGTCATCGCGGGCAAACTCATCCCTGTTCTGTGCGGCACATCCTACCGCAATAAAGGGGTGCAGAACCTGCTCGACGCCATCATCGCTTACCTGCCGTCGCCGCTGGACATTGACGCCGTTACCGGGACAGACCCGGACGACGGGAAAGAAGACACCCGCCAGTCCGATGAGAACGCGCCCTTTGCCGCGCTGGCGTTCAAGGTCATGACCGACCCGCATGTGGGCAAACTGACCTTTTTCCGCGTCTATTCGGGTTCGGCCAAAGCCGGGGAAGTCGTCATCAACGCCAACCGGGGCATGAACGAGCGGTTCGGGCGTTTGCTATTGATGCACGCCAACGACCGCGAAGACCTTGAGTCCGTTTACGCGGGTGACATCGCCGCCGCCGTGGGGCTGAAAAACACCACGACGGGCGATACCCTCTGCGACAAGAAACACCCCATCGTTCTGGAATCGATGGATTTTCCCGAGCCGGTCATCCGCGTTGCCATCGAGCCGCGTACCAAAGCCGGGCAGGAAAAATTATCCATCGCCCTGCAAAAACTTTCGGAGGAAGACCCCACCTTCCGCGCTTACACCGATCAGGAGACGGGGCAGACCATCATCGCGGGCATGGGCGAACTCCATTTGGAAATCATCGTCGACCGCCTGCTGCGTGAGTTCAAGGTTGAGGCCAATGTCGGCAAACCGTCGGTGGCGTATAAAGAAACCATCCGCGAACCTGCCGAGATCGACCACAAATACGCCCGTCAGTCGGGCGGGCGCGGCCAGTACGGGCACGTCAAGCTCAAAATCGAACCCAACGAATCGGGCAAAGGGTATGAATTTGTTGACAAGATCGTCGGCGGAGCGGTGCCGAAGGAATATATCCCCGCCGTTGATCAAGGCATCCAGGGGGCTATGAACGCCGGGGTGTTGGCCGGGTATCCGGTCGTTGACGTGAAAGTCACCTTGGTTGACGGGTCGTACCATGAGGTCGACTCCTCGGAGATGGCGTTCAAGATCGCGGCGTCGATGGCGTTTAAGGAAGGCTGCAAGAAAGCCTCCCCTGTGATTTTGGAACCGATCATGAAGGTCACCGCCACCGTGCCGGAGGAATACCTCGGCGATGTGATGGGCGACATCAACCGCAGGCGCGGCATGATTCAAGGAAGCGAAACCATGACCGGCGCGCAGCAGGTCACGGCGCATGTCCCGCTTTCCGAAATGTTCGGTTACGCCACCGACCTGCGCACCTTTACGCAGGGGCGCGGCGTCTACGCAATGGAGCCGCACAGCTATGTAGAACTGCCGAAAAGTCTGCAGGAACAACTGGCTCGTTAAGTCTCCCCCTGCCGCTGCAGCGGCATCCCCCTCTGAGAGGGGGACATGAGCCTCCCTCTTTGAGGGAGGTGGCACGGAGTGCCGGAGGGAGAAAACAATTTACAAAAAACACTTGCAATTCCAAAGCATATCGTATACAATAGGCGATACTGATAACAATGGGAACAAAAGGGAGGAATATACCGCAATGGGTAAGCAAAAATTTGAACGCAACAAACCGCATGTAAACATCGGCACCGTCGGTCACGTCGACCACGGCAAGACGACGCTGACAGCCGCCATCACCAAGGTGCTGGGCTTTGGAGGGCAGGCCGAATTCAAGGCATATGACGCCATTGACAAGGCTCCCGAGGAAAGAGAACGCGGCATCACCATCAACACCGCCCACGTCGAATATCAGACCGACGCGCGCCACTACGCGCACGTCGACTGCCCCGGCCACGCCGACTATGTTAAAAACATGATCACAGGCGCGGCGCAGATGGACGGAGCTATTTTGGTCGTATCGGCGGCCGACGGCCCCATGCCCCAAACCCGTGAGCATATCCTGCTCGCCCGTCAGGTCGGCGTGCCGTATATCGTCGTCTATATGAACAAGTGCGATCAGGTTGACGACGAAGAGCTTTTGGAACTCGTTGAAATGGAGATCCGTGAGCTGCTGAGCAAATACGAATTCCCCGGCGACAAAACCCCCATCATCCGCGGCTCGGCGAAAAACGCCCTTGACAGCACCGCCACCGATGCGTCCGCTCCCGAATACGCCTCCATCCTCGAACTGATGAAGGCTGTTGACGATTTTATCGCCACCCCCGAGCGCAAGGCCGACCAGCCCTTCCTGATGCCGGTCGAAGACGTTTTCACCATTCAGGGACGCGGCACCGTCGTCACCGGGCGTGTTGAGCGCGGAAACCTCAAAACAGGCGAAGAGGTTGAAATCGTCGGTATCCGCGACACCCGCAAATCGGTTGTCACGGGGATCGAAATGTTCCACAAGACCCTCGATTACGCCGAAGCGGGCGACAACGCCGGCTGCTTACTGCGCGGCGTGGCCAAAACCGAAGTTGAGCGCGGTCAGGTGCTTGCCAAACCCGGCACAATCAAACCCCACAAACACTTCAAAGGCCAGGTTTACGTCCTTACCAAAGACGAAGGCGGACGCCACACCCCGTTCTTCCCCAACTACCGTCCGCAATTCTACTTCCGCACCACCGACGTGACCGGAACCATCCAGCTCCCCGCGGGTGTTGAGATGTGTATGCCCGGCGACAACGTCGTGATGGAAGTTCAGCTCGTCACCCCCATCGCCATCGAAAAAGAACTTCGCTTCGCCATCCGCGAAGGCGGCCGCACCGTTGGCTCGGGCGTCGTGACGGAGATCGTTGACGATTGATGATTTTTTCATTTTTCATTTTCCTTTCATGAACTGCCCCCGCCTACGCTTCGCGTTGGCGGGGGACTTTTTGCGCTTTTATCATGAAGGAAAATATACCGTTCTGATTTTTCTAAAAGGGGATTCCTCTTTCAACGGTTGAATGGGAAGATTGCATCCGTTCATTGGTCTGCCGTTCATAGGGTAGCGCACATAAGGTTCGCGGCGTTCCCCGGGGATATAGAATAGTTCCCGCAAATCGTCGGAAAGGTCGTAAAAGCCCGTTTCGATGTCCCGTATGCCTTCTTGAATATCCCGGATTCCCTCGTAGAAGCGTCTGTTCTCGCGGTCTCGCAGACGCTGCTCTCTCCTGCCGTTCTCGCAAACATGAAAATGTTCGCACTCGCAGCGGTTCCGCTGCTCCACATCCGCGATACCGTCCTCAATATCCGCCAGCCCTTCGATCATTTGCCGTATGTCTCTTTGAATCTCGCAGTATTCGCGGCAATCTTTGTCGATGCGGAGGCCGCCCAACCCCTCGGCTATATCGTTTATGCCTTCGGCCACATCCCGCATCCCTATGCGCAGGTCGTGAACACCGTCACGGACATGGCAGACGCGGATGTCATCCAAGCCCCTGTGCAAGGCTTTGATGCCCCTCCGGCAATCAAGAAGCCCTTCCCGTATATCGCGGATGCCCTCAAAACAAGGGGGGGCGTTATCCTGTATGATTTGAAAAAATTCTTCCAAAACCGATCCTTCCTTTCATATACGAACGCCGGCTTACGAGCCAACTGTTATAGTATACGGAGGAATGCCGGATGTGTGCGGATTTTGCCGAAAATCCCCGCCATAATACCTAGCTTATAATTGAAAAGAAAAGAGGGCTGACGCCCGGTCAGACCTCTTTTGCGTGTTTACTGCGTCTTAAAAATCCTCAGCCAGCTCCAGCGATTGCCCTTCGTTCAACCCGGCGCAAGCCTTGACGAACGCTTCCAGCGGGACGTCCTGCGCCTGTTTGCCGCCGCGTATCTTGACCGAAACCGTGCCCGCTTCGGTTTCGCGGTCGCCGAGGACGAGGGTATACGGAACCTTTGCCTGGCGGAATTTGTTGACTTTGCCGCCCATGCCTTCGTCTTCCATCAGCCCTTCGCAGCGAAGCCCGGCTTTTCTCAAAACTGACATGACATCGCACGCGTAATCGTTATGGGTTTCTCGTACAGGGACGACACCGATCTGCACCGGGGCCAGCCAGAAGGGGAATGCCCCGGCGAAATGCTCGATCAGGATACCGATGAAGCGTTCCAGCGAGCCGTAGATGACGCGGTGGATGACGACAGGCTCTTTCAGCGTCCCGTCGCGGTCGGCGTATGTCAGCCCGAACTTATGCGGGAGCTGGAAGTCAAGCTGGATGGTTCCCGTTTGCCACGGACGCCCGAGCGCGTCGGTCATAATGAGGTCGATCTTCGGGCCGTAGAAGGCTCCGTCGCCTTCGTTGACGGTGTAACCGTCTTCGCCGAAACGCTTGCCAAGGATGCCGCGAAGTTCGCGCTCGGCTTCCTCCCACAGTTCAGGGTCGCCCATAAAGTCCTCGGGACGTGTGGAGAGGACGGGTTTATAAGAGAGTTTGAAAATGTCATAAAACCGATCGGCAATGTCGAGGATGGCGTTGATTTCGGAGGGGATTTGCTCCCGCGTGATAAAATTATGCGAATCGTCCTGCCGGAACATGCGGACGCGGAAAAGCCCGTGCAGCGTCCCCGACAGTTCATTGCGGTGCAGCACGTCGCAGTCGGAATACCGAAGCGGCAGCTCACGGTAGGAGCGGACAGTACGGTTATAGACGTTCATGGCGTTGGGGCAATTCATCGGCTTGATGGCTTGCGTGGTCTCACCCTCCTCTTGAGGGGGGATGGAAAACATAATGTCGCGGTAATGATTCCAGTGCCCCGACGTGACCCAAAGCGAATGATTGTTGATCAGCGGCGCGGAAATCTCCTGATACCCGCGCTCTTCGTGCTCTTTGCGCCAAAAATCAAGCAGTGTGTTAAATAATTTCAGCCCTTTCGGCAGCCAGTAGGGCATACCGGGCGCGGTTTCGTGCAGGAAGAACAAATCAAGCTGCGGCCCCAGTTTGCGGTGGTCGCGCTTCTTGGCTTCCTCAATTTTCGCTATATGCGCTTTGAGTTCGTCTCTTTTAGGAAAGGCATAGACATACAGCCGGGTCAGCATCGGGTTTTTCTCGCTTCCCCGCCAATAGGCTCCGGCAACCGAATGGATTTGATACGCCCAGCTCAACAGTTCGCGGGTGTTTTCCACATGAGGGCCGCGGCAGAGATCGGTAAACCCCTCGCCCGTATGGTAGGCGGTGCATTTCTCGTTTTCGGGAAGATCACGGATCAGTTCTTCCTTGTAGCCCTGCCCGGCAAAGGCCGCCAACGCGGCTTCTTTGGAGGGGTATTCCTCCCGTGTCAGCGGAGACATGGATTTGAGGATTTGCCCCATTCGTTTCTCGATTTCGGGAAAATGCTCCTGCGTCAGCGGTTCGGGCAGGTCGAAATCATAATAAAACCCGTCATCGATGCAAGGGCCGATGCCCAGCTTGGTGCCGGGGAACATCTCCATAACCGCCTGTGCCAAGACATGGGCAAGAGAGTGCCGCGCGATATTGATGTCCATGATTTCTCCTCCTACATCAGTTTCGACCCGTTGATAACAAGCCGGAATTTCAAATTAAAGAAGTCGGCGGCTCTGCGGCAGAGGATCATCCGTCCCAAAAAAATCTCAAAATAATCCATCACCGGGCAAATCTCTGTGTCAACGTCCAAGTCAAGGGTCAGGGTGCGTTCCTCAACGTCCAACACCGTGTCGGCTTTGGTGACGGCGTAGTTGACGCGGTCGTGGATGTCGAAGGCGGCCACGTCGTCGTTGCGCACACGGGAGCGGCGGACGTCGGTCTTGTCGGCCAAAATCAGCACGGCCGCCACCGCGTTGACGGCGTGCGCTGTTTCTTCGTCATGGTTGCCGATGGCGGTGATGACAACGGCGATCTCCTCGGCATCAAAGCCTAGTTTGTCCAGCAGCCGGAAGGCCAACCCCGCGCCTGTTTGGGCGTGGCCGTAGCGGTTGATGACGTTGCCGATGTCGTGCATATAGGCCGCGACGCGGGCAAGCTCGGCTTCCCGCTCCGTTCCGCCCAGTTCGAGCAGCCAGCCCGCCGCCAGTTCGGCGCAGCGGGTGACATGGGCAAAAGAATGCTCGGTGTAACCCATCGCCTTCAGCGAAACGTCGGCCTGACGGATATAGGTGTTGATCTCGTCGCAGTTTTTAACGTCGGCGTAAGTGACTTGGCTCAAACGGCTCCCTCTCCTTGTTTGCGGATTTGCCATTCTACCATAGAGAGAAGCAATGTGTCAAGTTTGTCTTGAACCCTTCCGCGCTATATGGTACAATAACCAAAAGTGGAGGGGATACCAATGACCAATAGCCCGCAAGTCAAGCTGGGGATCGTCGCGGTCAGCCGCGATTGTTTCCCGATGGAGCTGAGCCGCTCCCGCCGCGAAGCCGTTGTGAAAGCGGCAAATAAGCGCGGCATAGAGCTTTATGAAGCAAAAACGATGGTGGAGAATGAAGCCGACGCGGTGGCCGCGCTGAAAGAGCTGCGCGAAAACAACATCAACGCGCTGGTGCTCTTCCTCGGCAACTTCGGCCCCGAAGGCCCGGAAACATACCTTGTGCAGGAGTTCAAAGGCCCAACGCTGGTCACTGCCGCCGCCGAGGAAACGGCGGACTTCTCAGGGCGCGGCGACGCCTTCTGCGGCCTGCTGAACTGCTCGTATAACCTCGCCCTCCGTAATGTGAGCGCGTTTATCCCGGAAAACCCTGTCGGCTCGGCCGATGAAATTGCCGTTTTGATCGAAAAGTTCCTGCCTGTCGCAAAGACCCTGATCGGACTCAAAAAGCTCAAAATCTTCGGCTTCGGCCCCCGCCCGTATGACTTTTTGGCTTGCAACGCGCCGATCAAGCCGCTCTACGACCTCGGTGTCACCGTAATGGAAAACTCCGAGCTTGACCTGTACGCGGCCTACAAAGCGCACGACGGCGACAGCCGGATCGAAACAGTCGCGCAGGATATGGCAAAGGAGCTGGGCGCGTCCAATCCCTACGCCGGAATCCTGCCGCGCTTGGCGCAATATGAATTGACCCTGCTCGACTTTATGGAGAAGAACCTCGGCTATTGCGAGTTCGGCGTCTTTGCCAACAAGTGCTGGCCGGCTTTTCAAACAGAATTCAAATTTGTTCCATGTTACGTCAACGCCCGCCTGGCGGCGCGCGGCATCCCGGTGGCGTGCGAAACCGACCTGTACGGCGCGCTGAGCGAATTTATCATTACCCTTGTCACCGGCAAGCCCGCGACCCTGCTGGACATCAACAACACCGTCCCTCCGTCGCATCTCAGCGGCGTCAACCTCGGCAAATACACCCCAAGCGACCTTTTCATGGGATTCCATTGCGGCAACACCGCCGCCTGTTACTTAAAAAAACCCGAAATGCGCTACCAGCAGATTATGAAACGGGCCCTCGAACCCGACGGCGAGCCGGACATCACGCGCGGGACGCTGGAAGGCGACCTGATCGCAGGGGCGGTCACCCTCTTCCGCTTGCAGGCAAACGCCGAAGGGGTGCTGAAGAGTTATATCGCTCAGGGCGAGGTGCTGGATATACCGACGCGTTCGTTTGGCGGGATCGGCGTCATCGCCATACCCGAACTGGCGCGGTTCTATCGCCATGTGCTGGTTGAGGGGCGTTACCCGCACCACGCGGGCGTCGCCTTCGCCCACGCCGGGGAAGCGTTGTTTGAAGTTGTCAAAGCACTGGGGATCGGCGACATCGGCTTCAATCAGCCCAAAGGGATGCTGTATAAGACGGAAAATCCCTTCGTCAATAGCTAAGGAGGAACGAATCATGCTCAACGATCTCAAACGTCAGGTGTGCAAAGCCAACAAAGAACTGGCCGCCCAGGGCGTTGTACGGTTTACATGGGGCAATGTCTCGGGGTTTGAACCGGGGATGGGGCTCTTTGTCATCAAGCCCAGCGGGGTGCCGTATGAAGAGCTGCAGCCCGAGCTGATGGTGGTGATGAGCATGGACGGGCAGAAGGTCGAAGGGCGGCTTGAGCCGTCGGTCGACAGCGAGATCCACCGCGCCATCTATATGGCGTGGCCGTTCTCCGTTTCCGCCATCGCCCACACCCACTCGACATACACCATCGCCTTTGCGCAGGCAGGGCTGCCCATCCCGCCGATGGGGACGACGCACGCCGACTATTTCGGCGGGACGGTTCCGGTCACACGAGCCATCGAAGAAAAAGAAATGGACGAAAAGTACGGGGAAAACACCGGGAACCTCATCGTAGCGACCGCGCAAGACCCCGAGCGCGTCCCAGCGGTGCTGGTCAACCGCCACGGACCCTTCACATGGGGGAAATCCCCGATGGAAGCCGTCCACAACGCTGTTGTGCTCGAACAGATCGCGGAATCCTGTTACCTGACGCGGATGCTCAACCCCAAAATTGAAAGCATGGACGACGCCCTGCTGAATTGCCATTTTAGCCGACGGAAAACGAATTACGGGCAGAAGAAGTAAATAAGAAAAGTCCCGCCAACCGGCGGGACTTTCGCTTACGCTAACGGTAAGCCTAATGTAACCTTAAATAGATCGCCGTCAACCGAGATAGAGCAAGACCCGTTCTGCAATTCCATAAAGCTCTTGACGATGGCAAGACCCAAGCCGCTGCCTTCGGTGGAGCGCGCCTCGTCGCCCCGGGTGAAACGTTCGGCCAGCCGTTCGGCTTGGCCTTCGAGCGGCGAGGCTGAGATGTTGCGCAGGGTGATCACGCACTGCGTTTGTTCGTTCGCCATGTCAATGTAAACCCGGGTGCCCGCCAACGCGTATTTCTCCATATTGCGAAGAAGGTTCTCAAAGACGCGGGACATCAGTTTTGCGTCGGCCATCGCCTGCCCGCATCCGCCTGAAACGCGGACTTCCAGCCCTGCCGCGCTCAGTCGGTCGCCCATCTCGCCCAGCGTCTGTTGGATCAGCTGGCCGATCTCCAGCGGCGCAAGGAGGGCGCGTGTCTCGCCCGACGAGGCTTTGGACGCCTCGAAGAGGTCTTCTGTCAGAACTTGGAGCCGCCGGGCTTTGCTTTGAATGATTTCCAGGTATTTACTTGCGTCCGGCGACGATAAACCTTCGGACTGCAAGAGGTCGGCATAGGTGATCACCGAGGTCAGCGGCGTCCGCAAATCGTGCGAAACATTGGTGATCAGCTCGGCCTTGAACCGCTGGCCTGTCAGCTCTTTCTCCACGGCAGCTTTCAACCCGCCGGTGGCGGCGTTGACGTTCTGCGCCATTGTCTTCAACACGCCTTTCCCGTTCTCCGGGACGGGGGTTTGGTAATCGCCTTTTGCGAGGCGATCAATCCCCTTTGCGACATTTGCCAAATGATGCGCTTTCCAAACGAAATACACCGTTGCCGCGATAACGCACAGGAAGAGAATGAAGAGCCAGCCCTGCGAGCTTGAGAAACCGGAGGCGGCGAAAAGGAGTACAAGAATACCGTAGACAACAACGCCAATCCCAATCTGCACCGTCAGCGGCGCGCCATTGATGACGGCTCGGCAGAACCGCATAAATGGGCGGAATATCCATGCCAGCAGGTTGTAAATCAACGTGTGCCGCAAGAACGAGCGGGCTTTGAGCCGTTTGACCGCCGAAAGGAGCCACCACAACCCGGCGGCGGCGAAAACGGCGGCGGCAACCGAGAGGTAACTGATGACCCGGTTGAAAACATCCTCGGAGGGTTTATGCCTCCACAGTTCATTGAGCCATAAAGCCGACAGTGCGATGATCAAAACAATGGCGCAGAGCGAAATGTCCAGCCAGGGTTTATCCCAAAACGACAGATGCACGCCGCTTGTTTCCGGTTTGCGCCCGGCAACGATACAGAGATAGAGCAGGCAAATCAGTGCGATCAAGCCAAAGAAGATGAGCCTTACGGTATATTTCCAAAAGACGCCCTCATATTTCGCATATACCGCAGCCCTCGCCGACACATTTTCTTCGGTTAGGGCAAAACGATACTCATACTGCCTGTAATATACTTTTTCAGCGGCTTCATAGTCCTCCCAGTATTCCCGCGATTCCTTTTCGTACTTTTGCAAGGCTGCTTCGTACTCCCGCATTTTCTGATTATATTCATCATCGTTGACATAGTCGAAATTATAATCATCATGCGGGTGTCTTGGCCGAATCGGCTCGGATGTGTTATTCACAAAGTCAAAATTCTGATAATACGGCGGGCTGCTATGCCAGAACCCCCCATATATAGTTGACGTCCCGTTTTCGTCGCCGCTTTTTAGAATCCAAACAGGGAGCTTTTTGTATTCCTCCGGTGTCATATTGTAGTTGGTGATCGTTCGGTAAGGCGTGCGGACATAATATAGCACCCCCTCCAAACCATCCAAATAAGAGGCGTTTTCCCGGACGACCCTATCCGACCTTTCCTGTGAAGTCTCGTTCCAGCCCGTGTAGTCTAATACGGTGTTGAGCTGGTGGTGCGCGTCCCAGTGCAAGGCTTGACTGTCTTTGTATGCCCGTCCCGCCAAATAATCGAACTTAACGCCGCGTCCTTCTTCCCATGTATATGGGGGGTAATCGGGATACCACTCCGAATCGAAACGGAAGCCCGTTACAACAAATGCCGCACAGCAGACAACGAACAGCACGAACGCCGCCGCCTTGACCGCCCAGTGACGGAAAAAGCCGTTTAACGCTTCTTTCTTGTGACCATTCTCACGAAATTTTTTCAATTTTGTAGCCAATGCCCCACACCACCTTTAAGTATTTCGGGTTTTTCGGGTCGATCTCAATCTTTTCGCGGATGCGCCGGATGTGGACAGCCACCGTGTTCTCCGGGCTGAACGCCGGTTCGTCCCACACGTTTTCATAGATTTGCGCGATGGAATAAACACGCCCGGCGTTTTTCAGCAGGAACGACAGGATTTTATACTCCACAGGCGTCAGCCGCACAGGCTCTCCGTCTACCGTCACCGCTTTGCTCTCCTCGTCCAGCTCCAGCCCGCCGCTCATGTAAACCGAGGGCGTTTCGCTTTTCGCGCCCAGCTGGGTATACCGCCGCAGCAGGCTTTTCACACGAGCGATCAGTTCCAGCGGGTTGAACGGCTTGGTCAAATAGTCATCCGCACCCATGCCGAGGCCGAGGATTTTATCGGTGTCTTCGCTCTTGGCCGAGAGCATCAGGATGGGCACATTATTGCCCTCCCTGATTTTCAATGTGGCGCGGATGCCGTCGAAGCCGGGCATCATCACGTCCATGACGATCAGCTGCACGTCGTTCTCCCGCGCCGCGTTCACCGCCTCGGGGCCGGAGTGCGCCAGCAGGACGTCATACCCCTCGTGGCGCAGATAGATACCGATGGCCTCGGCGATCTCGCGGTCGCCATCGCATACCAGGATGGTCATTGAGTCAACCTCCTTTCCCTCCCTCCGTCTGCTTCGCAGACACCTCCCTCTGAGAGGGAGGCTCTTTTGCCCTCCTCTGAGAGGAGAGTGCCGCCTTCAGGCGGCGGGAGGAGTTCATCATACCAAAGGAATCTTACAGACGAATCTATAAAATCCTTACAATTTTCTTAATGAAAACCCCGCCTTGCGGCGGGGTCGGCCTGTTCACAGGGTATCGTCCTGATCGATCCAGTCCCTGACGTTGATCACTAGGTATTTCTCCGGCGTGACGCGGCAGATGACCCGGGAGATGCCCGCGTTGATGATGAGACGCTGGCACATGGAGCAGGGGTAGGCGTCTTCGAGCAGTTCGCCGGTTTCGCCGTGTCCGGTGAGATAGAGGGTTGCACCCAGCATCTGTTCCCGGTCGGCGGCGATGATGGCGTTGGCTTCGGCATGAACGCTGCGGCACATCTCATACCGTTCGCCGCGCGGCACATTGTGCTTGTTGCGGTTGCAGGCTCCGAGGTCGGTACAGTTTTGCCGCCCGCGCGGCGCGCCCGCGTAGCCGGTCGAGACGATAACGTCATTTTTGACAATGACGGCTCCGTAGTTGCGGCGCAGGCATGTCCCGCGTTCCAGCACCGTTTCGGCAATGTCTAAATAATAGTTCTCTTTACAGGTACGCATCATGCTTTCCCCCCGTTAAAATTGCGGCGTTTCTTCCGGCGGCCTGCGGATAAAGAGCTGCGGAAGGCCGATTTGGGCGAACAGCGCGGCAGCGGCAATCAGCGGCCAGCCCCCGTCCACCCAGGCGGTGACATCCTGCCAAAGGGTACCGGGAGAGACCAAGTACGCTATGCCGTTTGCCAGTCCTGTCGGCACGCCGCTCAAGACCTCCGTCAGTTCGTATTCCCGCATGTCGATGGATTCGAGCGGGATGGCTCCGAAAATTCCCGAAAGCATCCCGGTCATCATGCAGATATACAGATAGGCTCCCAACGCCGACATGGCGGCGGTCAGACAGCGGGAAAACATGACCTGCATACGCGTCTTCTTCGAGAAAACCCAATACAGAACGGTCAAGGCGGCCGGGGTAAGCACAACCGCCGAGGCAATGTTCAGCCATGGGGCAAACGCCAAAAAGCCCGCGGCGGCAAAGAGTATCGGCACAAAGACCGATACGGCGGCTCCGGTCAGCCCGAAGAAAAGGGCTCCCGTCTTATCTTTCTGCTTGTCCGTTTGATTGGTCAACTCGATCCCTCCCCGAGGCAAACAACAGCCATTTCTCCTGTGCGCAAGCTGCCGGTTATAGTAATGGTCACATTGCCTATAGACCGTGTATAATCAAGCGTTTCGCCGCCCGCGTAAGCGGGTATCTCCATGCTCAGGATAAAACACAGGGCTTTGACTTCCGGCGGCGAAAGATAGGGAGACAAAATCTCCTGCGCCTTGCCGATCGCGTCGAATACACCGTTGACCGGGGCTTTGACGGCGTTGAACCGGGCGTCAAGGCGTCGGAACGCCGTATCCAGCGTTACATCGATCTCCACCGCATCATTCAGCACGGTGTAAGAGAAAACGCCTGCGTCCCCGGCCTTCAGCGCGGCGCGGATCTCTCCGGCCGGTTTGATTTGAATCTTGTCCGGGTGAATGATGAAATAAATGGTTTCCCGCTGCCAAAAACCAAAGGTGGCCAGTACGACCAGCAGAGAGCCAAAAACCGTCAGCAAAACCCGATGTTTCCGTCTGCGTCCGTTCCGCTGGGGCAGTTTATTCGGAAGTATAATCAATTCCTCCCGTCAAAGAGCGACGATTTGCAGAAAACTCCCCCCCGCAATCAGCTCCGTTTCCTCATAAGAGAACGGCAGTGACTTGATCAGCGCGGGGACGTCCTGTACGCCGGATAGACCGGCGGGGAGAATCTCGCAGCCGTCAAAATCGCTGCCCAGCCCGACATGCCCGGCTCCCATGATGTCAACGGCGTGGGAGATATGGCGTATCACATCATCGGCGGAAGCGTCGTCGGAACCTGTGAGGAAGGGCGGATAAAAGGTGACGCCCAACACGCCGCCTGCCTGCGCCAACGCTTTCAGCTGATGGTCGGTCAGGTTGCGCGGATGGGGGCAGAGTGCCGCACAGCAGGCGTGGGTCACAACCGGGGGGAGCTTGCATGTGACCAATGCTTCCCAAAAGGTATGCTCGGAGGCGTGGGACAAGTCAATCAGCGCGCCCGCGTCTTCCAACGCCTTGATCACATCCCGCCCCAAGGGAGTCAGCCCGCCGCCCGAGCCGCGGCAGCCGCCCGCGAGAGCGTTGTCGTGATTCCATGTCAAGCTGAAAAAAACAGGCTTCCTAGCCAAAAAGGGCTTGAGGTCGGACAGGGATTGGATGGTGTCGCCGCCTTCCACAGCGGGCAGCAAGGAGCAGTTGAAGCTGTCGGAAACGGCCGAAAGGCGGTCAAGCTGGGTCAGCTGGTCTTTGCCGAACGCCGCCATAACCTGTATGCCCGGGCCGCGGTCGCGCAGCCGTTCTATGTCAACATGCCCTTCGTTGCGCCACAGCGGGCGGCCGGTGGAGAGGGTGTCGCAATGCGCGTCGAAAATAAACATGAGCCACCTCGGTATTTTACCATAAAAAAAGAATGTCTGCAAGACATTCTATGCAAGGAGCCAATTTATGTTTTCTTATTGAGCACGGCAACGCAGCTGTTCAATTCCTGCGTCTGCTTGTTCAGTTCAAGCCTATGTACGTTAAAGGTCTTGTTATCGATTTTTTGCGATCTCAGCAGCTGGTTGAGGGTGTTCCCCTGATCGGTGATCTCTTTCTGCCAGGCGCGGCAGTAAGCGGAGCCCGCGTCCCTCCCGCCGGTTTGGATTTCCCTTTGCAGCCCTACGGATGATCTGGAAACAGGCACGCCGCACTCCCCCCAAACAGAATATGAACCGATGAAGAAATTATACCACGGCAAAGGGAAATGCACAAGGCTCCAATTCGGATAAAAGTGTTATAGGAGGCGGTGCCAAAAGAGCACGATTGTTATTCTTTGTCGAAACTTGTCGAACGATTTTTATTGCAAATTTTTAGATAATGTGATATATAATACAACAGAATACTACAAAGAACAACAAAGGAGTGGTTCTCGATGAAACGGATTGCGGGATGAAGGGCAAAAATACATACCTTCGCTATTTCAAGGCGTCACAATTTAATTAAAGGAGAGTTCACTAATGAAAAAGCGTATCATTTCTCTCGCATTGGCTTGTGCGATATTGCTATCTGCGAATGTTCAGGTATTTGCCGAAAGCGTTCCGGCGGGTTGTCTTAAGGAAACTCCGCTGTCTTCACTTGAAGAGCAGCTCGCTGAATTAAGTGCTGCGGGGTTAAATACGGCAGCTCAAACTGCTATTTTGGAAAAACTACTTGATCTTGGCCCTTCAACACCACAAATAACGTCTCGTGCAACGACTTGGTCACATCTTCCCGGTACATATATTTGTTATGCGCAGCAGAATTCGAGTTATTGTATGCCTGCGGTGGCTAAAGCTGTTATTCAATACTTAATGGGAAGCAGTGATAGCCAAGCAGACATAGCAAAAGCTATGAAAGTTGGGCAAACAACAGGAGGCAGCTTTTCTGAAATGCGGCCATACCTTAACAACAATCAAAATAAGAATTCATACGTAACACGGGATTATTCAACAACAAAGACCACGATGGAAAGCAATTTTCACGCAGCCATAACAACTTTTAAGGCTCCTGCTGTTCTTAGCATTTTTGTAACGGCAAGTGATGATTGGCCGTACACTACGCAAGGACACGCGGTAGCCCTGAATGCGGCAAGAGATGATAAGGGCTATTTTCAAGTGGCGGATCCGTGGATTGGATATATTACCCCTGGCGCGAATCCTTACTATCAGAGAGATTCAAACACATTTCACACAATAATAACTGTAGATCAATATTGCGGTTACGTTTACTAAGACAGCCTGAGAGGGGGGGGATCACCCCCCCTCTCTCTTTATATGTGAATCTAGGAGTGTATATCATGAAAAAAGTCAATCTCACAATCATGCTTATGCTGTTGCTCATTTTATCTTCATGCACAAATAACGATCCTTCAGACAATACATTTCAAACGCCTGAAGACAGAGGGCTTGATTCCAAAGAGCTTGGCGCAAGCGGATATTTTGCGCTTTACCAACAAATTGCGTATGGATATAATTTTACAACAGACTCTAGATGTAAATTCTACAAATATGATCTTTCAGCAGAGACCATTGAGGTTATTGACTACTCAGACGTTATGAACATGGCTACCAACAGATGCTCAATGCTTGACGGGGAACTGTATTTTTATTTTGGAAATCCTATTGATGAGGAGGACAATAAATTTGTCAACACATTGTATAAGCTAGATACGAAAGACAATAGTGTCAGTAAGATTTATGATGTAATAACCTGTACTCCTTTAATTTATACAAGACCAAAATCAGAAAATGAATTTTACGCATTGATGCTTTATTTGTCGGATGATATTGTCACCTCACAGCTCATCGAGTACAACCGCTCTCAGGAAAGCGTCAGCAGTGTATATGAAAAAAAGTTTGACTATGAAAAAATGCGGGGTGAGCAAATAATATCCTTTGATTATGATGCCAATACAGAAAAACTATATATTCTCATTACCGAAAACAATGACGGGGCATATGAAAGAAAAATAGAAGTTATGAATAATAATGGTGTGATTGAGAACAGCATGGATGTTACCCAGGTATTTGAAAATATTGCACATCAAGTGATTTCAAAATTCTATGTTGCCAATTCATATATATATCTACAAAATTTTTCTAATGATGCAATGATCGCTATAATGACAGACGATGGAATAAAGCCGTTTATCACCGGAGACTATGAATTCCGCCTTAACCGGGCTTCCGACTGCCTTGTAACGAATGAAAGATACCAATACTTTTACCGGGGAGACATAGCCCAAATCATCATTCTTGATATGGTTGAATCAACCCTGCGATTCATTGACATGAGCGGCGGAGACAGTTCGGCACGAATTAGATATATACTTTCAGATAAAGATGAGATATTGATTTCGATGATTGATAATGATAAGTTTGAGAGTATAACTCTATATACTGTACGTGATTTGCTTGCAAACAATGATGATGTGCGAAAAATTGATGTCAACAATGTGATTGTGCTGAATGAACAAGAAAATTGAGATTGAAAACATAGAGCAATAGGAGGGACACCCAGCATTTTCTTCCGGGTTTAGTTGCACGTTTACTGCAGATTTAGACAAAGAAATACGAAGAGCCGTGAATGCGTATTACGGTGTGGACGGAAGCCCCTACTCGTTTTGTGACGAAGATAATTGACTGATTTACATTGGAGATGTAAACCGAAGGGGGCTGACGCGCAACGATAAGTTGTCGCGCCAGCCTCCTATACTGTGCAAACGAACAGAGTGAGCAAATTGATTTATGGAATGAATAACGTCAATCAACATTCTGCGCCATCTATATCAAGGATGAAAAAATCATATTGAAATCCGCCGGGGTTAATGCTATACTGATTTACGCGCTGAACCGTTCTTTTCTGCGTTGGCAGTGGTGAGCGGGTGCGGCGCAAAGGCAAAAAACCGTCCGGGAGGAACCTTTTCGTGAAAATGAACCAGCTGGTGGGGATGCGCTTTAAGGAGACGCCCGCCGAATGCCAAATCGCAAGCCACAGCTTAATGACGCGCGGCGGATACATTAAAAATGTCGGGAGCGGCATCTTTTCGCTCTTTACGCCCGCCAAACGCATCATGCAAAAAATCGAAGCCATCATCCGCGAGGAGATGAATCGGGTAGGCGGGCAGGAAGTCATGCTCCCGGTCGCCATGCCCGCCTCTCTGTGGAAAGAATCGGGGCGGTTCGATAGCGTAGACAACGCCCTGTTACGCTTCAAAGACAGGAACGGTGCCGATATGGTGCTGGGGATGACCCATGAGGAAGCGGTCGTCCATTTGGTGCGCGACGCCGCGCCGTCATATATGAATTACCCGTTCATGGTCTATCAGATACAAACAAAATTCCGCGACGAGCCGCGCGCCCGGGGCGGGTTGATCCGCGTCCGGGAATTTACCATGAAGGACGCCTATTCGTTCCACACCTCGCAGGAGGATTTAGAACGGTATTATGATCGCTGTTACAAAGCCTATGAGCGCATTTTCACCCGGGCAGGACTGCCCGAAGTGGTCGTCGTGCAATCCGATTCGGGCATGATGGGCGGCAAGGTTTCCCATGAGTTTATGCTGCTGGCCGACGTGGGCGAAGATTCCCTCGTCCTTTGCGAAGGCTGCGGCTTCAGTTCCAACATGGAGGTCTCCAGCGTGACGCTGGATCCAATGTCCGCGGCGGCGGGGACGGAGGAGAAGTTAGAGCTTATCCACACCCCCGATACAAAGACCATCGAAGACCTGTGCAAGCTGCTTTCCATCAAACCCGAGCAAACCTGCAAAGCTGTCATCTTCCGTACTGTTGCGGATGACGGGTTGATCGTCGTTTTCATCCGGGGTGATTTAGAAGCAAACGAAACCAAGCTGCGTAATTTCTTGAAAGAGGAAATCCGCCCCGAGCAGCGTGACGCTGCACCCAATGGCGGCTGCGGCCGCGAGACGGGGGTCGCTTACGGCTCCTGCGGGCCGGTCGGTTTCACCGCCAAAGCCCGTCTGCTCTTCGATCGTTCCCTTCAAGGCGCGGAGGGGCTTGTAACCGGGGCGAATAAAGAGGATTATCACTATAAAGGGTTTTCGCCCGGGCGGGACTGCCCGGACGCGGAATATCACGATTTCGCCAAGGCCTATGAAGGAATGCTCTGCCCCGCCTGTCAGAAACACCCGGTAAGCGTCAAACGGGGGATCGAGGTAGGGAATATATTCCAGCTGGGAACCAAATACACAGAGACAATGGGGATGCAATACCTCGACGCGGAAGGCGCAACACAGACCCCCATCATGGGATGCTACGGTATCGGCGTCGGCAGGATGGCGGCGTCGGCCTGCGAAGCCCATCATGACGATTACGGCCCCATTTGGCCGATGCCGATTGCCCCCTGGCAGGTGCACATCTGCGCCCTCCGCAGTGACGAGGGGGACGTCAGGCAGGCCGCCGATTCACTGTATGAAGCCTTGCAAAACAAAGGCGTCGAAGTGCTGTATGACGACCGCGCCGTCAGTGCCGGGGTCATGTTTTCCGATGCCGACCTGCTGGGCGTGCCGCTCCGGGTCATCATCAGCCCCAAAACAGTCGGCCGGGGGGTTATCGAGGTGAAGAAGCGGGATAAATCCTTCTCTCAGGATGTCGCGGACGGAGAAGCGGCGGGGTTTGTTACAACAATGGTGAAGGAGATGCTTGACGAATACACACCCGATAAGGTATAATCATTGAGCCTCCATTTCGCGCTCCTCAAAGTGCCGGTGTGATGGAATTGGCAGACGTAGTGGACTCAAAATCCACCGGTGGCGACACCGTGCCGGTTCGAGTCCGGCCACCGGCACCAATCAGACTCTCACACAACCGCCGAACCGTTGCAGGAGAGGCGGTTGTGGGGCAGTGCGGGACTGTGCGGGGACGGGTGGCGGCGCCAGCATATGCTGTTTTACATATTTCAAATTTTACGGTTAAGGAGAAAGGTTATGGATTTTATCGATGAACTGCGGCAGTTTTCTACTCGTGTATCGAAAGTCAAGGATGCGATTGCAACAGAGGAAGCGACCAAGAACGCTTTAATACTGCCTTTTTTCCAACTACTCGGCTATGATATTTTTAATCCACTGGAGTTCGTTCCTGAGTTCACAGCCGATGTTGGAACGAAACAAGGCGAGAAGGTTGATTATGCCATTGTAATTGATGGTGAGCCTGTTATCCTAATCGAAGCCAAATGGTGCGGTGAACCCCTTGATAACGACAAGCACACATCACAGCTATTCCGCTATTTCAGTGCAACAGCGGCGAAGTTCGGGATATTAACGAACGGTATCAACTACAGATTTTTCACCGACCTCAACCAAGCAAACAAGATGGACTTGAAACCGTTTCTTGGTTTCGATGTTCTGGATGTCCACGAAAATATCATTTCCGAATTGAAACGGTTTGCGAAGAAAACGCTTGACCTTGAAGCAGCTTTCGGCGCAGCATCCGAGTTGAAGTACATGGGTAAAATTAAAGACTTGCTAAACACAATGAGAACAGAGCCATCAGATTCTATTGCAATGTACATTATGTCTGAGGTTTATGAGGGCAAGAGGACACAAAAAGCAGTAGATGAGTTCCGCCCCATCATTAAACGTGGGTTCATTCAATACATCAATGATGCAATCAGCGAAACGCTGAAAAGCGCCATCAAAGGTCAGTCGGATGCAAGTAAGGGAAATTCTGAGCCGATTCCTACGCCGACAACAGAAAACGATGCTATCGAAGAAAGCGAAACCTTGATTACCTTTGAGGAAATCGAGGCATTTGCTATTGTCAAATCCATCTTGAGGGATATGGTTGACGTTGACCGTCTGGCATATCGGCACGCAAAGCAATACTTGGCAATTCTTTTTGATGACAACAAAAACAAGAGAGTATGCCGTTTTTGGTTCAGCGGCAATCAGAAATTCATTACTACCCCGGATGAAAATAAAAAATCAGTCCGCCATGATATATCCAGCCTCAATGATATATACAAATACGCAGATTTCCTTCGGGAAGTGTGTGGGCGTTATCTGTGACTTCCATCCCTCATGACAGCCACCGTATAACCCCTCCGCCAATCAACATACAATAGCAACAGAAAGGGCTGATAACATGAAACACAATTTTACGGTATTGATTGAGCAAGGCGAGGACGGCGCATATATCGCTACAATTCCCGCGCTGAAAAGCTGTTACACTCAAGCCGACACGATCCCCGAACTTTTGGAAAAAGCCCAAGAGGTTATTGAGCTATGCCTTGAGGTTGGGGAAGAACTTCCGCCGGCGAGTAAATTTATTGGGGTGCAGCAAATGGAGGTTGCTCTGTGAGCAAGCTGAAAATAATAACAAGCGCGAAAATGTGCAAGTTGTTGGACGGCGGCGGATTCGTTGCTATAAGACAGAAAGGGAGCCATCGCTTTTTTCAACATCCCGACGGACGGACAACGGTTGTCCCCATGCACGCAGGCGATTTAGACCGCACGTTAGTCCGTAAAATACTCAAAGATATTGAGATGTCCATTGATGAATATAACAGTTGGGAAAATCCCACATAATTATGGTCAAATCCCTTGTGTTTATTGCAAAAAAAGCAGTTATAGAGTCTTTTATCCGACTGTGAGAATCTGTCCGAGTCCGGCCACCGGCACCAATCAGACTCTCACACAACCGCCGAACCGTTGCAGGGGAGGCGGTTGCGTGGTTTTAAGGATTAGGATTCGAGCTGGCAGGCGGCCTTTTGCTTATTACCTTGCGGTGTCGGTGTGGAACATATCGCTTGCAATTTCCAGTATTGAAAATGTACCGTCTTGAGCATTGCGAGCAAGCGATAATCCCTCTTTGAAAGAATAAATCTCGCTGTATACGCCGAAAGGAACAACTCCCTTACCCATCCCGTCGATTACGCCGTATTCCTCGTTGGCGTTGGTAACAAAACAACCGCCAATCCCTCTGTGAAAGGATGAATCCAGCTATATTGACCGAAAGGAACAACCACTTCACCCGTCCTGCCGATTACCCCCCATTCATCGTTGGCATTCCAAGCCGCCGCTAATCCTTCGGTGAAAGGATAAATTCTCCCAAAGCCAAAAGGAATCACCAAATTACCCGCCCGGTCTATTGCTCCCCATTCTCCCCAAACGGTATTGGAATGAACAGCCGCTAAACCATCGCTGAATGAATTGATCTCACGGTATATGCCGAAAGGAACAACCACATTGCCTAACGTGTCGATTGCTGCCTTTTCCCTCTCTTCATTCTCAACAACCGCTAAACCGTGGCTGAACGATTCAATCTTCCGGTACAACCTGAAAGGAACAACCACATTGCCCGAAGTGTCAATTACTGCCTTTTCTCTGTATTCATCTCCAACAACCGCTAAACCATCGCTGAATGATGCAATCTCATGATACAAACCAAATGGCACAACAACATTACCTGATGTGTCTATTACGCCCCATTCTTTATTGGCATTATTATAGACAACCGCTAAGCCGCCGCTGAACGGAAACATCAAATCATACAAGCCAAAGGGAATCACTAAGTCGCCCCTTCTGTCGATTACGCCCCATTCCTCGCCGGCATTGGTAACAGTTACTAAGCCTTCACTGAAAGAGCCGATCGTCTTATACAAACCGAAAGGAATGATCACATTGCCAGCCCTGTCAATGACTCCCTGCTCCTCATCGGCATTTTTTACAACCGTTAAGCCTTCGTTGAACTCAAGGAGGCTGAAAAAGCTGACATTATTATATTCCAATCCTGAAACTATCTCCCTTACATGTATATCCGACGCGCTGACATCGGACGGGGTATTGCCGCCCGGTGTTTCGTTTACGTCTGGCGGTTCGGGGCTGCTGCTCGGCGTGTTGCTTGCGGGTGTTGTTGTGTTGCTGCTACAGGCCGCGAATGTGAACGCAAGTGCCAGTGTGAGGGCAAGCGCGCGAATTTTACTTAGATTTTTCATAGCGGCTGGTATTCCTTCCCAAATGTCGTGGCAGAAGGGCTATAACCCTTGCCCAACGATCGTTATTTTATCATACTCTAATGTGAAATACCTCTGCAGCTTCAACGGTTGCAGAGGTATTATTGTCTCAACTCAACCCCGCCGACCGTTTGCTCTCACTTCTCCCGCCGCTTCCTCAGCAACACCACAACAAACCCGCCCACTGCCAGCAATGAACCCCCCAGCAGGATAAAAATAACGCCGGGGATGGAGTCGTCCCCGGTTCTGAAGCTCCGGGGCGGGGAATCCGGCATGGCCTGATAAATCCTCTGATAAATCAGCGCGTGCCCGGCGGCGTTGGGGTGGATGTCGAAGGCGTCTATGTTGATATACCGCTGCTCGTTACCCTGAAAAGCCGAATAGACGTCAACAACGGTATATTCCCCGGCCGCCGCGCCGTTTGTGACGGCGGCGTTCATCCGGCGGATGATGGTATCGGTTGAAGGAAGAATATTTTCCAGCTCGGCGATCCCGCCAAACGGATTGTAAACGGTTTGGATGTACACATTCGCGCTGGGATTGGCCGCCTTAACCGCCGATACAATATCCGAAAGATTGACGGAGAAACTGTCCGCCGTGGCGGCGAGCGCGTCTTCGTTTCGGATCAAGGCCGCTATGATCTGTATCATGGCGTATTCGGCGTCGGCAACTGCCGCCTGCAATTCGGCTTCGGACGCGTTCGAGCCGAGACCCAGTGCCTCTCTTGCCAGCGCGAAGAATTTCCCGATCAGGTCGTTGCCGCCGATGGAGATGACAACGGTGTTGTGCCCGGCCAGCAGGGAAGAAGTGGAGGGCTGTTTCAGCAGCGCGAGGAGGTCGGCGGACGTCGCGCCGTCTACGGCGAGATTGTTATATTTGCCGTCCGGCAGCTCCAACGCTTTGGCCAGCTTGGCTCCGTAACTATCGGCGGACGGGTTTTGCAAGCCGTATCCGGTGGAAATGGAATCGCCCAAAACCAGCAAATCGGCCGGGGCGGACGTCTCGGCGAGGGCGGAGAAGCCGAGCGTCATTGACAACGCCAGCAATAGTGATACAATGGCTTTAGACCGTCTCATAACGAAGACCCCCTCTTTGAAACCAATTATATCACAGGAGGCGTTTTTATGCAATGGACACCGTCCCAGCGGGAAGAGATCATGAACCTTTGGCAAAAGCTCCGCGTCGCCGACACGCGCGACGGGCTGGATTGGATGGGCTATCACCATTACGGCAGCATGAGCCCCCGTATGCGCCCCCTTTGGCGAACCCGCGCCGTGGGATTTGCCAAAACGGCGCGCTACATCCCGTATGATAAGCCCCGCCCCGACGTGACCGGGCAAGCCTACACCGAATGGTCAAACTGGTATTACGGCCATATCTGCGTCTACCCTTGGCTGATGGAGATCGAACAATATGATTTCCCCGTCATCGATATGTCCAACATCAACGTCGGGCTGATGGGCTCCAACAACACGATGGAGGGCGTTCGCGCCGGGGCGGTTGGATACGTTACCTTCGGCGGGGTGCGTGATACTGACGAGATCATCCTGCAAAAGATACCCTTTTGGTCTACGATGGTCAGCCAGCCAATGGATCAGGGGCGCATCCAGTACGAGAGCCACAACGGAAAAATCAACTGCGACGGCGTTTGCGTCTCACCGGGCGATTTGGTGGTTGCCGACGGCGACGGCGTGGTTGTCGTCCCGTCGGAGCTGATTACCGACGTGGCCAAATGGGCGGCGCGGGAGAATGCCGGAGACCGGGAAGCCCGCCGGAAACTCTACGCTGACCTCGGGCTGCCGCCGGATGAATCGGTTTTGCCGTAATTTATTGCATTCTCTTTTTGCTGCTGATATAATAGAATGACCATAGACCATAGGGGAACAGTTATTTCTCCAAGAAAGGAAGTGCCTCAATGACGCAGCAAGAAGACCTGAAAGCCCTGAGGGATCAGGTGGATGAATGCGACCGTCAGCTTGTCAAGGCATTTTGCCGCCGGATGGATCTCAACCAGCAGATCGGGCGGATCAAAGCGGCGGCCGGTATCCCCATCCACGATGAGCAAAGGGATCAGCAGGTCATCGCCAACGCCATCACGCTGGGAAGCGGGCATCCGGCTGAAACCGTTTCCTTTATCCGGGAAGTGATTGCCCTCTCCAAAGGGAAACAGCACATATAAACCGCCGGAGGCGGATCATAGCCGGGGCATTTCGGCAAACGTGCAGGCAATGGTGGCGCGCGCGTTTGCGAGGAATGCCTCTTTCGGCTGATAGGTCATCAAAACGTCGCTCGCGTACCGCCGGAAGAAGGTTTCCAATATCTCCTCTTCGCTTAGCCCGTTCAGACTTAAAACAAAATCACGGCAGGTAATGTTAGCGGCCAACGCTTTCCCGAAGAAGCCTCCGGCTTCTTCTTTTGTTGCCAAGCCCCGATGGGGCAGCGATAAGGTTTGGGCGTTTTTCGCCCTGCATTTTTCAATGGAACGGACGGTATCGTGAAACCCGGTGAGGTAGCACGGATAGATCGTCCCGTCGGGCATCAAAACGCCGGGCGTCTCGTTGAGGATGAGCAATTCCAGCTCGGGGATGAAGAAGCAGAGTGAGTCCCTGGTGTGCCCCGGCGTTTCCAAAACCTCAACCGTCAGCCCGCCGAGCGGGAGGGCGTCCCCTTCTTTAACAATAACGTCGGCTTGAAAAGCGTCGTCGCTGTAAGAGAGGTCAAGTTCAACATTCCGCTCTTTGGCGGCGACAGCCGATAACTCGCGGATGACCCGGCGGGGCGTGTCTTTGAGCAAAACGGCCGCCCCGGCGGCGGACGTGACAACGCGCGCCTCCGGCCATTCCTGTTTGAAAAACGGCAGGGAGCCGATGTGGTCGTAATGGGTATGCGTCAGGAAGATAAAGTCCAGCGGCCGCCCTTGCAGGGCGTCCCGCACTCTTTGGATGGTCTCCCCGGCGCAAAAGGCCATGCCGCAGTCAAAAAGCGCGGCTTTGTCCTCCCCCAAAAGGAGATTGCCGTCGCTTGAATTGTGCGCTATACAATTTATGAATCGCCGCATACCTTAACCCCTATTTTTTCTCCCAGCGTGACCTTGGTTTCGATCCCCTCTGCCGAATGCCGCAGAATATCGTTGTCAAGTTGTATCATATTTTTTTTGAAAATCAGGACGACGGTGGAGCCGCCAAATTCAAAATAGCCCTTTTCATCACCCCGGGAAAAAGACGGCTCGGCATAGGTTTGAACGATCTTGCCGACCAGCATCGCGCCGATCTCCGCCATCAGCACCCCGCCGAAGTTTTGGGTGCGCAGCAGGGTGACGTCACGGACATTGGAGGAGAGGGTGAACTTGCCCGACGCGTTTTGGTTGACGGTGTCCAGCCAGCCGCGTATCCGCTTGCGGGACAGGACTTCGCCGTCGTCGATGAAGCTGAATCGGTGATAATCATACACCCGGAGCCGGAAAATCAAAAAAGAGCCGCCTTCGTAGTCCGCGGCCTGTTTTTCATCCTTCAGGAATTGCTGAAGGGTATATGCTTTGTTCTTGACTGTGAACAATGTGCCGTTGGTGACGGTATACGCCAGCAGGACGCTGTCGGCCGGGGCGATGAGATGATGGGGGTCGGGGTCGAGCTCTATGTTTAACCGTCTGCGGATAAAGAACTCATTGAAACAGGTGTAATGGGGGTCGTAATTGCTCATATCGATCTCATGCTCTTTGATAAAGGCTTCGGCTTTGGCTTTGGAGCGTTTGCCCCTTTGGGTGACGCCGTATAGTTTGCTGATAAACGAAAGGCGCAGCAGGAAGACGAGCAGGCCGCCCGGAACGGTGTTATAAAAAAAACGCATGACGCGTTCTTTATACAGTTTCTCCTCGGTGAGTTCCCCCGTCTTCCGGTTAAAAATCATAAAAACCACCGGTCACAGACCAAAGTACAATCAAAGCGATCGCTAAAAGCGAAAACAACCCGTACCATATGCCGCGCGTTTTGGGGATTTTAATGTTCAGCACGAATAGGAGAGCCAAAACGGCAAGGGTGATGATGCCCGAGATCGGGGGGAGGAAGAGGTAAACGAGCGGCAGAAGGGAGGCGATGGTTGTGACGGGCAAACCGCGGTAATGGGAGATCTTTTCCTCCACCGCGACAATAGAATTGAAGTAAGCAAGACGGTCAACCGCGCAGACAACATAGAGCGCGCAAGCGGCGAAAACATACCATTCTTTCCCGGCGACCGAAAAGACGATGACGGCGGGCGTGACGCCGAAACAGACCAAATCGACCAGCGAATCGAGTTGGATGCCGAACCGCATTTCAGACGGCGTCCTTTTTTTCAGCTTCCGGGCAACAAGGCCGTCAAACATATCGCATATCCCGGCAACGATCAAGAGGATGATGCTGATTTGAATATTACCCTCCAGGGCGTAGAAACAGCTCGCCAAAGCAGACAGCAAGCCGCTGAACGTAATGTAATTGGCCGCGTTTCCGTATCCGATGATGACCTTATATTTTTCCGGCACCCTATCGCCTCCCCCGCCGCCTTGATAACTGTATTATGCTATATCGCTGCATTTTTGTCAAGGTTGATTCGGTGCCGTCCCCGTTTGGAAAGACGGGAGAGTCGTCGGCATCACCCGTGCCGTTTGCCTCTCCACGAGATCGGTCTGTTTTCATTGTTCCCGGCAGGATTGGGTACATCATTGACGGCTGTCGGCAGCTCATGGGCTGCTACTTCCACATTTTCAACGCGTTGACTGACAGCTTTTTGAATCGGTTCCTCCCGCCTGATCCGGGGCGGCTGCGCAGGTTTTGCTTGCCTCGGTTGGGGCAATGCTACGGCGGAAGGCGGATCATATTTTCGGATGATTCTTTGCACGGGGCTATATATCTCGTCAACCTGCTCACGGAAGCCGTCGGCCTGTTTTTTGGCGTCGTCGGCAAGTTTGCGCGCGTCATCGGCCTGCTTTTTCGCCTTGTCGGCCTGTTTTCGCGCCTTAAACCCATCCCGGGCTTTTTGATAGTAATCCTCGGCCTTTTGGTAGCTGACCCGTGCCTTTGTGTAGAGGCATTCCTGCTCAAACGCGAGGGCGCGCTGATAATAGTCCTCGGCAACCTGATACAGCCGCTCGGGTTGATTTGTGTTTATGTAATAGATATTGGATGACTTAACAACGCATTTTCTCATATCAACCCTCCTGTCAATGTAATGCGAGATTTCTATACACCGCTTTTTTTATTCTTCCATCCGCCCCAAATTAAGAGCAGCGATAGGATGAAACAAGGCAAAACAAAGATGCCTAAATGTGCCAAAACCTCATAAAATTCATTGTATCCCAAAATAAAAATTTTAGGAATAAGCATGACCGCCCGAAAACCTGGAAAGATCGTTCCCGCAAGCATTATTCTCGCCGCATACTTTTGTCTTGTTGCGGCGCATGTACCAAAAATACCGAGCCCAAGAGCGAGCATTGCAACTGGAAATTCGAGCCGCATGAACAGTACATCCTCCGCATGTAACGGATGCCCTATTCCTCCCAGCGATCCGATGCCCGATAAAAAGACTGTAAATAGACTAACGATGATTAACAGGCAGCTGGAGATGAAGATTAACATTTTTCCTCGAAGAGGAACCGTTGAAGTATACATTTCGTCGAGTTGAGACTTCATGAGCAATCACCATCTGTTATTTTATCATACGTCACAGGCGTTGTCAATGGAGCAAAAAGACTGTACCTCCGGCTCCGCCGGACGTACAGTCTTTTTTACACTGCGAAAAGTAAATGAGAGGTTGCTTACTTGCTCAATACAAGGCTGTCTGTAAAGTCGGCAGAACCGCCGTAGGCGGTATCAGGAGCACTCTTCCAAGAAATCACGTTCCCGGCACTGTCACGGTCGCCCCCAGCGGAAGTGGAGTCGTTGATCTGAACTTCAAAGGTAAGAAGTTCGCCGTCCGCAAAGGTAAGGGTTTTTTTGGCGAGCTTGGCTTCCACGATATAGCCGGGAGCCTCAACGCTGGCCCAAGAGTCGCTGACGGTCTGTCCTGACAACTGATTGGCCGCGCTGACGCGGTATTGGTTTGCCCCGCCGCTTCCCGCGCCGAAGAAGAACTCTACGCTGTCGTTCAGCCATGCGCTGCCGCTATCTCCTGAGAATACGGAATCATCTGTCACAACCACGCGGACATACAGGAATTCGTCATCCCACAAGACTTTGGCTTTACCTGTGGTCGAGGTGTTGCTGGTCTTGTGGTTGTTGATGTCGAGTTCAAGGGCAGTGTCCCAAATCGCATCGTTTTCTCCCAATACAGGCGGGGTCTCCGCATACGGCACGTGGGGGACATTCGACAAGTCGACGTCGCTGGGCTCGGCACTGGGTTCCTCGCTGGGTTCGGTGCTTGGCTCCTCGCTGGGTTCAACACTCGGGTCGGCACTGGGTTCTACACTAGGAGTGGGTTCCACGCTGGGGCTGGCTTCGGGGCTGGTAGACGCATCGCCGCCGCCGCACGCGGCGAGGCTTAATGTCATCAACACGGCTACCATCACGACAAGCAAGGCTCTGATCTTCCTGTTCATTTTTTCTCCTCCTAAATATTCCTTCGGCAAGCGCAATGGGTTCATTGACCTGCCTTTGCTATTGTAACCAATACATACTACAACTGTCAAGCATTATTTGGTAGGGGATGCGGATGATACTCTTCTAGTTGGCTACACACTGTGGTCAGGGCGGAAACATTTCACTCCGTTATTCCGCTGGAAAGAATCGATACTCTCATAAAAACTAGATTTTATGAAAGACAAGATTGTTGTTAACGCTGGGAATGAACAACTATCAAAAGGTGACATTTTAGAAATCTATGAAACAGGCGAAGAAGTTATTGACCCCATAACGAAGCAAAAATTGGGGACTCTTGACTATATCAAGGCTTTAGTAGAAGTGGTAACACTATATCCGAATATGTGTATTTGTGAAAACGTCATTAAAGAGCCTCGTTCCTCTCTTGCTTTGGCAGCAACAGCTCTTGATTTTGGTTCAGGAATGAAAAGCAAGGATTTACCTATCAATGCGGAGGAAATATCAGGGGGGTTGAATGCTCAATCTAAAAAAATCAGAGTGGGGGATTTAGTCAGAGCAGTCTTGCAGTAGTCCCTCGCGGGCATGATCCATAGAAAAAGCGGCGCACCGTTTGGTGTGCCGCCTTTCTGCAAGGTCAAGCCTGTTATTTCCGAAAAATCGTGTAAGAATCGTGCAAACCGTTTTCTTATCACGCAAAACCCTTGCTATTTCTAGGTTTTATAAGTCATGGTGGAGGCGGGTCGTTGTGTTGCACGTAATCATAAATTGCTAACCCTCTTGTCAGGGGTATCCGTCGCGCCTTTGGTGAGTACAATTCCATATTGTTCCGCAATCTTTTTAGCGTTCTCATTTGTGACACGGACGGCGTCGCTGTTCGTCATGTCCTTTGTACGCTCATGCAAGCCGACGCGAATTTCGTCAAGCTGATGCTCAAAGTCCTTTTTCATTAACAGTCACCTCCATGGGAGTGCAAATATATGGATTCGTGTAGCCTTTCATACGATTGATGATTTCTGTTGCGGTCTTTGTTTTCAGTTTATTGATGTGATGGAAATTCAAGCTGACGATACAATCCAAATCATTGACTGCCGCCATTGCAATGTGAACGCCGTCCAATCGGTATCTCGCCGGGATAATCCCCATTTCAACATATATATCGGCTAAGTCGTAGGCAGGTTGATCAACCTCTAAAACCGTCATATGAAACCGCTTTATCAAATCCAGCATTTGTCTTCGCTTTGATTCGGGAGCGTTATTGATTTCTTCAAGAACGGCGGCGGAAGTAAATGCCTCAATATCCCTTGATGGAATCATGTCAAAGAGACGTTTTGTCTCCGTGCTATATTCGCGCCCATCTTCAAAGTACCGGTTGAATACAGTCGTCTCAAAATAGATTCGCACGGCGTCATCTCGCTTTCAATTCATCTTCGTAAAGGTAACGATTTGAGCCTTAAAGTCATCAATCTTTACCGTATATCCGGCATTTATCCATCCATAGCAGATTGATCTCCTTTTGGCATCTTATGTGCCTCCATATCAATAATACATTATCTTGTAAAAACAGGCCATTTTATTCGCAAAACGACCTGTTTTTACCCGTTATCCCCGACTTCGCGTCGAGAATATACCTGGTGGAGGCGGTGGGAGTTGAACCCACGTCCGAAAACATCTCCGCGTAACTTTCTCCGGGCGGATACCGTCGTTTACATTCCCGCCCCCCGGCGCCGGCGGTCAGGCTCCGGGGTTGAGTAG
>WRIZ01000014.1 GCA_009782475.1 Oscillospiraceae bacterium | reverse complement strand
GAACTGTTTTTTAAGAAGTTTATCGAAGATGATGAATGGTTAGATTTCGTTGTTGCCTGCCGCCGCGGAGATACACACGATTATGATATTGTAGAAGGTCCGATGGCAGACGATAAAATATGGAATGAAATTGACGATTTTATTGCGGGGGTTATAACCCGTGCCGCTTTTTGGGAACTGATAAAATTTACCAAGCCCACGCATCAAATAAGTTTTCATAGTGTAAAGGCATTACAAACATTACAGTATCTTTCAGAGGTGGTGGTTGTCCGTGCGTAGCAAGGAATATGATAAAATGTTTTATTTGTGCTGGTTACTGGAACGCCTTCATAGGTCAACCTGCTTGTTGCACAAAGAATTGGCAGAAATAATAGGCACAGACAGGTTGCTGCACTATTATAATTACGCCGACGCATACCATTGTGAAAACCCCGATAAAGTTATCGGAGAACTGGCGGGCGAACTTGGTTTGCCCGAACCACCATTATTTCAAGATTTGCCCGATGAACGTAAAAATCCATCATTTAGTAAAATGGCAAAGAGCGCGGCTCGGGTAATATATGATGTGTACGGCGATAATCACATACAGGGGGTATACAACTATTACACATCATTTTTACCGCCAATATTAGCTGATACAAAAAACAACCTGTACTGGTCAAGCAAAGAATATCTTGTTGCTTGTTACAAAGAAGGGGTTTTGTTGTAATTTCATGTACTCTAATTGCGATTGATGAAAGACGAGTTTATCAAGGAGCAAAAACATGAAGTTTGGCGGAATATGTATTAAGACTGACAACGCGCCGCGTCTCGCGGAGTTTTACAAAACCGTTTTTCAAAAGGAGCCGTTTGCCGAGGGCGGCCATTACGGATTTGGCAATTTCGCCGTTTATGATCCAGGCGGTATAAAGGTAACGTCGGAGAAAAATATCAGCATACAATGCTTTGACGCGGATATTGACGCGCTGTACGAACGGCTTCTGCGGGACATTCCAAACATAAACGTAACCTCGCCGCCCACAAAGAGACCGTGGGGCGCGTATTCCTTTTGGTTCCTTGACCCTGACGGCAACGAGGTCGCCGTTGCTCAACAAGAGGAGGACTGAGCCACGCAAAAGCAGACCATTACAGCCTGCTTCTTCTTTATAAACGTTTCGGTTTATGAGTTGTAAGCAATCTTGATTTGCTTTTGATGCCCTTCGTCGATTTTATCGTTGTAATGGTTGCGGCTGTTGAGAAAGTGTACGCAGAAATGGCCGTTGAAGTTGTTGCCTTTGATGGTTTGTACGCTGTGCGGTATCGCGTTGGTGGAAACAGCGATCGTCCTTCCGTTCACTTCCAAGATGGCGGCTTTGGGGGAATACGACCAAGTGCCGTTGCGAATTTTCAGCATATTGGCTGTGTCTTCCGCTGTCAGAGGCTCGACGTCGGCATGGTTGCGAACCGACATAACCTTGATATTGTAGCTGATCCCGGTCGCTACATCGGTCACTTTGCAAATGGTTCCGGGTTTCATCAGGCTCTTGCCCTCTTCCCACCAGTCCACCAGTTCAATGACCTGCGTATATTCTCCGAGCGACACATATTCGGCAAGGATGTATCCTTCTGTGCCGCTATAGTTCACCTTAGCCCAATCGTTCTCCAGTCCTATGACGGTAAACGCCGTTCCCTTTTTCAGCGTGTCCAAAATCTCCGAATCGGTATTGCTCTCCGCGCGCAGGCGGACGCCGCCGCTAACATTGACATATCCTTCCGCCGTTTCTCCTTCTTCCAGCGTCCACGGTTCATGCACGATCGGAACGGGTTCTTTGGCTTCGGGGGCGGCCGGTTTTACATAAACGCCGAGGGAGACATATTTGCCCAAGACATACCCGCTCTTGCCGCCGTATGTCACCTTCGCCCAATCGTTATCGTCCGCCGCCGCTTTTAACACGTTGAGTGCCGTCCCCTCGCTCATCGTCGCCAAAATGGCTGAGCTGGTATTGCTCTCCTCGCGCAGACGGACACCGCCGCTGACGTTGATGTAACCGGGTTGACCGTTTCCGTCTGAAGCGTCTTTGGATTGCGCCGCTTGTTCTTGAGCGGATATGGAAGCCTCGCTGCCGATGGTCACATAAATCCCTAAGATAAAGCCCTCTTTGCCGTTATAGGTCACCGCGACCCAATCGTGTTCGGCTCCCGTCACGGTCAAAGCTGTTCCCTTGCTCAAGGTATCCAATATTTTAGAGTCGGTGTTGCTCTCTTCGCGCAGGCGCACCCCGCCGCTAACGTTGATGAATCCGGGTTGATCGACCCAAACGCCCAGTTCCTCGTCTTCAAATTCCTGCTCAAATTGAATCTCAGACAGGTAATCCTCTTCTTCCGCGTCTGCGCCGCCTGTAATGTCTCCTGTGTCATCAATGTCTGTATCGCTGCTATCCATATATTCGCTTAGCGCGACAACCGGTTCTTCGATGATGACTATGGGAAGTTCCTGACCGTCTCCGTTTTCTTGCAGGAAGGCTTCTCCGGGTTCATCGATCTCTGCGGGCTGCTCGTGGCTGCTGTCAACCGATAAGGCATAGACGCTGACTCCGATAAGTACCAATGCTAAAACGGCCATGATGCCAAAACGTCTTCCGAACCAAACCGACATCCTTCTGCTGTTGCGGCGGCGTTTGAATTTCGGGAATGTAAATCGCATACTTCAACCTCTTTACTTTATGTATTTCCTATTGGTAACAATTATATTACAATTTGGAAACAATGTCAACCCTTTTTTTCATAAATATTGCCTTGTCTTTTTTTGCCTGATATACTGGGCTTGTTCCATAACTGTCAAAGTCTTGCAAACAGGAGGTTTCCCCGTTGAAACATTTTGTCATATTCATCGCCGTAATGATGATATTGTCCGCTTGCGCGCCCGTCTCCCCTTCCCCGGACGATCCGCCGGAACCCTCTCCGTCCGCTTCCGATAGTCCCTCCCCGTCTCATGAACAGCAGCCTTCTTCGGAGCCGTCCGTGCCTCCCGAGCCTTCCCCCGAACCCTCGCCCGAACCGGCGGCTCCGCCGCGGGAACTCTTTCATCCTTATTATATAGAGGATACCGACCCCGCCAAATACAAATACGACCGCCATATTCAGGTGAACGGCGAAACGGTCTCCGAATACCTGAACACCGAACACATCCTGTTCACTTGGCCGGAGGATTACGCCGCGTTGCCGGGCGTCACGACCTTCCGGGGCAGCAACTTCCGCAACCAACCCGCGTGGGGGTCGGCGGACGTCAAGGAAGAAACGCTGACCGAACTGTACCGCATCAACGTCGGTATACTCGGCCGCTGGACGGGCGTCGGCTGGTCGGGTCAGCCCGCCGTCGTTCAATGGGACTATGACGTTCAGCAGCAGATGAACCTGCTGCCGGAAAAGAAGGATAAAGCAGGGTTAATCGAAGTCATTCAGGGCGCGCTGGACGGCTACGTCTACTTCTTCGATTTGGAAGACGGCGAACCCACACGGGAGCGTATCCATTTCGGCGAACCGATCAAAGGCGGTATCAGCATTGACCCGCGCGGGTTTCCGCTGCTCTACATCGGGCAGGGCGACCTTGTCGCGGGGAGCCGTTTCGGGTACTACATCTATTCATTGATCGACGGCAAGGAGCTCTATTTCATCAACGGCAGAGACCGCTTCGCCCACCGAACATGGGCGGCCTTTGATTCCAATCCGATTTTTGACATTCCGAATGACCGTTTCTACCTGTGGGGTGAAAACGGCGTCCTATATAGTGTAAAGCTGAATACCAACTTCGACCGCGCCGCCGGAACGATTTCCATCGACCCGGACGTCGTCCGCCACCGCAACACCTCCACCATCACCAACGAGCAAGGGGTGGAAGGTTCGGTTGCCGCGTTCGGGCATTATCTCTTCGCTTCCGACAACAGCGGCATCGTTTATTGCATCGATCTGACAACCATGCAGGCCGTTTGGATGCGGGATACAACGGAAAACTGCGACAGCACCGTTGTGCTGGATTGGGAAGAAGAGAACGGGATGCTCGCTTTATACACCGGCTGCTCGGTCAAGTGGCGGGACGCCGGAAGCCCCGCCTATCTCCGCAAGCTCAATGCCGAAAACGGCGAACTCCTGTGGGAACGCTCCTATAACTGCAACAAAGACCCCGGTATCCCCGGGGGCTTGATGTCCACCCCCATATCCGGCAGAGGGGATATGGAGGACTATGTGTTCTTTTGGGTCGGAAAATTGACCAACGCCTACAAAGGCCGCGGCGTGCTGGTTTGTTTGGATAAGCAAACCGGGGAAACCGTTTGGGAAAACTTCATGCCGCATTACGGCTATAGCTCCCCGGTGGATATATATACCGAAGACGGAACCGGATACATTGTCGTCGCCGATTCGGCCGGATTGATGTATTTGATACGCGGGACGACCGGGGAGGTCTTGGATACCATCAGCGTCGGCTCGAATGTGGAAGCCTCCCCCGCGGTTTGGGGCAATAAACTGGTGGTCGGCACACGGGGTCAGCGGATATTCGGCATCGAAATCAATTAGGGAGCAGCCGCGCAATGATGCTTTGGGCGTGTTCGTAGTTCATCATACACGCCGCTTCCTTCAGATTATTGATCTCTTCCTGAAGATTTCCCGGTATTTCCAATGCGTCCAGCAGGTCAAGCTCTTCAAACAGTGCCGTGAAATCTTTTTTGTCCATAGCGGCGGACAGATGCTTGAGAACGGGCGGAAGTTCGGGAGGGAGGGGGATTTGTTCCCCGGCCAATTCCGAAAACGCGTCTTGCAGTTGAGCGATAAAATCGGCCAACCCGTTCAAAAACGCCGGAAGATGTTCTGTGCAGTACCTGCAATCATCATTGCGGGACGCGTTTTCAAGTTTCAACGCCTGACCGGCCAAGTCCGTCGCGCCTACGAGCGATAGCGAACCTTTGCAGCCATGCACATCAATGCGAAAACCGCGCATATCTTTATCATCTAGGGCTTTGCCCAAATACTCCGCGCTTTTTTGCAGTTCCCGGAGGCATATTTCTAAGGTGTTCTTATACACATTGAGCTGGCCGGACGCGCTGTCCAGTCCGACGTCGGTTGAAAGCCCGTTGATACGGTGAAGTTTATCCCAAAAACCTTTTTCGTTTTGATCCTCTGTTTTGATCTCACGGCGCAGCGGCTCTTCGGTGATTTTATCCGCAGGTATCCATTTCCTCAACACACGGTACAGCTCGGATTTGTCGATCGGTTTGGAGAGGAAATCATCCAGCCCCGAGGCCAGAAGCATTTCTCTCGCCCCCGAAATGGCGTTGGCCGTAAGCGCGACAATCGGTATTTTAACGCCCATATCCCTGAGAACCTTCGTCGTTTCCAAGCCGTCCATCTCCGGCATCATGTGATCCATAAAGATGAGGTCATATTGCTTATCCTTCGCCATTTCAACAGCGATGGCTCCTGAAATGGCTTTATCCGCTTGTATATGGGATAAAAACAGTATCCCGCTTATGACGCTCAGGTTTGTTTCCCTATCGTCAACCACCAAGACCTCCGCTTTCGGCGCGTATACGATCTCAGCGGCGGAACTGTCAACCTTGATCAATTCCTTTTTGCCCTTGATCAACGGCAGGGACAGACGGAAGACCGACCCTTTGCCGTATTCGCTTTCCACGGTGATATGCCCGCCCATCAGCTCGGTCAATGATTTCGATATGGTCAGACCCAGCCCGGTGCCTTGCTGGTACCTGTTTTTTTCCGTATCGGCTTGCTCAAAAGCGTCAAACAATGTCGGCAGGTCTTTGGAGGGGATTCCTAAGCCTGTATCGGTCACGGAAATCAGCATATCCGTCCCGTTAATACCGATTTTGAGCGTAATGCTCCCTTCGGCTGTATACTTAACGGCGTTACTCAGCAGGTTCAGCAATATCTGCCGCAGGCGCACGTCGTCCCCGTACAGGCATTCGGGCAGCTCTTTGTCTATATCTATACGAAATTCCAGGTTTTTGTTTTTATCCTTGATCAGGAAAAGGATCATGGAGCTGATATGCCCGATCAGCGATTTGATGTTGTAATGTACAGGCACCAGACTTAATTTGGCGGCTTGTATTTTTGAAATATCCAATATATCATTGATAATTTCAAGCAGCGACAGCCCCGAAACGCGTATATCCTCCGCGTAACGGTACTGCCGCGCATTTAATTTTTCTGTAAGCAGCAGATCGCTCATGCCGATGATGGCATTCATCGGCGTGCGGATTTCATGGGACATATTCGCTAAAAACTGCGATTTCGCTTCATTCGCCGCCTGTGCCGCCTGCTTTTGGATTTCCAGCTTTTGCTCCCGTTTTGAACCAAGCAGCATTTCTTGAATCAGGTTATGCCGCTGCATTGTATTGGCAATCATCAATCCGCAGGAGCGCAATATGTCCATTTCGGTTTGATCGAACAGCCGCCTCTCGCGGCAATGGCTGATCCCGATAAACCCCCAAAACTCGCCGCTTAAAAATATCGGCGCCACGCAAACGGAAACAATCCCCTGAGGCAACAGCTGTTTTTGCGTAACCGACGGCATATCCCTGACAAACCCGTTGATACATTCCCTGTTTGAAAGCGCGTCCTCCCAGCCCGGCATATCGTCGTCAAACGATACCTCCGTTGTCAGCTCCGTATTGATTTTGGAATCGACGCCTTCTGCCCATTCAAAGCTCTTCGTTGAATACAGCCGCTTTTCCTTGGTATGGTTTATCCATATGCTGGAACGGTCGGCGCCGACGGCTCTCCCGATCATTCCCAAGCAGGAAACGAGCTCATTCCGAAAATCACCCATTTCCGATTGCAGCAGAACCCCGGCTATTTGATTGGCTACATTCAGCAGTTCCCCTTGACGCTCTATCTCGCCTATCATCTTTTGATGCTCACGCTGATCCTGCACATATCCTATCACGATAAAATCATCTTTATAAGGGACGCGGATGAGCGTTACCTCGGAGGGGATCGGTGTGCCGTCAAGCTTTTGGTGCATCCATTCAAAAACAAAGCGTTCCCCCATAAAAACCCGGTTGACATAATTCTCCGTTTTTTTCTTTGAAAACCGTCCGTCGGGCTGCCGCACAGGCGAAAACTCATAAAACCTGTCCATAAACTCCTGTTTGCTTTCTACGTCAAACAACCTGATGCAGGCATCATTGCACTCGATCAGACGCAGATTCCTGTCCCATATCATGCAGCACCTCGGAGAGGTGTCCAGCATCAGCCTGACGCGTTCCTCCGCTTCATGCACATTCTGTTCTAAGTCCGCGCGGATAATGGCATTGGCATATAAGAATGCCGCCGATACCATCGTCTCGGCGAAGTCCGAATGAAACGTTCTTTCCTGTTTGCTGTCCCCAAACAGGGCAAATCCCCATAATTCTTTGTCAATTAAAATAGGGGTGGCAAACGCCGACAAAACGCCGAGCTTGCCGAAATCGCAGGCTACGTCATCCAGGGGTAAAGCCCGTACGGGGTTGTTTACCGTCCTGTTTTCAATGAAAAACGCTTCCCATTCTTTGGCTCTTTTTGAAAATACATAATCCGCCAGCTTATTGAACGACTGGGTCGTCCCCCCCATCCTTCTGCTCCAACGGAAGACTTGCGCTATACGCAGTCTTTTTTGATCTTCAAACTTACGCCATATGATCAGTTTATCAATGCCGATCCTATTGACAACAGGCATAATACCTATCGTCAGCATTTCTTCAATGTCATTATTGCGCTGCGATAGGAACGATATGGCTGTTTGGTTCAAGTCGTCCAACAGCTGTTCTTTTTGCATCAATACGTCTTGCGTCTCTCTAAGGTCGGTTATGTCCGTGCTGTATTGTATATGTACTTTCTGACCGCCCGGCCAATCAACGTAACGGTCGACATTTTGATAATGGCATTTTGTCATGGGGCTGTATTCCTGCCATGTAACCGCTTGGTCAGGGTTAACATCAAGCTGATGGCACGGACACCAATCGCACCTTTTCTTCAATCCTTCATTGAAGACTTCATAGCAATGCTGCCCGATCACGTCTTCACAGATATTGTAATGCCGCTTCATGCTGTCGGTGGCAAACAAGATCTTGTCGGTATGTATATCGGTGACATAAATCATGACTTCCGATTTATTCAAGATGCTTGTCATGACGTCAAGCGCATGGCTTGATTCGTGAAAGGCTTTTTCTATATCCCTCTCCATCCGCTTTTCATCGGTTATATCAACGACATATTGGACATGGGCTTTTGAGCCGTCCGGCCAGTCAATATAACGGTCGGTTCTCCGATAAATACGGTTGGTTGCAGGGTTGCTGTCTTCCCATATGACCGTTTTGCCCGGTTCTTTGTTAAGCTGATGGCAGGGGCAAAAATCGCATATGCCGTCCATTCCTTCCTGAAATACCTTATAACAAGGCTGTCCGGTCACATCTCCTTCTATATTGAAGCCGCGCCTCATGGCCTCGTTGACAAACAATATATCACCGGTTTCCGGCACGGTCACATAGATCATCGCATTAACGCCGTCAAGTATCCTTGTCGTAATGTCAAGGGACTCGACGGCTTTGTTTAACGCATTGACCATATTGGCTTGATGGCTTTTTTTAAGCTGGTTTATGGCATCCTTCGGCATAGTCCTCTCCGTCCTTATTGCTGATCGTCCATGTAAGTACGGGCTTTAACGAGCAGATTTACGTGATTGGAGGGTTTGACGATAAAGTCGCTGATCCCGAGGCTGATCCCTTTGGTGATATTCTCCTTAGAAGCATTCCCCGTGAGAAATACGATCGGTGTTTCGGCGTAAACCCTGTCCGCCCGTATCCGTTCCGCCAGCTCGAATCCGTCCATTTCGGGCATTTCTATGTCAAGGATGAAGAGATCCACATTTTGCCTCTCCATGATTTCCAAAGCCATCTTTCCGCCGGGCGCGCCAAGCACCTTATAATGCCCCCTTAACGCGGCGTTCACGTTGGACAGGGTATCCGGCCTGTCGTCCACAGCCATGACCGTCTTCTGCGATTTGGCGCCGCTCTGCTGCTGGATATGCCCGATGTGTTCTTTTTCCATGGTGTCCGCCAGTTCGCCGGCTCTGTCGTATTGGCGGGATTTGAGCATGATAATCATTGTACGGAAAGCTCCGTCCATGTCCTCCATATCCTCGGCCAAATTCAACGCCTTCTCATAGTCCCGGACGGTGATCATCCGCTTGAGAGCCGAAAACCCGCGGGCAATCTCCTCATTTTTCTCCACTTTTCTGTATTTTAGGGCATGGGATGTGCCGATCATCTGTGCTTTTTGCATGTCAATGGAAAGCAGCAGCAAATCCGCGATGGCTTGCTGCAGCAGACGCCGGCTGTGCTCCATCCCGCGTGTCCGCGCCGCGTCAAGCAGCGCGTTGATATAGGATATACACTGCTTTGCGTATACATCCTGCAGCAACACTTGAACCGCTTGCAAGGTATGGATAAACCCGCCGGTGTCTCCCCGGCTGAAGCAATCGTCCAAACGCTCGGTATGCTGTTCGATCGTGTTGATATAATGATCAATACACTGTTCTATATTCGCCGGCGTCTGATACGGGACAAACAATCCTTTGACCCTGTAGCAATACGCTTTGCCCTCATTTTTCCGCACCTTTCTTAGCCCCCTCTATCACAAACTAATATTTTCCGTAATCTCCGGTCTGCGCGGGTGCATAGCTGGCTATCTCCGGCATCATGATTTGCTTTCCCGCGGTTTTTGAGGGGGCGGGCAAGCCGCTCCGTACATGCTGCTGATTTCCCCTGAGCTTGAATTGCGCAACCATTTCCTCCAGCATATTGGCCTGACCGCTCATTTCCTCGGACGACGCCGCGCTTTCCTCGGCTGTCGCGCTGTTGGCCTGTACGACTTGCGCCACTTGGTCAATGCCGGTATTGATCTGCTTGATTCCGATGGTCTGCTGTTCGGAGGACTGCGCTATGTCATAAACGATCTGCGCGCTCTCATTGATGCCGCTGACGATCTTCTCAAGGCTTTGCGCCGTATCGTGGGCAATGCGGTTCCCCAGCTCGGCTTTTTCAATGGAGTTGGCGATCAGGCTTCCGGTATCGTGCGCCGCTTCCGCGCTCTTGCTGGCCAAATTTCGTACTTCTTCGGCCACAACGGCAAACCCTTTGCCGTGCTGACCGGCGCGCGCCGCTTCCACGGCGGCGTTTAAGGCTAAGATGTTGGTTTGGAAGGCGATGTCGTCGATGACCTTGATCACCCTGTTGATACTCTGACTGGCTTGATCTATATCTTTGACCGCGTTGATCATTTCATCCATCTTGCGGCTGCCCTGCTCGGCCGTTTCTTTGATCGACGCCGACAGACCGGCGGCGCGGCCCGCTTTATCGGTCGTTTCCTGTGTTTGCTGCGCGATTTGGCTGATCGAGGCTGAAAGCTGCTCAACCGAAGCGGCTTGCTGGGTCGAACCCTGCGCCAGTGCCTGCGCGCCGTCGGCGATCTGCTTGCTCCCCACCGCGACCTGCGCCGAGGAACTGTTGAGCTCACTGAAAATACTGTTGAGGTTGTCTGCCAAATGCTTGACCGAACGCCCCATGGTATCGTTCTCGGAGATCACTTCAATCTCCGTGGTCAGGTCGCCGTCCGCCAGGGATTCCAATTCATGGGCGATATGGGTGATATGCTCCATGAAGTGATCGACGTCGGTGATCATCCGGCCGATCTCGTCTTTGGAAACGCCGTATCGGTTGAGGGTTTCCCTTTCCTGCGCGCTGTGGGCTATATCCCCCGTATCCCCGGCTCTTCTCATAAAGGCGGAAAGGGCTGTCAACGGTTTGCTGACCATTCCCGCTATCAAGAGGGACAAAAAGATGCAAGCAATGATGGTGACAACGATCAGGACGACGTTGATAATTTCCATCAAGCGGGCAAATCCAATACTTTCATTGTCTTTCATCTCAACAATCTCCGCGAACCGCCCCTGCATATCGGCCAGGATCGAGATGACTTTCTCTGTCTCAGGAAAAACCGTATTTTCCAAATACATCTTTGCCGCTTCCAAATTCCCGGCTTCGATATACGATACGACGTTCTTCGCCTCGGTATGTATGAAAGCATGAGGCGCGTCAAGTTTCCCCAGCATACTCAGCAGTTCGGGGTCGTCCATATTTTTCGCTTCGTCGCTGTTGCGCCATGTTCCCAAGGCGCAGGTGTTCGGATCAAGCGAGCCTGTGAACGCGCTGCCTTTCAGAACCGCTTCGGTCAGATTCTGACGCCACACATAATGCGCGCTCAACACTTTCGAGACGCCGACGCTCTCGTGCTGGAGCTCCTTCAATTCGGTTGTTAATCCATCAAATTTATATGTGGTTATCAACCCAACAATACCCAATGCCACTGCAATAACGGCCATAACCGCAAACCCGCAGAGAATTTTTGCACGAATTTTCATTTCAACACTCCCAGTTATAGAGAATACATCGCTGAACTCCCCTATTGCAACCTTGACCCAAAGCGTTTTTCACGGATTCCTTCCCTACGAGCAATTATATCCGAGCGCGGCAGTATTGTCAAGGGCAATATAGCCCCCAAATCTCTATAAATGTGTCTTTTTTTGTTAAAAACGTCATGAATCACCGGTTTATAAAGGATTTGACGTCCATGTCAAAGGCGGCAGGGTTAAACCCGCCGCCTTAATGAAACTTTTTACAATCGTTCCGCAATCAGCGTATCCATGCAATGCCTGTGCGGTTTGCCCCCGCTGCCGCAATCAAAAATCCGCTCCGCGTCCGTGTATCGGAACGCCCAGTCGTGATACATTGAAAAGAGTTCGCCCGAACGCCAATAACGCTCGCTGTCTTCGCTGTCATGCGCGCGCGGGATGAACGGCTTGTCCACGAAGGCATTTAACATGTGCAATCCCCCGGGCGTCGTTTTTTTCTTATAAGCGTTTATCATATCCGCCCGCCTGTCCGGCTGAAAATACTGTAGACCGCCCGATATATAGATGACGTCGAAATCATCGTCCGGCATAAAATCACGCACATCAGCCGTAAAGAAACTGACTTCACAGCCATTCAGCTCCGCCAGCCTGCGCCCCTTCTCCAGCCCTTTCTCTGAAATGTCGAACGCCGAAACGATATAGCCGTTGTTGGCGAAAAAAACGGCGTCTTTCCCCTCTCCGCAGCACATGTCCAAAAGACGCAGCCGAGCCGTCGGCGGCTTGAGCCGCATGACTTCGTAGCACATCCGGTTGGGCGCGACGCCCCAGTAGTAGCCGTCCCGGTTATAACGGTTTTCGTAATCGGTGACGCCTTTTTTAACCGGGATATACCCGAACAGGGAATCTACGCTGGTGGTCAGTAACTCGGCCAACCGCGGCAGAAGCTCTATGTCGGGATATGTTTGCGCCGTCTCCCATTTTGAAACGGCCTGAAAACTCACCCCCACCGCTTCGGCCAGTTTTTCCTGCGTAAACCCGCGCTCTTTGCGCAGCCTCGCCACATTGTCCGCGAATGTTTTATTCATTATACATCGCCTCCTTGTCTCTCAGCATATCTCATGGTAAACGGGAAGGCAATCACTTGGTAATTGAACGGCCGGCATTTTTCAACCAACGGTTGAAGCACCCCCCGCTAGCATCGCCCGTCTGTACATAATTAGTGTAATTTATGTAATTTTTTACACAACGATTGCATATCGTCAATTTACGTGTTATTCTAGTAGATAGCTATAGACTCCGGCATGGATTTACGAAATCAAAAAGGTGTACCTTACTGTAAAAAAATGGAGGACTTTCGATGTCAATTCGCAAAAAAATCCTCGGAGGGTTCATCATCGTGGTCATTATCGGAGCGTTGCTGGGCATTGCAGGGCTTATTTCTACGAGTATGCTCACCGGAATGTCGGCTGAAATGCACGAGTTTCAGATTGAGTCCGCCAAATTTTCAGGAATACTAAACGCCCATTATAACTGGAGAAACGGCTTGACCCGCACAGTGATGGACGGATCGCCCTTCACCGGATCGCTGGATCCAAGCGCGTGCGCCCTCGGCACATGGCTGAGAAGTGAGGACGCCAAGAATGTAACCGACCCGCAGATATTATCCCTGCTCAATAAAGTCAACACACCGCATGATTTTATCCATCAAGGCGCGTCTCCTGTATTGGCAAAAGTAGACGCCGGTGATCTGACAGGCGCGCAGTATGAGCTTTTGAACGTTGTCTATCCGCAGCTTCAAGTCGTTATTGAAGGTCTGACCGCGATCGGGACGAGATACAATGAACTGATGGAAGAAAAAGTCTCGGATATGGAGAGTTTGGGGACGTTTATCTCGGTTATCATCATCATCTTGATCGTGATCGGCGTCATCATCGCGCTGGGGCTGGGCATTATCATTGCGGGTATGATTTCCAAACCGCTTATCTTACTGTCTTCATTTATGAAAAGGGCAGGCACAACAGGAGACGTTACCGTCACGCCTGAAGCCGCGGCGCAAATCCAAAAACTCTCCGGCGGAAGGGACGAGATGGCACAGTTGAGCAACGGCGCGGCCGCGTTTATCCAGCATGTAACACACATCGCCCAAGAGCTTGAAACAGTGGCAAACGGCGACCTGACAACAGAGATTGAAATTCTCTCAGATGCCGACACGATGGGAAAATCCTTGAATCATATGGTCAGCAGCCTAAATACTTTATTTAGCGGCATCCAACAATCTACCGTACAGGTTTCCTCAGGCGCGAAGCAAATCGCCGACGGCTCCCAGTCCTTGGCGCAAGGCTCGGCGGAGCAGTCTTCGTCTGTGGAGCAGTTGTCGGCCGAAGTCACGCAAATCGCGCAAAAAACCAAAGATAACGCCGAAATGGCCGGAAAAGCCGCCATGCTCGCCAACACCATCAAACACAACGCCGAAAAAGGCAGCCGCCAAATGGACGAAATGACCGCCGCCGTCAGAGACATCAACCAAGCCAGCCAAAGCATCGGCAAGGTCATCAAAACCATCGACGACATCGCCTTCCAAACCAACATTCTCGCCCTCAACGCCGCCGTGGAAGCGGCCAGAGCCGGACAGCACGGCAAAGGCTTTGCCGTCGTTGCCGAGGAAGTGCGCAACCTAGCCAGCAAGAGTGCCGACGCGGCCAAAGAGACCAGTACCATGATCGAGAACTCAATGGAGAAGGCCGAGCTGGGGAGCCGCATCGCCGAAGAGACCGCCGCCAGCCTGACCGAGATCGTTCAGGGCATCAACGAGAGCAGCCAAATCGTCACAGAGATAGCGCAATCAAGCGACGAGCAATCGGCCGGCATCGCGCAGATCAATCAAGGCATCGATCAAGTGGCCAATGTCGTCCAGCAGAACAGCGCGACAGCGGAAGAGAGTGCCGCGGCCTCCGAAGAGATGAGCGGGCAGTCGGCTATGCTGGAGGATTTGGTCGCGCAGTTTAAGCTCAAGGGGTCAGCGACCCCGGGCAATGTCGCGCTCGGCGCGGGACGAAGGACTCAAAAAAATATCTCTATGCCTGAGAAAACATCGTATACGCCCAGCGGCGAAGAGTTCGGTAAGTATTAAGGTTATTCCGTCTTCAAAATAGCGATCTCACGGCCGCCGTAGAGTTCATTCTTCGTATTCATCCTGCCTTCGGCGACCGTGAGGATGGAATACCATAAATCCTCGGCCAGCTTTTCCATCGGCGTCCCGTCCAGCAGCGCGCCCGCGTTGAAATCGATCCATTTGGCTTTTTTCGCGGCTAAAGCCGGGTTGGACGCTATTTTGATGGTTGGCACAAAGGCTCCCGCCGGTGTTCCCCGCCCGGTGGTGAACAGGATGATATGAGCCCCTGCCGCCGTAAGCGCCGTCATTGATATAAGGTCGTCGGGAGGCGCGTCCAGCAGGGTCAGCCCCGGAAGGCACGCACGTTCCCCATACCCCAAAACGTCCGTTACCGCGCCGCTTCCCCCTTTTTGGATATACCCTAACGACTTTTCCTCCTGTGTGGTGACCCCGCTCTCATTGCCGGGAGACGAATTTTGACAAACGCCTTGCCCGTAGCGGTTATAATAGGCTTTGTATTTTTCTGCCAAACCGACCGTCTTTTCAAACAGGGCGGGGGTTTGGCAGCGATTCATCAATACCTGTTCGGCACCGAACATTTCCGGCGTTTCTGTCAGGATCGCCGTGCCTCCGTATGCCCGAAGGGTATCGGCGACACATCCGACCAGCGGGTTGGCGGTGACGCTGGAAAACCTGTCGCTCCCGCCGCATTTCAAGCCGATCACGAGTTTATCCAGCCCAAATTCACAGCGTTTTGCCTTTCCGGCGTAAAGGATAAGCCCCTCAATCAGCTCCATGGCCGCTTTTTCTTCATCCTCATGCTCCTGCGCCACCAAAAATTTGACGCGTTCAGGATCGTAATCGCCGAGGAGCTTTTGAAACGCCTCCATGCCGTTGCTTTCACAGCCAAGCCCGAGAACGAGGATTCCCCCGGCGTTCGGATGGCGCACCAGCCCGGTCAAAATCCGGCGGGTCGCTTCATAATCGCTGCCAAGCTGGCAGCCGAGCGAGTGGGTCACGGCATAGATGCCGTCCACCCTCCCCGCGTACCGTTTGTTGGCTTCATCGGCGATGCGTTCGGACACCTTGTTGACACAGCCGACCGTATTGACGATCCAAACCTCATTGCGTATGCCGTAACTGCCGTCGCTCCGCATATAGCCCCAAATAGACCCTGTTTTCTTCTCAAACGACGACTGCGCCGCCGGTTGGTATCGATACTCCGTATCCGTTTCAGCGCGGGTTTCCACATTGTGGGTATGCACATACCCTCCGGCCGGAATATCCGCCGCGGCTTTCCCTATAGGAAAGCCATGCTTAACAACATCCCCTCCTAAGGGGATGTTGTTGAGTGCGACCTTATGTCCGGCCAGTATGGATTCCTGAACCCTGAACCCCAACATTTCGGTTCCGCTGACAATGGGTTTAAGGGCAACGGCAACATTATCGGCCTGGTTTATTTGAAACAGATCGTCCATTGGGTCACCTTCCTAAATGGGTTAATACAGAAATTTGGCGGTATAGTTTTTGCCGTCTCCGATGTATTGCATGGTATCGCTGCTTTGATTGCCGGTTGAGGCAAAGGTCGGATCCATCAGTTTCCATGTCTTTCCGTCAAACTGGACAACGCTGTCGATCCAGCCGGTCTCTTTGCTGTATACGGTCAGCCAGGCATGGTAAACGTCGCCGGTATATCCCACCACCAGTTTGGTCGGGATGTCCTGGCTGCGGAGCATGACGGCCATCACGGCGGCATAGTCAAAGCATATACCCTTCCCCGCTTTCAGGATTTCATCCACATCGGGCAGATAGCCGCTTTTAACGTTTTTCGCTTTTTCCTTATCATAGGTGAGATTTTTGATGACGTGGTTATAGACTGCGGCTAATTTATCGAGGGTGGTGTCCTTCCCTTTCACCAGTTCCGCCGCTTTTTTAACCGTTTGGCTGTCCTTGTTGTAGTTCACATATTGGTTGGGGCGGATAAAGGGCGCGAATTCATCCGACAGCTTGACATCCACCGTCGCCGATACAACGGTCGCGTATTTAGAGCCGTCAACCTGCTCGTATACGCCGACGGTATACTTTCCGTTCCCGTCCGACAGGGGGTACACTTCATAAACATCCCCGGATTTTAAGGAGTATTGGTATTGCGCGTCACTCGGCCCTTTGATGATGATTTTAATGTTTTTGGTGCTCTTCGGGATGTATTTGGCCATGATATATCCGTCTTTGGCGTTGGAATAGTCGATTACGGATTTATCGTTTTTCTTCACGCTGGTGCCGGGGGCTTCGGGCACGGGGATCGAAAAGACGGCCGGCGCGGCGGCCAAAGGCACCATTTCCGGCGCAATATCAATGAAATCCCCATCGTCAAGATACATAACGTCGAGGACGCCCTCGTCGGCATGGTATTGCGCGTCATACTCGGTTGACGTCACGCTTTCGGGGTGGTGGAGCTCCACAATCTTGGCGGCGCAGCCTCCCAGCAGCGCAAACATCATGAGGAGGATCAAACCGTTTGCAATCATTTTTTTCATGGTAACCTCTCCTTTTTAACCATCAGTCAATTTGGCTCTGACAATCAGCCGGTCTTCCCGTCTTCCGTATCCGCCCGCCGGGTCGCAAGTCACCAGGGTGAGCACATGGGTCTCTTCTTTCACCGATTTCAACACCCAAAGGTCGGTCTCGTGAACGATGAATTGGTCGTATACCTCGTAGGCGAACGTTTCCTCCCCCAGCTTTATGACGATCCTGTCCCCGTCCTGCATTTTATCGAGATGCCGGAAAGGGTATTTCCCCACGGTGGAGACCCGGTGGGCGGACAAAACAACATTGCCTTTTTCCCCCGGCATCGGCGACCCTTCCAAATGCCCGACGCCGTATCTCATTTGGTTCTCCGTTCCCTCAAAGAGGTTTTCGGAAATATCGATCCTCGGGATTTTGATTGTTCCCAGCAGAACGTATCTCGGCTGTGCCGGAGCGGGTGATTCTTCCGCCGGGTCGCCGGGGTCGGGTAAAAAAGCCGGGGTTCCGTCCGCAGCGGGGCTATTAATCATCTCTTGGATATACTCCTCATACCCGACAACGTCGAAATCCGGCGGGGGCGGGTCGGACATCTTTTCTTCCACACCCGGCGAAAAGGGATAATCGCGCGCCTCGATAAACACGAGAACGGCGATGCAAACGCACCCGGCCAAAATCAGCGCAGCCGAGAATAGCTTACGCCGGGAACGCTTCATATCCCCGAAGCGTCAAGACGCCGTTTCATCTGCTCCTCATTCACCGCGTTCTCCAGTGCCGTTTCGGCTGTGATAAGCCCTTGCTTGAACAGCCTGACCATATAAGAGTCCATACTCACCATGCCTTCGGCGGCCGACGTTTGGATGACGCTGTCGATCTGATGGGTTTTGCCTTCGCGGATCAGATTGCGGATGGCACTGTTGAGGCGCATGATCTCAAAGGTTGGGATCAGCCCGCCGTTTTTATCGGGGATCAGCCGCTGAGACGCCACCGCCACAAGCACCATCGAGAGTTGGATGCGTATCTGCTGCTGCTGGTCGGGCGGGAAAACGTCGATGACGCGGTCGAGGGTCGTCACCGCCCCGACGGTATGCAGGGTCGAAATGACAAGATGCCCGGTTTCGGCGGCCGTCATGGCGGTGCGGATGGTTTCAAAATCGCGCATCTCACCCAGCAGGATGATGTCGGGTGCCTGACGCAGCGAGGCGCGCAGTGCCGACATATAGGACTCTGTGTCGGCGGAAATCTCACGCTGGCTGATCAGGCTCTTCTTATCCCTTTGCAGATACTCGATCGGGTCTTCCAGTGTGACAATGTGGCAGTTGCGCGCCTGATTGATGGCGTCGATGATGCAGGCAAGGGTGGTCGTTTTGCCGCTTCCGGCTGTTCCTGTAACGAGCAGCAGCCCGCGTTTTTCGGTGGCGAGGTGCATGACCTCTTCGGGGATGCGCATGGTTTTATAATCGGGGATCTCAAACGCCACAACGCGGATGATGGCCGCCGCCGTGCCGCGCTGCATATAGGCGTTGACGCGGAACCGGGCAACGCCGGGCACGGCGACCGGAAAATCGTCGTCACCCGACTGTTTGAACCGCTCGATCGGCCTGTTGGCCATGGCGTACAACAAGCGGATAAAGTCCTCCGCCTCAACGGCGGACATCCTGTCGCCGCCCTGCGGCACAAGGACGCCCTCGATCTTAAAGAAGGGCTGGCGTCCCGCGCCGATGAAGACGTCCGACGCTCTCATCTCGACCGATTGCCGCAGCAGGTTTTCAGCATCAATTAGCATTGCGTTCTCTCCTTCTAGCCTTGCCACACAGGCAGTTTATCATCCTCGTCGCTCCACTCCTGGGTATCCTGCATTTTCCAATTCAGGATTTCCGCATAGCCGAACATATCAATGGATAGCTGGACATAGAGTTCTTTCTCCTCGGTGACCGGGCATCGGAACGCGATAATCGATTCATCGGTGAAAAAATCGACCGTTTCCTTAATGTCTATTCCGCGAATCGTTTCGGGAATCACATCTGCCGAGAGAATCTCGTCGAGGATATACTCGGCAAGGGTATCCGCTTCATAATAAGCCGCCACCAGCTCGGCGTTGACTTCGGTCAGCACTTTATCATTCTCAGCCGAGGTGAGAGAAATCAGCGCGAAAATAGTGAGGCAGAGCACCGCGAAGATCAAAATCAATGACGCGCTGCCGACGCCCATTCCTTCTTTACCCATTCCGCTCCCCCCTCACTCTCGACGCGGCGGTGATGGACACTAACTCTTCTTCGTCTAATACCACCGATATGACGCAGGTTGGAACCGGCGCATCCTCCACAGGGGTAAAATATACTGTAAACTGGTCTTCACCGGCCGCCAATGAAGCGGATCGGGCAGCATCCCCTGTTACTTTATAGGCTTCGGCGGCACTTTTGGCGATGTTGAGGGCGCGGCTGACGTCACGGGACTTTATCCCGGCCAAATAGGCCGAGGTAAATATCCTCACGCAGAAAGCGGCGCAGAGGGCGAAGACGGTAATGACAACAAGAAGCTCGATCAGGAACAACCCCGACTTACTCCGGCCGTTATTCATACGTCACCTCGATCGCTCCGCTTCTGGGGGTCAGCAGTAGTTGATCGGAACCGGCCATCACACTGACTAAGCCGCCCGGCCATTCCTCAAACCGCAGTGATTCGACTTGAACGATCGGAGCCCCGCTCCCGGCAGGAAGCGTCAGCACGGCGTCGAAGAAAAGCTCTCTCAGCCAGCCTTCATAGTGATAGATCACCGTCCGGTATACATCATCCCCGAACACCTCGTCAAAGCATAAAGCGGGCTGTCCTTGAAAATCCGCGATGTAAAAGCCTCCGGCGTCGTCCATGTTTTTCACTTTCGACCAAATATACGAAAGGCAGACGCGTTCCTCATAGTCTTGTTTTGCGGTATCGCTGATGTTTTTATACACACCGGCTCCCAGCATCAAAACGGTTAACACCGTCATGGCGAAGACGCAGAAAATCATCAGCGCGGCGGCGGTGCCGGCTCTCCCCTTCTTCATCCTTCACCACCCCTTTTATCAATGACCGTTATATCCGGCATGATGTTGGGCGCGAAAATACTATAGTGCACATTGTATTTGCTCCGGTCTATGATGACCCCGTAACGCTGCTCGATGTGCGCGATGCTCTCCGGGTAACGGCCTTCCAGCGCGTAACACTCCACAACGGCGCGCTTGACGCTTTCCTCCAACAGGCGGAGTCCTTCGGCACGGCTGGAGGCTTCGGCCTGCACCAGCCCGATCACGATCATCACGCCGACCAATATGGTAAAGAGAAGCATCCCGAATGCCTCTTTCATCACCGCCACAGGCCCTTTTTTGAAAACCGTCCGCTTTTTCATGCCGTCAACCGAGCGACGTCATGATCCCCATCAAGGGCAGCATGACCGAAAGAAGGACAACGCCTACGATGAGCGAAGTGATGATGATCAAGGTCGGTTCGATCCGCCCGACGACGTTTTCGATGTGATCCTGCACGTTGTTTTCCGCCCTGCGGGCTATGTCGGCCATCGCCGCGTCGGCCATGCCGCTGGTCGCGCCGAGCGATAAAAACCGGCTGTCGCGCACCGAAATGATCCCGGCGTGGCGCATGGCGTCGGGAAGGGTATGACCAGCCTGAAGATGCTCCATACAGGCGTCGTATTTTTGATTGGCCGCTTTGGTTCCGCCGCTGACGGCCGCCGCCATGGTCACCGCTTCCTGCGTGTCAAGACCGCTCGCCAAAGCAAGCGACATGGCCGAGATGAAACGCGCCGACGCCGTTTCCCTCATCAGCCCGCGGTTTCCCCATACCTTGCCGAGCAGTTTCCGCGCGCCGCCGCGAAACTTGGGGAAAACCCAAAGGGCAAGCGCGATAATGAAAATCAAACCGAATATAGCGGCAAAAACGACCGACGCACCGCTCAGCCATTCCCCGAAACGCATCAGGTTGGAAGCCAGCGTCGACATATTACTGCCCAGCCGTTCAAAGACGTCGCTGAAAATCGGCAGGACGCCGATGATCAAAATCAAAACCACCGCCATCATCATCAGAAGCAGGATTCCCGGGTAGAGGATGGCGTTTTTAACGGCCACCGCCACGCGATCCATCCGCTCGTAATGAACGGAAAGGCTCTTCAATGTCTCGGAAAGCCGTCCCGTCTTCTCGCCCACCTCGGCCATATTGACCATGTACTTGGGGAAATAGGGCGATTTCTTCAAGGCGGCTGAAAGGGGCAGCCCGTCCTCCAACGGGTCGAGCAGGCTTTTCAATACCCGCTTCCCGTCCGCGTCTGTCTCTTCATCCAGCAGCAAATAGACCCCCTCCGCGATGGAGATGCCCGACTGCATGATCATCGACAGCTCCATGCAGAAGACCGAGAGGTATGTATTTGCCAAGCCCCGGTACTTTTTCATAACAACGCTCCCTTGCCGTTCGTATTTTAGCGGGTAAATTTAGGTCTGTATGATTTTCCGTCGGTGGTCATTTTTTCCAGGTCTTTGCTGTTGGCCGAAGCTCCGTAGGTGGGATCCATCAGTTTCCAGCTTTTGCCGTCGAACTGGATAACGTCGTCGATCCAGCCGGTGTCTTTTGAATACGCGCTGATCCAAGCGTGACTGGGGACGTCATTGCCTTTGGCGTCCTTGGCTTCCCCGATCACCAGCTTGCAGGGGATGCCCTGGCTGCGCAGCATGGCCGTCATCAACGCGGCATAATCGAAGCAGATGCCCTTGCCGTCCCTGAGCGTCGCGTCCACGCTGGGCAGGTATCCGCTTTTGACGTTGGAGGCCTTCGCTTTGTCGTAGGTGATATGGCCGGTGATATAGGTGTATATCTCCCCTATTTCCTCTACTAGGTTTTGGGAGTATTTGATCAGTTCGGCGGCTTTTTTTGTCGCCTGACTGTCTTTGCTGTAGTTAACAAATTGGTTGGGGCGGAGGAAGGGCGCGAACTGGTCGGACAAACTGACGTCCACCGTCACCGCCGCGACGGTCGCGTATTTGTTGCCCTCAACCTGCTCGTACAGGCCGATGGTATAGCTTCCGTTGCCTTCGCTCAGCGGGAATGTTTCATATTTCCCGTCGGGTTCGATGTTATAATTGTAAACGCTCCCTTTGGGCGGCGTGATTTGAACTTTCAGGGCGTTGGTGGTCTCGGCCGTATACTTTACACATACATATCCGTCTTTGGTGTTGGAGTAATCGATAACCGCCTTCTCATTTTCCTCCGCAGCGGTTCCGGGCTGAGCAGGCATAGGAATGGTATAGGCTTTTCGAGGGTTGAGTTTCTTTTCCTCCGGCGTCGGGGAAGGCGACGGTGAAGGCAGCGGAGATGGGGACGGCGAGGGGGAGGCGGCTTGCTGCGTCGGAGACGGGGACGCAGCATCCGGCGTCGGCGAAGACGGGTTCGTCACAACGGGTGTTACAGACGGAGACACTTGCTCCGGCGCAGACACCGGCACATCCGGCGTCGGCGACTCGTCCGGCGGCGGGCTGTCCGGCGCGGGGGAATCTATTGGAGACGGTGTTTCTACAGGCGGCTCATCGCTCGGCGGCGGCGTTTCGGGCTCCTGGCCGGAAACCTCGGGCTGCGACGGGTCGGGTATGGACGGCTCTGCCGTTGGCGGTGCCGGGCTTTGAAAGCCCGAATCAATCGGGAGTACGTCAGGATCGGAGGGCAGCGCATCGGTTCCGCATCCAGGCAGCGGGATGAACAATAAGAAACCCAGAATCACAATGATCCCTGTTTTCCGGCTCATCTCATCCGCCCCCCTCTCCGAAACTGAATACAGGCTCCCAGCCTCCAAGGTTCATTATACTGTTTCGGTGAGCAAAAAGCAATACCCACTTGTCTAAACGTTGATTAACTGATATACTGGTTTGGATTTACATTTGAAGATGATTGATGGGGGGATGGCAATGCGCGGGATCCGCAGGACAATATGTCTGATCCTCGCTTCCCTGCTTTTAGCACCAATACCTTTGGCGTTTAGCGACGCGGTGCGGATCGGCGACGATTTGCCGCAATTTTCACGGTACAAAACCATACCCGGCGTGACGACGGAGGAAACAGAAGCCATTGATCAGCTGCTGGAAAAATATGATTATTTTTTGTACGGGATGAACTTGAGCACCGAGGCCTTCATGGATGAAAACAATGAGATCAGGGGGTTCACCGCCCTTTTCTGTGATTGGCTGACCGAACTGTTCGGCATCCCGTTCATCCCGGAAATCGTTGAATGGGATGACTTGATGTCCGGCCTTGCGTCTCATACCATCCATTTCTCAGGCGAGCTCACGGCAACCGACGAGCGGCGCGCGCTGGATTATTTGTTCACCGATACCATCGCCGAACGTTCCGTCAAGCATATGCGCATCCGCGGGAGCAAGCCTTTTGCCGACATCGCTTCAGAACGGGCGGCTATGATCCCGCCGCAAAAGCTCCGATACGCTTTTTTGGATGAATCAACCACCGCCGATCAGGTGGCGGAACTGTCTATCTACGATTTTGACGCCACCTTCGTAGGCGACTATGAAAGTGCCTACCGGATGCTGGAAAGAGGAGAAATTGACGCTTTCTTTGACGAAGGCGTCGCCGAAGCGGCTTTTGACAAATACGGCGACATCATCGCCGATGAGTTTTTCCCTTTGATTTACGGGCCGGTCTCCCTGACAACGCTAAATCCCGAACTCAAGCCCATTATCTCAGTTGTGCAAAAACTGCTTGGTTTTGACAGCAGCAGACGCTATCTCTCCGCCCTCTACTCCCTCGGCGAGCAGGAATACCTCAAGCATAAACTTTGGATGACCCTCTCGGAGCCTGAAAAAGACTTTATACGCGATCACGTTGACAACAATCGCAGCATTCTCTTTTTGGCCGAGTATGATAATTATCCCATGAGTTTTTACAACTCGCATGATGAAGAATGGCAGGGAATCGCGTTTGACATATTAAAAAGCATCGAAAACCTCACCGGGCTTAAATTTGTCATTGCCAATGACGCCGAATCAACTTGGAATGAGCTGTACGAAACACTAAAAAGCGGAGAAGTGCCGATGATCACCGAACTGATCCGCTCCAAAGAAAGAGAAAACGAGGGGATCTTCATTTGGCCTTCGGCCAACATCCTGACCGACCATTACGCCCTCCTTTCCAAAACGGAAGACGACAACATCAGCATCAATGAGATTCTCCACAAAAAGGTCGGCCTGATTGAAGGAACCGCCCACAGCCAGCTTTTCAAAAACTGGTTCCCGGATCACAAGCACAAAGAAATGTATACAACCATGCAAGAGGCATTTGACGCGCTGAAGGATCAGGAAGTAGAGCTGATCATGGCGAGCGAGGTTTTGCTGCTGCAGCAAACCAACTACAACGAGCAGCCCGGTTATAAGGCCAATATCGTTTTTGACCTGTCGTTTCAATCCACCTTCGGCTTCCATGAAAGCGCGGTCACCCTCTGCTCCATCGTCAATGAAGCGTTATATTTGGTTGATACAAAGAGCATTTCCGGGCAGTGGATGCGCAGGACTTACGATTACAGGGCAAAGCTGGCTCAGGAACGGGAAAAGCTGGCTCAGGCGCGGCTGCCTTTGGTCATTGCCGGAACCGCACTTATCTTCATGCTCCTCCTTATGTTCCTCATGTTCAGGAGAAACCGCAACGAAAGCAGCCGTTTGGAAGGATTGGTGCAGAACAGGACGGCCGATTTGAACAAACAGCACGCGCTGATGAGTGTCGTGAACGACGCGGCGGCTCTCCTTTTGGAGTCGGACACATTGGATTATACAAGCACCAACGCCGCGAGTATGGAAATGGTTTGCCGCAGCATCGACGCCGACCGTGTGTATCTATGGCAAAACATTAAGAAATCCGACGGCAAAACCCATTTCCGTCAGGTTTGCCGCTGGCGGCGCGGCGAATTGGTCGCGGCTGAGGCTCCGAAGGAGTATCGGTATGATACCATCCTCCCTCAATGGAAAGACATCATCGCATCGGGGGCAGTCCTCAACGGGCCGCTGGAGACCTTGCCGGCCGAAATGCGTGATTTTCTGCATCAGCAGGACGTCCGCTCCTTTTTGGCCATCCCGCTTTTCTTAAAAGGTGAGTTTTGGGGATTTGTCAGCCTTTCCGACATCCATCAGGATCGGGAGTTCCCGGAAGCCGAGAAAAACGCCCTCCGCTCATGGGGTCTTTTGGCCGTCAGCGCGATACAGCGCGGCATCATCGCGCAAGACCGCCGTCAGACCTTGAGCAAACTGGAAGCCGTTATCGGCAATTACAAAGGGATCATTTGGTCTGTTGACAACGACCGGGTGGTGACCACATACGACGGCCAATACCTGAAAGAGATGGGCATCACGCCGGATACTCTGCTGGGCAAAAAGCTCGCGTCCTCCAATCGTGAAGACCACGCGGATATGCTCAAAGGGGTAGAAAGAACCTTCAATGAAGGGCCGCAGGATTGGATATCGGACATCAACGGCCATGCTTTCCACTCCTATACCCTGCCGATGCAAGACGGCGGCGGGAACATCAACGGCGTCGTCGGCAGCACCGACGATGTGACCGAAGAGATCCGGCTTCAGCGGGAACTCGAACAGGCCGTTGTGGAAGCGGAGGCTTCCAGCCGGTCGAAGAGCGTCTTTTTGGCCAACATGAGCCACGAGATACGAACGCCGATGAACAGCATCATCGGGTTCTCCGAACTGGCTATGGACGAAGAGCTGACGCCTCAGGTGAAGGATTACCTCGTCCGCATATTGGATAACTCCCGCTGGCTCTTGCAGATCATCAACGACATACTGGATATTTCCAAGATCGAATCAGGCAAAATGGAGCTGGAAACCCTGCCCTTCGACCTCGGGGAAGTTTTATCACATTGCCAAACGGTCATCACGCCCAAGGCTTTGGAGAAGAACATTGCCCTTCATTTCTACGCCGAACCGGTCATCGGCCGGAAACTGCTGGGCGACCCGACGCGGCTGCGTCAGGTTTTGATCAACATCCTCTCCAACGCCATCAAGTTTACCCACGTCGGCTCGGTCAAAATGTCGGCTTCGGTGAAGGAAGCGGTCGGCGAAACCTGCATGATCCACTTTGAGATACGCGACAGCGGTATCGGCATGACGGCTGAACAGATCGAAAAAATATTCACCCCCTTTGTTCAGGCCGACACCAGCACCACCCGCAAATACGGCGGCACCGGCCTCGGGCTCCCCATCACCAAGAGCATCGTCGAACTGATGGGCGGCGAACTGGTGGTGGAAAGCGCGCCCGGCATCGGCAGCCGTTTCAGCTTCAACATCACCTTCGAGACACAGGAAGCCCCTGCCGAATCCGCCGCGCCCCCTTCCGGCGAGATCGAAAAGCCCATGTTCAGCGGCGATACGGCGATATTGGTTTGTGAAGACAACGAAATGAACCAGCGGGTCATCAGCGAACATTTGAAACGGGTCGGTTTGCAGGCGACCATCGCCGAAAACGGGAAAATAGGCGTGGAGATGGTGAAAAGCCGGATCGATAAAGGCGAAAAGCCGTTTGACATCATCTTTATGGATATGCACATGCCGGTCATGGACGGACTGGAAGCCGCCGAAAGGATCCTCCCGCTCAAAACCGGATCGCCCATCATCGCGCTGACGGCAAACATCATGAGCAACGACCGGGATCATTATATCAAGAGCGGCATGGATAGCTGTATGGGAAAACCCTTTACATCTCAGGAACTATGGGAATGTCTGCTCAGGTACCTCAAACCGGTCGGGGCGGCCGGAACGGCCGCAGTCATTTCGGAAAATAGCGGCGAGGATAGCCTTGAACAACAGCTGAAAATCGACTTCGCCAAAGGAAACCGTGAGAAATTCGCCGAAATCAAACAATCCCTTGAGGATAACGACATAAAGCTGGCGCACCGGCTGACCCATACCCTGAAAAGCAACGCCGCGCTGATCGGCAAACCCGGGCTGCAAAAAATCGCCATGGAAATGGAGCAGTCGCTGGCCGGCGGCGAAAACAAGATCAAGGAAGAACAGTTAAGCCTTTTGGAAACCGAATTGGCAGCGGTTTTGCAAGAGCTTGCCCCGTTGGTTGAAGCCGCTCAGAAACCAAGGGAAGCGGCGGAGATTTTGGATAAAGACGCGGCGTTGGAACTGCTGAACAAGCTCGAACCCCTTCTGGCAAGCGGAAACCCTGAATGCCTGGAATTTACGGACACCCTGCGCGGCATAGAGGGAAGCGAAACGCTCATCGAACAGATGGAAGACTTTGATTTCCGGCCGGCGGCCGAAACCCTCGCCGGATTGAAAAAAGAGTTGGAGGCGCGATAAATGGAGCGGGAGAAAAACAGTATCCTGATCGTGGATGATGAAAAGCTCAACTTGAAAGTGCTGCTGAATATCCTCCATGCCGATTACACCATTTATACGGCGAAGGACGGGCCGACCGCCATCGAAATGGCGCGTGAAAACAAGCCCGACCTCATCCTCTTAGACATCATCATGCCCGGGATGAACGGGTATGACGTCCTCTCGGAACTAAAGAATGATGAGGCAACACGGCGTATCCCGGTTATTTTCATCACAGGTCTGGACAGCAAAGAGGAAGAAGAAAAAGGGCTTTCGATGGACGCCGCCGACTATATCGGCAAACCCTTTTCGGCCGCGATCGTCAAACTGCGGGTGAAAAATCAGATACAAATCGTCAATCAGATCCGCACCATCGAGCAGCTGAGCAAGCTCGATCAGCTGACGCAGATTCCCAACCGGAGGAGCCTCGACCAGCAAATGGTCATGGATTGGGGTTTGGCCATCCGCGAACAGATGCCGCTCGGTTTTTTAATGATGGACATTGATAAATTTAAGGTTTATAATGATACTTACGGGCATCTGCAAGGAGACGTCGTTCTGCAGACGGTCGCTAAAACATTTGAACAGGTCTTGAAGCGTTCAAGCGATTTCGCGGCTCGTTTCGGCGGTGAGGAGTTCTGCATTTTGCTGCCCAATACCGACATAGACGGCGCCGTGACGATCGCCGAGCTTGTCCGCAAAGCGGTGGAAGCCCTGATCATCCCCTGTGCGGACGGCACGACGACCACCGTGACCCTCTCCATCGGTGCCTATTCATTGATCCCCACCAAAAATGACAGCATCCAAGACATGATCGACAAATCCGATCAAGCCCTTTACAAAGCGAAGGAGACGGGACGTAACCGAGTTTGCAGGTATGAGGAATGAGAAAAAATGCTGATCAACCATAAACGGGAAAACAATTCGGAGCATACGGCGATCATCACCGCCATGTATGATATGCTTCCCGATGTTATTTTCAGCTTGGATTGCTCTCTCCGGTATACGAGCTGCAACCACGCTTTTGAAACCTTTTCCTCCATGCGTGAAGAAGACATTATCGGCAAGACCGACCACGAGGTCTTCGGCACAGAAACGCCGATGGTCAGGTATTTCATAGAAATGAACCAAAAGGTGCTGGATACGCGGGAATCCGTGAGGTTTAACGAGTGGGTAGTCTACCCCGACGGAACCAAACGGTTTTTGGAGACGATAAAATCCCCTCTTTTCCAACACGGGAAGCCAATCGGATTGATGGGATTCGCCAGAGACATCACCGAGCATAAATCGGCGGAAGACGCCGCAAAGGACGCCTCCCAAGCGAAAAGCCAGTTTTTGGCCAATATGTCCCACGAAATCCGAACGCCGATGAACGCCATCATCGGCATGGCAGAACTCCTGATGAAGGAAGAACTGACCGGACGCCAGCAGGAGTATGTGGATAGCATCAATACCTCTTCCCACGCGCTGTTGGGCATCATCAACGATATATTGGATTTTTCCAAAATAGAAGCCGGAAAACTGGAATTGATCCCGGTGGATTATAACCTGCCCATGTTTATAAGCCATTGTTCCTCCATGTTTCAATACATGGCGAAGAAAAAGGGGCTTGAATTCCGCTTCAAGGAGGAAGGCTTGATTCCGGGATGCGTCTTCGGAGACGACGTCAGGCTGAGGCAGGTGCTTGTCAACCTGTGCGGCAATGCCGTTAAATTCACCCAAAAAGGGTTTATCAAGTTCACGGCAGCCACCAACGATCATTCCCTCTCCTTTTCCATACAGGATACCGGGATGGGCATCCGCAAAGAAGATTTTTCCGGCTTGTTTGAGCTGTACACGCAGGCCGACGAGACGAAAAACCGCAACATTGTCGGCACCGGGCTGGGCTTATCGATCAGCAAGGCGTTCATCGAAATGATGGGCGGCACAATCACGGTTGAAAGCGAGTATGGGGAAGGTACGGTGTTTACCGTAACCGTCCCGATGGTTCTCGGCAATGCCGAAAACGTGATCCTGCAAACCCAAAAAGAGAAAAGCGGCGGGGGCTTCTCCGCGCCGGGCGCGAAAATCCTTGTTGTGGACGATAACGAAATAAACCTCAAGGTTGCCGTTGGTTTGTTGAACCTTTACAACATTCAAGCCGACACCGCCTTATCAGGCAAAGAGGCGATCCGCATGGTACGGGAGAAGGATTACCACATCGTCTTTATGGATCATATGATGCCGGAGATGAACGGCATTGAGGCCACGGCGGAAATCAGGGCTTTGGGGGGAGTTTTTCAAAAACTGATCATCATCGCTTTCACAGCCAACGCCATCCTCGGCGTCAAAGAGATGCTCTTGGCCAACGGGTTCAACGGATTTGTTTCAAAACCGATCAACTCCGGCGAGTTGTCCGATGTATTGAAAGAATGGCTGCCGCCTGAGCTCATTCAATCACCTCAAAAACAGTCCGAGCCCCCCCCGCCGCCGCAAACACCGCTTGACCACATACGGGCGATCGCGGAAATCAACGTAGAAGCCGGATTGAGTTACTTCTCCGGCAACGATGATTTATACATCGAAACGCTGGCGTATTTCTGCGATTCCATCACAAAAAACTGCAACACAGCGGAAACCCTCCTTCAATCCCGCGATTTGAAGAACTTTGCCGTGAACATCCACGGCATGAAAAGTGCTCTTGCCACCATCGGTGCCATGGGGCTTTCCGGCGGCGCGTTTGAGTTGGAAAAAGCGTCAAAAGCGGAAAACCTCTCTTTTTGTCAGGATAACACCCCGGAATTTATCGAAATGGTGCGCGCTTTGCGGGATAAATTGCTCCCGCTCTTCTCATGACGCTCTATATCTCCGACCTCGACGGAACCTTGCTGAACGGCAAGGCCGAACTATCCGAAGGTACCGTTCGCACCTTAAATAAGCTGATGGCCGGCGGAGTGCATTTTTCCGTTGCCACGGCGCGGACAGCCGCTTCCGCCTCCATGATTTTATCCGGCGTGGAGTGGAGCGTCCCGCTGGTGCTGATGAACGGCGTTTTGATTTATGACCCTTTAAGCAGCGAATACATTCAAATCCTCTCCCTGGCCGCCGAAACTGTATCGTCGGTCATTTCGGTCTTTCAATCGCTGGGCGTCACAGGACTTATGTACCAAATGAAGGGTTCCGTACAGCATACATATTACGAATCTTTGGAACATACGCCGCTCCGCGACTTCATAGAAGAACGGAAGACCCGGTACAATAAAAAATTCAACCAGGTAAACCGTTTTTCCGACGTCCCGCCCGAGGCCATCATTTACTTCTCCCTGCTGGACACACAGGAAAAACTCCAACCCGTCCATGACGCGCTTTCCGGGATTCCCGATTTGAGTCAATTCCTGTATAAGGACAATTACAGTCCTGATTTATGGTATTTGGAGATACACAGCGACAAGGCGTCCAAGCAAAACGGCGTCGATTATCTGCGTAAAGCATATGGCTTTACACGCATCATCGGCTTCGGCGACAACCTCAACGACCTTCCGATGTTCGCCGCCTGCGACGTTAAAGTGGCGGTCGCCAACGCGAGGGACGAAGTGAAGGCCGCCGCCGACTATATCTGCGGAACGAACGAGGAAGACGGCGTCGTCAAATGGCTGGAGGAGCATATATGAACCGCCTCCAAACCGAACGGCTCATCATCCGCGACCCCTTGCCAACGGACATAGATCATTGGCATCACCTTATGTCCGACCCGAAAACCATGACTTATTTACAAGATATTATGACGCATTCGTTGGATGAAAGCCGCCAAAATCTTGAGGCGGCCATCGCCGCGGCAAAGAGTCCCGAAAGGGTTCAGGTTTTCTTTGCGATGGAGCACAGAGCAACAGGCGTGTTTATCGGCACAATCGGCTACACGGTGACAGATTTGACCCCATTGGGTAAATTTGCCCATGTCGGATATTTTATCCTGCCCGAACACCATGGGAATGGTTATACCACTGAAGCGCTCCGGGAAATACTCCGCTTCGCGTTTGAGGAGGATAACGTATTTCGGATCAACACGGGTTGCCTGAAAGAAAATCAAGCATCCGAACGCGTCATGCAAAAATGCGGGTTGATTAAAGAGGCGGAACGCAAGGCTTTTCAGTGGCATGAAGGACAGATGAAAGACCGGGTGGAGTACCGTTTGCTGAAGGATGAATGGGAAACAATGTAAAACCTCCCCGGTTGGGGAGGTTTTCTTGTTTTTGTGACTACATTTCCAGCAGTATGTCATTCTCCGCTTTCAGCACCGTGTCGGGGATGAAAATGCCGTCCAGTTTCTGCCCGTTGACGGTAACGGCTTTGATGCCGTGGACACTGCCGTTCGGATTGCTGATTTTGATGTTCAGCGTCTTGCCGCGCAGCTTTTTCACCATGCTCCAATTCTTCCACTCGCCCGGGATCGACGGGTCTATGACAATGCCGTCGGGTGTCGGGCGAAGGCCGAGGATACCCTCGACGGTTCCCGCCATGACGGCGGAGGATGTCCCGGTCAGCCAGTGAACGATGGCGCGCCCCGCGAACGGGCTGTCCCTTCCCTCGATGGTCTGACCGTGGACATAGGGTTCCAGCACGCGGCGGTCGGCGTCTTCGTTGTATGTTGCCGGGCTGGCTTTGCACCAGTATTCATAGGCTTTGTCGCCGCGCCCGAGAAGGGCTTCGGCGAGGATGGCCCAGCCCTGCGTGTGGGAGAAAATGCCCCCATTTTCCTTGATGCCTTTGTTGAAACACAGCATCAGCGCGCCGTTGAACGCGTGGTTTTCATAAGCCGGGTACATGACCATGACGCCGTACGGCGTGTTGAGTTCCCTGTAAACGGAATCCATCGTCGTAACGCCCTGCTCCGGCGTTGCCGCCCCGGAAATAACGCCCCATGACTGCGGGTTGAGCCACATCGACGCTTCGGGGTCGTCCCGTTTTCCGATCACGGTTCCATCCTCGCGGAAACCGCGTATCCAGCGGTCTTCGTTCCAGCAATGCTGATTGATCAAGCCGTTTGTGCCGGCTATTTTTTGATCCAGCCAAGCCGCGTATTCGGTATCGTTTTTGAAGACGGCGTAGCCTTTTAAGATGCGCAGGGCGTAATAGAGCTGGAAGAGGACAAAGGTGCTCTCCCCTTTCTTGCCGAGGCGCAGGCAGTCGTTCCAGTCGGCGTGCAGGCCGGCCGGCATCCCATGCGCACCGATGTTATCCATCGAAAATTGAATGGCGCGTTTGAGATGTTCGTAAACAGAGGCTTTTTCCTCTTTATCGGCAAAGAGGACTTCGTAATCCAAGAAGGCGGTTTCGCCCGATTCGTTGATGTATTTATGGATGGTCGGGAAGAGCCAGAGGGCGTCGTCGGCACGGTAACTGGGATGCCCGGTTTCCTTGACGTATGAGGCGTCGTCCGGCGTATCCTCATGCCCGGGGTTGTGGTTATATTTGACCAGCGGCAGCCCGGCACCGTTGGATACCTGCGCCGAGAGCATGAATTCGAGCTGCTTGCGCGCCAGTTCGGGCGCGAGATGGATGACGCCCTGTATATCCTGCACCGTGTCACGGTAACCGAATCCGTTGCGCAGGCCGCAGTATTGGAACGAAGCGGCGCGCGACCAGGTGAAGTTGATGAAGCATTGATAGGCATTCCACACATTGACGATATTGTTGAATTTATCGTCGGGGGTTTTGACCTGAAGATTGTCCAGCCTGTTGTGCCAAAACCGTTTGAGTTCCTTAAGTTCCCCTTCCACCCGGTTGGATTGCTTGTAGGAATCGATCAGCTCGGCGGCTTGGGCTTCGGGCTTTTGACCGAGAAGGTAGATGATCTCTTTCGTTTCGCCCGGAGCTAGGGTGATTTCGCTTTGCAGCGCGCCGCAGGAGTTCCCGTTGTAGTTGAGGTCGTTTTTCAATCCGTCGGTGATCCCGGCGGGGTTGGCGTAACCCCGGTACATCCCGATAAATTTATCCCTTTCGCCGCAATAAGCCGAGACATCGGCCCCCGCGACGCCGAAGAACCGCTCATTGTTCGGGTTCTTAAAGTTTTCATTGATGACTTGCAGGATATGGTCGCCTTTGAAATAGGTGCGGGAAATGAACAGGGTGTATTGCAGATTGACTTGATCCTGTTCATAATTCGGGTGGTTGGTAAATTCCACAACCCCTGTGACGGCCAGCTTACGCGGTTTGCCGGCCGTGTTGGTGATTGTCAAACGCCAAACCTCATGTGTCGCGTCCAGCGGGACGTAATACAGCGTCTCTGTTTTAATCCCGCTATATTCGGAGCTAATCGTTGTATACGCCGTGCCGTGGCGGCATTCCGATTTGTATGAATCCGCCGGTTTACAGACCGGAGCCCACGACGCCGACCAAAAGTCACCGTCTTCGTTATCGCGTATGTAGATGGTTCGGCCCGGCTGGTCGGCGGACACTGAATTGAAGCGGTAGCGGATGATCCGCCCGTTCGCACCCGACTTGACAAAGCTGTAGCCGCTTGCGTTGTTGGTGATGATGGCACCGTATTCAGGCGAACCGAGATAGTTTGCCCAAGCCGACGGCGTCGCCGGGTTGGTGATGACGTATTCCCTGTTTTTTTCTTCAAAATGTCCGTATTGCATATTGATTCTCCTTCATGTATAATAGTTTACATAATGTTGAACTTTGTCGAAACGGGGGAATTGAATGTTCAAGCCAATTCCGCGAACCTTACTCGCTTTGCTGATCGTAACGATATTTGCAGCCTGTGCGGCCGACAACTCCTATCAACCCTCTCTCTACTCGCCGGACGAACCGAACGATATTGGTTCCGAACAATCCGGGTACTCCGATATGCTTGGTGAGTATTTAACCGATTATAAAGGAAGTGTTGCTGTGGCACTTACAGCCGTGGAACCGGATTACAAGCCCGTTCCCTCTCCCGAACCTTCTGAGCCAATCACCGAACCCGAACCCGCAACAGAATCGTCCCTTGAACCGCCCCCCGAGCCGTCTTCCGAACCTTTATCCATCCCGCTGATCGATCCGTCTAGACCGATGGTCGCGCTGACGTTTGATGACGGCCCTAGCAAACACACAACCCGAATTTTGGATGTGTTAGAGCAAACCAATGCCCGCGCCACTTTTTTCACCATCGGAAATCTGATCGAAACCCGCAGAGACACCGTATTCCGCGCCTTTGACCTTGGTTGTGAGATCGTCGGGCATTCCTGGGATCACAGCGATATGACAAAACTCTCTGAGGAAGCACTCCGTGAACAGCTTATCCGCACCAATGAAGCGGTCGAAGCCGTCACCGGCATCGCGCCGGTTATGTACCGCCCGCCGTACGGCGCGGTAAACGACAGGGTCAAGCGTGTATCCGCCGATTTGGGTTTCGCCATCATCAACTGGTCGGTCGATCCTTGGGACTGGAAAGTGAGAGACGCCGATTCGGTCTACAACGCGATTATGAAGAATGTGAAGGACAGAGCCATCATCCTCAGCCATGACCTCTACGGAACAACGGCCGACGCGATGGAACGGGTTATCCCCGAATTGATTGCGCAGGGGTATCAGCTCGTCACCGTTTCGGAACTTTTATCTTTTACATATGACGAATTGGAACCCGGAAAGGTCTATACCAAGGGATAAAGCAACGGTATTTTGATAATAAACCTCTTGGAAACATCGAATTTCCAAGAGGTTTGGCGGAGAGATGGGGATTTGAACCCCAGGTGCGTTTTTGCGCACACACGATTTCCAGTCGTGCTCCTTCGGCCGCTCGGACATCTCTCCGTGGTTTTTTATTATAAACCAGTTTTTCTGTCTTGTCAAGCAAAGGAAAATGATGTATAGTAAATAAAGGTCGTCTGATCGTCACAGGAAGGGAGCGTCTGCGCGATGCTGCATAATATCGTAGAAGACCTTGTGGAGGAATGGCTTGAGAAAGTCATTGCGCAGTATCAATGCTGTAAATGCGCGAAATGCCGTTTGGATATGATGGCTATGTCTCTCAACAAACTAAAGCCGCATTACGTTGTCGCGCGCGACGTCTATTCCAAAACCCGTTATCTCAACACAGCCATGCAAAACGATATTATGATGGCCGTTGTGACCTCGGTCGATTTTATCAAAGACCATCCCCGTCACGAAAGGGACGATTAAACCAACACTTAACAAAGCAGAGCGAATGATCGCCCTGCTTTTGTTTTGTTGTGCGGTTATGGCTGCTTCAATAGGTTCTGTAGTTTGTCCATCCATGCCAATGCTTCTTCATACTCAAACCGTTCCGCATGATCCTTGATCTTCTCCAATGCGTTATCTTCCGCGGTGCCGAAGGATTGACCGCATAAAACAGATAAGTAATCCATCGCGCCCGGCCGGTCATACTCATGCAGCGCGGCGGCAATGTCCTTCAACGCGGCACTCAACTGCGCGCGGCAGCCTTCTGTTTTCTCCTTCTGTTCCTCTTGCAGCCCTTGCATGTGCCTGGCCAAGACAATCATTTCCTGTATGAATGTGTTGTGAAGCTCCCGGCATGATTCAAAATCACCGCTTTTACTTTTTTTCTCCAGCTCGTAGGCCGTTTGACCGAGGTCATAGGCTCCTATGCTGTTCAGCGCGCCTTTCACTCCATGTACCGATACGACGTAATCCGGGTGTTTTTCCGCCATTTGCCTGTTCAGGCGTTCAATATGTTCCGGCATCGTCCGCGCCGTCAGGAGAACGACCCTCTCATACAGTTCTGTCATCCCCCCCATGGCATTTAACGCTTTTTTTACGTTGATCTCAGGAATGGACGTCAGTTTCTCCATAAAGCTGTTCATCGTAACACGCCTTCCGAACCTAAATCATTTCCTTCAATACGATCCTGTACTCCTGCTCTCTTTCGTGAAAAACCGCGGCGGGTTTGGGGGCAAACCGCAGCGGGTCGCCTTCTTGAACAATTTTGTCCGCTTCCCCCTGTAAAAACTCATGCGCTTTGAGCACCTGTTCGCTTGTAAGCGGGTCAAGCTCCCCGGCTATTGCAACCAATAAATGCCGTACAGCTTTGTTTAGCTCTGCTAAGTCGTTGGTGCGTTCGTCAATGATGATAAACAAATCCTCGCTCAGCGATTTAAGCTCCCTTTTTTGCGCTTCCAGCAGCAAATGCAGTTCGATGCGTTTATGCAGCAGCGGCGGGGAAAACGGCTTGCGGATATAATCCACCGCGCCGAGGGTCAGCCCTTCCAGCTCGCTGGCCATATCCGACCGGGAGGTGAGGAAAATGACCGGGATATGCGCTGTTTCCACCTTGTCTTTCACAGCTTTGATCACATCATATCCGCTCATGTCGGGCATTTCGATGTCCAACAGGATCAAATCGGGGGAAATGATCTCCAGCAAGCTCAGCAGATCGGTGCATGAATTGATCGTAACCACGTCATACCGGTCGCTGAGGGTCTTTTTCCCCATGGCAAGGTTGGTCGCGCTGTCGTCAACCATCACGATGATTTCTCTCGTCTCTTCCATGGTCTTCCCTCCCTGTGTTTACGGCCGCAATCCCAACGGCGTCACCGTATAGCTCCTGCTTGCCGTGATATTGGCTTCTCCGTTCCGTTGAAGATTGAGTATTAGTTCATACTGACCCGCTGCTGTTTCTTCCAAACTCATGCTGACGGTATAATTCCTATAATACCCCATTGGCAGCACAGGCTGACCGTTTCTCATGATATAGCCGTTACCGCCGGTGATTGTCCCGGTGTCATCCTCTACCGAATAATTGATAAAAATGTTAGCTCTCACTCTAAAATCTGATGCGTTTGACAGATTGATAACCGCGGTTTCTTTTGAACTCTCCAAGTCATTGATGATGAAGGAAGAAAGGGAATTGAGCAATGAGTTGACTTCGGCGAGGTCGTTTGCCATAAAATAGGTCATAAGGGTCGGCGCGAAAAAGGAGCTGACAGCGATCAATATGATAGAGAGCAGCATCATAGAGACGATCAGCTCGACCAGCGTCAGGCCCTTTTTGCCGCGTATTTTTTTACGCATATATCCCGCCTCCTTCCTCTTATTACGCTTCATTATTATGGGGCAGGGGCAAACGCCGTGAATCCCCTATCTTCCGTTATCCTTATGCTTATCGGCGGCAATGCCGCACTTAAACTGGTGCTGCTGGCTGTAAAAGTGATGCTGCCGGAAACAGGGATGACATCATTGCCCTCCAGCAAATTATTGACCGCGACCTGATCAAGCCCGGCGTCGCGTGTTGCCCTTCCGGTGATCTGCAAGGAAACCAAAATCGTCATGGTGACCGTGATGGTGAGGATGGTAAAAAGCATGATGCTCACGATGCCTTCCATAAGGGTCTCCCCTTGTTTCCTCTTCAGGATGGCATTGATTTTACAAAACCGTTTCATCATTCACGCCTCCCCTTATTTACTCTATATGAATATCGACAGACGTCGCCGGGAAGTTTAACACACCCGAGGCATATCCTCCCAGCACCGGGTCATAGAAGACGCCGCGGAAGCCCGCCGATGCCGCGTCTTGCACAATGCCGCCTTCGTCTCCGATATATTCTATGATGTATTCAGCCGTTCCGCGTCCCCCGGCCAGAGCGATGGCCGGAATGGTGAGCAGGGTATTTCCGTTGGCGAGTTTATTCGCCGTAGACCCTGCCGGCATGGTCACGAGTTTGAACTCCTTCGATATTTCAACGGTGGCGGTTCCTTTCGCCGTAATGGCACCCAAAGGATCAGTCCCCGACGCGTCGATGGCCAGCCTGACCGTAAACGTCCCGTCACCCATATCGGTCACCGTTTTCCGCAGATCCAGCGGATGGGTCGAGTAGCCGGGCGGTTGGGTCAGATGCCATCCCGCAATCGGAACGCCTTCCCACAGCACGGGATAGGGATACTCATCGATGTGACGCCATTGTTTGTCGAAGGTGTTTTCGTAGGCCGACGTCAGCCAATCAAGCGTCATATACTCGGTGATAAGGCCGCTTCCCCCGCCGCTGTTTTTGTAGAAGTTATATCCGTCTTCCGTCCAGCCGCCGTTATGTAAGGCATAACGGCTTCCCAGCAGGTAGAAGTTGTTGGCCGCTCCGGCAGGCGTCCCGCCCCCGGCGATGGGGAAAACGGTATCAAAGGTATGCGGTGCGGGCGCGAGGTAGAAGGCGTGGCTGATGGTACCCGTATTATGGCCGGTAATGCCGCCCGCTACCCAACTAGACGCCGACGCTTTGACCGGGACGTCGTTCAGCCCGTTGACCGAAAGGAAGGACACATTTTTGATGGTTCCGCTGTTGCCGCCGGTGAATCCGCCGATGTTGGTGTTCCCGGACACGGCGCAGTATTCCGCGCTCACCCGTTGGATGGTTCCGGCATTGGTTCCGGCCAGTCCGCCGATGTTGTTGGCCGTGCCGGAGCCTCCCCTGATGATATTGTTCCGCAGGATGAGGTCTTCAACAACACCGCCCGCGCCGATCTGCGAGAAGACGCCGATATTGCCTGTTCCGGCTTCCCCTGTCAGCGACAGATTTTTGACGGCTTTGATGTAACTGCCGCCGGTTTTGTCAAACTCCCCGTCCGGCTTATATTGGCTCTTGGCCGAATAGCTGCCTGTGAAAACGCCTTGCGCGGCCGATTTACCGACGTTGATATTGACTCGGTTTGAAGACGCGGGCGAATCGGGCTTCGTCCTGCCGGCATTGTTGTTCCGCCAGTAGCCGTTGGCTGTATTTAGTCCGCCGAAGTCAACGTCGATCTCCTGCAGGTAATGCCCGGCCAGCGTCGTTTTGTCCGCGGCGTTATTGAAGCCGATGTTTCCGATGTGCCTCGGCGTGCGGACGATATATTGGAAACCGTTCTTCCCTTCAAAATGAGCCATTTGCGCGCTGAGATTCCCGATGCGGTTTACTTGGTTTCGGGTATAAAGGGCTTTGGCGAAGAGCGGGTTGATGTATCCGTCGAACATATCGGTTCCGCCGTTGTTTTTCCCCATCTTCAACCGAATCGGGTAAATGGCTCCGTATTTATTATCTGAGGATCTCATATACCCTTCAATTTTATCAAGCTCCAAGACAAACCCCAATACATCATCAAAGCGGGACAGTTTATCCGGTTTTCGTTTGTCATCATTGCCCAATGATATTTTATTGCCGTTTATATCTTCAACCTGTAAAAAGTGCTGACCCGCGTTTGCCGAGGCTAAAACGATATACCCGTCCTCGATGACCCTTTGGGTTTCGCGGTAATCCAGCGTATCGCTCCCGTCAGGGCTCCAAAGACCGTAATATTTGCCGCCGTTGTTGGGGTTGGGGTACAGATAAAACTCATAATAAGCCAGTTTCGACGTCGATACCTCGGGCATCGGCCACCAGTCCGGTTCGTCCAGCGCGGCCAGTTTCGGGTAGGCATATGTTGTCCCCTGCGCCCACACATTCGCGTTGTTGGTATTCAACAACGTGGCGTCAGCGCGAAGCTGCGCCGCCGTCCGCGCGCTGACCGCCGGGGCGACTGTCGCCGGGACGTTGGAGTCGGTGTTATACCCGCTCTGCTTCAGATACAGCACATTGGACGGAAGGGCGGCCGAAGCCGTTTTTCCGCCGATCAGCAAATAGTTCCCGTTCATCAGGTAGGCGTCACTGTAGGCGTAGGAAAGCGACCCCGAGCTGATATGACCGACTAGATACCCGGTATTGGCTGACGCGCCGAAAACGGTTTCGATATAGGCGTATTCCTGCGGGTCTAAGTTCCCGTAGTTATAGAAGACATTCTTGACCGTTCCGCCGTTCAAATGCCCGACGACGCCGCCCACGTTGGTTGACGTCCGATTGACCCGGCCGACTTCGGTGTAATCGGCGTAGCAAACTTGAACGGTTCCCGTTCCGCTGTTTGCGCCAACGACCCCGCCGACATTGTTCACGCCCCGTACGTAGTTCGGCGCGGCATGTTCGTTGTCGTCCCCGCTGTCTTTCCCTTTGCTGATGCCGATGAACGAATATTGAAGGGTTCCGGTGTTTAACCCGACAACCCCGCCGACATTGCTGCCCGCTCCGATGATCCCGGCAAACCCGCGCAGGGTGGTGTCGGATAAAACCTTTACAGGCTGCGCCGTTGTTCCGCTGATTTGCCCGATGGTGCCGCTGCTGCTCCCCGCAACCGCGCCGACATTGTTGTTTCCGCTGATGTTCGGATTGATCATGGTTACGGCATAGATGGTTCCGTTGTTTTGCGCAAACAAGCCGATATTGTCGGTTGACGGGGCGTTAATCCGCAGATTGCGAATCTCCTTGCCGCCGCCGTTGTATGACCCGGCAAATTCCCCGGCAACCACGGCGGAGCTTGTGAAGGAAAGCTCGCTTCCCGTTTTGGGTGAGGCTGTGTTGTTGGTAACAGCCAGCTCTTTGAGATAGATTCTGAAATCCACATGGAGCTGCTGGGTATATGCTGCCTCTAAAGCGAGGCTGATGTTGTTGATATGGCGGGGTGAGCGGATCAATCCTGCTTCTTCCGGGGCAAAACACGGGTTTATCGTCCGCCGCAGAACCTCAATGCCTTTTTCGGATAAGACTACATCGATCGGTTCCCCTTTGGAGGCTTCCTCCAAGACACCGTTCGGGATATAAATAACGGCTTTCGTTGTGTCGGCGGCGGATTCCACCGTCACAGGCCATGCGGGAACGCCGTTGACAATAGCTGCCGCACCGCCGTCTAAAGACAGTGTGAATTCCGTATCGCCCAACTGCAATTTGCAGTCTTTTCCTTCGTAATCCAGCACCGTCAGCATATAGCCGTCATGCTTTACAACGTCCGACCCAAGCCCTGTACCGGTAAACGGATAAGGCAGAGACGCGAACGAGCCGTTTTGATAGAACTCATAGTATTCCAATTCGGACAAGCTCTCACCGCCGTCGGCAATCGGCCAGTTTGGATGAGCCGCGAGCTTGTTCAAATGGGCGGACAGGTGGGGATACGGATAAATCGGATTGCCCAAGTCAACAACGATTCCCGCCGTAAGCCCTGATTTTACAATCCAGCCGGGCATCATCCGCGCCGCTTCATCGGTCAGTGCCCAAGTGGACAATCCTTCGCCGTAACCATTATTCGCCTCGCCGTTATAATCAATCCGTCCGCTCGGCATGGCGTCCGGCCAAACAGGGCTGCCCGAGAGATAAAAGGCTCCGTTGAAGGTTCCGCTGAAATGACCCGCGATGGGTTGGATGCCCCCCCCGGACTTGGGAGCCAACGCCAGGTAGAGGACGTTTGAAATCGTCCCGTCGCCGCTGCCGATGATCCCTCCCGCGAAACCCCGGGCATTGATATGGACGGCTGCGTTCGGGGAAATAAACACGGAGTTCAAAACAGAGCCGCCGCTGATCGAACCCGCGAACCCACCGGCGGCTCCGTCACTGTTGTGTGCGGTGATGCTGTGTTCATTAAGCAATGTATAGCGCACATAGACGTCGGTGACCGAACCTTCCAACACACCGCAAACCGCTCCCGCATTCTCTCCGGCGTCAACGGCGGGGTTGTCAAGCGTCAGGTTCTGCACCAACCCGTTTTGTGTGATCTCGGCGAACAAACCGGCGTTTTCGCCGCCTTGCGCCGTTAGATTTGCAATGGTTTTGCCCGAACCTTCCAATGTGCCGCCAAAACCGGGGATGGGCGCGAAATTGGTGATCCCATGCGCTTCAAGGTCAATATCCTCTTCAAGATGGAAGATTTGATCCTGAGCGTATCGGATATTGTACAAGTGCCTGGCCGACATAACGGAAAACCCGCTTCTCGCGTAATGCGATTCGCTGTTTGAATTGAAATATGGGTGGGCTTCCCCAGATATGGCGGAAGAGCCGTCGCTTCCTTCAAGCAGCACATAAATATTCCTGGCCGCGTCAAACAACCCGCCGATGTTATACATACTGGAAATGCCCATAATACCGGACGGCCTGTAATGGTTAAGGTTTGCCGTATCGCCGCTGACATAGTCCAAAATCCATATGATACGGACATAACCTTCCATATCCGTATCCCAGCTGTATAAGTGCGGCCCCTCGGCCATCGCTTCCGATAAACCGGAGGGCAAATGAGCTGGGTCAAGCGAAAGTCCTTCATAGCTAAGCTGGCTTCCGGGTATGGAAAGGGTATACGTTTTTCCGATCTGATCTTTTGAAATGAGAATTTCGGCGTACAGGACGTTTTGATTGCCGCTGCCCGGGATCGGGACGTCAAAACTATCGTAGATATTGATGATCGGGGCATGGAATCCGCCGTCTGTATGCCCGGTATTGTCAACCCCGAAATAGCCCTGCTTACGGTCGCGGGCATATTGATACCCGGCCGACGCATCCATACCGCGCCCGCCGGAGATATTCCTCTCGCTTTTTTCATCCCCTAAGTAATCGAAATCTACGCCTTCCTCAAATCTGTCCCCGTAGAAAACAGACAGAACGACCCCTGTTTCGATGTTGAATTCGATCAGGATGGCGTCGTTGAGGATCGTTTTATCCAAAACGGTGGGATCCAAAAGCCTTTTGATCAATCCGGCCGGTGCCTGACCCGCCGGTTTGGATATGTAATGGACGTAATCCCTTGCGTTATCGTCTTCCCCTTCCGGCACCGTCTCCTTTGGGAAACCCAGCAAGTCATAGACATTTGTGTTTACCCCGTCATGCTCGTGCAAATTCATGTTGATCAAATCGCGGCTGCTGTCGTAATAATCATCCAAAGTGGCTTTCATCCCTTTGGTGATCCTCAGTTCATTCAGCTGCTCCTGCGCCGCGAGATAGAGCGTCCTTGCGACGTTCGTCCGATTTGTCTGACGTCCCGATTCAAGATACCTGAATACCGACGGAACGGTAATCGCCGCCAACACGGCCACGATGACCAAAACGATCGTGACCTCTATCAGGGTGAACCCCAAGCGGTTTTTACTTTTCCTCATAATACCCTCCCCGCCGCGGCACGGCGGCGGCCGATCAGCCGTTTAGCAAGGTTACCACAAACGTCACGGACACACTCATGGCCTCGTTGAGATCGGCATGGTTCAAATTGAACTTGATGTCTCTTACGTGTATCCCCGGATCATTATCGACAGCATCCAAGAGGTTCTTGAGCGATTGATAGCTTCCGGTTATTTCCATTCGTACGGTAACTTCAGAGAACGCGGAATAATCGACGTCTTTTTCCACCATTTTCCCTGTTTCCGCATCCCAAATGTCCATCTTGATCGAAAGCCCTTTTGCATTATCCAATAAATTGCTGGGAACGGCAAGCCCGTTGTCCTCACAGATTTTACCCATCTTGCGGATCAGGTCGGTATTGGAATTGGTCAGTTCATACAGCGAAGCGACGAATCCATACTCCGCTTTTGCGTCCGTGTTGCTCTGTATGACATATCCCTCTGTCCGTAAATTCAATTCCAGCTCGTCTTTTTTGAACTGCAAATCACTCAGTTCGGTATTCTTTTCCCCGTTCTTGTCAAACAGCGGCATAAAGCCGAATTGAAAGGCCAGGTAGAACAATCCGACAACGCCCACGACCAGCAGCATGACTTTCTCCCGCTTGGAGAGGCCTGTATTCTGCACCTGCATTATTCCGCCTCCTCTTCCGCCGGTGTTTTCACCGCGAGTTTGATTTCCACCGAAAACACGACGCCTTCCGTGTCCGAGTTGTACCCGCTGTTGTTCGCGTACTCGATCATGCCGGTGTTTCTCGCAAGCCCGTCAAGATAATATGTCATGTCGGTATATGTGCCGCTTTTTGCCTGTAATCTCACGGTATGGGTCAATTCATTATAGTCAAAACTTGTGACCGTTACCATCTCGCTGAACTGCATGATGATAAATTCCAGCATTTCGCTGGTTACCGCGTTCCTTCTATTTTGCCAATCCACAATTTCATTGTATTGGCTGACGATCCCGCTGTAATGCCTCGTCTCGGCGGTCAGGGCGTCCAGCGCGTTCCGTTTTTCTATGGTTGCCTCGTCATTGATGAAGGCATTGATGGTTTCAATTTCTTTATCCAAATCTCTGTTCATCCACCAAAAATATCCGATGGGCAATGCCAAAATCAGCACATACGCGATCAAAAGCGGCACGGCCAGTTTTTTCGGCTTCTTATGCTTGACATGCTTATCCAGTTCACGGCGGCCGGACATCAGGTTGATGCTGTCGGGGCGCATCAGCGTATTCAGGTAAACGAAATGCGCCTCGGGCGGCAGGTTCCCCCCGGCGTCCGAATATACGTCGAGCAGTTTCATGGCGATGTCCGCGTAAGGATTGATGGCTTCGATCAGACGCAAATCGGCTTCGTTGACGCCGAGATAATAACACTGGGTGATTTCGGCGAATTTTTGCGAACGGTTGAATTGGATCAGGCCGTTCATGTTGTCCAGCACATTTTGGAAGAGCTGTTCTTTGGTATCGCCGTAGAGGCGGGAGCGCGACATGAAGACATTGCTTCCGTTGTCGAAAATCATCGAAAGCATGGTCGGCCCGTCAATGACATTGAGGACAAACGACGCCTTGTTCAATTCAGGCTTTGCGTTCACATAATTCAACAATGCCTCGGCTCCGACGCGGATGCTGCTGAGTTTGATCCCCGCCGAGCTGAAGGCGGAAACATACGCGTCCACACGCGTCCTGTCGACGGCGCAGGCGAATATGATGTCGCTGTTGCCTTCGGTGCCGAACTTGTGATACCCGCAAACGAGATTGTCGGGGTTATCGGTCGTATCGGCAAAATCGTCCCGAACCAGCTGCTGATACCGCTTCTTGCTCAGGCGGGGGGTGACCAGCCTGCGGGAAAGGATGGCACTGCCGTCCACGATCAGCGACGGCGCGTTGAACAACTGCGGGTTTTCCTGACGCATGGCGGTCAGGCATTCGGTCAAAAAGGCCGCGTCGGTGATCATGCCGTTGATCATTGTCCCCTCCGCAAGGGGATACTCGACAAACCGCTTGACCTTCTTGCCCTCGTAACCAACCACTTCGATCTTTTCCGTTGAGATATAAACAGATGATTTCATAAAACCCTCCTCTAACCTTGTCAAGCCTCTCGACGCCCGCGGACGGCCGGCTAAAGTGAATTTAGCCTTCCTGCGGGCTGTTCGGCTCTTCTATCCCGCGAACATATCAGGATTATTATAAGCCGACATCAATGGTGTCATGACCGAGATCAAAACCGTCCCGATCACGCCGGCCAAGACAATCAGCATAACCGGCTCCAGCATCTGCACCAAACGCCCCGTCGCTTGTTCGGCTTCGTATTCAAAACTGTCGGCGATCGACACCAGCATCTGCTCCAGGCGGCCGGACTCCTCGCCGATCAAAACGGTGTTGGGCAGTTTGTTGTCAAATCCGTCTATTTTGCGCACCGACACCGACAACGCTTCGCCATTGCGCACATCCCGGATGACGTTGGGAAATTGACCTTCTATATATTTGTTGCCGATAATGGTTCCTGATATTTCGAGGGCTTTGATCATCGAGACGCCGCTGGAATACAAGGAAGAGAGGGTGCGGGCGAAGCGGGCCGTATAGATGATGTGCAGCAGACCGCCGATGGTCGGCAGTTTGAGTTTCAGTTTGTCAAATTTAAGCCGTACCGAGGGAACCTTCATCACATAAGAAGCCAGCGCGGCGATGCTCAAAACCACAATGATCAGGATATACCATTTTTCCACTAGGAAATTGCTGATAAAGACAACAGCCCTTGTGATGGCGGGCAGCGGGATGTCCCCCAACGCTTCAAAAAAGGACGGCATGATGAAAACGAAGATGGCGATGACCACAACCAAGGTCACGACCGACAGGATTTTCGGGTAGTTCAACGCCGATTTGATCTTGCTGTTGAGCCTGTGGTCTTTGTCATAATGGATGGCCATTTTATCGGTCACGCTCTCCAGCTGGCCGCTGGCCTCGCCGGAAGCAAACATATTCATCAACAATTCGGGGAAGGCCGAGCCCTGAGCGCGCATGGCCTCCGACATGGTAAGCCCTTGCTGGACATCCTTGTGTACATTTTCATAAATGCGCTTGATCCTGATGTTCTTGAAGTCGCGCTCCTTCATGATCTCCATGGCGCGCACCGCCGTGATGCCGCTCGAAAGCATACTGGCCAGCTGGCGGCAAAACTCGGAAACCTCGTTGGCTTTCAGGCGGTATGTCGTCCGCCTCTCGTCGAGAATCTTGAATTTGACCGGCACAAGGTTTTTCGCCCGCATGGTTTTGCGGAAATCGTTCTCGTCCCTCGCGTCTACCGTTGCCGTGATTTTGGTGTTATCAATGTCCAACGCGGTGAATTGATACTTGGGCATTTCTCATTACTCCTCCCGCCATCTGCGGATGGTACCCTCCTCTCAGAGGAGGGCAAGGGATTCTTTTGGCTCCCTCCCAGAGGGAGCTAAAATCCATATAACCCCAAATAAACCGATATGATCTCATCCCCGTACAGCATCGCCGCCGCGACGCCGAAACTGAGGTAGGGCCCAAACGCCATGTGCTTATGTTTGCCTCTTTTTCCGCTGATTATCAGAGCTATCCCGTATCCGCCCCCGCCAATCAGACCAATCAAAAAGGCGAGCAGTGTGTTCTGCCAGCCCAGTAGAAACCCGCAAACCGCCATCAGCTTGATGTCGCCCCCGCCGAAAGCGTCGGTGATAAGGAGAGCTAAGAGGAGCATCGGCAGGCTGACGGCCGCAAAGCCGATCCCGCGCTGGAGAAGGGTGACGTCCGGCCTTGCCCATATGGCGGCAATCGCCAGCGGAATCAGGGCGATGACCAGCCCGTTGGGGATTTCCATCGTCGCGGCGTCAATCAGCGAGATAGCCAGCAGAAGCGCGCAGACCGCAAAGGCAAGCGGCGTCATCCAAGTGAAGCCGAACCTGAGAAAACACAGAGCCGCCGGGAGAGCGCAAGCAATCTCAGCCAGCGGGTAACGCAACGAAATCCGCGCTTTGCATCCCCGGCAGCGACCCAGCAGAAAGAGCCAGCTCAACACAGGAATCAACTCAACCCATTGCAGCGTCTTCCCGCAATGGGGGCATTTGCTCCGCCCCTTGACAAACGATTCCTTTTTCGCGTATCGGAG
>WRIZ01000013.1:32649-48981 GCA_009782475.1 Oscillospiraceae bacterium | reverse complement strand
GATTTTCCTTGTCTTCCCCACATCAACGGTATATTCCTCATTGAGTGAGATCTTCTCAACACTGGTAAAGAAGACCGTAACCTCACAGGCAGCCGTTTTCTTCCCTTCCTCGGCCTCGGCGGTAACGGTCACTACTCCGGCTTTGATGCCCTGCACAACGCCCTTATCCGTTACCGTCGCGATGGAAGGGTCGGCACTTGTCCAGTTTATCTTCTTGTTGGAAGCATTTTGCGGCGCTATATCCGGCTTCAGGGTTATCTTCTTGCCAATCTCAACAGATTGCCTCTGCTTCTCTTCCGTAAACGCGATCCCGGTCAGCGCGATATGTACAACGGTTACATTGCATGACGCGGTCCTTTTGCTGTCCTCCGATGTCACGGTTATAACAGCCGTACCGGGTTTGATGCCCTTGACCTTGCCGTTTGAGACAGTGGCCACCGATTTGTCACTGCTGGACCAGGTGACCTTCTTATTGGTCGCGTCTTCCGGCACAAAAGAAAGGGTCAAAGTACACGTCTCATTGACGGCGATCGTGACCGTGTTCTTATCCAGCGCGACATCCGTCTCAACCGCGATTCCAATGTGTATGCCGGACAAAGACAGCAAGATGGCACACGCTAAGAAGATACAGGAAATCCTCTTTTTCACTATGACCACTCCTTAATATTGGGAAATTTTCTACATTATCTCACTATTTATTATATGCGCGTCATGGAGAAAGTCAAGAGATATTTTCCACCGACAAAAACGCCGCGGCGAAGTTAAGCATCAGCTTGCGTGTGCCGCCCTCGTCAAAAGCGATCTCCAGCATCGCGTCGTTTCCCATCGGCGTAACGGTCAGCACCAGCCCTTTGCCGAAGCGCTTATGGGTAACGGTGTCACCTTTGTTTATGGTAAGAGTTATTTTGGGAGGGGATGAACCACCCCGTCCGCTTCGCGTCCACCCCTCCCCGGAGGGGAATAAAGACGCCGCCGGAGCCTCTTGCCCTCCTCCCGCCCAGCGTACGCTAGGTGTGAGGGAGCCCATTCCCCTCTGAGGAGGGGTGTCCGCCTACGGCGGACGGGGTGGTTGCCCTCCTCCCAGAGGAGGGTGCGCCCCGCAGGGCGCGGGAGGAGTGCGCGTCCCCTCCCTCAGTCAGCTTCGCTACCAGCTCCCTCTGTGAGGGAGCCCATTCCCCTCTGTGGAGGGGTGTCCGCCTACGGCGGACGGGGTGGTTGCCCTCCTCCCAGAGGAGGGTGCGCCCCGCAGGGCGCGGGAGGAGAACGGGAGGAGCGCGCCGGGGACGGTGGACGGTGGCTTAATACGGTTTCCTGCCGCCCCCATCGTTTTGAAATACATCGAATTGAACGGTTATAGTCCTCTCGATTGTTTTGCCGCCTACTATCTCAAACTCAATTTCCGCGGGGTCATTAAGAACTTCATCGGGGTCATGATCATGACGATCTCGATACATGACGCCGTCCCCATCATAACCGTTTATAACATAGCATAAATACGCTTGAACATCGTTTTCTGTCATAAAAGGTATATACCACACGCAACCGTAACCTGCACCATATAATGGGGCACTATGATAAATAATTTTATAACGGCCGGGAGGCAATTCGTAGCTGTTGCCGTCATGATTGCCGCCGGCAAAGCTAACGCCTCCGACATATTTATCGTCACTGATGCTATATAAACCACCATATATTATATAGTCCGTTCCTTCAAACTTACTCCCGAACCAACCGTCATGGCCGCTTGTCGCCTTTAGCACAACCGTTCCGACCGTATCATCTTTCTCCAAATACACCGTATGCGTAAAATCTTTGTCCCCAACATCCGATACGGTGATGTTGCCCTCCCATTCTTTATACCCGCTTGCCGTGACATTTAACTTGTAATTGCCCGCTTTCACGCCCGGTAACGCGGCGATGCCGAGTACGTTGGACTGCACGGATTGACCGCCTGACAACGATACCGAAGCCCCGTTGATCAGGGTGTTGGTTTCCTTGTCCCTGACCGTAACAACTAAGCCGCTCTCCCTTTCCAGCCTGACGATGACCTGCGTGTCGTCGACCAGCGTGTAGTTCTTGGTCACCGACTTATACCCCGGGGCTGTGACCGTTACGGTGAATACCCCCGCCGCGAGGTCTTCAAAAAGAACATAGCCTGTCGAGCTGGTGTTTTGATGGCCTTCAAAGGGGTGCGAGAACACGCTGACGGTTGCGCCGGGGAGGACGGTGTTGGATTTGGAATCCGCCACGATGGCACTGAAGTCGATTCTCCCGCAGGTGCATTCCTCCACTTCCACAAAATCCTCAAAGTGCCACTTCTTCGTCCATGGTTCGTCGTCGCCGATCGGCCAGAGCTGATGCTCAAAAGATACATCGAAAGTACCCGGGAACGGTTCGCCGTAGGCTCTGAGTTCCAGCTTGGCAAACAGTGACAGAACGACGTTGGCTTTCACGTCCACGCAGAAAGGGTCGTTAAAATGTCCCGACTTGGTTTCGGCGGTGGCTTCCCAGCCGAAGGAGATGCCCATCTCGCCTATTGTGATGAAACCCCACGCAAACAAGGGCGTAATGGTCGGTTTTATATAGACCCCGAACTTGGCCTGGGCTTCGACCGTCACGCCGGGGTCTTTTGCAGAGTTGATAAACTTTGGGACGCTCTCAGGCTTCGCTTCCATGCCCTGCCATACCGGGTAGTGGATCGACAGCGATACTTTTCCCTCCACACCGATTTCCGCAATGATTGAAAAATTGACGCCGATCAGCCCGCCCGCCGCCCATAGGGAAACGCTTGCGAGCGGTATGCTTTTTTTGGCCTCTTTCGCTACGGAAATAGAGCCTGTTACATTGTAGCCGACCTTATAGCTTGTGTTTTTGCTCATGTCGGCGACGTCGGCTTCGATGGTTATATCCGTTATATTGACCGACCCTGTGACGTCACCCGACTCTATCGAAATCGTAAAGCCGTCCGCGTTCGTACTCACGGAAACGGCTTCGCTCCTCACGACCAGTTTACCCGCTGGGGTCATCGCCGTCATGGGCGGGCGCGGGCGGTTTCCCAAACCGGAGACGAGGGTCACGCCGTCGGTTAGCGGCTCGAAGGTCATGAATTCCGGCTCGTATGTCCCTTTGACCGACAGGGATTCGATCGCGTCGGCGGCGTCGGCTTCTTGGTATGTAAAGCTGTTTCCGTCCACCGATGTGACCCGGGCAATCTTGCCCTCCGGCAGGTCGGGGTTGGGTTTCACGACGATGATCTCCCCGGCTGATACCACCCCGCCGTTCAGCGTCCCGGTGATGCCGTCTGTTGAGAAGCTGACCTGCTGGGAGGTGAACTCTTTGGTTCCGGCGGTGTATGTAATGCTCTGTTTCTGCTCTTTGGTTTGGGAGAAAGCAGCGTCTGTGGTGCTTTCCAAGATGTCCAAAGCCTTCTGAACGGTTAGGACGCTGTTATCCACAACCGCGGGGACTTCAAGCCCCGCCGCTTTGGCGGCTGTGGCGTTGGCGAACCCAACGGTGGCTTTGCCGCCCGGGTCAAACGCCCCGCCTTTGGGGAGCATCTCCCACTCGGCGCAGGCTTGGATTGGCGCGAACGCCGGGTGGCTGGCCGCTACGTCGGTGTAGTAGGGGCTGTAGTCGTAGCAATCTTGTAAACCGTAATGCGAGGCCAGCATGGTGAGCCATTCGGCGCGGGTCAGCTCCATCAGCGTCTTGGGCTTGATGTTGTCGAAGGTGATGATGCTCTCCTGCCGGGTGTAGGTGCCGTGCGGCAGGAAGACGCGGGGTGTGCCGCTGCCGTTCATGATCCGGTTGGCGCGGACATACTTGATGGCGTTGTACGCCCAATCGTGGGCAGTGTCAAAGTCGGCGAAGTCGGCGTCCGGGGGGTTGGAAGCGTCGGCTCCGACGGCACGGCAGGCGTTCATCAGCATGATGGCCGCTTCCTCCCGGGTGATGCTTCCGTAGGGGTTGAAAACGCCGGGAACGTCCGCAGAGGGCTGGACAATCCCGTTGATGACACGCAGCTTATAGGCGGCGAGGACGATGGGGTCGGCGGTGTCGGAGAACGACCCGTCCCGCAGCGTCCCGGAGCGTTCGGATAAGATTGTGTTGAGGTCTTTGCCCAGCGCGTACTCCATCCAGCCCGTTGCGATTTGGCAGAACTCAAGCCGGGTGATGACGTCGGTGTAGCTATTTTGTAAGTCAAGGGGGACGAAGCCTTTGGCGACCGCGCTTGCGATCCCGGCTTGCGCCCAGTCGTCCGCCGTTTTGACATTGCCGGTTCCGGCTGTGGCGGGGATGAAGCTGAAGGTCAAGCAGAGGACGAGCGCGAGGGAGAGAAGTCGGGTTTTCATTCGGGAGTACCTCCATTATTACATGGTATTGGAATTAGTATAGCACATTTTGGTTCGTTTGGGTATAGGGTTCAATCGCCGTACCAGCCGCATTGTTTCATATCAACCCGCCCGTCGGGCAAAAACGGCACATGTTCGCTTTCCAGCAGCATCTGCCGCATTTCGGAATGCAGCCCTCCCGTAATGGAGCCGTCCGCCATAACGACGCGCTGCCAGGGAAGCCCTTCGGGGCAACAGCGCATGGCGTAACCGACTTGCCGCGAGGCGCGCGGATTGCCCAGCATCCGTGCGATCTGCCCGTAGGAAACAACTTTTCCGAGGGGTATCTGCCGTACGATTTCGTAAACCTGCGAAAAGAATGGGTTTTTAGGTTGCATTTGCAATCCCTCCGCTATATAATAAAGAATTGTAACGTCTATTGCGCTGGAGGTGAGGCGGTTTGGCCAATTCGGAAATCCTCCGGGAGGAAGAAGCCTACCTTCACGGTGTGGCCAAGAGGCTTTCCGGGGAACTTGCCGACATAGACGGCCGCTTCGGCCGGGGGGTCGTCGCGGCGGACGGCGCGGCTGAGGAAAGTGTGCGCCGCCTGCTTGAAAGCCGTTACCGCCAGCTCAGGCGAGCCGAAGATTCCCCTTATTTTGCCCGGGTCGATTTCACCGAACGGGCAAAAGAGAAAATCTATATCGGGAAAACATCGGTCTATGACGGGGACGGCGGCTTGCTGGTCACAGACTGGCGCGCCCCGGTGTCGGGTTTGTACTACGACGGGCGGCTGGGAGCCGCCGCTTACGACAGCCCCGAAGGGCGGATCGAAGGCAATTTATCACTCAAACGCCGCCTGACAGTGGAGGAAGGGGCGCTGCTGGGATATGACGACATCGACGTCACGGCCACCGACGCGTTTTTGGCTCCCTATCTGTCGGTATCGGCCGATACCCGGCTGAAAGAGATCATCGCCACCATACAAACCGAGCAAAATCAAATCATCCGTGCCGATTCGAGCCGCCCGCTGATCGTACAGGGAGCGGCGGGGAGCGGCAAGACGACCGTCGCATTGCACCGCATTGCGTATCTAACCTATAATCTGGGCAAGAGATTCCGTCCCGAGCAGTTCATGGTTTTGACGCCGGGAGGGTTTTTTCTGAGCTATATTGCTTCGGTGCTGCCCGATTTGGGCGTTGACGATGTGCCGCAGCTGTCGTTTGAAGATTTGGTTCGTTTTTATGTCCGCTCGCCTTTTCGGTTGTCGGACAGCAAGCCCGATGACGGGGGATACCGTTCGTCCTATCAGATTTTACAAGATATTGACGCGTTTTTGACGGCGGAAGCAGAATCGGGCGGGCGCAGGAGCGGCGCACTCACAATGTATAAACGATTTATCAGGCAAACGGGGGATCCCGAAGCCCGCCTTTCGGAAAATGACCTCGCGCCGCTGCTCTATCTCCGCATCCGCGCTTCAAAACTCTCAGAGCCTTCTCTGCGCCATATTGTCATCGACGAAGCGCAGGATTTTTCCGCCATGCAGCTCACCGTTTTGCAAACGCTATATAAAAAAGCGGCGTTTACCATTTTGGGCGATTTGGCGCAGGGGATTGAGCCATATGGCATTCAAGACTGGGACGCTGTTAACCGGGAGGTTTGGCAGGGCGCGGCGACAGTTTTGCGGCTGCAAAAGAGCTACCGGGCGACGGTTGAGATCATGGAAGCCGCGAACGCTGTTTTATCCCATCTTCCTCATTTACCGAGAGGGGAAGCGGTCGTCCGCCGGGGAGAAGCGGTGGGATATACCGACGTATGGGGCGAAAAAGACCGCGCCGACGCCTGTATGCGGCTCATTGAAAAGCGAAAGGCGCAAGGTCACGCGAACATTGCCGTTTTGGTCAGCGGTCTCCCGCACATGAAGGGTTTTTCACGTTTATTGAAAAACATGGATGAACTTCATAGCTTTACGGCCAACAACGGGCAATATAAGGGAGGGGTCTGCCTGATGCCCGCCGGTTTGTCTAAAGGGCTGGAGTTTGACAGCGTTATCATTGCCGATGCCGACCGTTTCGGCAAAGACGAAACCGGGACAAAGCTGCTCTATATCGCCATGACACGCGCCATGCACACCCTGGATATCCTGTATGAAGGGGAGAAACCGTTCTGAAACTCAAGCGGAAATTTGAAAAACGAGACGCGATCAACATTGCGGGCATCGTACTGTTCTTAGGATTTGTTGTCTTTTTGGGATGGCTCTATGTCAAAGAGTTCGGTTCGTTCAGCGGCAGTTTGAGCGAAAAGGCGGAACGCTTCCGCGAGGTCGTCCTTTCCTACGGGAACAAAGGGGTCGCTGCGCTGATCGTCCTGCATATCGTGCAGGATGTTGTTTCCGTCATCCCGGCCGCCGTGGCGCAATTCGCGGGCGGGATGATCTACGGTTTGTGGATGGGCGTCTTCACAGCCACCGTCGGCATTGCCATCAGCACAGCCATCAACTTTTATGCCACCCGCCTTTTGGGGCGGCGCATGGTCTCGCTCTTCGTCAGCGAAAAGATGATCAACCGTGCCGAAGCCATCATGGCGGGCGGTGTCTCGTCACTGGTGATTTTTATCCTCTTTGTCATACCCTTCCCCAAAACCATGATCGTTTATTTCGTGGCCCTGACGCAATATAAAGCATGGAAATTATTCCTGCTTTCCGCTGTCGGCAGGCTTCCGGGTATGATTTTATCAACCTATGCGGGGACGGCGATCATGTCCGGCAAAACGCCGCTGATCATCGCGCTGTCATTTTGCGCCGTTTCAGGCTTGGTGCTGGTCATATTCCGCAAACGGATCATGAACGCTATAACCAAACCCCGCCCTTGAACATCCGTAAAGCATGGCCGCGGCAGCTCTCCAGCCCCAGTTCGCGCAACGCCCAAAGCACGGCTCCCGCCGCGCAGGGGACGTCCAGTTTGTGAAAGCGCAGATCGGCGGCGGGGAACCGTTCCCGCAGATGGGTTTGGATAACATCCATGGCGTGGCCGCATTCGGCTTTGGTGAAGAGCGACCCGGCAAACACAATCTCAAGCGGCTCACCCGGCGCGAAGGACAATTCCCTGATCGCCCCGGCGATCCCCCCGGCGTAACTGTTGCCCGATTCTTCCAAGAGCGATAAAGCCGCTTCGTCACCCTCTCCGGCTGTTGTGTGCAGGATACGGCAGAGTTCGAGGGTGGTTTTTTTATGGTCACGGTTCAGCCGTTCCGTCAAAAGCTCAATAAATTCCTGTTTGTCGGTAATATCCAGCCAGCGGAAGACCGCCGTTGTCAAGGCGGTGAACGGCGTCCCTCGGAAGAGCTGGTTGTAAACCAATCCGACGGTGCGCGGCACAAGCATACTCGAACCGCCGCAATCGCCCGTATACGACCCCAAGCCGCCGACCTGCACCTGCTTTCCTTTGGCGTCCATCCCGGCGATGCAGCAGCCGGTGCCGCTGATGGCACAGACGCCGTAGCCGCTCTCGCTGCCCGCTTTGATGCCAAGATAGGCGTCATTGCACAGAATAAACCGCGATAAACCGAGGTTTTGCAATATTCCGGTGATGACGCGGTGCTGTTCCTCCGTGTCGGTTCCGGCCAGCCCTAAGACGCCCATTTCAATATCCCGCATTTCAATGTTATTACGGGAGAGTAAAGCCCGGAACATGCCGCGCAGGGCTTCGGGCAGATCGTCCAAGCCGTTTGTCATGCCTTCATGGTTGGTCGGCCCCCATGTCAGCACATCCAGCCGTCCTGAATCGGCGTCATACAGCGCGCAGTGGGTTTTGGTGCCGCCGCCGTCCACGCCCAACACATAACGCATAAACCTACATCCCTTCGGTAAATAGTTCTTTGTATGTCCATGGAACCCCTTCAACCAGCCAAAGCCGAAGCCGCCGCTGCCCGTCACTCTCATGCAAAGGGGCGTCCAACTCTGCTGTAAAGGGGACATCCCCGTCCAGCGCGGGAATGAGTTCTTCAAAGATAACGTCCAGCATCCCGCCCATGTCCTGTGTGCCGGAGTTCATGGCAACGACCAAACGGCGGCGGGGGATGACAATGCAAAACTGCCCGAAGGCCCCGTCCGCGCGAAAACTGTCTTCACGGCGGTTGATCCAAAACTGGTAGCCGTAGCCGCTTGTCCACTCGGTATCAGGCTCGCCCGGCTGGACGATTTTTTTGCTCGTTGCTTGGCGTATCCACTCTTGATTAATCAGTTGCCGTCCGTTAACCAATCCCTCAAAGAGTAAGAAATTCCCGAATTTGAGAATATCCCTTGTGCTCAAATGAAGCCCGACGCCGGTCATGCAAGTGCCGTCCGGCTGCCGATCCCAAATCCACCCGGTGATCCCCAGCGGTTCCAGCAAGCGGGGACGCAGATACTCTTCCACCGAAACCCCGCTCACTTTTTCAGCGATATAGCCTAGCACATGGCTTCCGGCGGTGTTGTAGAGAAAAAGGCTGCCCGGCTGGGTGGCAACGTAAGAGTGCAGGAATTTCTCCAGCGGTTCCTGTTCGCCCGGCCAATCATACGGTTCTTTGGTATGCCCGGTCGCCATCATCAAAAGATGGCGGACGGTGATTTTTTCCATATTCTCGCATGGGCGTCCTTGAAAATGACCAGGGAAAAACGAGATTGCCTGATCATCCAAAGAGAGCAATCCTTCTTGAACGCAGAACCCGATTGCCATCGAAACAAAACTCTTGGTCAGCGAATTGAGAACGTGCGGCCTGTCAAGGCTGTATGGCTTAACGGCCGCTTCGGCAACCGTTTGCCCTTCCCGGGCAGCCGCCATGCCGTGCATCCCAAGATCACGGAGTTTTTCCAAAGCCGACTGATAGCTCATGTTTTCTCACCCTCAAAGGTGACGCTGTCGTACACGCACAAGTCATAGTATCCCAATTTGCGGTATATCCCGCAGGAAATGGGGTTGGCGGCGTCGGCAAACAAGCCGCAGAACTTGTATTCCTCCAAAATCCTGCATGACAGCTCCGCTACGACGGACGACGCGTATCCCTTGCCCCGATAGTGCGGCGGCGTGTAGACCCAGTTGACCACCGCGCCGTTTTGCGTACTGCGGGTATGCGCCGCCTGCGACACGGGAAACCCGTCTTCCCAAATCAGATGGTGCTGCTTAGAATCCGCCAGCCTTTGCCGGAGCTGTTCGGTGTTTGTGGGGATGTCGAAAACCTCTACGTGGCAGTCCTCACAGAAAATACGTTCCCAATACGGGACGAAAAACAGGTCGCTTTCTGTCAGTGGGCGGGCAAAGCCGGGTGATTTTTCAACCGGGATGACCTTATCCAGCCGCATGATGTTCATTGAGAGGGTGACGTTCTGCCGTTCGGCATAGATTTGGGCGAACCGCCGCGCCAAACCCTGTTCCGCCAAAACGCCGGGGAAGGGGAGAGCCAAACCTTTCAACTCCGCCGCCATCAGCGTCAAAGCGGCGTCATTGGGCTTGTTGTTTGTCTCATACAGCACGATGTTGAACGGCAGACCTGTCCAAGCGGCGGAGAGAAGCACGCTTCCCGCGCCGTCCTTGACCGCCGCGAAAAACCAATCCTTCTTATCGCCGCCGCCGAGGATGAAGCTGATCAGGAGATTGTTCTGCATTTCATGCTCCGATAAAATCTCCAGCGTATCGGCTCCGAACGCCTCGGCGGACTCATACCTTATGAAATTCATTTGTGAACCTCGAACTTTAACCCCGGGGCGTCGCCGTCCACTTGGAAGGTAACCTCTTCGCCGTGCGACCGCCCGGTGACGGTGGCGCGGAGGTTTCCGGCTTTGTCATAAAGCTCCACCGTCTGTTCGGTCAGCTGGTAAGCGTGGATGGTGATATTTTCGTGGTAGTCGTATTCCGCGCAGTCGTCGCGCCCCATGGCGAGAAGGGTGTTTTCGGGGATGAAAACCGGAAGGGTCATGTAATTGTACTTGCCTTTGACCAGCCGCCCGCCTTGCACAACCTCCCCGGTGAAGAAGTTGGTGTACATCCCGTCGGGCAGATAGACGTCGCAATGCCCGTCTTCATGGAAGACCGGCGCGACCAGCAGCCCGTCGCCCAGCATATACTGTTTGTCTAGCGTATGGCAGAGCGGGTCGTCCGGGTATTGCATCACCATCGGGCGCATGACCGGGACGCAGGTCTTGGTCGCCTTCACGGCTTGCGCGAAGAGATAGGGCATGAGCGAATGCTTGATCTTGGTGAACTTGCGCAGGACGTCAACCGCTTCGTCGCCGTATTGCCACGGCACGCGGTAAGATCCGCTCCCGTGCAGGCGGGAATGGGTGGAGAAAAGGCCGAAAGCCACCCAGCGTTTGTAGACGTCGTCGGTGGCCACAGCCTCAAAGCCGCCGATGTCATGGCTCCAAAAGGCAAAACCGCCCAACGCCAGCGAAAGCCCGCCGCGCAATGTCTCGGCCATGGCCGAGAACGTCGCTTCGCAGTCGCCGCCCCAATGCACCGGGAACTGCTGTCCGCCGGTCGTCGCGCTGCGGGCGAACAGAACCCCGCCGCCTTTACCTTTTTTGCGCTCCAACAGATCATACACGCATTTGTTATAGAGGTATGTATAGTAGTTGTGCATCTTCTGCGGATCGCTCCTGTCAAACCAAACAATGCCGTCGGTTGGGATGCGTTCGCCGAAATCAGTCTTGAAGCAATCGACGCCCATATCGACAAGGGCTTCCAGTTTGGATGCAAACCAAGCCGCCGCGCCGGGGTTAGTGAAGTCCACCAAACCCATTTGAGGCTGCCAGCGATCCCACTGCCAAACGGTGCCGTCGGTCTTGCGGAGCAGGTAGCCTTTGTCCGCCGCTTCGTCGAAGAGGGGGGATTTCTGCCCGATGTAGGAGTTGATCCAAACGCAGATATGCAGCCCCTTGTCGTGCAGGCGTTTTAGCATGGCTTTCGGTTCGGGGAACATGGCTTCGTCCCAAGTGAAGTTGCACCATTCGTATTCCTTCATCCAAAAACAATCGTAATGGAAGACCGAAAGCGGGATACCACGTTCCGACATGCCGTCGATGAAACTGTTGACCGTCTTCTCGTCGTAATTGGTGGTGAACGAAGTCGAAAGCCACAGGCCGAACGACCAAGCGGGCGGCAGGGGGGGGGTTCCGGTCAGTGCGCAGTAATTGGCGACGGCGGCTTTGACACTGCCCCCGCCGATGATATAATAGTTCAGCTCTTCCCCGGCGACCGAGAACTGCACCCGGGACGCCGCCTCGGACGCCACTTCATAACTGACCCGTTCCGGGTGATTGGCAAACACGCCGAACCCTTTGCTGGTGACGTAGAAGGGGATGTTTTTATACGCGATGTCGGAGGCCGTTCCGCCGTCTTCGTTCCAAATATCCACACTCTGCCCGTTTTTCACAAAAGGAGTAAACCGCTCGCCGAGTCCGTAGATATACTCGTCCACACCGAGGTCAAGCCGTTCGCGGAGGAAAGCCCCGTCCGGCGTTGTAAGGTAGGCGGCCTGCCGGTGACCCGAGCCGGTCAGCGGTTTGCCGTCATAGGAGAAAGTGAGTGAAAACCGCCCCTTGACGAGGGTTGCCGCCATTTTCCCCGCGCGGACGATATAAGAAGTCTCCGTCTCCTCCAGTTCAAGTTTTTGCGGTTCGGTATAGAGTTCAAACGAGGGTGTCTTGGGCATGGCATCCTTGTAGTGATAATACCTGACACCCAGTATATCCGGCCTAGGCGCGAAAAGCTCCAGCGTCAGCAGAGAGCCGCCCAGCGTTTGTCCTCTGTGCGTCACCGGAAAGGGGCTGATAAAGACTGTTAACTTATCGCCGGAAAATCGAACGTCCCGGATCTCCGCCAAGGGGTGGGCGGTCACGCCCGGTTTGGTCATCCAAAACCCGTCTGTGAATTTCATATGCGATTCACCCTTCTATCGTTATTTTCGTTGAACATCGTATATCCGCGTTGGACGCGCCGATTTCAAAGGTCACGGCCTTATGTAAGGCTGCGAATGTACTTTTTTCTTCATCAAACAAGTGCAATTCACCAAAAGGGACAAAGAATGATACCGATTTGATCTCATTGGGCATGAACGGTATGCGCTCAAACCCGCATAGCTTCCGAATGGGGGATTTTACCGGCGTTCCATGCAGGACGGCGTAAAGCTGCACAACCTCGTCTCCGCCGTATTGGCCGGAATTGCGCACCGAACAGGATACGGAATAACCGTCTCCGTCCCGCTCTGCCGACAGCCCGCTGTATGCAAACTCCGTATAACTCAGTCCATGTCCGAACGGGTACTGCATCGGCTTATCAAAATACATGTATGTACGCGGGTGGTTGATGATGTCGTAGTCGTTGATGTCCGGCAGGTCGTCCTGAGAGAGAACCCACGTCATCGACAGCCGCCCGGCGGGGTTGATTCTTCCAAATAAAGCGTCGGCAACCGCCGTGCCGATATGCTGCTCTCCGTGAGCCGTATATAAAGCGGCGCGTACATGTTTCGCTTCTTTGGGAAAGGCGTAAGGAACCCCAGCGATCAGCGTCAGGACGATGTTTGGATTGACCTCACGCAGCCGTTCCAGCAGTCTTGTCCACCGGGCGGGGAAGGCAATGCCGGGGCGGTCGAAGCACTCGCGCCCGTTGACCAGCGGGTGGTTGCCCAGCGCAACGATCACCGTATCGCACCGCGCGGCCGCGTCCACGGCGCGGGAAAGCCCGTCGGTCAGCAGTACGCGCTTTAGGCAGCGCATGGTTTGATCAACGGATGCCTTGCCTTCGTCGCTCAACCCATCGCGGAAGGTCTCCCCGTGCGGGATAAAGCGGCCGGAATCTTCCTCGCGGAAGAACAGCTCATAGGTAAACCAGCCCCACAGGGTGTCGGACGTACAGCCCAACGTGCCGTCGGGGCGGACATTTAGGAATTTCCCTGTTTTAACCTCCCGGTAGGCCGCCGATGTGAAGCCATAGTCATGCTCATCAAAAACGCTCCTTGACTCCTCGTCGCCGTCGAAACAAACCGTCCCGTCGTCCTCCACACGGAGCCAGCCCGCGCCGTCATAGGATATGACGCAACAATCGTGTGTTTGCACCGTTTCGACCGAACCCTCCGGCAAAACGCCCCGTATGGCTTGCAGGGGTGTGACGGAGCTCGGAGGTCGGCCGGAGTACCAATCGGGCATGGTGACGTCGGCCAAGTCGCCGACGACAAGCACTTTCCCGCACGTTGATGGGTCTAGCGGCAATATCCCGTCGTTTTGGAGCAGCACGACCGATTTTTGCGCCGCCTCCAGCGCGGTTTGCGTATGCTCGTCACAGCAGAGCCGTTCCGGCGGGATGAAGGAGTACGGACACAGCTCGTCCGGGTCGAATTGCCCCATGCGGAACCGTATTTTAAGGATGTTGGTCACAGCACGGTCAAGGTCGGCTTCGTCCATCAACCCTTGTGCCAGCGCATCTGAAGCGGCTTGGGTGATCAATGCGGCGTCTTCCGGGAAACAGTCGACCCCCGCTTTCAGCGACAAAGCCATGGATTGGGCGTGTGTTTCGCAATAGTGATGCTGGGTAACCGTTTGGGAAAAGTCGCCGCCGTCGGCAACGATAAACCCCTCGCAGCCCCATTCGCCCTTGACAATGTCCTTGACCTCGGGATTGACGATGCAGGGGATGCCGTTGACTTCATTGTAAGCCGTCATCAGCGAAAGGGCTTTGCCTTCGGTGAACGCGTACTGAAAGACGCGTAAATAATACTCATGCTTGACCCGTTCGCTTACGACGGTCGAGGTAAACGCACGGTTTTTCTCCACATTGTTGCCGTAGAAATGCTTGGGGGCGCAGGTGGTCTTGACATAAAACGGATCGTCCCCCGGCAGGTGACCGCCACCCTGCGCGCCGCGGATCAACGACGCCGCCAGTTTTCCGGCCAAAAACGGGTCTTCGCCGTAGGCCTCTTCGGTGCGACCCCAGCGCGGGTCGCGCTCCATGTCAATGGTCGGGAACCACAATGTCAGCCAGCGGCCGCGCCCGTCGCGGTTGTAATACACCCGCGCCTCGGTGCCGATCACATCCCCGACGCGCTCCATCAACTCTTTGTCCCATGTGCAGGATAGCCCGATCGGCTGCGGGAAGACAGTGGCAACGCCGCTCGGCCACTGGTCGCCGTGGGTGCGGACGACCAGCCCGTGCGCCCCTTCGCCGCCAACGATATACGCCGGGATGTTCAAGCGGGGGACAGCCTTTTGCCGGGTGGGCAGGAAGCCGATCTTTTCCTCAGTCGTCATGCGCGATACGAGGTCGGCGACCCGCTCGTTCAACGGGCGCGCGGGGTCAAGATAATTGGGTTTAGCCAAACCGAGCCCCCCTGACCTTGTTTTTTGCCATGAATTGCTATATAATCAATCATACCACATCCAGCTTTTTTTTCAATCGCTTTTTTCGGATATTTTCATGGAGGGGGATGACCGCGTGAAAAGGCTTGCCGCCGTAAGTTTAGCCCTGCTGCTTTTGTTGCCGGCCTGTTGGCTGGACAGCAAAAACATTTGGGCGATTGAACCGAAGCTCACCTATGAAGAAGTACGCGGATTCACCGACGGCTTGGCTGCGGTGCAGCGCGGTGATATTATAGGAGGGAAATGGGGCGTTGTGAACGCAGCCGGGCGTGAGGTTGTCCCGTGCGTATATGATACGGTACGTCTTTATGAAGGCTCCGGCGGGTTGATTGCCGTCAGGCTTGATGGGAAATGGGGATTTTACGATCAAAAGGGAAGAGAGCTTTCTTCTCGCATATATGACGATATTGGATACGTTTTCAATGGTTTGCTCAATGTGGAACGTGACGGTAAAACAGGGTTTATTAACGCATCCGGCACAGAGGTCATACCGTGCATCTATCAGTTTCGTTTGTCCAGAGAAGCAATGCGGGACGGAGAACTATTCGCTGTTTGTCTTGATTATAAAATAGGGTTCATGAACGCGGCGGGGGAAGAGGTTTTACCCTTTCAATACGGAATATTGACTAGAGGGTTTAGCGAAGGTTTGGCGGCGGCGGGGCAAGGATATAAAATGGGGTATATAGATAAGAACGGACAGGAGGTCATACCGTTCATCTATGACATTGCCGAATCATTCAGCGAGGGTTTTGCCGTAGTACAGAACGGGTACGTCAGTAACAAACAATGCGGATTTATTGATAAGGCCGGTAATGAAATCACTCCCTTGACGTATGATGACGCTCGGCCGTTTCAAAACGGTTTCGCCGCAGTGAGGCGCGGTGAAAAATGGAGCTTTGTGGATAATACCGGAAATGAGATTGCGCCTTTTATATACGAACTGCCGTATGACAGTAACTTTAACGAGGGTATGGCAGTTGTATGCCGCGATGGGAAATACGGTTTCATTGACGAAACAGGGAAAGAGGTGATCCCCTGTACATATGAGAGGGCCGATGCTTTCTGTGACGGCGTGGCGGCCGTACGTCTGCCTGAATATTCGTATGGGTTTATTGACAAAACGGGACGGGAAATCATACCGTTTGATGTTTATTTTAAGGAAAGCTATTATATCCTTGCTCCATGGTTCAACGAAGGCTACGCGTCGGTACAGCGGTTTGGAAAGATAGATGACGGCGAAAACTGGCTGGCATACGGATACATAGATACATCCGGGAAAGAAGTCGTCCCCTTTACTTATGATATGACCAAGCCTTTCAGCGAAGGTTTGGCATGGGCGAAACAGGATGGCAAATGGGGCATCATCTCCCTCGAAAAACTCCAAAAAGCAACCGAACAGGGGGTACTCAAATGAAACTGCTTTGGCGGCTGGCGCGGGAGGCGTCCCGGTTCAAAGGGTTGTATGCCGTTTCTATTTTCTCCATGCTGCTGCTGACCGGGATCGCCCTTGTCCCGCCCATGCTGCTGCGCGAAATGACGCAGCTGCTGGAAGCGGGGACGGAGGAGATGGGACAGATCATGCGGCTGGCTCTGCTGCTTTTGGGGCTATACCTTCTC
>WRIZ01000013.1:0-32549 GCA_009782475.1 Oscillospiraceae bacterium | reverse complement strand
ATTGGGTTTAGCCAAACCGAGCCCCCCTGACCTTGTTTTTTGCCATGAATTGCTATATAATCAATCATACCACATCCAGCTTTTTTTTCAATCGCTTTTTTCGGATATTTTCATGGAGGGGGAGTCTAGCATGAAACTGCTCTGGCGGCTGGCGCGGGAGGCGTCCCGGTTCAAAGGGTTGTATGCCGTTTCTATTCTCTCCATGCTGCTGCTAACCGGGATCGCCCTTGTCCCGCCCATGCTGCTGCGCGAAATGACGCAGCTGCTGGAAGCGGGGACGGAGGAGATGGGACAGATCATGCGGCTGGCTCTGCTGCTTTTGGGGCTATACCTTCTCCAAGTGCTCTTTCGGTTCCTCAATATATACTTAGCCCATATCGCGGCCTGGCGGATGGTGGAGGATTTGCGCGTGCGCGTCTACACCAAGATACAATCCCTCTCCATGCGGTATTTTCACGATAAGCAGACAGGTGATTTGATGAGCCGCGTCGTCAACGACACGGCCAACTTTGAAAGCCTTTACGCCCATATCATCCCCGAGATGATCGCCAATGTGCTGACCGTCATCGGCGTCGTGGTCATCCTGCTCTTACTCAATGTCAAACTGGCACTGCTGACCTGTATCCCCGTGCCGTTTATCATCGCGGGAGGCTGGGTCTTCTCAAAAAAGATAAGGCCGTATTTCCGCGAGGCACAGCAGGCCGTCGCGGGCGTCAACGCAAAAATCCAGGACAATTTCTCCGGCATATCGGAAATCCAGTCTTTCGGGCGGGAAACCGATGAAACGAAAGCGGTGCGGAAGGAAACCAACAAATACACCAAATCCATCCTGCACGCTTTGAAACTCTCCAACTTCTTTCATCCGCTGGTGCAATTCTTCTCCTCGGCCGGGACGGTGATTGTCGTCGGGTTCGGCGGCTGGCTGGCTTTCCGCGATCAGCTCACGGTGGCCGACATTGTGGCTTTTCTGCTCTACTTAGGATTGTTTTACGCGCCGATCTCCGGCTTGGCGCAGCTTTTGGAAAACATGCAGTCGGCGTATGCCGGAGCCGAACGTGTCGTCGCCGTGCTGGACGCCGAACAGGACATCAAAGACGCGCCGAACGCGGAAGACATACAGTCCGCATCGGGCGCGATCGAGTTCCGAAACGTCTCGTTTCGGTATGAGGAAAATATCCCGGTTCTGAAAAACGTCAGCTTTGGCTGTCAGCCGGGGCAGATGGTGGCGTTGGTCGGGCCGACCGGCGTCGGGAAATCCACCTTAACGCAGCTGGTGGGGCGGTTTTACGACCCTGACGAGGGAATGGTGCTGCTGGACGGGAAAGACGTCAAAACCGTGACCGTAGCCTCCCTGCGCAGCCAAATCGCACCGGTATTGCAGGATACCTTCCTCTTTAACGGCACATTGGCCGAGAACATCGCCTATTCCAAGCCGGACGCGCCGATAGAAGAGATTATTGAAGCGTCTAAAGCGGCCAACATTCACGAAACCATCATGGCCATGCCTGACGGATATGAAACCAGGGTAGGGGAGCGCGGCCTGCGCCTCTCCGGCGGGCAAAAGCAGCGTGTCGCCATTGCCCGCGCCATCCTGCGCAAAGCACCCGTCATCATTCTCGACGAGGCCACGGCGTCGGTCGATACCGAAACGGAAAAAGAGATACAGGCCGCCATCGCGGGGCTGCACAAACAGCATACCATCATTGCCATTGCCCACCGCCTCTCCACCATCCGCCGCGCCGACTTGATCCTTGTGCTGGAAAACGGCGAGATCGTCCAGCGCGGCACACATGAGGAGTTGATGGGACAGCCGGGGTTGTATCAACGGCTGTCGCTGATTCAAGGGTAAGGCTGTTTACACTTCGGGATCATCCGGCTCTTCAGAAACAATCTCCGTCTCTTCGGTCACCGTGTCCGCGCGGCGTTGTTTCCGGCGTTTCCGCCAAATCAGGAAGGCGATCGTTGCCGGGATCAGCAGCGGCGAGGTGACAAGGATGGTTATGGCGATCCACTGCAACGCCGTTAGAAGCCCGCTGCTTAATCCAACGAAACCGCGCTTGATGAGGTAACCCATGTCATTGAAACTCAGCGCACTCCAGTTGATTTCACGCGGTGCTTCCTCGATCTTGACCGGGTCGTTGTCCTGACGGATATAAACGCTGACCGTAGCCATGTCGGTCAGGAAATCCCACATGCGAAGCCTGCCCTCCAACGCCTCGATGTCTTCGGTGATGCCGTCGATGATCCGCTGGATGCGGATGATCTCATCCAAATCTTTGGCGTCGGCCAGCAGCCTGTAGTAAGGTTCCAGCGTCGCCCGCTTGGTTTCCAGCCGCTGGGCGGAGTCATAGTAGTTTTCGGTGACGTCTTCCGAGCCGAGCTTGGAATTGACAACCTTACCCTCTTCTCCGGCATAGGACATAAAGGCATGTACCTGCCTCGGAGGCAGTTTGAAGGTGGCTTTGACAACGGAGTATGCTTCATAGTGCTGGATGTCGTTGGTGTGCTCATACCCGCCCAGTTCGGCGGCGCGGGACGCAAGGCGTCCGTATAGAGCGGCGGCGTCTTTGACCTCGATGTCCATCGACGCGTTCCAAATGATCTTGCGGTTGTCCGCTGCCTCTCTTTCCAAATCGTCCTTGTCATAGGGTTCTCTCATAAGGCCGTATTCATAGGGTTCGGCGGGGATAGAGTTTGGTGCGTTCGCGGACTCGCCTCTGAGTGACTTGCTTTCATTAAAGGAATCCTCGGCATAATTCGAGGAACAGGCTGTGATCAACATGAGAAGGAGCAAAAGGGCAGAGAGTGCTTTGATTCGTTTCATACTGTTTACCGTCCTTTCAAAAAAATCCCTTGCGTCGCACGAATGTTCGTGATATGCTTTGTTCATTAAGGGAATAAAGGGGATGCGGACATGGCGAATGTGCAATTGAAGCCTGAACTGACGGCGGAGGATAAATTCTCCCTGATGGAGGAAGACGGGCGGTTTGAAGTGACAGAGCCGGCCGCTCCGGTTTATGAGCAAACGCAAATGACGTTATCCTCCCCAAAGGCAACCAGACGCCCGCCGCCTCCTAAGGTCTTTCTGTCAAACGACTGTGTATTCAATTGTTCTTATTGCGGCTGCCGCTGCGGCCGGGAGGAAAAGAAACGGTATACCAACACGCCGAGGGAACTCGCGCGGCTTGCGGTGGAATCGGCACATGCCAACGGCGGCAGCGTGTTCATCACCTCGGCCGTCGTCAAGAATCCCGACTACACCGAAGAACTGATGATTGAGGCGATGCGGATCATGCGCGGGGAGCTTGGCTACCGGGGCACCCTGCACGCTAAGGTAATGCCGGGCGCAGACCCGGGGCTGATCCGGCAGGCGGGGAGTTACGCCAACCAGCTGAGCGTTAACATTGAAGTGGCCAAAAGCGAAGGATATAAAGCCATCGCCCGGGACAAAAACCGTACCAGCATCCTCCGCCCGATGACAGAGATCAGCCGCCTGATCCGGGAGGCTAAGGCTGAAAAAAGCCCCCATAAACCCCGGTTTGCCGTTTCGCAGACAACCCAGCTGATGGCGGGCAGCACAGGAGAGGACGATTTGACCATCCTCAACCTATCCAGCGCGCTGTACGGAAAATACGGTTTGCAATGGATCTATTACACCCCCTATCAATATCTTCAACAGGCGCGGGGTTACGAAGAACGCCCCGAGGTATCCACGCCGGGGTGGCGGATGACCCGGCTGTATCAGGCCGATCGGCTGATGCAGCTCTACGGCTTCACCCCCGGGGAGATCACCCCCGAGTCCGCGCCCAATTTGACCAACGATTTCGACCCCAAAGCGTCTTGGGCACTGCGGAATCTCCATCTCTTCCCGGTAGAGGTCAATACCGCGCCGTATGAAATGCTGATCCGCATTCCCGGCATCGGCATAACCACCGCCAAGCGGATATTGGACGAACGCCGTTTGGGGCGGGTGACCCATGATGTATTGCGGAGAATGAAGGTGCCGCTGAAACGCAGCCGCCATTTCCTGACGGCGGACGGCAAATTTGAAGGGGAGCGGGGGAGCGGAAAAACCATGTTTGCGGAAGCCCTTCGTTCGCCGCTGGATACAACCGTTATTTCATCGGGCTGTATTTAGCAAAACTCGCCGTTGCGGGTTAAATTGACTTGCGCTGCCATATACTTGTATAGTATACTGTTCCGAGAGGATGATGGGATTGCAGATAGACGGCATAGACATCCATGAAACGGTGATCGGCAGCGGACAAAAGATGCTCTTCCTGCACGGCTGGGGCGTCGGGCATGAGAGCTATCTCCCGCTGCTGCGGCATCTTGCCGCGACACACACCGTTTACGCGCCCGATATGCCGGGTTTCGGGAAATCGGCCGAGCCGCCTCAGGCTTGGGATGTTGACCGATACGCCGATTTCGTTGAGGCCTACTGCAAAGCCAAAGGTCTGACCGAGCCTGTCTGCATGGGGCATTCCAACGGCGGGCGCGTCCTGCTGAGGCTGCTCTCCCGGGATAACCCGGGCATAAGACCGCCCCGGGCCGTCCTGTTCAGCGCGGCGGGATTGAAGCCTAAACGCGGATTAAGGTACTATATCAAGGTCTATACTTACAAAATAGCCAAATGTTTCTTAAAACCCTTTCCGAAGGCATTGGAGCGTTACCGCGCCAAGAAAGGGTCGGCCGATTACCGCGCCGCCTCGCCGCTGATGAAATCGACCATGAGCAAGCTGCTCTCGGTTGACCTGTTAGACGCTCTGCCAAGGATAAAAGTTCCAACCCTTTTGATTTGGGGTGAGGATGACACGGCGACGCCGCTTGCCGACGGGAAGAAAATGGAGCGGCTTATCCCGGACGCGGGGCTGGCGGTTCTGCCGGGCGGCCACTGGGCATTTATGGAACGCCTGACCCATACGGTGCGTATTTTGGACTCGTTTCTGTAGTGAAATCGGTTGTCATAATAAATAAAAAATCCTCTATCTTGATAAAAGCTCCGTGATATGCTACAATATGTGGGGATGCAAAGGCAAAAAGTGTTTCACATGAAACATTATTTGAGCAAAAAGTGCCATATCTAGCAATAGATGGCCAATAAACGCAACTATGGAGGATTATTGTGGGACGCTTGGCCATTTACGCCCTTTTTTGGCTCTTCTCGATGGCCGTCTCGGTGCGGTTCATGCACATGTTTCAGCTCAGCTCCTATCTGTTCCCGGGATATTGGCGCTGGATGAAAAGCGAGGGCGCGGGGTTCAACCTCAACTATATCCCGTTCCTGCCCCGGGGCAAAGCCAAAAAACCGCTCAAGTTCACCAGCAGGGTATGGCGTCTCTTGGTTACGCAAGCTCTTTTGCTGGCGGGGATCGCGGTCGGAACATGGTTTATCGGCGGCAAGCTCCAAATTTTCCTCCTCATTTTTAGCTTCTTTTGCACAAATATTCTCATCCCGCTTGCCAACTTGCTCCTTTGGCCGGTGCAGAAAATCATCAACAACTGGTACATCCGCGACGCCCAAAAGCGGCTGCGTCCCGATCTGACCGTTATCGGTGTGACGGGGAGTTACGGCAAAACGTCGGTCAAGACCTATATCGGGCAGCTCCTGTCGGTCAAATACAATATCTTGGTCACGCCCGAGAGCTACAACACCCCGATGGGCGTGGTGCGCACCATCCGCGAAAAGCTGGAGCCAAGCCACAGCGTTTTCGTCTGCGAAATGGGCGCGCGGCATGTCGGTGATATTCAGGAAGTTTGCAAAATCGTACGGCCGAGGCACGGCGTACTGACCGCCATCGGCCCGCAGCATTTGGAGACATTTAAGTCGGTTGAGAACGTGGCAAAGACAAAATTCGAGCTGATCGAAGCTCTGCCGCCGGACGGAACAGCCTTTCTCTGCTGGGGCAGCGAACATATCCGTGAAAAGGGGAGCGGCCGCCCCGCGGTGCGTTACGCCGTTTCCGACGATGCTTCACTGGACGTCCGCGCCGAAAACCTGACCGCCAACGCGAGGGGACTGTCGTTTGACGTCATCACCAAATCGGGGGAACGGGAAGGCTTTACTTGCGGTTTGCTGGGGCGGCACAACATCGAAAACGTCACGGCGGCCATCGCCGTCGCCCTGCATATGGGCGTCCCGCTGCGCGAGTTGGTTCCCGCCGTGCGCGGCCTCAAACCGGCCAAACACCGTTTAGAACTGCTGCCCAAAGGCGGCGGACTGACCGTGATCGACGACTCCTACAACGCAAACCCCGCAGGAACAGCCGCCGCGCTGGACGCGCTGGGGTTGTTCCCGGGAACAAAGATCATCATCACGCCCGGTATGGTTGAGCTGGGGGAAATCGAAGAAACCGAGAACCGTGTTTTCGGCGGAAGAATCGCTTTGGTCTGCGATTACGCGGCGTTGGTCGGGGAAAAGCAATCGGAACCCATCCTCGCGGGAATGTTAGACGCAGGGTTTGATAAGGAAAAGGTCAAGGTGTTCGGTTCATTCAATGATGCTTATCAATGGGCGGTTTCCATTCAGGCGGAAGAAAAAACCATTCTCATAGAAAATGATTTACCGGATAATTACAGATAGGAGATGGGACAATGAAAATGCAGGCGGCCGTCTTTTTCGGCGGCAGGAGCGTGGAACATGAGGTTTCGGTGATCACCGGGATGCAGGTTGCCGCGGCGTTGAACAAGGAGAAATACGATGTTATCCCGGTTTACCTCGCCAAAGACGGGGCGATGTATACCGGCTCCGGCTTCGATACGCTGAAAAATTACAGGAACATCCCGTCCCTGCTGGAAGGCGGGCGGCAGGTCTGCCTGATCCGCTCAGGCGGGCGTGTGGTGCTGCATTCCACCGTCAAGAAAATGTTCGGCAGCGATAAGCCGGTATACCTTGACATCGCCCTGCCCGCGGTACATGGTACATTCGGCGAGGACGGCAGCCTTCAGGGGATGTTTGAAATGGCCGGGCTTCCGTACACCGGATGCGATGTGATCTCCAGCGCGGTCTGCATGGATAAACCCGCCGCCAAAGCATTGCTGCGGGGAGCCGGGCTTCCGGTGTTGGACGATTTGGTGCTGGAAGCGGAGAAATACAACCGCAAACCCGAAGTCGTTCTGAACGCGATGGAAACCCATTTCCCGTACCCCGTCATGGTCAAACCGACCAACCTCGGTTCCTCGGTCGGCATCAGCCGCGCCGACAACCGCGACCGTTTGCAGGCGGCGTTGGATTTGGCCTTTACCTTTTCGTCCAGAGTTTTGATCGAACCGGCATTGATCCATATGCGCGAAGTCAACTGCGCCGTCATCGGTGACAGCTCCAAAGCCCGGGCTTCGGTATGCGAAGAGCCGGTCATGACGGAGAATATTTTATCCTACCGCGACAAATACCAATCAGGCGGCAAGAGCGGTGATAAGCAAAGCGGCATGTCGGGGCAAAAGCGCGTTATTCCGGCCGACATTCCCGAGGAGAAAGCCGAGGAAGTTCAAAAATTGGCCGTCAAGGCGTTCCGTATGCTCGGCTGCGCCGGGGTGGCGCGGATTGACTTCCTGTGGGATACCCTGCACAATGAGCTGTATATCAACGAGCTGAACACCATCCCCGGCTCGCTGGCATTCTATCTTTGGGAAAAAGCGGGGCTGCCGTTCGACGCCATGCTGGACGAAATGATCGAGCTTGCCTTTGCCCGCCAGCGGCGGCGCGCCCAGCTCACCTACAGTTACGATGTGAATATTCTGCAAAATGCCGAACTGAAAGGAAAAGACTAAAAATATGAAATTCTCCGATATACAGTACCAGCGGCCGCAGCTTGAAGAGGTCAAAGCCAAACTGACTGGCCTGCTTGAGGCGTTTAAGGCCGCCAAGACGGCTGAAGAGGCGTTTGACGTCTATAAACAATACGACGAATACGGCAACAGTATCTCGGCGATGGGCGCGGTGGCTTATATCCGCAACTCGATGGATACCAGCGACGATTTCTATGATCAGGAAAAGGCTTATTTCGACGAGGCGGGGCCGGAGATTCAGGAGCTTTCGCAGGAGTTCGGCAAAGCGTTGGTGGCGTCGCCCCACCGCGCCGATATGGAGAAGGAATTCGGCACCCTGATGTTCAAAAATGTGGAGATGGACTTGAAAACCTTCTCGCCGGAAATCATCCCCGACTTGCAGGAGGAAAACAAGCTCTGCACCGAGTATGATAAATTGATCGCTTCGGCGCAAGTAGAGTTCCGCGGGAAAACCTATACTCTGGCGCAGATGGGGCCCTTCCATGAAGACCCAAACCGCGCCACCCGCAAGGAAGCGCGCGCCGCCGCCACCGAATGGTTTATGGGGCAGAGAGAGAGCCTTGACCGCATTTTCGACGATTTGGTCAAAGTGCGCGATACAATCGCAAAAAAGCTAGGTTATCAAACCTTCACCGAGCTCGGGTATTATCGGATGCAGCGCAATTGTTACGATGAGACAATGGTTTCAGATTTCCGCGCGCAGATTCAAAAGCATATCGTCCCGGTTTCCGAACGCCTCAAAGCCGAGAAAGCCAAACGCATCGGCGTCGAACGCGTCACCGTCTATGACGACGCGCTGGACTTCCTCTCCGGCAATGCCAAACCGCAGGGGACGCCGGACGATATTTTCGCCCACGGCAAAACCATGTATAAAGAACTATCGCCTGAAACGGCGGAGTTTTTTGATTTCATGCTGGAGCGCGGCCTCTTCGATGTGCTGACCCGCAAGGGCAAATCGGCGGGTGGCTACTGCTATCCCATCTCGGCGTTGAAAATGCCGTTTATCTTTGCCAATTTCAACGGCACCTCCGGCGACATCGACGTTCTGACCCATGAGGCGGGTCACGCTTTCGCCGCCTACAGGGCGTTCGATATTTACCCGAGCGATTTGCAAAACGGTGGTTACGAGACGGCCGAAGTCCACTCGATGAGCATGGAGTTTTTCACTTGGCCGTGGATGGAAGGGTTTTTCGGGGCGCAAACGGGGAAATACCGCTACGCCCACCTCGCCGGTGCGCTGACATTCCTGCCGTACGGGTCGATGGTGGATGAGTTCCAGCACCGCATCTACGCCAATCCCGGCTGGAGCCCGGCACAGCGCAACCAATGCTGGCTGGAGCTGGAAGGGAAATACCGCCCCTACCTTGACCTCGATTTCGACTTCTACCGCGAAGGCCGCCGCTGGCAGGCGCAGGGGCATATCTACGAGCGTCCGTTTTACTATATCGACTACTGCTTCGCCCAAACCATGGCATTGGCCTTTTGGGCGGAATCGCAAAAGGATTTCAAAGCCGCTTGGGAGAAATACTTGCAGTTTGTCGGGCTGGCCGGAACCAAAACCTTCACCGAACTGGTCGCCGGAGCCAACCTGCAAAGCCCGTTCGCCGAAGGCTGCCTGAACACCGTTGCCGCCGCCGCCGTCCAATGGCTGGACGGAAACCCGGTGGAGGATCGGTAGAGTGGTAATCAAATACGCACATACAGCAAAGAAAGCCATTGAAATGTTGGACAGCCAAATAAAAAGCCGTATCAAAACGGCGATTTTAGGATTAACAGAAAAGCCTCCCAAAGGAGACATCAAACCCATGCAGGGATGCAAAGACGGGCGGCTTCGATTGCGGGTGGGCGGCTATAGGGTCATATATAAATATTTGCTTGATGGCACTCTTGAAATCCTGTATATTATGAACGTAGGTGCAAGAGGAGATATTTATAAATAAGGGGGTTAATATATGTCTGTCATAGCCCAGCGTGCCGCGAATATGCTCGATATGCTGCCGGAACAGGATCAAACACTTGCATTTGAGTTGATTAAGAAAATGGTGCTGGCTTGGGATCCTGATTATACAAAATTAACGCCGGAAGAACGGCAGGAGTTGGAGTTTGCCGAGCGTGAAATTGAAAACGGAGACGTCATATCCCATGAAGACATCGACTGGAACTGAACGACGCCGCCGTCCAATGGCTGGACGGCAACCCGGTGGAAGATAAATAAGTTTATGTAAACCACAATGAAACGCCTTTCGACAGCAGGCCTATGATACACTCCTCTTAAAAAAGAGGAGTGTATTTTATGCGTTCAGAGGTTTACGGAAATTCGGTGCTGCCGGTGACGGAGGGGAGGCCGATCACTTACTCACTGCTATGCGGCGAGGCGGAAGCCTCCGGGACATTGGGGTGTGAGTTTTACGGCATTCAGATCGAAATGGAAGGTGAAACGTCCTGCCGCCCCGGGTTATCGGCCAGCCGGAAAGCGGTGTGCGAATTGCTGGATAAACTGGTGTACGGCAGCGTGACGCCGGTTGCGCTGAACGATGTGGTGGATGACTGGCTGGTAAGCCAAACATAAAACTTGTTGCGGCGGGCGGGAAAAAGTGGTATACTGTCGGAAAGAGAAAGGGGCGATTGGGATGAATCGGTTTGGGAAGCGCGCACTCACCCTGTTCCTATCATTACTTATGCTTGTGCCGCTCTGCCCGTTTGCGGCTGCCGCGGACGAATCGGGGATAGAGTATATCCTTTTATATAACGGCGAGATTGTTGATCTTGGCGTCACATCCCCCCGCATACTGGAGGGCGGATGGGAGGAAACCCTCCATCTGCCGCTGAGGGTCATTGCCGACGCGATGGGTGCGGAAGTCGGATATGACAAAGGGCTGGTTTCGGTTACATACAACGGGACAACGCTCTCCTTTGATATTTTCGGCGATATAGAGCAGGGGACAATCACCAACGCGGACGGGACGGTTCCGTATCTCATAGAGCCGATGCCGATGGTCATTGACGGGCGTACCTTGATTGCGGCCGAAACGCTGGAAGAGGTCTTCGGGATGCTGGTATCGTGGCATTGGAACCATGAGTACATAGGCTTTAACCCCGAATACGAGGAAAAGCTGAATGAATTGGTTCATATGTATTTGGATGACGAGATTCTTTGGGAACACTTTAGGCTTTTGCAAAGCAAGCTGTACGCGGATTACTACACAGGCCATATGTGGGACATAAGCTGTACCATTTCGGTGATTGACCTGGCCGGGTTATTGGAAGGCGTTGACGGCCGATTCACCGTCTTCAACGAACTGCTTGATGCCTTTTCCAAAGCGATGGAACCCGATTTGACCCTGAACGGGACGCTTACCGGGCAAGTTGAATTGCTTTTCCTGGATGATTATTATTACGGCGATATAAACGGGGAATACTTGCTGCCGTTTGAGCGTGAGTTCTCACTGCCGTTTCCCGATTCCTATGAGCCGGAGCCCCTTCATTTTGACATGGGGTTGGATTTCTTCATGTGGGTGTTGGAGGAAAACGGTTATGAAATAGGGGAGGATAGTTCGGATGAGCTGTATGTGCTCATGTGGATTTTCCTGTATCAAAGCTATGAAACGATGCTCTCCAACCAAAATCCGCCGCTCAATTTGATCCAAATGGCCGCGGAGAAGATATGGATGAGTTTTCTCCCCGGGGCAAACGGTTCACCACCGCTGACTGTTTCACAAATGCTGGAAGAGGATATACGCGCAAGGGCGAAATACAGCTATTACAGTTATTACGGTTTTGAATATGAGGATATTCAGATTCTGATCGGCAGGATGGAAGCGTATTTGGGCGATGACAACTTTACCGTATCCGGCGATGAAGAAGGGGTTGTGATCACATGGAAGCTGACGCTGAAAGAGATATTGCGGAAGCAATATGAAATGTGGCTTGAGATTGACTCGGATGAAATCAATAGCTGGTTTGCGGATTTTGATGAATATTACGAGGATTACATGCTCTCTTATGACGATACATATGAGCTGAAAGCAGTCTTCGCCTTTGATGAAAACGGAGCCATGGAAATAAGCCTTGAATACCGGCTGGTGGATGAATACTACTGGGAAATCTATGAATGGGATGTAACCATCCAATCCGCATTCCCGGGGGAAACCGTCCTGACAATTCATTACAAGATGTTTGACTATTACGACGACAGTGAATTTATCATAGACTTGACGCTGGAGTTTTGGTCTGAACCATCATAAAATAGAAAGGAACGATTGGGATGAATCGATTCGGGAAGCGCGTTTTGGCATTGGCTTTGACATTGGTGTTGCTGGTGATGCCGGGGTTACCCGCGGCGGAAGCGGCGGATGAGACAATTATCATTGAGTATATCATGAGTTATAACGGCGAGCTGATTGATTACGGCGAAACGTTTCCCCGTATGCTGACGGGGAGCTGGGATGAAACCCTCCATCTTCCGCTGAGGGCTTTGGCTGAAGCGATGGGCGCGAAAGTCGGGTATGACAAAGGGCTGGTTTCGGTTACATACAACGGGACAACGCTCTCCTTCGACATCTTCGGCGACATGTCGGTCGGGACAGTCACCAATGCGGACGGAACGGTTCCGTACACAATAGAGCCCATGCCGATGGTCATTGACGGGCGTACCCTGATTGCGGCCGAAACACTGGAAGACGTCTTCGGGATGCTGGTATCGTGGTATTGGAGTTTTGGCAGCAGAAGTTATAACGCGGAATATCAGGAAGCGTTGGATGAACTGACCCAGCTTTACTTGCTGGACGTGATCGACTGGAAGAATTATATGCCTCTGCGGGAAAAACTGTATGAAGATCTCTTCACGGGTTACGTTTGGAATAGGGATTGCTTCATCTCGGTGATCGATCTGCCCGGATTGCTGGACGGTATAGATGATCGTTTCACCGTCATGAACGAGCTGCTTTCGGCATATGCGCGGGCTATGGATAACGACATAGCCCTGACCGGGAACATCACGGGGCAAGCGGACATCGTTCTGTCGGATTGGGACAGGTATTATTTCAAAACAAACAGCGAGTTCTCCCTGCCGTTTGAGATTGATTTCGAGCTGCTGTCGTCGGGAGCCGACAGCGCGGGCGAAATGCGGGTCACGCTCGGTCAGGGATTTTTGGATTACCTGCGGATGATGCTGAAAGCAGAAGGCCTTGGGAATGATAAAGAATCCCTGATGATCCTTGAAGCACTGAGCGATTTGAACCTGTCGTATATCCTCAACGCCGGCGAAGGCTTGCTCTTCTTCCAAAGCCCGTTTTTCAGCCTGCTGGAAGAGGTTGGTGAAAACGCGTGGTTCATGCAGCCGTTCTACCAAACAGATAACGCGGAAATCCCGCTGACCGTTTCGCAGCTGCTGGAAAGAAACATCCGCGCCGAGGCCGGGAGTTATTACGGCGTCACCTACTGGGAGATCACCCGCATGATCGCTGAAATGGAAGCGTTCTTCAGCGATGAACATTTCACCGTATCGGACAGCGAAGAGGCTCTTGTGTATACGCTGGAACTGTCGCAGGAAAACAACTCCTTAGATTTAGACGAATGGCAGGCTGAGAACGAAAAATGGCTGACAGAACTGTATGAATACTTTAGAGAACTATATGAAATGGATTATGATGAGTATCTTGATTACATGTACGAGTCCTCCAGCTACGATGTACCGGAGTATCATGTAACGGCGGTCTTCACCGTTGACAAAGACGGAACGCTTCACACAAGCATCGATTTACGGTATTCCATGGAGGATTATTGGGAAACCTATGATCTGACGCTGTCCCTGGAATCCTCTTTCCCGGGGCAAATCAGCCTGACGCTGACGTTTCGGATGTTCGACTCTTATGATGACAGCGAGACCGTTTTCACCCTGACATGCGACATGACGGCGGAGCTGTTTGACGGCGATCTGCCGTCCGCCCCGCCGGAAGGCGCGGAGATTTATGATTTGTTCGGGGATTTGATCAGAGAAGCGACCGACTAATGGCGGCAGCCTTCGCCGCATAGATGGCGGTTGGGGCATTCTGTCCCGACACTGCCTTTCGTAATGGAAAAAGGCGCGTTCTTAAAGTCTGTTTCAAGCTCATAGGAGCCGCAAGACGGGCAGGGGACGCGCTTTTCCGCTTTTTCCGCGACCGAAGCGCGGATGTTCGCCTCTTTGCCGCAGGCTTTACAGATCAGGTCATAGAAAGGCATATCATCATCTCCTTCATTAGGATTTGAAAGATTGCGGTGAAAACCTCTAATATAAGTGTTGACAAGACTTGACGTTAAGGGTATAATACCCTAGCGCGCAAAGCGCGTCAAGAGTTCAAATGAAAATCGCTCTTCGCAAAAAATAGGAGGCAGCGTCGCAATGGGCAAAAAAATATCGGTATTCTTAGTTATGCTGGTGGTCATAGCATTATTGATCACCGTGGCATTCACCGGCGTTGACATCGGTAGCTGGAGAATCCCCAGTGTTGAGGAGGGCATCATCCCCGGCCTTGACCTTTCGGGAGGAACCATCATCACCTACGAAGCGCAGACCGATTCGGCCACCACAAATGAGATGGAGATCGCGCGGGATATGCTGCGTCAGCGGCTGACTTCGCTGGGCTATACCGAGGCGTCCATGTATCTCTCGGGCCCGAAACGCATCACCATCGAACTCCCGAACATCCGGGACGCGGAGGAAGCCGCCAACACCATCGGCGCGACGGCGCAGCTGGAGTTCCGCACCGTTGCCGACATTACCCTTGACCAGTATAAGAGCGGCGACTACGACCATGATAACGAGTACAAAATCTATACGGTAGATGAAGAAGAGACCCTTCATAGGATATGGCTGACAGGAGACGCCGTTGAAAACGCGGCGGCTAAGTACGGTCAGGTCAGCGATGGGGCAAGGGGCAGCGAGCACTATGTATCGCTGCAATTTGTGAAGGACGCCGAAGCCATATGGGGGCAGGCAACCGCTTTTGCTTACAACCAATCGTCCGAAAACAATTATATCGCGCTCTTTATGGACGAAAAACCTGTTGTTGACGGGAACGGCAGACCGTTCGCGCCTTCGGTCAATGCGCCCAATCTAGGCAGGGAATGCGTCGTGACGTTCGGGACGGGCAGTTCGGATCACGCCAACAACTTTGCCAATCTGATCAACATCGGAAAGCTGCCGTTTGACTTGGATATGGAGCAATTGATCGTCGTTGGTCCGACGTTGGGCGCGACAGCACTGAAAACGAGCCTGACCGCCGGGGCGATCGGCCTCGGGCTGATGATCCTCTTCCTGATTTTCTACTACAGGCTGCCCGGGTTGATGGCCGCCATCGCTCTGCTGCTGTATACGGCATTGATCGCTCTGACGCTCGCCATCATCAATGTAAACCTTTCTTTGCCAGGTATTGCCGGTATCATCCTGTCGATCGGTATGGCAGCCGACGCCAATATCGTCATCTTTGAACGGCTGAAAGAAGAACTGCGTTCGGGCAAAACAGTGCGGAGTTCGGTTGACGCGGGCTTCAAACGCGCCCGTACCGCCATCATCGACTCCAACCTGACCACCATTATTTCGGGGTTTGTCCTTCTGATGTTCGGCACAGGGCCGATCAAAGGGTTTGCGCAAACGCTGCTCATCGGCGTTGTCATTTCTATGTTTACAGCGTTGATCATAACCCATATGTTATTGAAGCAGATGGCCGGTCTCGGCGTTGTGAAACTGTGGTTCTACGGCGTGCGCGAAGACCGTTCCGAACCGAAGATGCAAAACAACAATTTCAGCTTTGTGAAAAATTTCAAATGGTTCGGTATCCCTTCGCTGCTCATCTGCCTGTTCACAGTGGTTGCTCTTGTACTGATGCCGTTCGGCGTGAACATGTTTAACTTTGACATCGACTTTACGGGCGGGACTTCGTTCCAGATTGATATAGGGCGTAATGTAACTGACGCCGACATGGATAAAATATCCGGCATCGTTGAAGAGGTTTCCGGCTTAAAACCCTCCTCCCCGCAAAAGGTGGGTACCGATCAGGTCTTGATCAAAATCCCTCTGCTCGAATCGGATGAATCCGCAACAGGCACCGATATGTCCGCCACGCAGATGGATGTATTGAACGCGCTGAAAGCCGAGTTTGACACATTGGATATGGATAACTATGAAATCGGGTTTGTAGGCGCGTCCTTTGGAGCCGACCTCAAACGCGCGGCCATTGTATCGGTCATTGTAGCTGTTTTCCTGATCCTCTTGTATATCACCATGCGCTTCCAGTTCTCTTCAGGTTTGGCGTCGGTCACCGCGCTGATCCATGACGTGCTGGTGTTGCTGGCCGCCTATATCATTTTCCAGATGCCTGTCAACATGACCTTTATCGCCGTTCTGCTGACAACGCTGGGCTATCAGATCAACGCCACCATCATCCTCTTCGACCGTGTCCGCGAAAACAGGAAGAGAATGCAGAAAACCTCATTTGCCGACGTCATTGACCGGAGCATCAAGCAAACCCTGAGCAGAAACATCAATACAACCATTACCACCTTGTTCCCGGTCGTCTGCATCATCATCCTCGGCGTTTCGTCTGTGCGTGACTTTGCCCTTCCGATTGCGATCGGGCTCGTAGCGGGAGCCTATTCCTCCGTTGCGCTCGCAGGTTCGATTTGGCATAAAATCAGCGATACGGACGATAAGGCAACCAAGAAACTGGAAGCCAAAGACAAATGAAATGGGTTTCCAAACGTGACCTAGTCATCATAGCGGCGCTGCTTTTTGCGGCGCTGCTTCTGCTTTTGCTGCATAAACCGAAGAACGGCACGGGATATGAGATATTGAACGGGGGAAGCGTCATCCGTTCGGGCAGTTTGATGGTTGAAGATGAATTTAGCGTAAATAATGTGACGTTTACAGTGAAGCATAGCAGGATCGCCATAACGCAAGCCGTTTGCCCCGATAAAACTTGCATCCGCACAGGGTTTATCGGTTCTCCGGGGCAGATAACCGCCTGCCTGCCAAACGGGCTGATGGTACGCGTCATCGGCGAGAGCGGCGTGGACGCCGTATTATGACAAGCGGACGCAAAATCGCATTCTTGGGGATTCTGCTCGGCGTGATGCTTGTCCTTTCACTGGCCGAGGGGATGCTGCCGCCCATTCTGCCGCCGTTCGGGCGGATTGGTCTGCCCAACATCATCATTTTGTACTGCCTGCAATGCGTTGGAAGCCGTGAAGCGGGGATGATGGTTTTGCTGAAAGCGGGATTTGCCTTCATCACGCGCGGCGCGGTTGCGGCGACGCTCAGCCTTTGCGGAGGATTGCTGGCTTTCGGCTGTTTATTGCTGCTCCTGTTGCTGACAAAAAAGCGCGCTTCTCTTGTGGCGTTGGGCGTTATCGGCGCGGTCGCGCATAATATAGGGCAATTGGCCGCCTTTTCCCTTTGGGCGAATACAAATGTCTTTCCGGCCTACCTGCCCGTTATGCTGATAACAGGTGTGTTGACCGGGTTTGCGACCGGGACGGTGTTCCGCCTGACGCTGCCTTTTTTGCAGCGTTTGGGTATCCTGTCCCGTTAATTTATTTTCCCGCCGCGATCTCCCGTACCGCTCTTGCCAAGATAGCCGCGTCCCGCGAAGTGTTGGCATGAGCGAAGGCGGCGCGTACCGTGCCTGCGGTCTCCGTCCCGGCTGTTGTGTGCGCCAGCGGGGCGCAATGCAAACCGCCGCGAACCGCGATGCCGCGATCGGAGAGAAGCGAAGCAACGCGTTCCGAATCCATACCCTCTACGGTGAAGGATACCGGGCCCGTATGACAGCACTGGTTATAATAAACACGCACTCCGTGGATTTCGGATAACTCAAGGGCGGTTTGATGCGTCAAAGGGGAGGGTTGCGTATTCCTCATGGCAAAACGCAGCCCTGCCGTTAATCCCGCCGCTCCCGGCGCGTTGTGCGTCCCCGCTTCCAAACGGTCGGGGAGGAGTTCGGGCATTTGGCTGTTCCGCGAATCGCCGCCTGTCCCTCCCTCCATAAATGGAGCGATATTTCCTCCGGGCGGAATGAGCAACAGCCCGGTTCCCTGCGGGCCGTATAGACTTTTGTGTCCCGGCATACACCAATAGGGGTAAAGGTCGCCGTTGATGGGGAGCAGCCCGGCCGACTGGGAGGCGTCCACGATCATAGGGATGCCTTTGGCGCGGCACAATTCGGCGATGCGTTCCACAGGCAGGATACACCCGAATACATTGGATACATGGATGCAGACAACCAAGCAAACATCAGGGGACAAAGCCTCTTCAAACCCTTTGAAAACCGCTTCCGTGTCAAACAACGGAGTCGGTAAAGGAATCACCTTTACACTGATATTTTCAAGAGAACGCAGCGGGCGGACAACGGCGTTGTGCTCATACCCTGAAATCAAAACAGTCTTGCCCGATTTGGCGAGACCTTTGATGGCCATGTTTAAGGCGTGCGTTGCGTTGCAGGTCAGGATGACCCGCTCTGAGCCGCTCATGTTGAAGCAGGAAGCCGCCGCTTCCCGGCAGTCATACAGAATCTCGGCTGCCCTCTGGGCGGCATAATGCCCCCCGCGCCCCGCGCCGCCGCAGGTTTCGAGGGCGTTTCGCATGGCCGATAAGACTTCAGGGGGTTTATGCAGGGTTGTTGCGGCATTGTCAAGATAGGTCAAGGGCATTGGAACACACCGCCGTTCTCGTCTTCACAAAAGAAAAACTTTGAGGGGAAACCCGCTTCACTCATCAGCTTCATCGCCTGTTTCAGCTCCTCGCGCCGCACGCGGATGGCGTGGCCGCAGCCGACATGCTGCTGCGGGTCTGAACTGGCGGGCAGTTCCGCCGGAAGCCGCCGCATCGAGGCGCGCAGACCATGTCGTTCCAGCAGGCGCACCGCCCGCTGGGCATATGTAACGGAACGGCACGCAATCAAAGCGTTAGACATCAAACATCAACCCCTCATACACATATGGTATGAGGGGTATAGAGGTTTTGCTTATATAAGGAAGCAAATAGCCATAGCGGCGATCCCTTCCCCCCGCCCTGTAAAGCCCATTCCTTCCTCGGTGGTGAATTTGATATTGACCAGGCCTCTATCGATCCAAAGCCTATTGGCAATATTTTCACGCATTTGATCACGGTAAGGAGAAAGGTTTGGTTTCTGCGCGATGACTGTCGCGTCAATATTATGGGGAGTCAGATGTCTTTTCATCAGAAGCCCGACCATTTTCCCCAATAAATCCAAGCTGCACATCCCCTTATACTTCTCATCGCTGTCGGGGAAATGAAGCCCGATGTCGCCAAGCCCTGCCGCCCCCAGCAAAGCGTCAATGATCGCATGGGTAAGCACATCGGCGTCGGAATGACCCAGCAGCCCCTTTTCATAGGGGATGCTGACCCCGCCCAATATCAAGGGGCGTCCCTCAACCAAACGGTGGGCGTCATACCCTTGCCCGATCTTCATAATGTGTCACCCCGCAGCAAGGCCGACGCGATCAGCAAGTCATCCACCGTCGTCACTTTGATGTTGCGCGTCTCGCCGGAAACGATATGTACAGGGTAGGGGAGGGCTTCGACGGCGGTGCTGTCGTCGGTGATCTCCAAACCGGCCTGTAAAGCCTTCGCCAATGCCCCTTTGATCAAACCTGCCTCAAAACACTGCGGCGTCTGCACGGTATAGAGCGAAGAGCGGTCGGCCGACGTTTTTATAATCATGTTATCCACCAATTTAACACTGTCGGACAACGGAATCGCGGGCAAGGCCGCGCCTGTTTGCATCGCTTTCTCTATAACGGCTTGGCACATCGCGGGGGTGACGCACGGGCGGGCTCCGTCATGGATGGCGGCGATTCCGGCTTTGGTTTCCATCAACGCGATCATCACCGACAACGGCCTGGTTTCGCCGCCGTGCAAAACCCGCGATATTTTCGTCAAACCCAGTTCACGGCACAAATCTGCAATCCGGGAGACGTCATCCTCCCGGGCGGCAACAATAATTTCGTCTATGGAGGCGCAAGCCTCCAGCGCGCGCAAAGTATGGCCGATCAACGGAAGCCCGTTGACCGGCGTAAGGATTTTCGGCAACCCGTTCATACGGGAGGATGAACCCGCCGCCGGAACGATGGCGGCAACGGTTTGGCGTTTGCTCATGCCAACTCCTGATTGATCCGCTGTTCTACGTCGGCATATTCGGCACTCTGCGCCAAGACAATTTCGGATATTAAGATTTGCTTGGCCGAATGCAGCATTTTCCGTTCCCCGGTGGAAAGCCCGCGCTGTTTATCGCGCGCGGATAAACTTTTAACGACACGGGCAACTTCGGATAAGTCGCCGCTCTTGATGCGCAGCATATTCTCCCGGTAACGGCGGTTCCAGTTGGGGGTGGATTCAATTTCCAGCCCGGCCAGTGAGTGGATAAGCTCTTCGGCCGTGTCGAAATCGCACACGGCGCGGACGCCGATGTCCCCGGCGGTGTGGATGGGGATCATCACAAGCATTCCGACGATCGGCATCTTCATAACATAATACTGCAAATGCGCGCCGTCTACCTTTTGGCTGACGATGCTCTCGATCACGCCCGCCCCGTGCATGGGATGGACGATCTTATCGCCAACTTTGTACATACTGCGCACACCTTCTCTGTCTAAAAAATATGGACAACCCATCTGACGGTATTATAAACCATTTTTACCAATATTACAAGCAAAATTGAAAATATTTTGATCCAACCTCTTGACAAACCGTTCCGGGCGGTATATACTGCCGATTTATATAAACGGAAAGGACGTGGTTCAAATGGTTCCATCTGAGTTCAACGTCAAGTTCGGCAGGGAGGGCATTACCTTTGACGACGTGCTGCTGATACCGGCGCACAGTAGGGTATTGCCCTCCGAAATTTTGTTGACTACTCGGCTCACCAAGACGCTCAGTCTCAACATCCCGCTGATGAGTGCCGCCATGGACACAGTGACCGAAGCCCGTTTGGCGATAGCCATTGCGCGTGAAGGCGGCATAGGGGTTATACATAAAAATATGGATATTGACGCGCAGGCAGGGGAAGTAGACCGCGTCAAGCGCAGTGAGAACGGGGTTATTACAAACCCGTTTTTCTTATCTCCGAACGATACTTTGCAAGACGCCGAAGAGCTATGCGCCAAATACCGTATATCGGGCGTGCCGATTTGCGTGGACGGCGGCATTTTGGTCGGCATCCTGACAAACCGTGATATAAAATTTGAAGACGACCCCGACCGCCCCATCCATGAGGTGATGACGTCGATCAACGAACTCATCACCGCGCCGGCGGGCACCGATTTGGATAAAGCCAAACAGATTCTGCGCCAATCGAAAAAGGAAAAGCTGCCGCTGGTCGACGCCGACGGCAAGCTGAGCGGCTTGATCACCATCAAGGACATCGAAAAAGCGGTGCAGTACCCCAATTCGGCGCGTGACGCAAAAGGAAGGCTGCTGGTCGCGGCGGCGGTCGGTGCGACCAAAGACGTGATGGAACGCGCCGGGGCATTGGTCTATGCGGGGGTGGATTTACTGGTGCTTGACGCCGCGCACGGACACAGCGATAACATCATCAACTGTGTTGCCGCCTTGAAAAAGGCATTTCCCGAAACACCCGTCTGCGCGGGCAATATCGCGACTGCCAATGCCGCGCGCGCATTGATCGACGCCGGAGCTGATTGCCTGAAAGTGGGCATAGGGCCCGGCTCTATTTGCACCACCCGGGTGGTCGCCGGGATCGGCGTCCCGCAGATTACCGCCATTTACGATGTGGTTTGCGAAGCGCAGAAAAACGGCATCCCCGTTATAGCGGACGGCGGCGTTCAGTATTCGGGGGATATTGTCAAAGCCATCGCGGCCGGAGCCAATGTGGTGATGATGGGTTCACTGCTGGCCGGATGCGAGGAATCACCGGGCGAGAGCGAGATTTTCCAGGGGCGGCGGTTTAAGTCGTATCGCGGGATGGGTTCGATGGGTTCTATGACCAAGAAACACGGAAGCCGCGACCGTTACGCACAAAGCGATTCGGGAAAACTGGTGCCGGAAGGGATCGAAGGGCGGGTTCCGTACAAAGGGCCGCTGAGCGATACCGTCTTTCAGCTAATTGGAGGCGTACGCGCCGGAATGGGCTATTGCGGCACGCCGGACATTGAATCCTTACAACGCGACGGGCGGTTTATGAAAATCAGCGGCGCGGGCTTGCGCGAAAGCCACCCGCATGATATTTACATCACCAAAGAATCGCCCAACTATACGCCGAGCGTGCATCAGTAGGGGAGTATAGAGCAAGGGCGGCGGAGATCATCCGCCGCCTTGTTTTGAATCACTTTTTCTTCACAGGAATCCATATCTCGCCGACGCCATAACTGAAATCCCCCCGGCCATAACCGTAGTACATCTCAAAGGATGGGGCTTCAGCCTGTTCGTATTCGCTCGTCGGGAACCATTCTGCGTAAATGCGCCGCCATACGTCGTGCATTTCGCATTTCGGTGATTGGAAAATTGCCCAAGTCTGTGCCGGAACTGTCAGCCGGGTGTAGGTTTCCGGGATGTCCAGCCCCGGCGGCGCGTAAGTACAAATCATGTACTTGAATGCGGTATCCGTGTGGTCAAACAGCGCGGCGTGATACCACGCGTCATGCGGTCTGCCCAGCAGGTCATTGAAGCAGTCCCATGTGCCTTTTTCAAGCTCCTTTGTGACAAACTCCGGCACGTCGGCAAACGCTTTTTCCATGTCCGAGCTGACGGCGCAGGCAACGCCGAACACCTCAAACCCTTCCCTTTGCTCAATGCGGTAATTCATTTCGGTATCTCCTTTTACAGATAAGTAGAAGGTCATCTTCGGATAGGCTTTCAGCGGGGCACCGCTATCGCGCGCCAATACCGGAGTGACCCCGTGTAAAGCCTTAAAGGCTCGGCTGAACGCTTCCGGCGACTCATATCCGTACTTAAAAGCCGCGTCAATCACTTTCAGTTCGCTTGCCTGCAATTCAAAGGCCGCTAACGTCAATCGTCTGCGCCGAATATATTCAGACAGTGTTACCCCCGTGATGAAGGAGAACATCCGCTGAAAATGATAGGTCGAACAACAGGCGATCTGTGCCGCTCTGCCGTAGGAGATTTCCTCCGCCAGATTTTCTTCGATATAATCCATCGCCGCGTTCATCCTGCCCAGCCATTCCATCACGTTTCCTCCTCAGCCAATCCAATAAATTCCTCCTCTTGGGAGTATTATAGGACAGCGGTATGTTCTGTGCCGTACATTTCATGCACGAAAATATCATGCCGCAATCAGGCAGCGGATGAATCAACCGCTGCCCTCGTTGATATGTATCTATTTCAGATTATTCCAAACATTCGATATATGTACCGCTAAAAATACACCGCCAAGTACGGCGAGAACAGTATTCCCGCGCCATAGTCCTATAAAGGAATAACCATTTCACCATGATGTTGTTCACCGCCTTCTGTATGCGCTATTTATTTTACGTCTATCGGCACAAAAAAGTCGGTTAAATGATAGCCCATTTTCTCTTTGAAGACTTTTGGCGTACATACGTGAGCCATTTCATGCCGTTCTTTTGATACTTCAAAACATCCGCTATCGTTGATCCACTGTATAACCATATTTTTTGATCTTTTCATATCCGCATCGTCACCGTCTTTTGCTGTTCCAACAGCAAAAAGTCCGCCCGGGAAATCAATCATTTCATATTTATCAGCATCAATGAATCCTTTTGGAACGGCAATAAGCCATATCATACAGTTCCTTTTTTCGTCGTTGTACATAAAATCGCGCGGAGTGATACAATCTTTCATGTCTATCTTGCGCCACCAATGTTCAAATGCGGTCAATTCATCCATCGTTGTAATCGGCCCCGAACTGACCATTTTCATACTGGGGAAATTGATAACCCTAATGTGTTCCATTTCTTTCTCACTCATCCCCGTAATTGTCAAAATACCCTTTGATCAGCACAACCGGCGTGCCTTTATCGCCGCTGCCGCTGGCTAGGTCACAGAGGGTGCCGACCAAATCGCTCAGGCGGCGGGGGGTGGTACCGAGGCTTTCGTCTTTGCCCATCAGCTGCCTGTTTTTCTTGCGGATGCGCTCCGCAACTGCCTGACGGGCTTCTTCGCCTGTTTTGTCGCCAAACTCGGTATCGGCAATGTATTTCAATTTGATCTCGTTCGGCAAGCCGTCCAGCCCTTTGGTGAAAGCGGGGGAGACGACCGGGTCGGCCAGTTCCCAAATGCCGCCGACCGGGTCTTTGAATGCGCCGTCGCCGTAGACGAGGACTTCAACATGGACGCCGGTTTTTTCACGGATGAGAGCCTGCGTCTTTTCCACAAATTCCTCACAGGAGTGGGGGAAGAGCTTGACCCGGGTTTCGTCGGCTTTGTTGTGACCCAGCACGCCGTATTGACGGTTGTACCCGCTGCCGTTGACGCTCTTGGTCAGGATCTCGTCCAATCCGATGACTTTATCCGCGCCGAGCTGGAGCAGGCGGCGTTTGGTTTGGGCTCGTGTGTGGATGTCGGCGGCGATGACATTTTTGGTGTATTTCAAAATCTCGCCGGGATCGTTGGCCAAAATGATCTTGGCGTTATTGCCAAGCAAACGGTAGAGTTCTAGATAGTCTATCCCGGTAAACATATGCTTGGGTTTGCCAAACCGTGCATAAAAATCCTGATCGGTCAATACGTCGGTGTAAGGGTTGATTTTGGTGTCATACAGCTGCTCCGGCTCGATCAGCCTGTTGCCCACTTCGTCGGCCGGGTAGCTTAGCTGGATGATGAGCGAATCGGCCCCGGCGGCAAGCCCTTTCAATACCATAGAGAAGCGGTTGCGGCTCATGATGGGGAAGACCACACCCACCGGGCCGGACGGGATGAGCTCCCGCAGCCCCGCCGCGATTTGGTCTACCGTCGCGTAGTTGCCCTGCGCCCGGGCGACGACTGCCTCCGTGACGCCGATGACATCGCGGTCGCACAGGCCGGAGCCGGTTTCATCGCAGTAAGCAAGCAGGGCGTCTGTGACAACATTGGGAAGGTCGTCTCCTTCGCGGATGATGGGAGTCCGTATGCCGATGGCTTGCGTTCCGTATGTTCTCATGGGTTTTCCCTCCTGAACCGTTTTTTGTCACTCGGATAGAATAACATACTTTCAGCGGATTGTCAATTTGACAATCACACGAATAAATGATATTCTATACGAATGATGTTAGAATATAGAAGGAGCGATGAAAATGGAAGGGACAAACCATAATATTTGCCCGAATTGCGGATGGAACAGCCCCGATCCTTTCTGCACAAAATGCGGAACGGCAATGGCACCGCAGCAACCGTATACGGAAACGCCGCAGTTTGTGGAGCAACCGCAATTTATTGTGCAGCAGCCTCCCGTAGCGAAGCCCAAAAAACCGATACCGAAGAAACTGTTTTTATTCGGCGGAGGCGGTCTTGCGGTCATCATTGCCGCGGTTTTGGTCATTCTGTTGGTGATTGTCCCGGGCAGCCGGTATAAAGAGACCGCCAAATTGTTCGATAACGGCGAGTACACCCAGGCACTGACCGCCTTGGAGAAACTTTCGGACGGTTATAAAGACGTGAAAGAGTTGCGTTCCTATTACGAGGCTTACATAGCATTTGACGATCAGGATTTCCGTTTGGCTGCCAGAATGTTTGACGATCTCGGTGTTTTCAGAGACTCAGGAGAAATGCGGGATGAAAGCAATTACCGGTTGGCGCATCAACTCATAAACAACAGGCAGTATGACGAAGCATACAGTCTGTTGTCTTTGCTGGGGGATTATAAAGACAGTGAAACCCAAATGCTGGAGTGCCGTTACCTTCAGGCGTATGACCTGATCCAAACAGACGCGGCGCGAGCCAAAGGGTTGTTCCTGGAACTGGGCAATTACAACAATGCGCATGAAAAATTGATTGAGTGCGATTACAATATCGCCGTGGGTTTGCTGGACGGAAAACAGTATTGGGACGCCTTCGATCTCTTCGAGTCTCTCGGAGATTTCAAAGACAGCGAGGATATGCTGCTGGAATGCAGTTACAGATACGCAATGGATTTATATTGGGACGGAGATTACGAAGAAGCCTATTCTATGTTTGCGTTATTGGGTAACTATAAAGACAGTGAAACCATGGCTCTATCCGCTTTCTCCGCCATTCCGCGCGAAACCATCCATTTACGGGTGATGGGGATGGAAGGAGAGCGGGCTTTCCTGCAAAGGGCTATAGAAGAGTTTAAGGCCGTCAATCCCGAAATCAATTATGAAATCGAACTCGATACCGAATATGATTATATGGGTTATCACGACCATTTAATGATAAGCATATTATCCGGCTACGGACCCGACGTATTTACCTTCTACGACAGCCAGCTTCGTGAGTTTGTGAATTCAACCCTGCTTCATGAGGTTAACGAAAACACCGCCGGTATAAAGAGCCGCAATACACCCAAATCGGTGGATCATTCCACATTGGACGGACAGCTTTGGGCTTATCCGCTAACCGATGATCCGGGTTATTTCTTCTATTATGATAAAAGCGTCCTCTCGGAAGAGGATGTAAAAACGCTGGACGGGATTATCAATCAATGCAACGCCGCGGGCAAACTGTTTACCTATCCGGTCGGTGAGCCCTGGATCATAGCGTCATGGCTGTATGCTCAGGGGAATACCGGCATTGACGGTTCGGGCAGGGTAACGTGCGACTTTAACAACGGGAACGGCGTTGCCGCGATCAATGCCATGTTGGAAATGATAAACAGCGGCGCGTGGGCATTGGGTCAGAATTTTTGGACAAGCGATTTAATAGACGGAATTGGAACCATATACGCGGGCGGCGTCGGCGGCGTATGGATGGCCGACGAGATCAAAGCCAAACTGGGAGCGGATTTCGGAGTTGCGAAACTGCCGGCAGCCGCCATCGGCGGAAAACAGGTTCAGCTTTCCGGTTTTGCGTCCAACAGGGTGGCGGGCGTCGGCAGTTATACCCGAAATGCCGAAGCCGCCATGCGGTTTGCCGATTTTCTCACGAGCGAGGCCATGCAAATACTGAATGCTGAGATCAACGAATACTGCCCAACCAACATTGGGGCGGTCAACAGCAGCGCGGTTCAGGATGATCCTGTGCTGGCCGCAATGGCGGAACAGGCGAAATTCAACTTTACGGAGCGCGATGTTCCTGATAGTTACTGGTCGGCTGTGTATGATCTGTGCGCCGTGCTCATCAATGGAGATATATATGGGAATGTGCAGGTTTACTTGGATATGACCGTAGCGCAGCTCACCGATTCATGGTGATCAACCGGTAACAAAAACCGATGTCCCTACTATGATGATGATAGAGAATAAACTCTATATCTATTAGGGAGGAACATCATTTATGCCTGAAAAAGGACTTATTCCCGCGGCGGCGGCCGCCGTTGGCGTAGATAAGCAATCCATCAAGGAAGCGGTCTGCGTCCACACACAAAAGATTTACGATGCCTGCCGGGATAAAGATTGCCTGGAGGACTTGCGCATTTACTTTACCGAGCATGGACAGCATACGATCGACAGAGCCGTTGGCTTAAAATGCCGCAGAGCCGAATTGATTTGGTGCAGCCTTGACGTTGAGAGCGTGGCGTTCAATCGCGGATTCTATTCGGTAGACGTTCGGTATTTCTACAGCGTAACGGTGGAAGTCAACACCGGCGCGGGGCGTCCGTGCGAAGTCACCGGGCTTGCGGTGTTTGACAAACGCGTTATCCTGTTCGGCAGCGAAGGCAACGCGAAAATCTTCTCCAGCAATGAAGCCTTCTGCGGCGCGGCCAAATCCCATCTGCCGACGGCAGTCATCGAAGCGGTCGATCCTATCTGCCTGAACATCAAAATGACCGAATGCCATGAACAGCAAGCTGTTTACGGATGCGGCCTGCACGAGGTTCCCGATGCTGTGATCGATTATTTTGACGGCGACTTGGTCTTGGAAGGCGGAGAAAAACGTGTATACTGCACCTTAGGGCAGTTCTCATGATACACATTATAATATTTATAACTCTCGCCATTGAACGATCTCTATAACCGGAAGCGTATTCCGTCCGCTGCCTTTCGGCTTGCGGTACACACAGCGGGAAACGGCAGACTTAATGATCTGATTCCGCTCATATGGCGTTCCATCCCAGTATCGCGCAAGCACATCCGAAAGCCGAGGAATGACCGTTTCCATATCAGGCTCGCGTACAACATCGGACAACGCCTCATGCGCGTTCTGAATGCGTCCATTGATCTCATCGCGCCGTGAAAGAAATGTGTCAGCATCATAAACGCCATGCTCATATGCTTCGTGGATTTTACTCAGCTGCACATTCAATCGGGAAAGCTCTTCTTTTATATTTTTAGAAACACCGTCACGAGTGGCCGATAGACGGCCTTGATAATCCGAAGCCGTCATAACCTCCAACATGGACGTGAGTGTTGAGTAAAAGACTTCCTCAACAACATCCTGATTACTGGCCATGCAGCACCCGGAAGTAGGGCAGACAATATTTGGCTTGGTTATATCGGAATGGGGAACCCTCAACATAGAGCGGCCGCACTCCGCGCAAAATAGGATACCAGCGAGCGGGTTTGATAAATGATTGGGCTTCCAATATGGAGGTTGATAACGACCGCGAAGACGTTTGTTTGCTTCATCAAAAACCTCTTGGCTGATGATAGCGTCGTGAAGGCCATCCGTGACAATCCATTTTTCATGGGGATTCATGTGCTTGACGTGTTTATCGCCGTGACGCTTGGGTCGGATGAATGTATGCTGATTCCAAACCACTTTTCCAAGATAAACAGGATTACGGATGATAATGTTAATGGCTCTTTTACTAAACCTTTCCCCTCGGCGCGGACGGTACCCGGCTGTGTAAAGCGTCTCCGATATGGAAGGGCAGCCTTTTCCCTCGATATAGAGATCAAATATCAGGCGGACGCCTTCGGCTTCGCGCTCGTCGATAACAAGTGTAGGTTTCTTTTCAATGCGTATCTTTTGGTATCCGAATGGTGCTCCGGGCAGATAGCATCCCTCTTCAGCGGACTTTCTTAATCCCCTTTGAAGCCGCCCGCGGATCATTTTGTATTCCTCACGGGCAAACAATGCCTTAAATCCAATGATCGAATCATCCATATCGTTTGTCATATCGTATGTCTTACCGGGGGTTATGACCAAAACCCCGGCGTCGCGGATAGCTTCAAAAATAATGCCCTGATCCCGCATCGCGCCGCGCCCGAGGCGGTCTATATCTATGCAGAGAATAGCGTCATACTTGCCAAGATCGTCCAAAAGGCGGAGCATTTGCGGACGCAAATAGAGGCTGTCGCCGCTGGCGATCTCCTCATAAACAGCGGAAACGGTGACACCATTTGCCGCCGCGTACCGCGTGAGTTCATCCTTATGACGGGAAAGGGTAGCATCGACCGATTCGTTCTCCTCCGCTCGGGACTTGCGTAAATACATCGCCGCCACCATATCATCACCCGCTCATATGTTTGTCACATTATACCACATATGAACCATAAAAGAAAGCCCGCCGTTCAAGATGGGCTTTCTTTCTTGTCTCCGTTGATCTCCGCTGCCTTCTTCATAACCCAGTCGTATGTTTCCAGCATGGTCTTGACCGCCCCCTTAACCTCCGGCGCAGTCGAGCGGTACAGTTCAATGATCCGCGCCTCCTCTTCGGTCAGGGAAGCATCCGACACAACCGAGCGGGAGGGGGAGTCCGTCAGGCCGAGGAGGTAATCGGTGGAAACTTCAAGAGATGTTGCGAATTTGACGAGAATATCAACGCTGGGTGTCTTTCCATGTTTCCATGGGCCTGTGTTAGCCGTGGTTATGCCGTGAGATTTTGCCATTGCTGAGGGGGTCGTTCCTTTCTCTACACAAGCAGCTTTTAAGCGTTCGTAGAACATAAATACCTCCTTGACAGCTAAGCATTGCTTAGCTTATAATATCCATAGGAACCACAAAATAATAAGGAGGACTGAACCACATGGATATAAAGATTTACTATGAAATAGGAGAAATATTTCAAAAGTGCTACCAAATAGGGGAACGTTCCGTAAATGAAATAACAGAAGAATTAAAGAAGGTACTTGGTATCCTAAAAAAAGGATGTCACACATACGAGGAGTTAGAAGAGAGGATTATAATAATTGAAAGGGACTACGGTTGGAAATGCGAAAGAAGAGAGATAAACTTAAATTTTATAGGTAAAATAAAAAGACTGTACGAAAAAGAAAAAAATCAAATAATTATTGCTGAGTGTAAAGGAAAGCAAAAAAACTATATGAACATTATTGACGCCGCGAAAGCCGCCAAAGCTGTCGGAGGAGGCATTCGACAAAGAGGTTGTCCGGGGACTATTTTATCTATTGACCACTTTATAGGAGATCAGTGGGAAGTGGTTGACGAAGAGACAAATGAAGTCATCGACGTTTCTTCACGGGAGGAATCATCAGAGTAACGTCAAATTCGCGCCCAAGTGATTCATCGCCTGTAAGCCATATATCTTCTTTGGCGATCACTTTAATGCTGTTAAGTACATCCGGCGGAACAGGCCGTTTACACGATGGACAGGCTAAGGTTTCAAGATTTATGGCCCATGTGCTGTCAAAGTCAAAATGCGTACCGCAGCCATGCTTAGTATCACATACGAAATGAAACCTGATCATTGAAATATCATCCTTTCAAATTTACAGAGGAGGAATAACCCACATGAAAGAGAAAAGGATTATCAGACAGTGCTTTGCGCAGTTTCGTCTTCCTCGGGAAGATCGTGAAGCCAATTATGATACCAACCCAAAAATGTCAAGGAAAGGTTCGACGCCACATCAATGGCCATGGAAATGTGCTGCTCTTCTACTGACAGGTGCTTGTTGTTTTCTCTATTGTTCTTCAAAACGTCAGCGTTCAAAAATGAAAGCTCTGCTTTTATCTCTTCTGGAGTAAAGGACTTCAAAAAATCATCAAAAGGCTTTTCCATGTTACTCTCCTCTCATTCACCCCCGCCACCCGGCGGGGGTGTTTTATTTGCCGAGGAAAGATTTAATATGCTCAACATTTGCAGGAGAAATATTAACGCTATAAGCATTATTGCCGTCAGCTCTAAAAACAGAAAGATAATAATTGCCTACTCCAAGTTCAAGACACAACCCATGAACATATTGCCTTTTCCATTTTGGAACAAATTTTTCGTGAATACTATCACCATCTCCCATATAACCAGCGGAGTTTGGTTCCATATTGCAATATTCGTCGTAAATCAAACCAAGAAGAATTTTTGCATCGGAAGAAAGCATTATGTAGAATCTCCTTTCATTCGCTCCTGCCACCCGCCGGGTGTGTTATTTTAATATCAGGATATTCAAAACTTATAGAATCACATTTTTCCATAGATATTGTTTTACGAACTGTCTTTGCGCCATATGTAATTGATAAAATAAACTTTGGGTTGAGAGACTGATAATAAACATGAGGTTCACGATTCCGTATGAATGAAAAAACGAATGTATTAGATGTCCATTTTTTAAGATTAACTCCATCTGCATACGATGATTCCGGAACAATATCCCACATATTACCATCAACTTCATAATTTATTTTTAATGGATTGGGAGAAACTTGGGTGTATAGAATATTTCTTGGTAGGCGCATTTGAAGGGTTAATTTTTTAGGTAGAATTTTAATCAACCAATTAAATGGCCTTTTAGGTTCAAGGGATACATGCCTAAGCTGAAAATCGCATTGAGATAAATTATGAACAACCATCATTACAATAGCAACATAGCTATCTTCTTTTGGACAACAGAAACATCTGCAAGTCACAGGAGCTATCTTAATTCTTGGCTTTTGTACCCTGCCGATCTGCCATGATATGTATAAAGCTACTGCCGCAATAATGACCGATGCAATATTAGCTAATGTATCAAGAAATTCCATATGCAACCAACTTTATTGTTCACCTTGCACAATATGCAGGGTGATTATTTGTGCAGTTAGCAGAAATGCTAAATAATACTTAGTGTCATGCTTGACAAACTAAGGGTGACTAAGCTATACTTAGCACACATGAACCACACGACTACACAATACCACAAGCGCGGACACAATGCAACATATGAACCACGAAAAACACGAAGGAAGGAGGGGGGGAGGAAAAATGTGGGAACGAATTAAGAACCGTCTGCGAATTGGAGGTGAGCCCATCACAGAAGATGGTCTGATGAATTATGCGATTAGTGAAAACGGTGGAAAAAAGAGATGCCGAAGAACTAAATAATTTGGCGGCAGGGATATTAGGAATTCTAAAGGAGATGAAGATAACGAGAGAAGAACTAAGACATATTATCGGTTCCATTGAATTTAATAGCAAAAAAATGCCACTGTAAGAGAGAAACCAACGCAATAAATGGGTGCCGAGAACGACACCCCTCCTAATTAACGGGCGCGGATGGTACGGGTCTGTGTACGTGTGACGTTACCTACTGTGGTTCGGGTAGTCACAACAATACTCTTGCCGACCTTGCGCGACGTTGTTTGGACGGAAACTCGCTTAACCATGTTTTCACCTCCTCGTATAATAAAGTCAGTATTCTGATTGCCACCTCCGTGGCATTGGGGTACAATGCAAGCAGCGGATAGAGGTCGGAGTTCACCTCCTTGGGCTGATATGCCTGTGCGAAAGGGTGCCGCC
>WRIZ01000012.1 GCA_009782475.1 Oscillospiraceae bacterium | reverse complement strand
GCAGCGACCCAGCAGAAAGAGCCAGCTCAACACAGGAATCAACTCAACCCATTGCAGCGTCTTCCCGCAATGGGGGCATTTGCTCCGCCCCTTGACAAACGATTCCTTTTTCGCGTATCGGAGTGCGGCGGCGTTGATGAAACTGCCAAAACAAGCTCCCGACGCGATGAAGAGGGTTAGGATGATGATTTCGATGGGTTCCAAATAGAATCTCCCTCCCCTGCGGGGGATTAACCACCCCGTCCGCTTCGCGTCCACCCCTCCACGGAGGGGAATTGGGACGCGCTCCTTCTCATTCCCCTCTACGCCTAGCGTACGCTTGGCGTTGGAGGGGTGCCGTCCGCAGATGGCGGGGTGGTTTCGTGTACCTAGCCCCTGCGACAGGTTCCGTACCTAGCCCCTGCGAGGGAGTTTACCACCCCGTCCGCTTCGCGTCCACCCCTCCACGGAGGGGAATTGGGACGCGCTCCTTCTCAATTCTCCTCCCGTGGAGGAGTACCGCCCTCAGGCGGGGAGGTGGTTTTCCTGCAAATATCAGGGTGATTTCTCAACATCTCCATAACGCTATCCAAACTGTTCAATACGTCCGATGCACGGATGTGAATAAGCGCAAGTCCAAGCCCTTCGAGAAATCCGTCACGTTCCTTGTCGTATTCTACTTTATCGTCATGAGAGCTTCCATCTATTTCAATAACGACCCAACAACTTGCACAGAAGAAATCCACTATATAATTCCCGATAATCTTCTGCCTGTCAAAGTCAAGCCCGTTCAGTTTATTCTTCTTTATTTGATTCCATATAAGCGTTTCACTTAGGTTTCCCGCTTTTCTTAATTCTCTTGCGCGTTCTCTCAGTTTGGGGTTATAAGGCATTGATAAGTAGTCCATATAGTTGCGTTTGCTCGCCATTCTTGCTCCTTCTGCGGGGGTATAACCACCCCGTCCGCTTCGCATCCACCCCTCCACGGAGGGGAATTCTGGACGCGCTCCCTCTCTATTCCCCTCTACGCCTAGCGTACGCTTGGCGTTGGAGGGGTGCCGTCCGCAGACGGCGGGGTGGTTGGGGCGGCGGCTTCCCGCCGCCCCCTTTGCGCTTTGTTTCGGATCAACCCGCGTTAGGTGCAATCTGCCGATTATCCTTGACCCGGCCGGGGTGTCGACTGTCCCGGTTGGGCTTGTTTGAGTTGTTACTGGATATATTATATTATGTCACTGTTACGAGAACTACTTGCCCCGCAACAGCTGCAGGAGGAGTAGGAATCGCTGTTACGTCGCCGAGAGTTGCATCAGCATTTCCCCTTGCGTCAGCTGCCGGTAGTAAGACTCCAATACATATAGCACCGTCAAATGAAAGATAATACGAACCGGACTGAACATTAGCACCGCCTGTAAACTGGAGTAAAATATTTGCGGCCGTCGGTACTCCCAAAGCATCCATACCGGCTACCGATCCGGCCATCTGCATGTTTCGGCAATCAGCCTCATCGGCAGTTGTGTTAGCGCGGTTGATAACACCAAGGATCGCTGGGGTTAGGGCTGCGACAAGGATAGCGATGATGACTATGACCACGATGAGTTCGATCAGGGTAAAACCCTTCTTGTTTTTACGGATCTTGTTCATGACCAAGTCTCCTTTTTGCAAATTACGCCGGCTTACGCCTGGCGTTATGTCAATCCCGTTGCACCCCGGGATTAAGCATACATGCTTTGGTTTGCTGTGGTTATTCGGTTGTCACTTTATCAATGAGCGATAATAGCCACTCCGGTTTAGCATCCCCTTTCACGGTAATGCGTCCGTTTCTATACTCTCCGATAACCTCAAATCCATTCTCGTTATCGTATAACCTCACGTCGTCGCAGTAGGGCAGGATTTTAACCAAATCGTCAAATCGTTTATTGAATCGGCGGGATACATCGGCGTTATCAATGTTGTGTCCGCCTTTTGCCACGCGGTTTTGAATGCGTTTGATGCTTTCCTCGGCGGAGTTCAGGCCGATATAATATAAGCGGACGGCATAACCCTGCTCTTTTGCCTCGCGCACAAACCGCTCTGTCCTCACTCCTGATAGAGTGGTTTCTTGCGTAAATGAATCTCCGTTTGCCAATGCTTCTTCCATCTTGGCTACGGCGATTTTTCCCGCTTGAATCGCCCCGCATTGATGTTCAACCGTAATTTTGTCTACATCTACGATCATGCCTAAATCATTGCGTTCGTCTTTGAGCATACCGGATAAACTGGATTTCCCGGTGCCGTTGACCCCGGCGATAATTGTGTATGTTTTCACATCCGGCTGACCGCTGAGATGAACTCCGCTTTGTCTTTCGCCTTCTCCATGGCGTGTTCGCGCCGGATGCGGCCGCTCTGCACCAGCGTCGCCAAATATGTATCGAGCAGCACCATCCCCTGTTTCGCGCTGGTTTGGATGGTGGAATCGAGCTGATGGCACTTGTTTTCGCGGATGAGGTTGAGAACGGCGTCTGTGCCGAGCATGATCTCAAAGGCGGCGACACGCCCCTTGCCTTCGGCTTTGGGCAGAAGGGTTTGGGAAACAACGCCTTTCAAAACGGAAGCCAGCTGGGTGCGAATCTGCTGCTGGTTGTGCGGCGGGAAAACGTCGATGATGCGGTCTATCGTCATGGCCGCGCCGGTGGTATGCAGGGTTGAGAGAACCAAATGCCCCGTTTCGGCGGCGGTGACGGCGGCGGCGATCGTCTCGTAGTCGCGCATTTCGCCGATCAGGATGACGTCGGGGTCTTCGCGCATCGCGCTCCGCAGCGAGGCGGAGAACGAGGTGACGTCTGCACCGACGTCGCGCTGGTGGATGAGCGATTTCTTCTGAACATAGACATACTCGACCGGGTCTTCAACGGTGAGGATATGACAGGCGCGGGTCGAGTTGATATAGTCGATCATGGCGGCCAGGGTGGTGGATTTGCCCGACCCGGTGGGGCCTGTTACAAGGATAAGCCCGCGCGGCTCGTCGGCCAGCTGCCGCAGCACCGGGGGCAGATTGAGCTCTTCAAAAGTAGGAGTCTTGTCGTTGATGATACGGATAACGCAGGCCAGCTTGCCCTGCTGACGGAAGACGTTAACGCGGTGGCGGTACCCGCCCGTCGCCGATTGGCTGTCTTTGATGGCGTAGCACATATCCACGTCGTCGCCTTTATCCAATGCCCTGCGCTGTTCATCGTCAAGCATAGATACGATGACGGCGTATTTTTCCTCCGGCGTCATGGTAAACTCTGTTTCCATCAAGGTTCCGTCGATGCGGAAGACCGGGTTGCGCGCGTAGGTGAGGTGGATGTCGCTCGCCCGCCGCTCCCGCGCCGTCATGATCAGTTGGTTTATATCCATAGCCATATAATCCCTCCCGTTTTATTCCACAAAGTACGTCAATCTCAGCAGTTCCTCAATCGACGTTTTCTTCTCCATGACCAGTTTGCGGAGGCTTGTTTGCAGACTTTTGAGTTTATCATGGTCTCTAACGTAGGCGTAAATATCGGCCGTGGCAGCTTTTTGGGTGATAAAATCCCTTATATGCCCGTCGATGGCCAGTATCTCATGTACGGCGACGCGGCCTTTATAGCCGGTGTTGTTGCAGTTATGGCAGCCTTTTCCGCGGACAAGGCTGTCGGGAGCCGCTTTGAGCGTTTTTATGTCGGCTTCGCTTGGCTCATACTCCTCGATACAAAACGGGCAGATTTTCTTGACGAGACGCTGGGCGACGATGCCGACGAGGGAGTTGGCCAGCAAATAGTCCTCGATGCCCATGTCGAGCAAACGGACGATGGCCGAAACCGAGTCGTTGGTATGCAAACTGCTCATAACCAAGTGGCCTGTCAACGCGGCGCGGACGGAGATACTGGCCGTTTCGGCGTCGCGCGTCTCACCGATCATCACGATGTCGGGGTCTTGGCGGAGGATGGAACGCAGCCCGGTTTCAAAGGTCAGCCCGGCCAGCGGGTTGATTTGGGTTTGGTTGATGCGCGCCAGCGTCCGCTCGACCGGGTCTTCAACGGTGGAGATGTTGACATGGCGTTTGGCCAGCATTTCCATGATCATATAAAGGGTGGTGGTTTTGCCGCTTCCGGTCGGCCCCGTGATATAGATGATGCCGTGCGGCACTTGCAGCATGGTGACCATCTTTTCGTAGTCGTCCTTCTCCATGCCGAATGTCCCGGCGTGGTCGAGGGCGGTGCTTTGGCTCATAAACCGCATGACGATCTTTTCGCCGTAAACGGTGGGCAGGCTGGATACGCGGACGTTGATTTCAATATCCTGCAATTTCGCGCGGAAGTGGCCGTCCTGCGGAGCCCGCTTTTCGGCGATGTCCAGCCCGGAAAGAATTTTTATACGCGCCACGATGGAATTATGCAGGGAAGACGATAAGGTCAGGTAATCGACGATTTGGCCGTCGACGCGGATACGCACATAGGTGTGTTCCTCAAACGGCTCAATGTGGATGTCGCTCGCCCCCGCGCTGTGGGCTTTGTAGAGGGTTGAGTTGATGAGGGTAACGACCGGGGTGTCGTCGGCCGATTCGGAAATATCGACATAGGTAAACGCGCTGGCCTGTCCGGCCACCGCTTCGTTGGCGACCGACGTCGCTTTTTGGGTGTCGAGCTCGGAGTAATACTCGTTGATGGCTTTGCTGATTTCGGCGCGGTTGCACACCTGAACCTCAATCTGCATATGGGTGATGAGTTTCACGTCTTCAATCGCGTAATAGTTGAGCGGATCGTTGATGTTGACGCGCAGAATGTTGTTGTAAACCCCGATAGCGATCAGGCAATGCTTATTGGCGACCGCTTTCGGGATCTTTTTCACCGCTTCCAGATCAATCGGCGCGTCGCTCATAGATACATAGGGGATATTCAGGCGTTTGGACAAAGCCGTGTTCAGGCGGTCTTCGGTGATGATGTTGTTTTCGATCAAGGCCTCGCCCAGCCGTTTTTTCACGCCGGAAGCCTTTTGCGCGTTCATGATCTGCTCTATCTGTTCTTCTGTAACATATCCTGCTTCCTTCAAAACGTCGCCCAAACGCAGCTGAGCCGGTGCCGACGAAGCCATATTACCTCTCCCGTCCCCATAAGGCGTTGTTTTTTATCTTACCTTCAGGTACCCATAACCTTAAAATATTGTATCAGAGCCAGTATATTTTTGCAAGTGTTTTTTATTCCCGGGAAATAATTGCCCTCCCGCCGCCCGCTTTTCGGTAAACCTCCGCGATCCCTTCCGCATCCAGCGGTTTGAGCTGACCTATCGCGCGTTTTCCGTAATAGGTGCAGCGTTCTGCCAAATCAAGGACGGTTTCTTCGTCGATCGTCCCGATGTTCAGCTCCGGCAGGCAAACCGGCATCCCGATTTCCTTGAAAAAACGCAAGGTTTGCCCGATGCCGTCTTTCGCCGCTTCATCGTCGTTTCTGTCCTCAATGCCCCACACCTTCCGGGCGTATTGCGCGAAACGCGTTACGCCGTCTTGGCGGCAATGCTCCGCCCACCCGCCCCATACGGCCGAAAGAGAGGCTCCGTGGCTCACATCATACCGCGCGCTCAGTTCATGCCCCATTTGATGCACCGAGAAGTCCGACGGCCGCCCCAGCCCGGTCAGCCCGTTGTGCGACAGGCTTCCGCACCACATCAGCTCGCTCATCGCGTCGTAGTCCGAAGGGTTTCCAAGCGCGATCCGCCCGTTCTCTATGACTGTGCGCATCAGCCCTTCGGCGATCTCATCGGTTAAGCGGTTGCTGCCGGCGTTGATGAAATAGCGTTCCAAGGTGTGCATCAGTATATCCACAATGCCGCAGGCAATTTGGTCTTTGGGGAGGGTGAAGGTCAGCTCGGGGTTCATCACGGCAAAGCACGGACGGTTGAACGGCGTTGTCAGCCCGCGTTTCCGTCCGGTTTGTTTGTTGGTGATCACAGCCGACGCGCTTGTTTCACTCCCCGCCGCCGCAATCGTCAAAACCGTCCCAATCGGCAAAGACGCCGTTAACTCGGCCTCGCCTTCCCAAAACGCCCAAAAGTCGGTTTGCGGGTTTTTGGTACCGTGCGCGATGGCTTTGGCCTCGTCGATCACGCTGCCGCCGCCAACGGCAAGGATGAAATCCGCGCCGAAGTCCAACGCCGCCTTGATCCCCTCGCGCACATGGCTTGCAACGGGGTTGGGTTTAACCCCGCCGTGCAGTCGGTACGCGATCCTGTTTTGCCGCAGCTGCCCTTCAAGCCTCTTCAGCAAGCCGGAACGGATAACGCTTCCGCCCCCGATGATGACAAGGATGCGGCTGCCGCCGTATTTTTGGATAAGCGCGGAGGTTTCAGCCTCCGCGCCCTTTCCGAATATGATTTCGGTTGGTGTATGGAAGGTAAAATTATTCATCCTAGAACAAACGCATCTGTGAGAGCATCAGTTTCCCGATCAGGCTCTCCAGCGTCACTGTGTTTGCCGGGACAGCGATCGGTTTCGTCATGATGGTGGAAACACTGCTCCCGCTGATGATGAGTTTGTCAAACGGCAGATCAAAATCGTCGATCGGGGTGGTAAACCGGAAGGAAGACGTTTGCTTCTTGCCGCTGCCCTTCCCTGTTCCCGCGACATGATATACCAAATGGAAGGCCGGGATGTCTTCGCCGATGACGATATTCGCCGCTTCGGCTTCATACTCTTCAGCCAGTTCTCTGAAATTGACCTCATCCAGCATCGCGGCCTCTAGGCCGTACTCCCCGCCGATGTTGAGCAGGAAATCTTTGAGCTCCTGCTCATATTCCACGGCCATGCTGATGATCTCGCCCAGCAGCGCAAGGGTTGTTTCGGCGTTCAGTGTCAATAAGTATCCGCCGTTATCGCGCCTTAAAATCTGTTCAAATTCTTCTGTCAAAATCTTCGGGGTGTATTCACGAAGGGCACCGGCAAACGCGTCCGCCGCTTCCTGAATGGATTCCTGCGTTCCCTGCGGTATTTCCGGCATGGCAAACCCGGGGAGCATATCCAGCATCCCGGGGATGGTTGAAAGATCAATCTTGATGTAATCGTTACCGATCAGCGGGAGGATCATGCCGATCTCCGAAGCGATCGAATCGATTTGGCTCAAGGCACCCAGTATCTCCGTGCTTATGTACAAGGCCTGATCGTCGTAAATCAGCGTCAGCAGCGGCTCAACGCCGGACGAACCGACCCAGCCGATGGAAACCAGCAGCGAATCGCCGTATTGCTCGGTTATGACCGATATACCCAGCTCCGTTTCGGTCAAAATGTCCTCCAGCTCGGCCGCGCTGTGCGCGTTTTCGTCTATCAAGCTGATAAACTGCCCAAACGGCACGGGTTTTGCATTGTCGGCCAGTTTGACGCTCAGCTGCATCTCACTGCGCACATTGGTTTCGCCGTGCATATAGGTCGCCGCTCCGGCAAACCCCTCTACCAAGTCGGCAAAGGACGCGCACGCGCTCAGCGTGACGGCAACGGCAACTGTCAGCAGCAATACCGCCGCGCGTTTGATGGTTCTCTTCATGTGTTTTTCCCCTCTCTGTTTAGTAGTCTATCCGTTCATGGCTGACGAATGTCCAACGCCTGCTTTCGAGTATTTCCATTGTAGGGTCATCTATTGAAGCCGATCCCTGTGTATCCATTATTGTGCCGCCGTTATACCGGTATGTCGTTCTCGTTTTAACTGTAATTGCATTCATTCTTCCGACTGCCGCCAGTGTTGCTTCCACGTCAAAGATAATTGTCCCTGTACTGATATGGATTTCCTCCGGCACACGGGGTATTGCGTCCGTTTTGTCGTATCCTGTTATTTCATCCGGGTCATCCGGGTTATTATATTGAGGTCTGTCATAATCTTCTTGAGGAGCAACATACCCCTTAAATCTAGTATGATGCAGCTGCCGCATATCGACATGCACATCAATGACAAAGGTAACGTCATTCCATGGAATATCAGGTATCAGCCTAAAATTATTAGAGCCGCTTGGAAATTGAATTGAATTGATTCCCTTATAGGCTCCGGGCTCTTGGTCTTCTTGTGATTTGACAAGGCGATACGTCTCATTCAGAATCTGACTGGTCAGTTCAGGAGAGGCTAGGCTTGTCGGGGTCGCGTCCAGCGCGGTTCTGAGGGTTTGCTCCATGCCGGTTACATAGAGACGGAGCTGGTTTTCTCTGCGTTTTTCCGCGTTCGCGCCCCTGTTGGTTCCGGCGGCGGCCAACGCCGACGCCCCGATAGCCGTCAGCAAAAACATTGCCGCCAGCACGAACAGCATCGACGCGCCTGTTTTTTTGCGCAAAACCGTCTTAACGCTCCGCAACATGAAAGCCCCTTTCCGGTTTTCTTACGATTTGTTTTTTTTGAGTTTCTCCCGCCGCCCTATATAGAAGATGGGAAGCCCGGCGATGATCGCCACATCGAGCAGATTGTTGAATGCTTCCGGTTCGGCGCAATCGCATTCCTCTTCGCAGTCACAGCTGAGGATGCCCTGCTCTTCGCAATCGCAGTCTTCAGCACATTCGCATTCATCGGCGCAGTCGCATTCATCTTCGCACAAACAGTCTTCTTCTTCGGCGCATTGCCCGCAAACACACTCTTCACCGGCTAAGCAAGCGCACTCTTCTTCACAAACGCAGTCGTCGCATTCGCATTCCTTATCGGTGGTAATGTCCGGTCTCGGTTTTGACTGCCCTCCGGTGATGTCAATCGTGATCTTCTTAATTCCTGAAGACAGGTCAAACGGATCGCTGCCCGCTTTTTCCGCATTCAGCCCAATGTAATAGTATAACGTGATCGTATCGCTGTTATACCAGTATCTGCCTACCGAGTCCGGGCTGCTGTTCGCCGGAGCCGGGGTTATGACAAGCATACAGGTTCCGTCGGTGTCTTGCAGCAGCTCGACGACATGCCCGTTGATCCTCACCTCATAGTTGCCGTTCGCGTTTTTGCTCGCGTTGATAATCTTGCCGTCCGTGTCATACACCAACTCGTTGTCCAGTAATATCAGCGCTTCCGGTTTGAGCAGATAGCTGCCCTGATCGATCAATCCGCTGCTAAGGTAATCGCCCAGCAGATCGAATATGATGCTGCCCGGATCGCCCGATTCGTATGGGGTTAACTCACCCGCGCGGAACGACACGGATTTATCCTGTGTCACAACGCTCAGCCCGACAATGGTCTGCTCGGCTTCCAGCAGGACAGGGATCGGATCCGTTTTGACCCCGCCGACTTCCGAATCGAAGAAGATATACCTGTAATTGGTGGTTATGCTGTCAAACGCCATACCAAAATTGTCTCCGGTGTATTCCAAGGTATATGTGTATGTCAGCGTTTTTTCTATGGAACTCTTCAAGTTAACACCCGAGATGACGATCCGCGTGTATCCCCCTGCAACCGGCGTTACATCCGCAACGGCTGAGAACCCCGACGCCGTGAAGCCCGGCGGGAGCAGGATGGTCAGCATCCCTTTGGCGTCCACCGATTCCCCCGCAGCCGTTGTATCCTCTACGGTAATGGTAACCTCAAAGGGGCCGTCTTTGATAACCCCGCTGTCTGTCGTGATCTTTTTCGTCAGCTTGACAGGGTCGATGAACACCTGTATGGCGTCTTTGGGCGAGGCATTGATTTTCGCTCTTGAATCCGTTTTGTCGGTATACGGAGCCAAACAGCCTGAGTATTCCGTCGTGCTGTCAAAGTATTTGACTATAGCTTGGTTTTTGAAATAGTATTGCAGCGTCCTTGCTCTATTCGGGTTGTCATACAAAGTCTGCCTCACTTTAATATCGAAGCTCACCTTTCGTTCTTCGCCGGGCTCCAAAGAGGATACATTGATCGTCACGATCCCTTCGCCGTCATCATAGCTGTCGGCACCGCCTACATATTCTATGTACGCGTCATACGGGTTAAGCGGGTCGGTGATCGTGATGTTGTCGACTGTCACTTCCCCGTAGTTTTTAAGCCAGATTTCAACCGTCAGGATTTCGCCCGGCTTCACAAACTTCGCGTTATCCCCGCTTTCGGTTTTCACGTATTTGTCCACCGTCACAAAGCCGGGGGCTTTGAAGGAAACACCCGCGAGGTAGTTGCCCCTCTCCGGGTCGCTTGTATTGGATTCAAAGGCGAACTCCGTGATGATCTGATCTTTGGGAATGGTGTACAATCCGTAATACTGCTTCCATTCGCTCAGCCCCTGCACCGGGAACTGGCTGCCCGACGCGACATCCCAGTGTCCAACGACGTTGGTCTGCCAATCGTTCCCGAAAACGGCGGTCAATTCGTCGGCCGTCACGCCTGTCAGTTTGATGATTTCGTCGCTTCCACCCGGAGCGTCTGTCCCTGTCGCTCTGACGGTAAGGCTTGATGTGGATTTCCGCAGAGCTCCCGAACCGCTCGTGTTGCCCGTCTCTAAATTTTTGAGGGAAGTGATCGGTTCATTCTGCATACTATAGAGCAACGCGCCGCTCATATCCCGGATTTCTATGCCGTCTACATAGAAGGGAATGTTTGAGGGAGCGTTATTGTCAAACCGTGTCGCGTACACGCGCAAGGTTCCTTCCGCCCCGGTATTAACCGTCTGTGAGAAAATATAGGGGGAGTGATTATTGTTGATCGCGTAGTTCCAAAAGTTGACAACACCGGATCCTGTTAAGCGTACATTACCAGTGCTGGCGTTGTTCCCAATGACAATTTCCTGCGACCACGGATTGTTCGCTGTATGCCCACGCATCATCACCGTGATTGAAACTTGTGTATTCGCGGGTAAGTTCATAATGTTAATACCCTGCGTCTCGGCAGTTCTTCCCGTGACTTCCAGTGTTTTCGTGGACGTCATCGCGCCCCCGGCGACCGAGGCGTATGTATCCGACCAGAAGGTGATCCCGCGCCCCAGGCTGTTCAGCCATACGTCATAGAGGTATGCGTTTCTTTGACCCCCGAGGTCATTGCCGTAGCGGTTGGGGTCATAGAACTCGGTTTTTCCGTACGCCACGGTATCCCTAGCCTTATTGTTGCTGCCGTCGCCGCGCGGGGTGATGGCGGGGCGGACGGGCGTCAGACCGTCTACGTAGGCGTAGCCGCCTGTTGAGGAGCCGTCCGGCTCCATGGCGGAGAGGTAGAATGTCAATATGTCGGCACGGTCGTTAAACCTCGTGCCGTGGTAGAACGAGTAATACGTTTGTGTCTCGGGTATGGTATTGAGCGTCTGATAAAGGGTTCCCTGTACGTCGGCGTTGAGCTCGGCGTATATCCCGTTCAAGGTTCCTTTATAGTCCGTCCTCATACGGCCTTGATCCGCGTCGGCGATGGGACGCTGGAACTCAATCGCGTTCCACAGATTGTTGTAATCGCCGGCGAATACCGGCCGGGTATTCCATCCCTGCACCCAATCCTGCAAATGATAAATCCAAAAATACCCATGGTCATAGTTATTCTGCCGACCCACCCAACTGTCCGTGCTGGTATTCCATCCGCCGTTATTGTTGTTGTTCAGGTTGTTTGGGTTATTGTTCAGCAGATTGATCAGCTGCTTGCTGTCGGGATTCATCAGCGGCATGTCAAAGTCGCCGTTGATAAATCCGACGACGCCGACTTTGTTGCGGTTGTATTCGTTCTCCCATTCATTGTAATTCAGCTGGTCTTCACGGGCCGGGCCGTCGGTTTCCGGCCAGCTCTTCGGCGTGTCGGTCATGCTGATGAGGATGGGATACGGGTATCTCACATCCCCCTGTTTCCATGTCCCGCTCAAATCGATCTCCAGCATTTCATGGATGAACGGAATATCAAAGAAAGAGGTAAAGAGCCTTATGCCGCCGCCTTGAACCAGCGGGGGATCATCCGGCTGCAGGGTGGGATCGACCGGACGGTTGTAAATGTCTTCCTTCCACTTGGCCGAATCGCCCTTTTCCCCTTCGGTGGTATACTGGCTGCCGAAGATATAGAAGCTGTCTTTGGGCAGGGTTTCTTCATCCGTATTGCCCCTGATCGGATAATAATAGGTTCTTTCACCAACTTTGACTGTTGGCGCGGGTGCGAGATAGAGGACGCGCTCGATCACGGTAGAGGTCGTTCCAACGATACCGCCGACAAGTTCGGTGCCGATCACCGGCTGTCTGTCCGGGTCATTGGCGTCGTTCGGGTCTTTCGTGGAGAGGAAGAAGCTGTCTTGCAGCGTGCCGTTGTTGCTTCCAACAACGCCTCCGGTGCGGGTTGTACCGTTCACGATTGATTCGAGGGTTTGGCATTGCTCAATAACGCCGTTATTGCTTCCCGCGCCGCCGCCGGTGGCGGACACTCCTTTCACAACCGTTTTTGCGATCTGACACTGTGTGATTTGACCGTTGTTCACACCCGCAAGACCGCCGGTGTTGGTTGTGCCGTTCACCTTGCCATTCTCCGAGGTCACACCCCGTATTGTCCCGTTGTTGGTTCCCGTCAAACCGCCGACATTGGTGCCGCCCGAGATGCTGTTGTTTTGCAAAATAACATCTTGCACAACACCGCCCGCGCCGATTTGCGAGAAGATACCGCCACCGTTGGTGACTGAACCGTTTGTGCCGGGATTGACGCCGATGTTTTTGATGGATCGATGGTAGGTTCTGTTGAGCGCAAACGAGCTGTTCTTCACCCCGTTGAAATCATACGGGCTGGCGGCGGTATAGGTTCCGGTGAATGTGCCCGGCACGATATTATTTGCGATGTTGATCGGCGTTTTAGTAGTTGAGTTGATCGCGCTTCTCAGATAATACCCCGACGAAGTGTTCAACCCAGCAAACTCTACGTCAATTTCCTGTACATAGTTTCCCGCCAGCGTTGAAGTGTCAGGCGTGTTCCCCGCTTTCAAAAAGCCGATGTTGTTCAGATGCCTCGGCGTACGGATCGGATATTGGTGGGTGTTTTTGAAATATGCCTCCCTAGCGGCGGCATCTGCCCCGAACGATTGCATTTCCGCTTCTGTAAAGAGACTTTTGGCGAACAGCGGGTTGATATATCCCTTGAAGACGTCCCCGGATCCGTTCCCTGAATGGGAATAGATAACCTGTACCGGGCAAATGGCGTCATACCGATTTTGAGTTTGCTTCAAATACCCTTCCAGCGTGGCCATGGGAAGGACAAAGCCGCTGTCGATGTTGAATACGGTTTTGAGTATGCTGTTGTTTCCTTCGAGCGGCTTCCCGTCATTTCCGAGTTTATCGTTGTAAAGCGTTGCTCCGTTCAAGTCCCGGATCACCGCGAAGTGCGTTCCGCTGTTTGCCGACGTGAGGACGACATACCCGTCTTCCAGTGTGACTTGATCGGCCGAGTAATCCAGCGTATCGCTGCTTTCATGGTTGTAAAGGCCGTACCAAACCGTCCGGCCGTCCAGCGTCCCTTTTTGGTCGGGGAATCTTGAGTGCGGGTTTAGATAGATTTCATAATACGCGATGTGGGGGATGATGATATTGGGCATCGGCCACCATTCGGGCATTCCAAGGGCAGATAGATACGGGTATGTGTATCCGGCCGTATCCGCCGCCGCGTTCCCTCTCCGTGTCCAATTTGCCGTTCCCAGCGTGGTCACACGCCCGGCTGCCCGCAAATCGTTCACACCATACGGCGTTCCAACCGATGTACCGCCGTTATAACCGGTATCCCGGAGATACATTACATTGGCTGGATTCGGCACGCCGCCGGTAATCATTCCGCCGACCGTCGCGTTGGTTACATTCACATTTCCAAAGAAAGCGTCGCTGTACGCATTGGACAACGTCCCTGCGTTGATATAGCCGATCAGGCCGCCTGTGTTCGCAGTTTTGCCTTGTACGGTCAAATCAAAGCCGTTGACCTGCGGATTCCAGTTGCCGTAGTTGTAAAATACGTTGGATACCGTTCCGCCGTCTAAATAACCGGCAACCCCCCCGACATATTCTGACCATTCGTCTCTGCCGACCCTTGTGAAGTCGGTATAGCAAGTATCAATTTTTGTCGTGGTACTCCCTGTGATGCCGCCCACATAACGGTCACCCAGCACCTGATTATAATCATGAATATCAGAACTGCCGCTTTTCTTTCCTATATATGAGCGTTCAATCGTCCCGCTGTTGCGTCCAGCGATGCCGCCGACAAATTCCCTGCCGCTGATATACACCCCGGTCATCGCTACATTTCGGATGGTGCCGCCGTTCACCGCAAAGAGGCCGATTTCATCGGCGGAAGCCGCGTTGATGGTGACATTGCGAATCTCCAAACCGCCGCCGTTATAGGTTCCGTTAAATACCCCGTTAACCACGGCGGAGGATAGGTCGTTATAACTGGGGGTTCCGTCTTTCTCATAGCAATACAAGGCAAAGTCCATAATCAGCTGCTGTGTGTACGTCCCGTTCAGCGTATCATCGTCATAGCCGATATTACTGATGTGCCGGGGCGAACGGATCAGGCCGTGCCTCTCCGGGGCAAACAGCGGATTGAAGCTCTCATCGGCGAGGAGTTCAGAGCCGGTGTCTTCATTGACGAGATTGACCGTTATGCTCCCGCTGTCATATGCTTCCTCTGAAACATCGTTCGGGATATAAATGCGGAGGGTTATCTCTTCTTCCCCTTCGGCATTGACCGCCGTTCCGAACAGCGAAGGCCATAACACGCCGTCCGCCGTGACGGTTTTATTCACCGTGTCAATGATCAGTTCATAACCCTCTGAACCGAGTTCCAAGGTATAACGCTCTCCCAACACGTTGGGTATAAATAAGCCGTAGCCGTCGTGAGTGATCGGGCCGTTCGCGGGAAGGTTGTGCAAACTGGTGGAAGAGCCGATATTATCATGGTAATAGATGTTGCTGCCGATCATCTCGTAATAGAACAACACGGCATCTTTCTCCGGCAGTTCTTCCTCTTCGGCAATAGGCCATTCGCCTTTCGCCGCAAGCCCGTTCAGGGTATCCCAAGCAGGTTTGAACCGATAAGGATACACATCATTATTATCAGGGTCAATCACAGTTTCTCTATCCAAATTTTCGTCAAGTCTTATCCAGCCAAGCAGAGGCGTTTCATATAACTCCCAAGTGGTTTTCCCCTCGCCCGGGCCGTTCTGCGTTTCTAAGTTATACCCTTCGGGCAGCGCGACTTCATCCGGCCTGATCGGCGTCCCGGAGAGATAATACGCGTCGGACACAGCACCCGCGTTGCCTCCTGCGATAGGATTGATGAAATTCCCATTCTTCGGCGCGAGCGCGAGGAAGAGGGCGTTATCAATCACGCCATTTTCGCTTACTGTGCCCGCGATGCCTCCGGCTTGCGACGGGTTATCGCTCCTGATATGCGTAAACGGATGCGGGGAGATAAAGGTCACATTGCTGATCTCGCCGTCGCACACTCCGGCAATGCCGCCTGTGGCGGCCGCGCCTTGAATGAGGCTTGACGGCGTGGCATTGTTGTCATACTTCACATAGACGTCGTTAATCGTTCCTGTCAGGCTGCCGCACAGCACGCCCGCGTTTCCGGTTCCGGTGATGACAGGGTTGACAAACGTCAGCCTGTTAACATGACCGCTTTGGACGGTAAACAATCCGGCGTTACCGCCTGGGTGATCGACGACTAAATTTGAGATTGTGCTGTTTTGATTGTTTTGACCATTTAATGTCCCTGTAAAGCTGCCGATCGGTTCAAATTTGCTTACTTTGTAAACATCGCTGTCAAGGTCAATATCAGCACCTACCGTAAATGTTCCGCTTAACATATACCGGATATTATACAAGTGGCGCGCCGACATGACGGTGAACGTATCATTGTAAGCGGACTTATCCGCATGGTAGTAAGGGTGCGCGTTTGAAACAGAGGTTGCGCTGTTCCCTCTGTTTATATCCGTTACCCTAGCCCAAATATTGGATTGATGCAGGGGATTGATGCTTACATAATTGGGACGGAAAACCGTGTGCTTTTCGTCGCGCATATCCCCGCGCACATGATCCAGCACCCATATATAGCGGGTATACGCGGTGTCGGCCGCCGGTAACTTGTATATGTGAGGCGACCCGGACGATGCGCTTATATTGGTCGCATTGATCGTACTGAACTTAACATTGATTGTATACAGCACAACATCCTGATCATTGAGCAATTCCACTTCATAGGTTTTATCGGTCTCCGCCGTCGGGATCAATATCTCGGCATAGAGGGAGCTTTCGCTTATATTCCCGTCCCCTAAATCTAAAGGATTTGAATAACTGTCGAAAACGTCGATAAAAATGTCGTCATGCTCTGCTAAATGCCCGGTGCTGTTGACCCCGAAGTAGCCCTGCCTGCGGTCGCGCGCAAATTCATACCCTCCGGCGCCCATTCCGCGCCCGCCGTAAATATTGGCCTCATCGCCATTCAAACCGTCATATAGAAACGCTGCACCGTTTTCAAGCCTATCGCTGTAGAAAACAGACAAAACGACGCCTGTTTGAATGTTGTATTCAATTAAAATGGCGTCGTCAAGGATGGTTTTATCCAAAACCGTAGGCTCCAGCAACGCCCACATAATTGGGTCAACGGCATCTCTTCTCCATGATCCCTGCCCTGCCGGTTTGCTGATAAAATGCACAAAATGCCCTTCCTGCGCCTCTTTGTCAAAATCTTCGGAGAAATCCGGCCCCGCAAGCCTTCTGTATACATTGTTCGTATTTTCTAAAGCGGACAGAATCGGCGCATACCCGTTTCCTGTTCTGGTAAAATATACAGGGGTATTCGGAGCGGTATGAATGTCATTCAGCCCTTTGGTGATCCGCATTTGCGTCAGCTGGCTCTGCGCGGCCAAATAGAGGGTTCGGGCGACACTGGAGCGGTTGGTCTGCCGTCCAGACTCTATGTATCTGAAGACAGACGGAGCCGCGATGGCGGCCAGCAAGGACACGATTACAAGAACAATAGCGGCTTCGATCAATGTAAAACCGCGTTTATGATTTCTTCTCATAGTACGATCCCCCCGAATCTATATCTTTCATTCATTGTAAATGACTTAGGAGGGACAGCGATAGACACAGCTACCCCACCATAGCTATTATATGACTATGGCGGGGTAAAGTCAACATCATTTTTCAGCCATTATCGGGGTTTGTTTCCTCCTCATCCCCAACGCCGGAATCTCCGTTATCAGCAGGCTCTTCGGGATCAGGGATCGGGTCGGGCGCGGGCGTTTCTGCGGGTTGCTCCGCCGGTTTGGGCATATCGTTGGCGTTGATGGCGGTGAAGCTGAACTTTCCGTTCTTTTCAACAGCGGCTTTAATCTTTCCGTCAGCAACAGCCCCGTAGAAGGTGATGCGGTCATTGTCGCCTGACAAAGACAAGGCAAACGGGTCGCCGTTTTCCCAAGCTCCGCAGACTTTCTTGTTTTCGACTTCGTGCCACAACAGGAGCTGCGCCCCGTTGATCGTGTAGCATCCCAGCGGGCGCGTCCCCGAACCGCCGGATACGGTGCGCAAGAGTTCAGGCTCCCCTGCCGCCTTGTTGTTTTTGATTTCCAAACGATAAATGTCCTCGCCGCCTTCACGCGGGACGGCATAGAGCAGCCATATCCTATTGTTTTCAACGAGCAGGGCGGGGTTTCTCGCGTCAACGCCTTCCGGCGTGATCCGCCCCTGATTTTTCATCACAACAGACGACGGCACGGTGTTGCTGAATAGGTAGATACCCGTTTGCTTATTGTAATCGCCCACGGCAATATAGGTCATCTTATCGGTTTGGTTGGGGACGTAATCGACTGCCGCGAGGAAGCTGTTTTTGGTGATCCCCCTGTCGTTGCTGTTGCTGTAAATGCCCTGTACGTTGGCTTGGTTGCCGGAATACCAGTCGATGCCGCCGTCGCGCGGCTGATAGAAATACAGTCTGCCCGGCCCCTGCATGACCGCCGTTTTATTGGGTGTGATGTCGGTCAGCTTCTGCTGTTTCGGAGGAACCGGCTTTTTATAGTCTTTCCGTTCCGCCGCCGTGACCGCTTCGGGAATTTCTTCGCCCGGGCGGAGCAGGCGGGCATGAACGGCAAAGCGCATATCTTCATACGAATAATCGCATGTATACATCGTCAGGATGCGGTCGTCGGAATTGACGTCCACATCGGTGGTATACCAGTTCCGCTCATTGATTTCGTCCAGAAAATGCTCAAATGTGTCGATGTCGCCGCATGGGTTGACAAATCCCCAATCGGGGTCGGTGATATAAGCGGCAAAAACGATCCAAACCGATTCGCCGGTCAACCCGTCCAACACAACCACCGGGGCTTTTGTGAAAGCGTCGGCTTTTTTATAATCCATCAGGTAGGAGAACATGCCCCCGCCTTTGACGTTATGCCCGCACAGGACATTGTTGTTGTCCGTCAGCAGGTAGTCGTTCCACGCGCTGAGGAAAACCGTCCCCACGATCGAAGCCTTTCCGTCGAATGTGTGGCGCAGGTAATAATCGCCGTCCTCCAGCAAACGCACATAGTGTGTGTCTACCTTTGTGCCGGGTATGGTGATCCTGCCCAGCCAGTCGTCGTTTTGTTCCAGCAAACTTGCGAATACTTCCCTGTTTATCTTCTCTAAATCGAGCAGGCGGCGGCGTTCCCGCTGACGTTCGGTCAACCCGATCTCGTCTTCTACGCCTCCCGGGTCGCCGATCACAGACGACGGCGTGGCTTCCGCGGACGGAAACTCGGCGGAAGGCGAAGGGCGGTTGCGTTTGGCCTCTTCAAAATCGTCGTTTAACTTATCGGTCAGGCGGTTTTGGGCGTTGACCTGCCAGTAATATTTTCCGAGGTAGACCACAGACGCAACCATGACACATATGCTGACAATCAAGCCCGCCCATATGATTTTTTTGCTCTTCCCTTTTTGATTGTCAGATTTATCCTGCTCCAAGCGGCGTCCGCTCATATCCAATCCCTCCAAGGTTCGGCAATTTGTTTCTGACAACAACCAAGAGGCCCCGAAAGGGCCTCTTGGCTCATAAAGCTGTTTAGGCTTTGACTTTGCGGGTGAAGAAGACTGTCGCGCCCGCGCCCAAGGTAAGAGCCGCAATGGCAAGGGCGATCATGGTCGCGTCGCCGGATTTCTTTCCGCCGCCGCCGGGGCTGCTCGGAATGCTGGTGCCTTCGTAAACTTTGAGGCTGGTGATCGTGAACGGATCGCCTGACGAGGTTTGAAGGCGGATGTTAGCATGGTTGCCCTTAAAGGTGAAGGTAAGGGTCGCGCTTGTGCCTTCAACCGGATCGACCAAATTGGCGTAGCCTTTGGTGCTGACAAGCCTGAACTCCTGCTCGGTGTCGGCTTTGTAGCTTATCCGAAGGGTATAATCTTTGCTGTCGTCGAATTTTTCGTTGCCTGCGACTTTGAGGTCTACGACGCTGTAGTCGTTCGGGCGGGTGCCGAATTTCAGGCCGCCGTCTTTGCTGGCATTCTTTTGGCCGTCGCCGGCATTCTCGAGAAAGTCTGTTCCGCCGTCGCCCGAAAGGAACGCGTCGATGTCGGTGGACAAATCATAGATCAGGTCGCCGGTGGCCGCGAAAGCCGGGGTGATGACGAAAAGGGCTGCTACCGCGAGGGCAAGAATTGCTTTTTTCATGGTTTTTCCTCCTTGATAATAGTGTGGACACAGTTAATCTACCACAGCATTTGACCAATGTCAATAGGAATTTTCACGGAAAGATAAATAATTTCAGCAACCTAAACAATGAATTATGTAAACCCCGCGTGGATGCGGGGTTTGAGCTACCACCCGAATACCCAGCTTAGAAGCCCGCTCTTCTCCTTAACGCTTCCCATGGCGTCCATCGCCCGGACAAGCATCATGGCCACTTCCCCTCGGGTCAGTGCCCTGTCTCCCGAAGCCGCCGTCATGTCATCCAGGATGCCCGCGGCGTCTAAGTTGGCGATGGCCTGCGCCGACCAAGCCGGAACAACGCCGCCTGCTGTTGCGGACATATTCTCCCGTCCTGCGGCCGCAGTTGCCATTGGATCCAACGTCACGTTGGCCGGACGGAGGGCTTTGTTCAGCATAGAAGCGGCCTGACTCAGGGTGACCAATTCATGCGGGTTGAAAACAGTCCGCCCGTCGGGGGAACGCACGCCGGAGATGATGCCCGCTTTCAACGCCGCCTGGGCATACGGTTTGAACCAATCGGGCATGTCGGCGTCGTCGTGGAACCCGGTTGCCGCTACAGGGGTCAGTTCAAGCCCGAGGGCGCGCACGATCATGGTGATCATCTCGGCGCGGCTCACCGGCTCGTCGGGGCCGAAATAGTAATGGCCGTCGATCTGCCGCCCTGTGTAGACGCCGTCGCCGCATAAACGCATAGCCGCGTACCGTGCCGGATGCCCATCCATATCGGCATAGGTCGTTTTGGTGGACGGTTTTTCAATGGTGATCCGCGCTTTGGCTTCCTTCGAGACGTTGCCGTAGGCGTCTACGGCCACAAAGGTAAACGTATCGGAGCCGGTCTTGTTGCGGAACGGGGTGTAAATGAAACGGCCGTCGGGCAGCACCTCGACTTCACCCCTGCGCGGTTTGGAGGTCAATCTGAATGTCAGGGCGTCGCCTTCGGGGTCAACGGCGCGGAACAACCCGGTCGCCGCGACATTTTTGATGGTTTTTGTCTCAATGTCCTGCGCCATCGGAGGATGGTTGTCCATACCCTGCATGGTCAGAGACACCGTCATCAGTTCGTCAACGGCTCCGTCGGCGTAAACGGGAAGGAAGGAAAATTCCGCCGTCCCGCTCCCCCGCAGCGGCGGTTCATAACTCAGCGCGCCCAGCGTTTCGGCCGTGACGGCCTCGCCTTCATACAGAGCGCGTCCGGCGAACATCAATACGCCGCCTGCGGGGAGTTCGGCGATGACGATCCCCGCCAGTTCGCGGTCTTCGTCATTCAAAACGGAGGTAAAGTCGTATTGGGAGAAATGAATGGTTTTGCCGCCTGTTTTCGCAATGGGTTCGGCCTCGGCCATCGGGACGCATAACGCCGTGAGCATCAGAATGGCTGTCAGCAGCGCGATCTTGTTGGTTGTCCTTTTCACGGGATACCCCTCCTAGATAAGTTCGCCGGGCTTAGGCCGGGCGTTAGGGGTAGTTTCCGCCGATGGAGGTCATTTATCCCGTTTATGGAAATTGTTCACTCTTTGTTAATAGTTTTTTCAAATAATGCCGTCAATTCCGGCAGCGCTTTCTTTAACGCGACCGGGCTTCCGGCCGCCCGGTCGAAGCAGCAATGCTTTGTGTGGCCCGCGGCGCGGATAACGCCCGTTTCCCCGTCGGTGACGGTATACCCCACCGTCAAACGGAGAGGGGTCAGCCCGGTGACGTTTGTTTCCACCAGCACCGTTTCCCCAAACCGCACCATCGATCTATAGTCGCATACCACCGACAACAGCACAAAGTCAAACCCCGACTCGAAAACCTTGCGGTAGCCGTAGCCGATCTGCTCCAAGAAATCAACGCGGGCTTCCTCAAACCAGCGAATGGGGTTGGAATGATGGACGATACCCGCGGCGTCGGTTTCGTAAAAATGCACCGCGCGGCGGTATGGTTTGATGGTCATAAAACGATCCCCTCCTCTGTGTCTTCCGGCAGTTTGACCCGTTCCCACAGCCAGTATTTCCCGAAGGACGGCTGGCGGGCAAAGCCGGTTTTCTCCAAAACCCTGTGCGAAGCGATGTTTTCAGGCAGCGTCAGCGCAGACACCCGCTCGACGCGGCAGTTTTTTTGAAAAAGCGCGAAACGCGCCAGCGCGCCCACCGCTTCGGTCATGTATCCTTTGTTGCGGAAGTCTTCAAACAGCCCGTATCCGATCTCAACAGTAAACCGCGCGGGCGGCGGGCCTTTGAATCCCGCTTCCCCGATCAAGATCATCCTCTCCCGCTCGATGATCAGCCATGAGGTGGAGAGAAGCCATGCGTGGGGGTCTTTGGCGATGATGTCCCGCTTGGCTTTGTATATCCGTTTTTTGGCGCGCATCTCCCAAAACCCGATATAAGGTGTGATCGCGCCGAACGACCGCACAACGGCGGCAAGGTCTTTCAACGCGCGTTTTATCTCCTCATCCCGCATCGGGAAGAGGACAAGCCTTTGCGTGTCGATGCGCATACCTTACTCCTCCGTCAGCTCCAACAGTCCCCATCCTTCGCCGGACTTCACCCACGCCAGCCCTTCGCTCAGCGGGCGCGCGTATTCATAGCATGTCGGAACGCATTCGTTCCCATCTATATCCACATAGCCGAATCCCCCGCCCGGCTCTTTGACAACCGCAAACCCCTCGCTGTAAGAGCCTACCGTTTCATACTCCGGCGGTGTAATAAAATCACCTTTGGCGTCGATGTGCCCGTACATCCCGCCGACGCAAACGGCGGCGCGCCCTTGCTTGAACATCTCCGCTTGCTCAAACAGCGGCGGGATCACATCGTAACCGTTATGATCAATATAGCCCCAGCGTTTTTCACCCTCCGCAACCGTCATGACCGCCGCCAGCCCCTCGCTGAACGAAGACGCGTTGTCATACCGCAGCGGGATGGCCACCCAGCCGTTGGCGTCGATGTATCCCAGTTTCCCGTTTTGCTCCACCATGGCCAGCCCGTCGCAGAACGACCAAACATCACTGTAATCCGTTTTAATGACAGGTTTCAGCGTCAGACCGATGTAAATCCAGCGTTCGCCGTCATGCGCGACCGCCAGCCCTTCGGAAAATCCGTATAGTTCATCGTAAGGCAATGGATGAAAGGTTCCCTCACGGTATATGACGCCCCAGTCCGTCCCGATCTTTACAATGGCTCGGCCATCTTGAAACGGATCGGCTTGGTCGTATCCCACATGGATGGCTTTCTCTCCGTTGGGTTTGATAAACCATTCTCCACGGTCGATCTGCACAATGGCAAGATCGTCTTGAAAATCCCCTGCTTCTTTATATTGACACGGGATCACAAGCTGCCCGTCTTGATCGGCGTATCCCCACTTCCCGGAACCCAATCTGCCCCTTTGCTGAACGCGCGCCAGCCCGCAGCGGAAATCCCCGACGCCGGTATATGTACGGGACGGTTTTACACGAAAAGTAAACATGGCTCGCTTCTCCTTATGATCCGTTTCGATTGGGTTCTCTTCCGGTTCTTCGGCTTCTTCCTCTTTAGGGCGTGAGGCATGGGCAAACAACGCTGTTAAATATGTTACGATAAAATATGTCAACGCCGTAATGAGGATGCTGAAAACCACTTGCAGGAAAGTGCCGCCTTCTATCATCGGACTTAAAAAAAATACCATTAAATAATACAACGCACAAATCACAACGGCTTTGACGAATGTTTTTTTCAGCATACGCAGGGAGTCTTCAATAACGCGCCCGGAGTTTCGGCTGAGGACATGGCAATAGGCATACTGCTGAACAAACAGGATGGTAACGCTGCAAACGATGTAGATGACCGCGATTGCTAGATAAGTCTGTGCGGACAGAAAGGAGTAATCAGCCAAAACCGTTAGCACACTTGTCGGAATCAAAGAGATCAAAGTCAACATCAGCCATACCTTAACCAACCTTGAAAAGACAGGGCGCATCTTCGCATACGCCGCCGCCATCGAAGCGTCTTTGTTTTCCAATAAGAGAAGTGATTTCGCCGTGAGCAGGGCAACCCCGACGAGATTGACAAACCCCACGGCCAGCTGTGTTGCTATGTTCATGCAATAATATGTCAAGTTGAGCTGCTCTTCCTGAAAGAAGACGGTGCTTAGAAACCACCCGCGCAGCATCTCCAAAAGAAAGAGCAATACGACGAACACGGCAATGATCGCTATGCCGTTTAGAAACAGCAGCCACCCATCGCGCAGACCTTTACGGATACTCATGTAATCTCCTTTGTTTCTTTTATTTAGTACGAGTATACCGCAGCGGCGTTTTGATTTCAAGGATTTTGTCAGAGAATAAAAGTTCACTCTAGTAAAACATGGTAAACTACGATATACTATAAGGACTTTATCAATCGGAGGGCATCCAATGGCCATTTTTTCTAAGATATTCGGAACCCACTCTTCCCGCGAACTCAAACGGGTCGAGCCGCTGGCGCAGGAGGCCGAGCGGCTGGAGCCTGATTTTCAAAAACTCACCGACGCCGAGCTGCGGGCGAAGACCGAAGAGTTCCGCAAGCGGCTGGAAGACGGCGAGACGACCGACGACATCCTGCCCGAGGCGTTCGCCGCCATCCGCGAGGCGGGCGTGCGGGTGTTGGGTCAGCGGGCTTACCATGTCCAGCTGATCGGCGGCATCGTTCTGCATCAGGGGCGCATCGCTGAGATGAAAACAGGCGAAGGCAAGACGCTGACCGCCATCTTGCCGTGTTATCTCAACGGCCTGACCGGAAACGGCGTCCATGTCGTCACCGTCAACAGTTACCTCGCCAAATACCAAAGCGAGCGCGAAGGTAAGATACTGCGCTTCATGGGTGTTTCGGTCGGCTTGGTGGTGCATGGCTTAACCAGCGAGGAACGCCGCGCCGCCTACGCCTGCGATGTGACATACGGAACCAACAATGAGTTCGGTTTTGACTATCTGCGCGACAATATGTCCATCTATAAAGAGGACATGGTGCAGCGCGGCCACGCCTTCGCCATCGTTGACGAGGTGGACTCCATCCTGATCGATGAGGCGCGCACCCCGCTGATCATCTCGGGGCAGGGCGATAAATCCACCGATCTATACACCAAAGCCGACGCTTTCGCCGCCAAGCTGAGACTTCGCAGAGTTGCGAAAGTCGACACCAAGGAAGAGGAAAACGAAGACATAGACGCCGACTACATCGTTGACGAAAAAGCCAAGTCGGCCACCCTGACCAAAAGCGGCATTGCCAAAGCCGAGCAGCATTTCGGTGTGGAAAACATCACCGACGCGGAAAACACCACCCTGTATCATCACATCGGTCAGGCTTTGCACGCCCGGGGCGTGAAGAAGAAGGATACCGATTACGTCGTTAAAGACGGGCAGGTCATCATCGTAGACGAGTTCACCGGGCGTCTGATGCTGGGGCGGCGTTATTCCGACGGGCTGCATCAGGCCATTGAAGCCAAAGAAAAGGTCAAGGTCGAGCGGGAGAGCAAGACGCTGGCGACCATCACCTTCCAAAACTATTTCCGTATGTACGGCAAACTCTCCGGCATGACCGGAACGGCTCTGACCGAAGAGGAAGAGTTCCGCCACATCTATAAACTCGACATCATCGAGATCCCCACCAACAAACCCATGATCCGCAAAGACTACCCCGATTCGGTCTACCGAAGCGAGCCGGGCAAATACAAAGCCGTGATCGAGCAAATCAAAGAGTGCTACGCCAAGCAGCAGCCGGTGCTGGTCGGCACCGTTTCGATCGAGAAAAGTGAATATTTGAGTTCCCTCTTGAAAAAAGACGGCATCCCGCACAACGTCCTCAACGCCAAACACCACGAGAAAGAAGCCGAGATCGTGGCGCAGGCAGGTCATTTGGCGGCTGTGACCATCGCCACCAACATGGCTGGGCGCGGCACCGACATCATGCTGGGCGGCAACGCCGAGTTCTTGGCGCGCGCCGCTTTGCGCAAAGCCAATGTGCCGGAAGACGTCATCCTAGAAGCCGTCGGGCACGGCGAGACCGAGGACGAGGGCATCCTCGCCGCCCGAAAGGGTTACCAGTCGGCGTTGAAAAAGTACAAGGACGAAATTGCCGTTGAAGCGGAGAAGGTCTGCGAGGCCGGAGGGCTATTTATCATCGGCACCGAGCGTCACGAGGCGCGGCGCATCGACAACCAGCTCCGCGGCCGTTCGGGGCGTCAGGGCGACCCCGGCTGTTCCCGCTTCTTCATTTCGATGGAAGACGACCTGCTCCGCCTGTTCGGTTCGGGACGCCTGACCGGGATTTTGGATACGCTCGGCATGGACGACGAAACGCCGATCGAGCACAAAATTCTCTCCAACGCCATCGAAAACGCGCAAAAACGGATGGAATCGCGCAACTTCCAGTCCCGTAAGCACGTTTTAGAGTACGACGACGTGATGAACGTACAGCGCAACGTCATCTACGGGCAGCGCAGACGGGTCTTGGACGGCGAGAACGTTGAAGAGCATGTCCTGACGATGATGGACGGCTTTGTATCCGATAAAGTCAACAGCGTCATGGGCGAGGGAAAATATCTCGATCAGGAGCAGATGGAAGAGATCGCCCTTTCGCTGGAAAACCTCATCTTCCCGTCCGGCGGCGGGAGGCTGACGCAAGACGAACTGGAAACCGTGACGCCTGAGGAATGGTCGGAACGGCTGCAAGAGACGGCGCGTGAATTGTATGCCGCGAAGGAAAAGCAATACGGTGAAAAAATTATGCGCGAGATTGAGCGGGTCGCCCTGCTTCGCTCGGTCGATACCCAATGGATGGATCACATCGACGCCATGACCGAATTGCGGCAAGGCATCGGCCTCCGCGCCTATGCCCAGACCGACCCCGTTGTGGCCTATAAGCGCGAAGGGTTCGGCATGTTCGAGGATATGATCTCCCGCATCCGGGACAACACCGTCACCTATCTTCTGCGGGTGCAAGTCCGGCAGGATACGCCCAAACGGGAACGCGTCGCGGGCGGAAAGATGGTGGAACACGCCGGCGTCGGCGGCGAACCGCAGAAGAAACAGCCGGTTCGCAAAGCGGCCGCCGAAAAAGTTGGCCGAAACGACCCCTGCCCCTGCGGCAGCGGGAAAAAGTATAAAAAATGCTGCGGTTTTGAGAGCGGCTCCATCAGCTCGCAGGGAGGATAAATTCATTTTATCCGAGCGTCCGCGAGATGCGCATGGAGCGTGACATGAAGTTGGAGGTGACAGCATATGAACGTAGGCGCGCCGGGAACGGCTCCGGTCAATGCCCTGTACGGCAGGCAGATACCGCTCACATCCGAGAGCGGCGAACCCATCCGCCTTGCCGAAGGCGATACCGTCACAGCCGAGGTCACCGACGTACGGCCGGACGGCAAACTGACGCTCAAAATGCCGAACGGCCAGCTTTTTCTAGCCGAAATGATGACAAACCGACCTCTTGTGCCGGGGCAGAGAGTTGCCATGACCGTCACCGAGGTGCGCGGCGGGGTTCCGATGGTGGAGATCACCGGGGAAGGCGCGTCATCGGCTGAAACCTACCTCAAAGCCGTGAAAGCCCCTGTAACCGAGCAGAATCTGCTACTGGCGCGTGAAAGTATCCTCCAGCAAACGGCTTTCACACCCAAACAGTTTGCCGCGCTGGCCAAGACATTTTCTGCATTCTCCGCTGTTGGCACCGGCGGGACGCCGGAGCCGTTCTCCGCTACGGCAGGGACAGTCGTTAAAACTCTTCCTGCCGAACAAGCTGTTTTTATGGCGAAGCACAATATACCGATCACCCGTGAGACAGTTGCCCAATATCAGGCGGTGACCCAACCGCAAGCACAGCTGGGCGCGTTGCTGCAAAAGATGCTGGAATTGCTCCCTCCGCAACGACCTGTAGCGGTTTCGCAGAATCAACAATCTCAGAAAACGACGCAAACGACACAGCAAACACAGTCTCCGCAAGCGGCAGCACAGCCGCAAACACAGCCTGTGCAGCAACAGTCACAACAACCGCTTCCGGCACAGCCGGTACAAATCCAGCAAACCGCACCGCAAACGATACAGCAGCCTGTACAGCAATCGGTGGAACAAGCGCAATCTCAACAAAGCACACCCCAAGCAACACAGATTCAGACGCAAGAACAACCTGTGCAAATCATACAGCAACAGCCCGTGCCGCAGACACAGCCGCAGCAAACCGCGCAAACGCAATTACCGCCGCAGCCGCAGACTACACAACCCGTACAGACAGAGCAGCCCCAGCAGACGGCACCGCAGCCTATGCAGACAGCACAGCCCGTACAAGCCGAACAACCCGCACCGCAAACGATACAGCAGCCCACAGCGCAAACACAGCCTATACAACAACCAACACAACAACCTGCGATACCGCAAACACAGCAAATTCAAACACAACCTACTGTCCGCGAGCTTCTCGACGCCCTCTTTGCCAAAGTCGAGCCTACCCGCGTCAGGGAATTGCCGAGGGAACTGGACGCACCCAAGCAAACAAAGGAAATCGGGCGTTTGCTGACCAATATCATCGAAACGGCGCGGGGCTTGCCCGAACAGACAAGGACAGAACTGCTGAGCACAGCCCGCGAAATCGTGCAAACCTTGCGTTTCACCGAGCAAATCAACCAATGCACGGCCTTTGTCCAGCTTCCTGTCAACATCAACGGGGAGAAGACGACCGCGCAGCTCTATGTTTTCAACGACAGCGAGGAAAAAAAGAAGATCGACCCGCAAAACGCCACTTTGTTCCTTTCTCTCAAAACGGTAAACCTTGGAACAGTCGAGGGGTTTGTTAAGGTCATCGGAACAGGGGTGGAAGCCGATTTCGCCCTGCAAACGGAAGAAGCGGCGGGGCATTTCCGCGCCGGGCTTTCGGATTTATCCAATCTTTTGGAATCGCGGGGTTACCGTTTGGAACGGGTGACGGCCGCCATCGCAAAAACGGATGAGCCTCTTCCTCCCGCCGCTGTGGAAAAAGGGCGGCAGGAAATGGTTGGGCGGTATCGGTTCAACAGAGCGGTATGAAAAAGAAAAAAATCGTCCGCGAGGCTGTCGTGCTGGAGTATGACCCTTCGCGCGGCGTTCCGCAAGTGGTGGCGCAAGGCAAAGGCCATGTCGCCGAACGCATCATCAAAACCGCCGAAGAACATAACATCCCGGTTCATGAAGACCCGGAACTGGCGCATTTGCTGAATGTACTGAACATCGGCGACGAGATCCCGTCTGAGCTGTATCATGTGGTGGCGCAGATTTTGATTTATGTGGCGGAAACCGATAAAAAAGTCCTTGCCAAATGAAATATTTTATTGTATACTGATGAAAATGGAAATGGGGAGGCGTTCATATGAAGTCTTGGTTCAAAATCATCTCCGGTCTGCTGATTACGCTGGTTGTGATCGGTGTGGTCACCATGCTCGCCATCAAGTATTTCGGCGTGATCGTGCGCGGCTTTGAAGCCCTGCGTGACAAAGTCACTGGCAGGAAAGCGCGTTTCTTCGGAAGCGAATGCTGTGATTATGAAGAGGATGACGATCTCGCTGAAGCTGAAGAGCTTTAATCCACCTACATGAAACAGCCTCCCGCCTTATCAGCGGGAGGCTGTTCTCTTTTGGGTTATATACGGTTGGCCTCTACAATGCCCAGCGCATAGTCGTCCGCGGCTTTGTATGTGCTGATGTTCCGCTCTTTTGCAAGGGCGATGATTTTCAGCGTGGTGTCGTAAATCTTATCCACTCTCGCGTTGACGGCGTCCACGTCATACGCCCCGTCGCAGATTTCGACGCCGCAGTTGATGACGCCGCCCGCGTTTACAATGTAGTCGGGCAGATAGAGGATGCCCAGCTTATCCAGCGCGTCTCCTGTGGCCGCGTCCATCAGGACATTGTTGGCTGCCCCCGCGACGAGCTTACACTTCAAATTCTTCACATTCTCAGTATTGAGAACAGCCCCCATTGCGCAAGGCGCGAAGATGTCACAATCAGCTGTCAGCAGTTCATCTGCCGTTACAATGTTCGCACCCAGTTCTTTTTGCGCTTTTTCCATGACGGCCGGGTTGATGTCGAACACTTTCAGCTTCGCGCCGTCTTTATATAAATGTTCGCACAGCGCGTATCCGACACTCCCAAGCCCCTGCACCGCAATGATTTTGCCTTTCAATGAATCCGAACCGAACTTGACGTTTGCCCCGGCTTTCATGCCCATATAGACGCCGCGCGCCGTGAACGGAGATGGGTTTCCGCTGACGTCGGGTGTCCCGGTCACAAATTTTGTGACTTCATTGATCTGCGCCACATCCGACGCACCGATGTTGACGTCTTCGGCCGTATAATATTTCCCGCCCAATGAATTGATAAAGCCGCCGTAGGTGTGGAAAAACTCTCTTGATTTAAGCTGCTTGGGATCGCCGATGATCACGGCTTTTCCGCCGCCCAATCGGAGACCGGCCGCCGCGTTTTTTAGCGTCATCCCCCGGGAAAGCCGAAGCACATCGAACAGCGCGTCGTCCTCCGACGTATAATTCCAAAAACGCGACCCGCCGAGCGCGGGGCCTAAAACGGTGCTATGAACCGCGATGATGGCGCGTAGCCCTGTTTTTTCGTCACGCGCAAAAACGATCTGCTCGTGACCGTATTCATTCATTTCTTTGACGACCTGCATATTGTTTCCCCTTTTCTTCCATTTTTTGACCCGCTTATTATGACACGGCATATTTAGTTTGTCAAGCATTTTGTCAAGAGATTACTCCTCCCGCCATCTGCGGCTGAGGGAGGCAAATCCTCTTTATGAAAACTGTATCCATTCCAAGTCAATGTTGCTTCCCGGGAGGAAGACCAGCGATACCGTTTGGTTTCCGTAAACGCGTTCTTTGAATGTATGTTTCGATTCTGTGTACTGCACCGCTCCTTCCACCTCCAGCATTTCGCGCCTGTCATTGAACAATATCTGCACCGAGTTTGCCTTTAAGGTTGAACGAGTGCTCAGGGTGACGCCCTGTGCGCCTTTTGTCCCAAAATCCATGTCTTTGTAGAGGATTGTCACATTATTACCTATGCCGCAAACCTCGTCTCCTTCGATTGAGAAAGTATCTCCATTGATCGAATCGTGTTGAGAAGCCGCCAGTTTCGCAAAGGCTTTGTCATCTTTGGCAAAAACGAAGCCTTTTAGATGGACTTTCTGCCGGAAAACAAAAGTGAGCGTCGTAACCCCGCGCAATTTTCGCGGTAATTTACAGGTGACCTCCTGATATGTATTCCAAACCGACCCTTTATCATAGAGCACCGTTGTGAGGTGTTCCGACCCCTCTTCGCCGGGCATCCCTTCCCAAATGTCAAAGGTAAACGGCTCGGGACTGAGCGGAAAAAGCGGAACGGTCAGTTCATCCGCACCGTAGCCGCCGAAATCCACATCGGCGAAGCCAATATGGCTCTCCCCGTCGCGCGCCGAGACAATGCCCCGTTCATTGCCGTTGGTCAGCTTGACATTGCTCCGATTGGACAAACCGCCCGCTATAAAGGTATACGGGTCAAGGAAAGGTTTGCCGATCCCGGTGATCTCCAGCGATGTTTGGGAAATCAGAGAGACATGCTCACGCCCGTTTGTCACGGCGCAGCGTATCCATAGTTCGCCGTCCCCTTTGGGTTTAATCTCCGCTTTTCGCCCATCCGCTGAGACCGTTAACGCGCCGAGCGGACTGTCGATCCCCGCCGCGTCGGTCAACCGCCATGTCAATTCACCGCATGTCGCGTTTTCGGGAATGATTTTCGCGGTAACGATAAATCCGTCTACTGTTAACTCGATTTTACGCACAGGGCGGTCAGCTTGGTCTATGTCCGCCGTCACGCGCGGCTCTTCCGCGCCGTTTCGGCGGATGATTGCCAGCAATTTGCCGGAAAACAGCCGGCGGCTGTTTGTTTTATATTGGTCATAATCGGCCGAATCGCCGCTGTCCATCCCCAGCAGCGTCCCTCCTTCGACCGTGACCTTCACCCGGTCGTTCGCGTTCTCCACCGGACGCCCACCGGCGTCTACAGCAGAAATTGTCACAAATGACAGATCGCCGTATAGATCTGTATTCATCTCTAATCCAGCCGTATCGCCGAAGGAATGGCGAATATCCTCCGCAACGACCCTCTTATTGCCGTCATACGCCACGACGCGCAGCTCTCCCGGCTCATACGGAATGCGCCAATCGGCGGTGAAACGCCCGTTTAGCTCTATGATCCCAACACTTTTCCCGTTTATGAACAATTCCGCACTGTCGGCATTGGTGGCCGCCCGCACATCGATCATCTGCCCCGGCGAATGATCCCAATACGGGAATAGATGGATCATCGGCTTTGTTGTCCACGCCGCTTGAAAGACATAAAAGGAATCTTTCGGAAACCCAGCCGTGTCGAGTTGCCCGAAATACGAGTTTTTCGTGTGATACGGCGTCGGCTCGCCGATGTAATCCTGCCCTGTCCAAACAAACTGCCCCAGTGAAAAAGGCGCGTTGAGGTCGGCCAGCGCACAAGCCTCGGGGCTTTCCGAACCCCAGCTGGTGGAGCTGTTGCCCAAAGACGAGCATTGCATGTCGTCGTCGGCTAAAATCGACTGGCGGAGCGGGAAACGGTAAATGCCGCGGCTTTGGACGGTGGAGCCGGTCTCACCGCCGTAAATCAGCCAATCGGGATGGGCTTGATGGTGTTTTTCGTATAGCTCCTCAGCGTAGTTATAGCCGATCAATTTGATGATGCCGGCGCACTGCTGGGTATTCTCCCACGGCATATAGTTTGAGCAAAGGGTAGCGGGCGCGTGGTCGTCGGGGTCATGCTTCTTGACCAAATCCATCAGGAAACGCAACATTTCCCCGCCCTTTTCCGCCGAAGCGTGGGTATCGTAGATTTCATTACCGACGCTCCACATGATGACCGACGGGCTGTTGCGGTCACGCCGTATCCACGACGCCGCGTCCCGTTCCACCCATTCATTGAAAAACCGCGCGTAGTCATATTCCGTTTTAGGCCGTTCCCACATATCGGTCAGTTCGCTCATAACGAGGAAACCCATTTCATCCGCACATTCCATAAACTCTCTCGCGGGCGGGTTGTGAGCGGTGCGCAGGGCGTTGACTCCCATGCTGCGCAGCAGGGTGAACTGCCTGCGTATGGCGTCTTTATGCACAGCCGCCCCCAGCGCGCCCAAATCGTGATGCAGGCAGACGCCGTTGAGCTTGATATGCCGCCCGTTGAGGAAGAACCCCTTGTCCGGGTCGAAGGCGATCTCCCGGAAACCGAACCGGGTATGCTCCACATCGGTGACAACCCCGTCCACGATCAGTTCGGAGCGCAGGGTGTGCAGATTCGGGTGCTCGATGTCCCATGTCTTGATCTCGTCTTCCAGTAAAGTGTGCCGGACTTCAAACGGCCGCCCGCCTGTCTCCGCCTCGGCCTGCACCGTGTACTCCCAGCCGTTTTGACCTTTATATGTTGTAATGTATATTCCGTCTGAGATAAGGTGACAGGCATTCTTAACTTTGAGAAAGACATTGCGGGTTATGCCCGCGCCGCTGTACCAGCGCGAGTTGGGGGACTGATAACGCACTTCCAGCAGGATGACGTTGTCCGAGCCGTTTGTCAGATGGTCTGTTATGTCAAACTCAAAGGCGGTGTAGCCGTATTTCCATTCCCCCGCCGCCTTTCCGTTGACGGTGAGTGTGCAATCCATATACACGCCGTCAAAGCGCAGGAAGACTCGCTGTCCTTCCCGCAGAAACCCCGCGTCCAGCTTGCGGCGGTAGGTTCCGTTGCCGTCTTTATAGAAGTTGGAAGTATCGGCAATCAGCCAGTCATGGGGTATCTCCACCGCCCGGAAATCCTCTTGATCGTCTAAAGAGAATTCCCACCCGTCGTTGAATAACATAACCGTTCCCATTAGCGCATCACTCCTTTGACCGCCAGCATATCACGCAAAACGCCCAAACGTCAACATCTATGTAACGACGGCCAATGGCCGTCTGGGATGGTTACTTGTCTTTCAATCTGCGCGACAGCACAACCGAAACACCGGCAGCGAGGGCAAACGCCCCAACCGCCAAAGCGGCCATGCTGCCGTCGCCGGATTTTTTCGCGGTGTTGTTATTTCCGCTGTCATATACGAGATAGGCTTTGGTGATGCCCATTTCGTCAAAGCCTCCCTGACCGTTCCAACGGCCAATGTAGGCGGCGAAGAAGACGTCGTCCGAGCCGTCCCCGGCAAAGGTTTTCACGTCGATCCCCAACTTTTTGAAATCAAAGGTGTATTTACCGTCTTTGAAATATTCGCCCATTTTGTCATTTTCGATTTGAATGGCCCAGCCGGGATTGCTGTGCCCGTTTCCTTTGCCGCCGCCGAACACGATGGCGCCCCAATCATGCTCGGGAGCTTCAAAGACGATGGCGGTGGATTTTTTGAACATATCTACCGTCATGGGTGAACTTATGCCGTCTTTGCCGTCGGTGACAAATTGCACCAAGTTCCCGCCGCCGACGCCCATGCCCGCTTTCGGCAATTCCTGTGTGGCGGCGAACACCGGAGCGGCCAGCACAGAGACAAGGATCAGCGCGGCGGTGATCATTTTAGTGATTTTCATAATTATTCTCCTTATTTCACGTAATGTCCATATCGTTTGCGTGCGTTGATGTGTGATGATAGTGTTTCCTGAAAAACCGTACAAATACATGAACATTGTCGAAACGCGCATACTACGGGCGAGGTGAAAATTATGGTACACGCGATTTCCTTGCTTTGCTCGGTTTTCTTATCCATGAACTGGGGTTTGGGCGGTTTCGGCGGAGACGGCCGGCAGCCTGTCGGCAACGCCCCGGCCGAGCACTTGCGTCAGTATGACGCCGTTTATTTGGGCAACGCCGAGGACAAAACGATTTATCTGACCTTTGACGCGGGGTATGAAGACGGCCATATGGCTAAAATCCTAGACGTATTGAAGGAAAAAGAAGTCAAGGCGGCTTTTTTCATTGTCGGGCATTATGTGGAGTCCGAGCCGGATTTGGTGCGGCGCATGGCGGCGGAGGGTCACATCATCGGCAACCACACCAAAAATCACCCGGATATGTCCAAAATCTCCGACCCGGCGGCATTCAAAAAGGAACTGGATAGTTTGGACGAAATGGTCAAACAAGTCACAGGGCAAGGGACGGCCAAGTATTACCGCCCCCCGGCCGGGAAGTATACCGACCAAAACCTCAAACTCGCACAGAAATGCGGCTACAAAACGGTATTTTGGAGTTTGGCGTATGTCGATTGGTATAAAGATCGCCAGCCCACCCATGAACATGCCCTGGAAAAACTGACAACACGCATCCATCCGGGCGCGGTCGTTTTGCTGCACAGCACCTCGAAAACCAACGCGGAGATATTGGGAATCCTGATCGACAAATACAGGGAGATGGGCTACACCTTCGGTACGCTGGACGGATTGTTCGCAAAATAATCACCACGCTTTACAACACCCCTTCCTTCGGGTATACTGGAAAGGTAAGGGGTGTTTCCATTTGATCCAATTTGAGGAATATAAGCAAAAGTTATTAGCGTTGCAGCCGCGCCTTGAAGAATTGGAACGGGGCTTAGGCTTGGCGGCGGCGCGGGAAGAACTTGCAAAACTCAACGCCGAAACGATGGAGGAAGGGTATTGGAACGACCTCGAACGCTCACAAACGGCGCAGAAATCCATCCGGCGGCTGGAAAACGTCATCGGGCGGCACAAAGCTCTTTGTGATACAAAAGACGACCTGATCACCCTCTGCGAGATGGCGTTGGAGGAAAATGACGGTTCTCTTTTAGAGGAAGTGGAACAGGGATATGCCGCGCTGGAGGAAAAGATCGCTTCGGAGCGGTTGTCCACCCTGCTGACCGGGCGGTATGACAATTCGGCCGCCATCATCTCGCTGCACGCCGGGGCGGGCGGCACCGAGGCACAGGACTGGGTGCAGATGCTGGCGCGCATGTATACCCGCTGGGCCGAACGCCACGGCTTTGCCTGCAAAATGCTGGATTTTCTTGACGGCGACGAGGCGGGGCTGAAAAGCGCGGAAATATTGATCGAAGGCGAAAACGCCTACGGGTTTATGAAAGGCGAACACGGCGTTCACCGCCTTGTGCGCATCTCCCCGTTCGATTCCTCGGGACGGCGGCACACATCATTCGCGGCGGTTGAGGTACAGCCTGACATGGAACTGGACGGCGAGATCGAGATACGGGACGAGGATTTGGAAGTGGATACCTTCCGTTCGGGCGGCGCGGGCGGCCAGCATGTCAACAAAACTGAAAGCGCGATCCGCATCAAGCACGTCCCCTCCGGCATTGTCGTCGCCTGTCAAAACGAACGGAGCCAGCACCAAAACCGCGATGTGGCCATGCGTATGCTGAAAGCACGGTTATTGAAGCTCAAAGAGGAAGCCTTTGAGAACGAGATCGCCGGGATCAAAGGCGTTCAGCGCGCCATCGAATGGGGCAGCCAAATCCGTTCCTACGTCTTTATGCCCTACACACTGGCCAAAGACCACCGCACCGGGTTTGAGGACGGCAACATCGGCGCCGTGATGGACGGCAAGCTGGACGGGTTTGTATCGGCGTTTTTAACATGCTCGGCGACAGGCCAATGGGCGCGGAGCGGGTAAGGAGGGTGCGCATTGTTAACACATGATGACATACGCAATGCTGTGACACATACTGCGTCTGTATTTCCGATTAAGCAAGCCTATTATTTTGGCTCATACGCCGAAGGAAGGCAAACAGACGAGAGTGATTTGGATTTATTGGTTGAGTTCCAAAAACCGGCTGTGTCGTTATTCACTATTTCAGCGTTAAAAAACGCTTTGGAGGATTTACTAAATATATCAGTCGATGTAATTCATGCGCCAATAGCGAAATACTCATTAATCCAAATTGAAAAGACGGTGCAAGTCTATGGATAAAAAAGACCGTATTGTCTTGCTGAAAATCTTGTCTGAGACCAGTGTCATATCGGACTTAATTGCTGATTTTGATTGCGATGCCTTCCAAAATGACGAGAAAACCAAAAGAGCCGTTTGCATGACCTTGATCAATATCGGTGAACTGGTAAAGCTGGTCTCCGACCAAGAAAAACAGAGTTGCCCGGCGATTCCATGGCGATCTATTGCCGGATTGCGGGATGTAACGGCACATGGGTATCAAACCTTACGTATGGAAGATATTTGGGTCACGGTAACGACGGACATACCACGTTTATGTGAGCAAATTAAAGAATTGCTTGACAGGCAATCGACCCAATGAACATCATCACCCACTTCTCGGGAAAGCTCCCCGCCGACGCGCGGGAGCGTTACGACGCGCTCGCGGGGCTTGGGTATGCGCCGCTGTTCACCGCATATCAGCAGCACGGCGACAACATCATTCGGTTACGCAAACCTTATACTTACCCCGGGCTGGACGCGCTGATCGAAGACCAGCCTAAGGGCGACGCCATCGTTACCGACCAGCCGGGGCTTTTCGTCGGCGTGAAAACGGCCGATTGCGTCCCCATCCTGCTTTGGGACGAAGCGGCCGGGGTTGTCGCCGCCGTCCACGCGGGCTGGCGCGGCACAGCGGTCAATATCACGGGAAAAACCGTTTCGGTCATGCGGGATGAATTTGGGGCGCATGACATCCAAGCGGCCATCGGGCCGTGTATCTGCCAAAATTGCTTTGTCACACGGAGCGACGTGCCGGAAGCCATAACAGGACAAACCGGCTATATCACACAGATTGGTGACGATCAATTTCAGGTCGATCTGCGCGGCATCAACACCGCGTTATTACAAAACGCGGGTGTAACTATCAACTATCAACTATCAACTATCAATTGTACTTGCTGTGACCCGGAAGCCTACTGGTCGCACCGCAAGCACGGTTCGGAGCGTGGTTTGCAGGTTAGTCTGATAGGTAACGTGACGCTGCATCCAATGTCCGCTTCGCGGGGACGAAACTCATGAAGAGATTATTCTGTATCGTCTTATTGATCTTCGTTTTTTTCCTGCTTTCAGGTTGCTTTGATTTCTATCCCGAGGTCGTCGTTTCGCCGTTCCCCTCCCCTTCCCCTTCGCCCATCGTCCTTCCAAGCCCAGTGCCGCGTGTACTCACCTTCGGCATTGCCTTCTCTCCGGTGGATGTCTTCCGGCCCCTGACCGATACGCTGCGCTACAACAGTCACGCGGCGCGGCTGTGTTACGAGGGGTTATTTGAGCTGGATGAACGCTTTATCCCCCGGCCTTTGCTGTGCGTTTCGATGGAAACGGATGACAACATTCGGTTCACCCTGACACTGCGCGAGGATGTTGTGTTTCACAACGGCAGCCCGCTGACCGCCGCCGATGTGGCTGCCTCCATTCAATTAGCACAGCGACCCGGCGGGCCCTACGCAAGCCGTTTGGCTTGCATTTCCTCGGTTTCGGCGCAATCCGACGGCACCATTCTGATTACGATGAACAACCCGGTTTGGAACGCGGCGGCGTTGTTTGACTTCCCCATTGTACATCAGGCGGACGGGGTGGAGGTCGGAACAGGGCCTTATCGTATGACGCTCACGCCCGAAGGCGGGTTTCTTCTGCCGTCGGACAACTGGTGGCAGGAAAAACAGCTCCCGGCCGGGCGCATCGAGCTGGTTCCGATCGGCAATGCCGACGATCTTGTCTATTCCTTCCAATACGGCTATATCTCCATGATGCAGATTGACCCGTGGGACACTTTCTCCCCCGGCATCCATATCGGGGTGGATAAAATCATCACCCCTTCCTGCCTGATGCAGTATATCGGGATCAATACGCAGAAAGCTCCGCTCAACAACGCCGGTTTGCGCCGCGCTTTGACGCTGGCACTCGACCGTGAGGCGGTGATTGAAACGGTTTACGGCGAGGAGGCGACCTCTTCATCGCTGCCTGTGCCGCCCTCTTCCCCGTTTTATCCTTCTAACGCCTCCGGGTTGGACGACCCCGGGGAAGCCGCCGGGTTGGGGAATGTCCCGGAATTGACCCTCATCGTGGGGGCGGAGAATACCGCCCGTATACAGATGGCGGAAATCTGCGCCGAAATGCTCGGCGCGGCCGGGTTTACCGTCCATGTAACCCCGCTTGGCCGCCCCGCGTTTGAGCGGGCATTGGCAGACGGCGATTATGATCTCTATTACGCCGAAGCCCGCCTCGCGCCCAATTTTGACCCCCGGGAATTCCTGCTGCCCGGCGGCGCGTTCGCGTTCGGCATATCGGAGAACGCCGCCTTGCGCTCCGCCCTTGACGACATGGCGAGAACCAACCCGTATACGGAGGAAGGGCTAGAAGCCCTAGGCTTGGTTTGGGATGTTTTTTGGGAAGAAACCCCCATGATACCGATTTGCTTCCGCAACACCCTCTTCATCTCCCAGCGCGGCCTTTTAAGCGGCCAGACCCCCGCGTTCAGCAACCCATACGCGGGATTTGCCGATTGGACGGTGCATGACAGATAACAAGAGATAAGAGAACCCCGCCGATTCAAATCGGCGGGGTTCCTGTTTGATTTACAAATTGTTACTTGCTTCCGCTGCGGTCGGCTTTGCTGACGATCCTCACGAACATGGTCGCGCATTCGCCGCGTGTCACCGCAACATCGGGGGCGAACGCGTCTCCGCCGACGCCCACAACGATCCCGGCTTCATAGAAGAGTTTGATCTCCTCATAATACTCGTGGTCTGCGCTCACATCCGACACAGCTGTGTAGGTGTTGATGCGCGCCATCTCGGCGTCGGGCAGGATGCCGCCCCAAATATAGGCCAGCTCCCCGCGTGTGGCGAAGGTGTCGTAACGCCAGTGGAACCTGTTGTCGATGATCCCGTGTTTGAAGGCGTATTGGATATAATCGGTGGGATATTTCGCGCCCCCGGTCACGATGTCTTTGGCTCCCGTGTTATAGATGGCGTGGATTTTCGCGGCGATGATGATGGCGTCTTGGATCAGCATATTGTCCTCTGTGCCGTAAGCCGTATCGGTCGCCCCTTTGATGATGTCGTATTGATACGCTTTGGAAATCCATTCGCCGTAGTCGCCCATGTCGGTGAAACGGTCGTCGTAGGCTTTGCTTGCGCTGAGGTTGCCAAAGCCCGCGACCGGGTTTAGAAGATCGGTATCGAGAATGAGATAGGCTTTGGTGACGTTTAACTCATCATAAGCCTGGCTGTAGTAGCTGATGATCATCCTTGTGGGATTCTTGATGAAATCATCATACCCCCTCATTTCCGCCAGCTCGAAGACAAGCGCGCTCAGTTCTTCGTCCCACAGTGAATTGATGGCAATGTCCTGACCGCCGATCCATCCCAGCGGGCTGGCTCCGAACGCAAGCTGAAGATTAGCGGCTGTCGGTTTGGCCGCGCATTCCAGTATGAGGTGTGTTGCCGCTTTGAATTCCCTTGTTGTGACGCCGTGGCCGACCAAACCCCATTCTTCATCAAAGTGATTGGGGGCGGCCCATCCCTGCTGGCGGTGCGCTGTTCCGGCGGCCGCTGTCCCTTGCAGGGGCAGGAGGAATATGCTCGGGTCTTTGTCCGCGCCGGGGACTGCCATGTCGCCTGTTCGCTCAAAGGTGAGGACGTCAACGTCGGCTCCGTCTGTGTAGGCAAAACTGTTGCCCACGGCGACGCCGTTGTTGAGGAAGAGCAGCTCTACGATGTAGTGCCCTTTGGGCAGATAGATTTCCTTGTCTGCTTCGATCAAGGCGGCGTCTTCCCATTCGCCGTCCGCGCCGTGACCTGCCGGGACGACAAAGGTTGCCAGCGTGTTGTAGAATTGATCCCTCAGCAGGATGGTCATATCGGCCGCCTGATGGTTGATGGCACCCAGCTCTATTTTATACGAACCTGCTTTTTCTACCTTCAGTTCATACCGTATCCATTCGCCGACATGGGTTTTGGTGATATGCCCGTTGTTTGAACCGCGCCCGCCCGCGTCACTGGCGGGGCCGAAGGGGCTTTCGGTGCGCAAACCAAAGCTGCTGCCTGTTAAGATATAGTCGTTGGCGATGAATTCGCCTCCGGCAAAGTGCGCTTTGGTATGATGGGCGCGGTATCTTTCCTGAGGATTGTTCCCCCAAAAGAAGACTTCGCTGTCATCCATCCAGTTGATCAAGTCCATGGTATACAGTTCGTCGGCTTTGATTTCGTGGACATCGATCCAAGGCCTCGGAATATCGCTCACCGAGGCTAAGAATTCTTCGTAGGCGGGAGCCAGCAAGGCGTAAGCGGCGTCGATCTCGCTTTGGAGGGAGAGCCTGAAATCATAAACCGCAAAGGCTTCGTTGTAGAATCCCCGCAAAATCTCTCTCGAACCGAAGGGATATTGACCTTCCCATTTGCCTTCGGTGGCGGTATCAAGCGTTTGTTTCACTTTTGCCAGCAATTCTCCCAACGCTTCTTTATCGGTGTTGGGGTCGAGCGCGTAGTAAGCGTTGTACAGCGCGACATAGGCGGCATGGATGGCGTCTGCCGAAGCCGAGGCTTCCACGGCTTTGGCTTTCACGATTTCGGCCAGGAAAGCGTTCCACGTCGCGTCTGTGATCCCGCCTTTTTTCACTTCTTCGCAGCCCGGGATAAGGGTTTGCAGGTCATCATACTGGGCTTTTTTGCGGAGGGTGATGCTGTCGATCGGGTCGTCGCCGTCTGTGCGGTAGACGCTGAAGGTAAGGTCGCCGCCTTCGACCGTGATGATCGAATACTCGCCCACCGTTGTATCCCGGGGGGAGGTGAAGGCGACCCAGTCAAGCACTTCGGCTACGTATGTCTTGTTTGTGGGTGACGCCAGCCCCATATACAGGATGCCGTCCGGCTGCACATAGGTTCCCGCGTTGGGTTTGAAGAGTCCTTTTTCGTCAATGTCAAGGACGGCAGGCATTTGGTTTTTCATATAGGTGTCGTCTTTATAGAACTTGGAACGGGCGTACACGTGGTCGTGCCCGTTGACGGCAAGGTCAATCCCGTATTTGTCGAGCATGGGCGACCATGTTTCCTGCAAGTTGGCCGAATCGCCGAACCCAACGCCCGCGTGAGGGCCTGTTCCGTAAATGTCATGATGGAAGAGGGCGATTTTCCATGTCGCGTCCGGGTGGGAAGCAACCGCTTCCGCGATGAAAGCGTCATGATTTTCGGCTTCCCTGACGTTGGAGTTGATGGATATATACAGGGTGTTGCCGTAGCTGAAGTAATAATCGCCGCCGCCGCGAATCTCTTTTTCCGCCCCGATCCCAGCCAAATTGTTGTAGTTGGGCCAGTTGTATACCAGCGGGAGAAGCCCGACGTTTTCAAACGCCGCTCCGGTCGCTTCATCGTCGGTATCGTGGTTGCCGACCGTGACCATGACCGGGAGGCCTTTCAGCTCCGGCGGGGATAAAAATTCATCCATTTCAATCATGCTGTTGTGTTTGTTGATCTGATCGCCCGCGCTCATCAAGAAGCTCGCCCCGCCCATTTTACCGGCCTGAGCGACCGCTTTTTCCAGCGAAGCTCTCCACATTCTGCCGTCCCCCGAGCTGATCTGCGGGTCGGCGACCGCGATGACGTTGTATTTCCCGTCCGGGTCGTATGTTTTGAAGGTGTAGATTTTCGTCCACTCGCTGCCGTTGCCCAAACGGTAGGCATACTCGGTGTTTTTCTCCAACCCGGTCACCATGACGCGGTTGACGTCAAACCCATACGCGGCATAAGCGCGTGTGCCTGTGAACTCTTTCGCGTCCGCGGGCATCTCCTTGTTGCTGACGTCCGACGCTTTGGCAAGCTGAAGCACCGTCGTGCTCGCCGTATCTTTCTCCGTCCACCATGTGAAGCCTATTTCGGAAGGATTGGCTCCGGGGTTGAGGGAGATGTAGGTGGCGAACTGCGGAGGTTCGGTTACCTTCAGCGTGATAGAGTCAAACCTGACGAACTCCGCCGCGCCCCTGTTGCCGCCCGGCGTTTGCATATCATCGACACTGTCTGTGGTCAGGAGGAGGTAAATCTCTGTCGCGTAGGTATCCGTATCCTCGTCATAAAGCAGCTCCTGCGGGATGGGGAGTTCCACGGCAGTCGTCCCGGCCGGGACGACAGAAGCCGATCTGACGATTTTACCGTCCGCAAGGTTTTCCGGCGTGGCAAAGGTAATGTCGCCGATTTCATCGGCGTCCCCGGATAAATCCGTCCACGCCACATACCGCCTGTTGCTGTTTTGACCCTCTATGTAGTTAACCTCTAAAACGCCGCCGATTTCAGGGAGGTTTTCCTTTTCAAACCCCAAATTGCTCAACTTCAGCACATGATTGCCTTCGCCCTGCCGGCTGACATTGACGTCGGCGGGATTGATTGTCCACGCTGTATTAAGGATATACTCTGAAGAAAGCGTTAATGTCACTGTCTCGAAAATGTCAAACTCTCTGGCGAGGTCAACGCCGTTGACGCCGTTTCGGGCATTTCCGCCCCTGTTTCCGGCAGCTTCGGTATAGTTATCGGAAGCCCCGGGTATGCCTATGGGGCTTTTGTTGATACCCAGCATGACATAGATTGTATTTGCGTATGTTTCCCCGTCGTATAACAGTCCTTTGGGAATCTGTATATTTGATTCCGTTGTGCCGCCAAAGAAAACATCAGACACCACGACCCTTCCCGCAAGGATGTTTTCGGTTGCGGCAAAGGGTATATCCTCGATTTCATCTTCCGAACCGGATAGATCTGTCCATACAAGAATCCGTCTTTCGGCATTGTGCGCTACCTGAAAATCGAAATTCAATGTCGCGCTGCCGAAGGGAAGGTTGGCGTCACTTAACCCGATGTTGTCCAGTTTCAGCACATGGCCGCTGCCGGAGTTGCCTTCCGTGCCAACGTCGCTTATATCGGCGTCAGCGGGAAAAACGCTCCATTGGAATGTGTCGCCGGAAGCCGCCGAAACCGGCAGCGCGATGACCGGCATGATGCTGAACACCATGGCGACGGTCAGCAGCAGGGACAAGATTCTCCGTTTCTTCATGTGAACTGCTCTCCTTCTTAATAAGTAATGAAGCGGCTGATTAGAGAATCAGCCGCCTCTACTGTATATTTTAACAGGGCTGTTAACATATAGCTACTACGATACCTTCTTTTTCTGATACTTTTTTGACCATCTTAGTTTTATAGCGGATTTACAAAACCGATGTATTCCGCCCCGCTTCATGTACCTTGAGCATATTGGTGCCCACGGGGGAATCCAGCGGCAGCCCGGCCGCCAGAACGATTAAATCCCCTTCGCTGATCTTTCCCGCGTCCAAAGCGGAGGTAACCGAAAAGTCGAACAGTTCCGCCACCTCTGTTTCGATCTTGGTGAGAAGAGGGGTAACCCCCCAGGCCAGCATGAGCTGACGCTGAACGCGTTTATCGTGCGTACAGGCGATGATGGGGCATAACGGGCGGAATTTGGATATAAGGCGGGCGGTATTGCCGGACATGGTGACGGTTAAAATGGCCGTTGCGTCAAGGTCGTGCGCCGTTGTCACCGCCGCGTGGGCAATGGCGTTGTTGACCGACGTCTCGAAGCGGACGTCGCTCAAATGGAAACGCTTGCGGTAATCAATATCGGTCTCTGCCCGTTCGGCGATGCGCGCCATAGCCGACAACGCCTCAACCGGGTATTTCCCGGTTGCCGTTTCGCCCGACAGCATCACCGCGCCGGTTCCGTCGTAGATGGCGTTGGCCACATCCGAGGTTTCCGCCCGGGTGGGGCGGGGGTTGTGGATCATGGATTCGAGCATCTGGGTCGCCGTGATCACATTTTTGCCTTGCCTGCAGGCTTTTTTGATCAGCTCTTTCTGAATAACGGGCAGTTCGGCGTATTCGATCTCCACGCCCAGGTCGCCGCGCGCCACCATCAAACCGTTGGCTTCTTCCAATATGGCGTCGGCGTTCTGAACCCCTTCGGCGTTCTCGATCTTGGCGATGATCATGATCTTGTCTCCGCCCCACCGGTGCAGTTCGCGCCGCAGAAGAATAACGTCTTCGGCCGACCGCACAAAGGAAGCCGCCACAAAATCAAACTCCAGCTCCACGGCGAAACGCAGGTCGGCGCGGTCTTTCTCGCTGATAAACGGCATTTGCAGCCGCGCGTTGGGGACATTCACCCCTTTATGATTGGATAGCGAACCGCCGTTCAGCACGGTTGTTGTGATGGTATTTTCGGTGCATTGCTCGACCCGCAGTTCGATCAGCCCGTCGTCCAACAGGATACGGCTCCCCGGGGACACATCTCCCGGCAGCCCGGCATAGGTAACGGAAGCGCGTTCGGCGTTACCGAGAATCTCATCGGAAACCAGCGTAAAGGTGCTTCCCTCCGTCAGCTCGGTACGTCCGCCTTCAAATTTGCCCAAACGAATCTCCGGCCCTTTGGTATCGGCCAAAAGGGCAACCTGCCGCCCCTCTTCCCCGCATATTTTACGTAACGCTTCCACCCGCCGGCGTGTATCTTCATAGTCGGCATGGGAAAAATTGATCCTTGCGGTGTCCATTCCGGCTCTGACCATTTTACGCAAAACTTCGGGATCGTTGTTGGCCGGCCCCAATGTGGCGATGATCTTTGTTTTTCTCATTTCAGCACTCCCCTTTTCCCTCAATATACCATAGCGGGAACAAGCCTAAAGGCTTGTTCCCGTTGTGGCAGTTAGTTCGCCGGTTAGCCCATGCTAAGGATTTCATCCTCCGCTTTCTTTCTCTTTTCAACTTCCCCTTCGATCCATTCGCGGCATTGTTCAAAGCCATATAAATAGGCTTTTTCGATCATTGTATCTACATATTCGTTGAACTCCTCGTCGGTTTTTGCTTCGATGGCTTTCCAAGAGTTTTCCTTAATGGCGTTCTGCACTTGTTTCCAAATGGTCTCCAGTTCCCTGCTTCTTTTGGACTTAGAATACTTGGTCGCAATGGCGACGGTTTTCTTGCCCATAGAGACAAACCAATCGTCCGGCTGGGTAAACCCTGTCCAGTCGCGCCAATCCTGCTCAATGGGGGTCACGACCCTGTTGAGGATGGTGCTGTCCCAATACTCATAGTTGAAGGTTTGCCCTTTGGGCGAATCGGGGTTGACCGCGTCTTTTGCCCATGTGCGGTTGTTGTGCTGGAACTCGCCGTATTTATAGGTTCCTGTCCAGTCTCCGTAAGTGATGATGGTGTTTTCCTTATCGAGCTGGCATTGTATGCCGAGTTCGGTCAAATAGGATTCGCCGTCTTCGTCAAAGTCCCATGTGAGACCTCGGGGGCCGTACTCGTTGGTCAGCGTGCCTTCGGGGGAGCAGAACCAGTTGATGATCTCCATGCAGAGCTCGGGGTATTGCGTGTTGGAGCCGATCGTCCAAACAATGTTTTTGCCGAACACGCTCAACCCGTCGGCCAGGTTGATTTGATCCTGAGCGACCACGGGCGCCATCACTTTGCCCGCTTCTTTATGCTCGTCTGTGTTGAAGGCGCTGGCGATCCACTCGAAGATGTTGAACATAGCCGCGCCGTTGAGGTATTTTTCGTGCATTCCGTTGTATTTTTGCGTTTGGGAGTCGGGGTCGAACAATCCCATTTGGTTGAGGGTATTGTAGAATTTAAGGCAGCGGATATACCAGCCGTCTCTTTTCAGGCAATCCTCCCATGTCCGTGTTTTTGTGTCATACAGGCCGAAGTGGAATTCCTCCCAGCCATACAGCGCGGCGGTCGATTTGACCATCATGACCATATCGCCGTCCCAATCGTTGAAGGAAGAAACTGCATAGGTCTTGGTTCCGATGTCGGAAACCGGCTCCATGGCAACCATATCGGCCAACACGGGAATGAAATCCTCCAAGGTTTCGATCACCGGGAAACCCAGCTTTTGATACAGGTCATAGCGGAGGTGGGGATAATAGTAGAAAGCCGCGGTTTCCTGAGAACTTCCCGCTACATTATGGCCAAAACCGTGAATTTTACCCGGTTGGGTGATGTTGCCGTCTTCGTCTCTTTTGGCCGTGATGTTGCGGTTTTTCTCCATGGCATGGGCAAAATACTGGCTGATATACTCATAGTCTTTTACCAGGTCGTCTTCCTCCCAATCAAGCAGGAAGCCGAACTCGGCGGCGTCTTGAAACTCGTCGCCGTCTGAGCCGAAAATGACGATGTCGCCGAGGAAGCCGCCCGCCATGCGTGTTTGGAAAGTCCCGTCGGTGCCGTCGTTGATGATGTTGACTTTGACATTGAATTTCTCCAGCAGAACCTCCGCGCCCCAGCCGACCAGTTCGCCGGGGACATTGGACACTTGCGTGTAAATGGTCAGTTCGATCGGCGCGCCTTTTTTGCCGCCGCTGTCGCCGCCGCCGCAGGCCGCGAAGATCGGGACAAGTAACATAACCGCCAGTGCCAGCGCGATTTTTCTTAGTTTGCTTTTCATATATACCCTCCTATAAATAGTGTGTTTATGCCGTGTTTGAAGTTTTCTTGCGTTAACCTTTCACAGCTCCCAGCATCAGCCCTTTCTGGAAGAATCGCTGCATGAGCGGATAGACCATCAAAATGGGGATGACCGACACCATGGCAACCGTCATGGAGTTGATACGGCTGCTGAGAGCGGCTTCAATATCCTCTTTTGTCACACTGCCGCCTTGCACAAGCCTTTCAAGGTTGGTCGCCTGCTGAAGATAGATATATAACCTGTGCTGCAGGGTGTATAGTTTATCATTGCTGCCCATCAGGATCATGGAGTCGATAAAGGAGTTCCAGTGACCCACCGCGCCGAACACGGCAACCGTCGCCAAAATGGGTTTGCTCAGCGGAAAGATGATCCTTGAAAAGACGGTAAAGTACCCTGCGCCGTCAATAAAGGCACTTTCCTCCATCTCTTTGGGGATGGATTCGATGTATGTCTTGATCAGGATAATGTTGAACGGCTGTACGACGGCCGGGATGATATAGCCCCAAAAGTTGTTGGTCAGACCCAGCATCGACATGTTCACGAACCAGGGGATGAGCCCGGCGTTAAAGTACATGGTGATGATGATAAAGCGGTAAACGATCTTCCGCGCGAACATTTGCTGCTGGGTGATCAGATACCCTACAAAGGCGCACGACAGCACCATGCAGACCGTGCCGACGACCGTCCTTACCACAGAGATGACCGCGGCGTTTTTCAGCGCGCCTACGTTAAGCAGAGCGGTATAGTTTTTGAAGTGGACGCCTTCCGGGAAGAGGTTGATCTTTCCGGCCAAAACCAAACCGTTGTCGCTGATGGTGTTGATGAAGAGGTAGTATATGGGGAAGGTGCATAACAGGGTGAACAGCGCGAAGAATACGGCATTGGAAATGTTGAAGACGTGGTCGCCCGCGCTTTGCTTATACATATATTTGAGGATTCGTCCTTCTTTATACAATGCTCTCCCCCCTTAATGACTTTGATGCCCTGTTGGCGGCAAACAGCAGCGTCACGCTGATGATGGATTTCAGCATACCGACCAGGGTCGCCAGCGGTATATTGCTCCCGCGCCCCAGCCCGATGTTGTAGACATAGAGATCCAATACTTCAATAGCCGACCTGGTGGAGTGGTTTTCAAAGACCAAATATTGATCCATGCCGTTGCTCAAAATATTGGAAATACCGAGGAGAAGAAGGACAAAGAAGGTGGACATCAGCCCCGGCACGGTGACGTGCCACATCCGCCTGAATCGGCCCGCGCCGTCAACCGTTGCCGCTTCATGCAGCTGCGGGTCGATGCTGGAAATACCGGCAATGTAGATGATGGCACTCCAGCCCAGCCCTTTCCATGTGCCGTACAGCCACATTTTGAGCCAAAGATACTTATCGCTCAGTAAGTAGTTCGAGCCTTCTGTGATAACCCCCAGGCTTTCGAGCATCCAGTTGAGGAACCCTTCGGTGGAAAAAACGGCGAAAGCCACGCTGTAAACCAGCACCCAGCTGATAAAGTTCGGGATGGTGGTCAATGTCTGCACGCCGCGTTTGAAGGATTTGAACCGCAGCTCGGAGAGAAAAATGGCGAACATCATCGGCAGCCATGCCGTCGCAAGCCCGATCCCGCTCATGACAAAGGTGTTTTTCAAGACGCGCAGAATATCGTGGCGGGTGGCTCCAAACAGGAAACGCAGCCACTTAAGCCCGACAAAATCTTCCGACGCCAGTTCTACCCCCGGGATGTAGTTGTCATAGAACGAAACCCGCCAAAACCATAACGGCAGATAGGAGAATAACCCCACCAAGACGAGGAAAGGGAGGATCATCAGGAAAAGCCGGTACTTGGGTTCGATCTCATACCGGTCGCTCTCCACCGCTTTGGGAAGCCTGAGCCACGCGGCGGCCGACACGAGCAATGCCGCCGCGAACAAGACGGTGAACGCTGTGATCCCGCCGGGGTTCATCGGCTTGACATGGTCAAGGTTTGATGTCCCTTCCATCATGCCGAGCGCAAGGCGCAGGACGCCCATTCCGGCCAGCCCGGCCAACGCGCCGGACATCATGATTTTGACGCTCAGCCTCTCCATCCTTATCTTTCCGAGGCTCAAACAAAACGCCGCGGCTATAATGGCAACCGCCAAGCCGGTGATCAGCGCGCCGATGTAGGTGAATGTGAGAGCCGATTGCTCGATCCAGCCCCTGTCAAGCGCGCGTATAAATTCCGACCCCGTGGTGGAATAAGAGATGGTGCTGGTAAAAAGCGATGCGTTCTGATTGATGCGTTCGGACAGGCGCGCCGGGTTGAGCGGGGCAACAAACGCCGCGATAAATGTCACTACGGCCAAACACCGCAGAACCACCATCGGCAGCCTATCCAGCAAACGGGAATTTCCCGGCATGGTTTGTACCATGATTAACGAACCCCTTCGACGTACTCAAATGTAACCGATATTGTTTCTATACGATCGTCGATATATTTTTCCATCGGGTTCCATGTGGCGTCGGATAAATCGCCGTCAAGGACTCTGGCCTGCTCCGGTAAATCATTGACCCAGTCATTGTAGAGATTGACCCTTGTGGTGACCGGGTTGTCGTTTGTCGTATACGGTTTGCCGGAGAACTCAATCGGTTTGCCGTTGAGCAGAACTTCCTTGATTTCGACAAAGTACCCCGGAAAGAGTATTTCGCCGTTTATGATCCCCACAGCGGAAAAGACGATGCCGTTGGCATATCCGGCGGCGGTGCCGGTAAAGTCGAGAGCCACCGTATACGTGCCTGAACCGTCTGTGACCTCAGCATCGGTCGCTACAACGCCGACGGTTTTGACGTCCGGGTCATATTTATCCTGATTGCAGTATAACGTATTCCAGTCGCCGCTCGCAAACATGATCCACGCGAACGCCTCGTCGGCGGAAATGGTGATTTCCGGTCTGTTGGCGGCTTTCCTGAGCAACCAAGCCATATTATCCTTCGCGTCCTGGATCAGCTCATCCGCGCTTTTTTCACGCGCGGCTCTGTTCTTGAATAAGTCGGCGATTTCGGGCGCGACGACGGAGACGGTATCGTTCCTGTCAAACAGCCCGCCGTAACGGGGATCGTATCCCGTATCCCACAGCATGGGTACATATCCGTACAGGTCGCAGTTATCAAGGAAGTTGGTAAAATAACTCAATCGGTCGGGGCCTTCGTTGTCCAGCACGCCCCATTCGCCCAGCACAACGCCGTAGCCCATGCTGTTGAATTTATCCAGACTTCCCAGCAGCTCGTTCATTTGCTCAACTTCGCTCACTTTACCCCAAAGCCCCACGCCGGATGTGTCGCCGCAGTAGCTCCACGGCGTGTAGTAGTGAACGGATAAGAGGAGTTTGTTCGCCTTGTCCTGGGGCATTTGGAAGCGGGCGTCAACGGTTTTATCCACGTCTGTGTTGTAGCCCGGAATGAGCAGGAAACGGTGGCTGTTATTGCCGCCTGTATCGCGTACGAGGTCAACAAATACTTGCGCCAACTCGGTCAGCAGTTTATAGC
>WRIZ01000011.1 GCA_009782475.1 Oscillospiraceae bacterium | reverse complement strand
CTTTATTTTCAACATAGTACTGCCAGTCAGCAGCGCTCTCAGCATATAGGCTTCATTCCACGCCAAGCCTTCGTACGCCGTCGTTTTTGAATATTCAAACGGCCATGCGATATCATGGAAATGGATAATGACCCCGCTCTTCAATCTTGGTATCACGTCAAAGCAAAGAAAGTTCACATCGCTGCCTATTTTAGATACATGAGAACTGTCAATAAACAATATGTCCCCTTTTTCCAGTTCGCCGTATATCGAAGGTTCCGTATCCTGCACCCTTGTTTGATGCAGCGTATAGTTGTCTGTCGGGGTCACATTGGTCAGCAGCCTCTTCGGGTATGGCTCGATAAAAATCAACCGGATCTGATCATAAAAATTCAACTGATTTACATCCAGCATCACACAGGAGGAAAACCCGGAACCGACTTCGATGATCCTTTGAGGTTTATATTCACATATCATAGCGTACAACACAATCGAATCCATCCGCCCAAACCAGCCGTTTTGGAAGTAATACCGGATCCCGTCTTTTTTAGTTTCCGGAAACGGATGCTTTTCAATATGTTTTGTCAGCGTGTAAAACAATTCAAGCTGCTCTTCGCGGTTTAGGTCGATCCCCGCAAGTTCCTCTTCCTGTTTGAATATCCGGCCTTCATCTTTCTTGATCCCGGATATGCTCGGAACAGGGGAATAAAAGTGCGCCGTCATATGGGCGGCAACCCGGTTTTTAAGTCGTTTGAGGTATTTGCTCATCCCCGGTCACCCCTCCCCATATACCCTGCATACCTCATCCACATCGCCCAAACACACAACCTCGCCTTTTTTCAGCAGCACCGCGCGCGAACACATTTCCTTGATCGTTTTAATGTTATGAGACACCAACAGCACCGTCACCCCGCCGCTTATCATATTATGAATACGCTCTTCACACTTGGCCTGAAATTTATAGTCGCCCACGCCCAAAATCTCGTCCACGATCAAAATATCCGGCTGCACACTGGTCGCTATGGCAAACCCCAAACGTCCCACCATACCGGACGAGAAATTTTTGACCGCCACATGCTCAAACTCCCAAAGTTCCGCGAAATCCATGATCTCACTATATTTGGCGGCCATATAACTCGTCGGGTGGCCGAACATCGCGCCGTTTATAAAAATGTTGTCCTTGGCCGAAAACTCCGGGTCGAATCCGGCTCCTAACTCCAGCAGGGGCGTTAACTCCCCGTTCAAAACCACCGAACCTTTTGTCGGTCTGAATACCCCGGCGATGATTTTCAGCAGGGTTGACTTCCCTGCTCCGTTCAGCCCCATTACGCCGAAAACCTCGCCTTTATTGACGGTGAAGCTGACGTTTTTCAGAGCCCAAAACTCTTCAAAGAACAACTGGCGTTTCAGAGCCTTGACGACATACTCCTTCAATCCCTTGATCTTGTCCTTGCTCAAGTTGAACATCATGGAGACGCCGGAAACCGAAACAGCGATTTGATCCATTCCGCCGCCTCCCTATAAGTGCAGGATATATTTATCCTGCTTGGTCATAAACACATACACGCCACAGCAGAGCGCGATCAGCGCGAACCCTATACAGACGGCGTTTTTCCACAACCCGGGAATCTCGCCGACTAAAACTAGATTACGGAAATAATCAATATACTGGTATATGGGATTCAGCCCCATGAACGGCATATATTTCTCCGGGATGGTGGAAATCGGATAAAAGATGGCTGACAGATACATGAGCAACATACAAAAGACGCCGTATAAATAGGTGAGGTCGCGGAAAAATACTGCCATGGCCGACAACAGCATCGCAATACCGAGGGAAAAAATAAAGGTGTAAATGATCGGGATTGGAATAAGCAGCATCGTCCAGTAAAACGGAGCGCGGGTGACCAAAAAAACGAATAGAAAAGCGAGCAGGGAAAATCCTAAATTTGTCAGCGACGACAGAACATTGGAAACAGGAAAAATATATTTTGGGACATATACCTTCTTAATAATACCCTCGCCCGCAATGACGGAACCCATCGCCCTGGTGGTAGACTCGCTGAAAAACAAATAAATGATCTGCCCGCTTAGCATATAAACCGGGAAATTCTTGATTGTGTCCTTGAATAACAATGAAAAGACCATTGTCATGACCAGCATAGTCAGCAAGGGGTTGAGCAGCGACCACAGGACGCCGAGGATGCTTTTACGGTAACGGGAGACGAAATCGCGCTTGACCAAATTGAAAAGCAGATATTTGTAGCGGCCGAAGGAAAAAGTTTGCCACCGGACAAACTCCCGCTTGAACAGTAATATCAGTATCATGGCGATTGTAACGGCGATACAGACAGACAGAAACCCGATTTTGGAAAAAAAGATGATCTTGCCTTCCGCCCGCCGTTCCCCGGCGATGCTGTCGGGCAAAAACAACAGCAAAACAAAGCAAGCCATCGTCATGAAAATGGTTAGCAGCGCAAGCCGTTTCTTGGTAAGCACAAAAACGCCCCATTCAACCGATTGTGATCAACTGTAGCTTATCATAATGCAGCCGCGTCTACTTGTCAAGGAAAACCAGTTTATTCCATACCCAACCCCGGTAACATCGCGCCTCACCCACCGCTAGCACACTACCCACAACAACCGTTCCTTATTGTTACCCCCATATGTACGGTGCTTTTGGAAATACCATATTTTTTGGCGGCGGCACGTACCGTCGCTTTTGTTTCTATAATGTAAGCGGCTACCTCGCAAGCCCTCTCTTCGATATTTCCTTTCAAGCGCAGTCCCCTCCCTCTCCAAGCGCACTTGGAATTTCCCTATATGTATATGCGGCGTTTTTCGCTTTGTGAACAGTAAAAACAGCCCGTTTGCATGGACGGGCTGCATGGCACAAGCTGATAGACGGTTTATGGCTCATGTGATATACTATGAAAAAGACAATGTAAAAATCGTTGTCAGGGGGTCTTTTTATGCGCGCGAAAATAGTTTGTTTCTTGTTTATGCTTATGATGACGGCAGCCTGTTCGGATAACCCCGCCGCGCCGGAACCGGAACCGTCTCCGATTGCCTCGTACGAAACGGATCAGCGGCGATCGAAGATTTCAATCAATTACTCGCCGTATACAAACGGCCTGAGCCCGGAAAAAAACAGCCCCATCCCCTTAACCTTGGTCGAAGGGCATTTGGAACTGCTCGACCCTTACGCTTCCGCATTGCGGCTTTTCGGGGTTACCGGAGAACTGGAAAAAATCTATCAACCGGCCAAAGAGAAATACGGTTTCAGGATCATAGCCGGTTGCTGGATCGACAAGTATATGCAAGAATCAAGCATTTATAAAGAATTGGACGCGCTGATCAAGCTGGCCAACGACGGGTGGATCGACGTTGCCGTGGTGGGCAGCGAAACGCTGTACAGGGGAGATTTTCCGGTTGAAAAGTTGATAGAGTACATTCAATATGTCCGGGAAAGGATTGACGACAAGGCGATCCCTGTCACCACATCCGATACGGCGCAAGCTTGGAACAACCCGGAACTTGTCGCTGTCTGCGACGTCATTCTTGTAACCATCTATCCGTTTTTCTCAGAAATCCCTGTTGAAAACGCCGCCGGTGCAATGGCGGATACATATGAGGACGTTAAAGTCAAAGCAAACGGAAAGCAAGTGATCATTTCAGAAACAGGCTGGCCCACAGCCGGGAGCCCGGAAGGGGCGGCCATTCCCTCGATGGAAAACGCCCGGCGGTATTTTGAAGATGTCTATATATGGTCTCTTGCGGAGGATGTGGAAGTCATATTCTTCAGCGCGTTTGACGAAGGGTGGAAGAACGAGGGCAGAAAGGGCGATATTGGGATTCACTGGGGGCATTTCACCGCCGACGGCAGGTTGAAAGAGGCTTATCTGACGATCCATTGAGACAAAATATCTTGATGATTCATCACGGCGTAAATTTAATCTTGAAATAGAGAAAACGTTGTGCTATAGTAGTAGGCGGAACAGTTCCGGGTGTGGCGCAGCTTGGTAGCGCGCTTGAATGGGGTTCAAGAGGCCGCAGGTTCAACTCCTGTCACTCGGACCAATCGGAGTGTCCTTGTAGGATTTAAAATTCTGCAAGGACATTTTGCATTATCCGGCTTTTTCGGCGGGGGTTTAGTTCATAACTACTTATTTGACGCTTATATGAACCTGTGGTATAATCTGCTCATGAAAAAACAATGCTTCAATCCCTATCTCCCCTCATGGGAGTATATCCCTGACGGGGAACCCTACGTCTTTGACGGCAGGGTCTATGTTTACGGCTCTCACGATAAAGCGCACGGCTGGGTTTTCTGCCTGAACGATTACGTTTGCTGGTCTGCGCCCGCCGATGATCTAAGCGACTGGCGGTATGAAGGGGTCATCTATAAAAAAACGGACGACCCGCTCAACCCGGACGGCAGGATGTGCCTGTATGCCCCGGACGTGACGGTTGGCTCGGACGGGCGGTATTACCTCTATTATGTGCTGGATAAAGTCAATGTCGTGTCGGTTGCCGTATGCGAGTCCCCGGCCGGGAAATATGAGTTCTACGGATATGTGCGTTACCCGGATGGGACGCGGCTGGGCGAACGCGAGGGCGACGAGCCGCAGTTTGATCCCGGGGTGCTGACCGAAGGGGAGCTCACCTATCTCTATACCGGGTTCTGCGGGCATGGCGATACATCCCGCACGGGCGCGACGGCGACGGTGCTGGGCTCGGATATGCTGACCATTGTGGAAGACCCTGTGATCGTTGTTCCAGGGAATTGCTATGGCGCGGGAACAGGGTTTGAGGGACACGAGTATTTTGAGGCGGCGTCCATCCGAAAAATGGGGGATACCTATTATTTCGTCTACTCCTCCACCCCGATGAACGAACTGTGCTACGCAACCAGCAAACACCCGGCGAAGGGTTTTACATACGGCGGCGTCATCGTCAGCAACTGCGATCTGCATATAGACAGATATAAATCGGCGGATCAACACGCCTACCCGGCCGGGAACAATCACGGCAGTATCGTGGAAATCAACGGCCGGTGGTTTGTCTTCTATCACCGGATGACCAACGGGACATGGTTTTCCCGTCAGGGCTGCATGGAACGGATCGAGGTACTTAAAGACGGCTCCATCCCGCAAGTAGAAATGACCTCTCTCGGCGGCAACGCCAGCCCGCTGGAAGGGCGGGGGGAGTATCCGGCAACCATCGCGTGCAATCTGTTCAGCTTATCCGAAACCCCCGAGATGCTGCCCAAAATCACGCAATACAGCGGCGATGACGAACCCGAACCGGGGTATATCGCCGACATCACCGATTCGGCGGTCATCGGTTTCAAATATTTCGCCTGCGTTGGCGTGAAGCGGTTGACTGTGCGGATACGCGGGTATTGCAAGGGCTGCTTTGAGGTCAGAACGTCGCCGGACGGCTCGTGTTTGGGAAGCATCCCTGTTGTGAGTGCCAACATATGGACGCCGTTCTCCGCCGATATATCCATCCCCGATGGGGATCACGCCCTGTACTTACTGTATAAAGGAACCGGGAAACCAAGCCTTGCTTGCTTCATATTGGAATAGGGAGGACACGGGCTGTCCCCTTCCCGTTATCCTTCCTGCTCGCGGATTTCTTCCAGCAATGTGCTGTAATCGGGAACGATATAGCGTATCACATCCGCGACAAATTGAGCCGCTTCACCCCTTAACGCCGGATCCTGCGGATTGGTGAAGTCCCCGATGATGCCTTCCTTCATCAGCTCCGACACCGCGCGTATGGCGTATTCAGCCACATCGGTGAGTTCAGCCCCTTCCTCCCCGGACGGGATCAGCAAATAATGCTTGACCAGTGCTTTATACGTCATGGTAACCATATCCTGCCGCGTGATCAGGCTGTCGGGGGCAAATTTTCCCCCGCCCACGCCCACGGTAATGCCCAGTTCCGCCGCTTTGCACACAACCTCATAATACCAGTCGCCCGGATTGACGTCGGAGAAGGGTGCGGGGTCATAATCCGTCATCTGAACATCCATCGTTTTCATCAGCATTGTGATGTATTCGGCGCGGGTGACCGGGCGATCCGGCTCGAACAGTTCGTTCCCGATCCCGGACACGATCCCGCGCGCGGCTAGAAATTCCACGCCCTTCTTCCATTCCCCGTCAATATCGGCAAAACTCTTGGGGTTCCGTACGGTCTCAAATGACCCCTCGTCATTGACCAAAGCGTAAACCAGCCCGCCGCGGATCACGCTGCGGGGAATGATCTGCCGCCCGCCGTCCGGGCGTTTTTTGTAAACGACCCAATCGTCGCCTCCGTCTTCATCGCTGTCTTCAAGCGTATTCGGTACGCCGAGGATGACCGGCGAATCATAGACATACCAATCAAGAGTGTTTCCGTTTGAGGTAACACTCAAAATCACGCTGCCTTTTTCCATCAGGTAGGAGATGATCGTATCGGGGAGGAAGGTCAGCTCCTTGCCGCGAACTTCCACCGTCACGCCGTCTTCCCCGCCGTCGTAGGACAACGCCGCCAGCTCGATCATGTTTTCGCTGGTGATGGCCAGCAGGCCAAGGCTTTCGTTGTATACAAGCAGCGTCGCCCCCAAATTCTCCATAAACCAGCTGAGCGGGACGTCGATCCGCAAGGTGTCCAACTCCCCATAAACGAAAACGACCATCACACCGTCCACGGCGTCAGCCCACAGCTTGTCGAGATCGTTCGCTGTAAGTTCCACAACCTGGTTGGGGGACGGAGCGGGGGTTGGCTCCGGCGTCGGTTCGGGGGTTGGTTCGGGCGTTGGTTCGGGCGTCGGTTCCGGCGATGGGTCGGGTGAGGGCGGGGGGGAATCGCTCTCGAAAACCGCCGTGACCGTTACATCGTTTCCGGGCATTGTAAATGATGTGGACTCACTGTCCCCGTCGTCGAAAACAACCCCGGGGCTTTCTGTCGTCCAATTTTTGAATGTCTTCCCCGAAACGCTTCCCGCTTCTATTTCAACGGTTTCACCCGGCTCGTACCCGCCGCCGCCCTTCGCGCCCGTTCCCGCGCTGACCGTCACGACTTTGTGAGCCGGATTTGCATCCTTCACGCGGACGGTGCTTCCGGTTTCGGGGTGGATAAAAGTACAATAACCGCCGCTGTGATCGTTACAGGGGTCGCCTATGTCTATCGGATCGCCGTCAAGGTTAATGGCAACCCCGGCCGTGATGCTTCCGCCTATGGTAACCACGGCGCCGTCAAAGGCACCCACACCCGCGTCGCCGACGCTTGTTACATTGCCGTTCACCTCAACGATGGTGCCGACGCCCTCCGCGTATACGCCCCAGCTGTTTAAGCTGGTGACGTTAAGCGTACCGAGACCTTGCAGGCTGACTTTGCCGCCATCCGCGACGATAAGTGCGGTATCGTCCGTTACCACGTTCAGATCATACGTGTATAAATTGCCTAAATTGAACGTGACGTCTCTGCCGTCGATAGAGATAGACTTCTCGTATGTAAAGCCTATATTGAGTAAGATGGTGCAGGTAGATTCCGTGCAAGTCAGCGCGTCATCCAGATCAGATGGGATAAAGATAAAGCCATGTTCACAAGTCACCGCGTTTGCCGTCAGCGGGAACATCGGCAGCAGCGTCAGAACCAGGCACAGCGACAACACCCAAGCGAGGATTTTATTGATTTTTATGGACTTGATAACCATAGCGGTTTCCCCTTTACATATGTATTTACCGTCTATGGTACGCGAAAACCGGCAAGGCGTAAAGTATCCAGGTAGGGTATTTATGAAGAATATTTTTGCAATGCGTCTCTGAATATGGTATAGTAGAAATTACAGCAAACCATAGACGGGAGAATGGTTTTATGAACACCGCGGCCGCCAAACGCGCCGAGCTGATGAAAAAAATAACCGGCCTTGCCGGTAAAAAGATCGTGTACATACACGCACCCGCAGGATACGGAAAGAGCTTTTCGATCCGAATGTGGGCTGAAAACTCCGGGCGGCCTTACATACGGATCGCGCTGAACGGGGAAGTGAACAGCAAACCCGCGCTCTTTTATGAAAATTTTACGGCCGCCCTCTCAAAACTCCAGCGTGATAACGGCGATTTACGCGAACTTGTAAAGCATCACGCTTTTTCCACCGCGCCTGTGGAGTTTACCCTCCGCGCGCTGAGCGCGTTTATCACTGACGAAAAAGAATATATCCTTATCCTTGACGATCTGCATTTGATAACCAATACCGAACTGTTGAGCAAACTCGTGCTGTTCATCGGGCAGCTGCCGGAAAACATCACGCTTTTTTTGCTGAGCCGCGCCGCGCCGCCCGACAGTTTTGCGGAATACACCGTCAAAGACGCCTTCGCCATCCTGGAGGCGAAAGAGCTGATCTTTACCGCAGAGGAGATCAAAGCATTGTTTGCGGCGTACGGTCAAACGCTCACGCAGCGGCAAGCCGATGATGTTTTGTCCTCCACAGGCGGCTGGGCCATCGCCATCAACGCCGTCCTGCTTTCCGGCGCGGAACCGTCTACCAAAAAATTGGCCGAACGCCATTGGGAAACCTTTATTCAAAACGAGGTTTGGAATAAGTGGGACGAACGCACACAACGGTTTATGATGAAGGCGTCCATCACCGACAGCCTCACGCCGGAACTCTGCGAAGCACTGACAGGCGAAAAGAAGAGCGGCGAACTTCTTGACAGGCTTGTGCGCGAAAATGCTTTTTTGAGCGCGTACGATGAAAATACATATAGTTTCCACCATCTTTTTCAGCAATTCCTGCACAATATGTTCAAAAAAGAAAGCCACAAACTGCAAAGCGACACCTATCAAAAAGCCGGTGCTTTCTTCTATAAGCATAAGGATTATTTCAAGTCGGTAACCTATTACTTGCAAAGCGGCGACGCGGGCGGGATCGCAAAGGGTTTGAAGAAAATGTACGACTATAACTCGCCTTACGCCGCCATTGAGGATACCCTTGCCATCATCCGGCTTTCGGTGGACGGTTCCATCGTGGAGAAGCATCCGTTTTTGCTGGAGGTGCAGGCGTGGGCGGCGTTTGTGGACGGACGCGCTAAGGATATGGAAGAAACCCTTGACCGTTATCATAAGCTCTTTCCGAAAATCGTTGTGCAAAACCCGGCCTCGGTGCAGACTAGGATCATGCTGCGCTGTATGGATTACAGAAACAGCCTGATCGGCGTTACCAAAAGCATCAAACGCCTGCCGCTTACATTTTTGGCCAAAGCGGGCACCCCGTCGATCACGCAAAATCTGCCCTTTTTCCACCGTTCCGGCCGCGATTTTTCCGAATATATCACCGACACCGATCATCATTTATCCTTGCTTCAAAAAACGGTCGGCGCGATCGTCGGAGAAGAATACGGCATCATGGAGGTCTGCTTGCGGGCCGGTTTGCATTATGAGCAGGGCGAACTGGCAAAAGCGCACACTTGCGCATTGGAAGCAAACGCGAAAATACGCGGCGGCTTCGCGCCGGAGGTCAAATTCTGCGCCATGATGATATTGGCCGAAACCCATCACGCGACGGGGCAAACGGAGGATGCCCAAAAGGCGATCGGCACCGTAAACGCCATGATAGAATGTGACCGGGCTTACTATCTCGGCGCGAATCTTGAAGCGTATATCTGCCGGTGTAAGTTAGAGGACGGCGACGAGGGCGCGGCAAAGAAATGGCTGCGTGAAACTGCCGCCACAGGATATGATGAACTGTCATTTTTCAAACTTTATCAGCACTTCACAACGGCGCGGGCTTATATCACGGCAGGAGATTTCAATACGGCAATCTTATTTGCCAAAAGGCTTCTCGCTCTGTGTGAAGCGTACCACAGGCCGCTCGACATAATCGAAGCAAAGATACTATTGTCCATCGCAACCTGGAAAAAGGGACGCGGGTATCAAACGGAAGCGACGGCGGTCATTACGGACGCGATCATATCCGCTTATCCATACGGCTGCACACAGGTTTTTGCAAACGAGGGCGCGGAGCTTGTCAATATGCTTCACAGGCTGCATCTTGCGGCGGGGGTGAAAGATTACTCCGGCGAACTTCCCGGCGCGTTTGCGAAAACACTGTACATCATGGCTCTGTCCCATTCAAAAACCTCCAAAGGCTTAACGGGCGGGCGCATGATGAAACCGCTGACATTCACCGATCAGCAAAAAGCGGTTATGCGGCTGTTGTGCGAAGGGTTAAGCCAGCAGGCGATCGCCTGCCGGCTTGGCTTGAAAGTCACGGGCGTCAAGTCGCATTTGCAGTTGATCTATAGGAAGCTGGATGTGCCGGTGGGCATTGACGCCGTTATGAAAATCAGAGAACTGGGATTGCTGGATCATTGAATCAAACTCACACCGCCTCGTCCCGTATCGCCTCAACGATGCTGACCTTCTTATATTTCCGCCGCCCGTAGCGCATGGTGATGAATGTCAGCAGCAAGACGGCGGCCGCGCTGATCAGCAAGGCAAGCCACGGCAGAGGGTATTCAAACTCCGCCGTATCGCCGAAGAAAAACCAAATCAGCAGCGAAAAACCCATCCCCAGCGGAATCCCGATCAACAATGATTTGATCCCGTACAACAGGCTTTCCAAATTGAGCATCTTATTGACGCCTTTGTTGGTCATCCCGGCGGAATGCAGCATGGCAAATTCCCGCCTCCGAAGAGCCATCCCGGTTGAGATGGTGGCGACGACGCTGGTGACGGCGATTAACGAGAGCAGGGCGATGAACCCATAACCGAACAGGGATATAACGAGCATCAACGCCTGATTGCTCCGCTTTTGGCTTTGAATATTGCCGAAACTGATTTCTTCCAAATCGCTCATTTCACTGATAAATTCGTTCGCGTCAGGGACATTGATACTGAAATACACATCGGCCGCCGGTTTGCCTTCTCTGTCGAGTATATTTGGCAGGATGGCCCGGAAATCCGAATCAGAAATGAAAAAGGTAAGCCCGCCGGTAAGGTTTACGGAGCCGATAAAATCCGGGGTCTCCCGCGCTTCGGCGGCCAGCGTGATCGCGGCAAAATCCTCTCTTCCGCCATATCGCCTGCTGAGGGTCAGTTCCAGCCCTTTATGTTTTTGAAAGTTACAAGGGCGAATTTCCTTTAGCTTGCCGTCCCGGTTCAATACGCCGGAGTTGTTAACCAGCACGGCGTTGATTTGGTTTTCCCCTATCGGCGCGTATTTCATAAATACGCGATCCGGCGCGCTGACCAGCAAAATTGTTTGATACGGTACAAAACCGTCAAACCCATATTCATCCAAATATTCTTGCGTCATAAACCCTTCCGGTAATGTTGTCTCTACAAAAGCATAGCGGGAGGCCGTGACCTCGGCTCCCGGAAACGCGGCAAGCCGCGCTTCTACTTCGTCCTGCCTTTCAATATCGGCCGAGAAATGCCCGATGACGTCGTATTTGAACCCGCCGTATTGCATCGAAACCGTCTTATTCAGCATCCCGATAAACGACGATATGCTGATGAACAGGACGACCGACACGGTCAGCGCGACCACCGCCGCGCGGTATTTCCCTTTGCTGCGCTTGAGCGATTTGGCCGCCAGCGTCCCCTCAAACCCGAACAGCTTTCGCGTCAGGCGGGAGACTTTCAATTCGCGCTGCCGGACGCGCACATTGCGCGATTGCCGGATGGCGTCAACAGCGGGGGTTTTCGCCGCCCGCCGGGCAGGGCTCCATGCCGAGAGAAAGACGGTTGCCACGGCGACGCCGGCTGAAACATATAGGATCATCGGCAGGAAAACCACCCGGAACCGATCGGAAGCAATATCCAGCATGTCGGTCAAGGCTGTGTTGAGGATAGCCACCCCGGCGGCTTGCAGGGCAAACCCCAGCCCTATGCCCAGCGGGATGGCGGCAATGGTCAGGATACATGCTTCAAACAGCACGCTCCGCCCGATCTGCTTGCCCGTCGCGCCGACGCTCTTCAACAGGCCGAACTGCCGCACACGCTCGGCCGCCGAGATGTTGAACGCGTTGGCAATGACGGTGACCGAGCCGCCCATGATGATGAAGATCAAAAGAGCGGCTATCCCGATAAAGGTTGTCAGCACATTGTTTTCCGCGACAACGCCGTCCAGCGCGAGCAGTTCGCTGTTCCAGCCAACCCCGTCCAACCCGTATTTCTCCGCGACTTCTTTGGCGATTTGCTTATAATTCCCATCGGGGTTTGCTAGATGCAGATAGATGCCGGTAAACGTCTCTCCGCTTTCCTCGTCATCAAAGACGCTGACATAATACGAATCGAAATATCCGCCCTCAGCGGCGATGTTCTCAAGTTCTTCCTGTGCGGCGGAACCGTAGACGCTATAGGTAATATGCCACTCGCCGCCTTTATAGTTGACGATCTGCCGCCGCAGGACGTCTTGCAGGCTGGCGACAAATCCCGCCACGGCGCAGACCATCGCCACCGACAGTGTGATGCCGATCAGGGTGATCAGCGTCCGCCCTCTGTTCAGCCGCAGGTGGCGGAGGGTGAGTTTATTGACAATGTTCATGACTGCATCGCCTCGGGGGAAGCGGCTTCCTCGTCGCGGGTGATCTTGCCGTCCTCGATCACAATAACGCGGTCGGCTTGCAGGGCGATCCGTTCGTCGTGGGTGATGACAATGAGGGTGCGCCCGTATTTTTTGTTGGAGAGCTTCAATAGATCGACCACATCGCGGCTGCTCTTGCTGTCGAGGTTGCCGGTCGGCTCGTCGGCCAAAATGATGGAGGGGCTGCCCATCAACGCCCGCCCGATCGAAACCCGCTGCTGCTGCCCGCCGGAGAGCTTGTTGGGCAGATGCTTTAAGCGGTCGGTCAGGCCGATGGTGGTCAGTATTTCGCTCAAATGCGCTTTGTCGATCTCCCGCCCGTCTAAAAGCTGCGGCAGGGTGATGTTCTCCTCGATGTTAAGGGTGGGGATCAGGTTGTAGAACTGGTAAATCAGCCCGATGTGCCGCCGCCGGAAGATGGCGAGTTTGCTTTCGTTGAGGGCGTATATGTCGGTGTCGTCGATAAACACTTTACCCCCGGTCGGCCTGTCCACGCCGCCCAGCAGATGAAGGAGGGTCGATTTGCCCGACCCCGACGCGCCCATAACGGCGAGAAACTCGCCTTTTTTCACAGAGAAGGACACGCCGTCCAGCGCGCGCACTTCGGCGTCGCCCGCGCCATAAATTTTGGATAGGTTTTCCACCTTGACCATATGAATCACCTCATGGTTATGTTACCACCCTATTGTGACGATTCGGTGACTGTTTTGGTGACAATCTAGTAATAAAACTTCAGTGTAAATACCGCGCCGTTGTCGTTTTCAGCTTCAATGTCGCCGTTTTGCTTCCGCATGACGGCGAGGCTGAGGGCGAGGCCGATCCCCACGCTGTCGGGGTTGGCGTTTTTGCCCCGGTAAAAACGCTTAAACAGGTGGGGCATGTCTTCTTTATCGATCCCCGGCCCGCCGTCGCGCACGGTGATATAGGTGTAAAGCGGGTTTTCGCCGTAGGCAATCGCTATCGTCCCGCCTTGCGGTGTGTTATCAATGGCGTTTTTGAGGATATTGCCCAAGGCTTCGGCCGTCCAGTCCATGTCGCAGGCGGTGATGAGTTTCTCCCCTTTAACGGTGACGGTCAGCTCTTTTACTTCAATCGGGATCAATAATGGGGATAGTGCTTTGCCGATCAGGTCTGCAAGCGCGATGTTCTCCTGTTTCAACGCCGCCGCGTCGGCGTCCAGCCGCGCCAGTTTAAGCAGGGTGAGGACGAGCCATTCCATCCGCGACAGCCCCGCGTGTAGGTTTTCGATAAATTCTTTCCGTTTATCAGCCGGAAGGGCGTCATCTTCCAGCAGATCTGCCATAACGCCCAAAGCCGTCAGCGGCGTTTTGAGCTGATGGGAAATGTCGGATAGAGCCGAAGCCAGCTCCAGCTTGTCTTTTTGCAACGCTTCTGCTTGTTCGGTCAGCGCGTGCGTGACTTTGTAGATTTCGTTTTTGAGGATGCTCAGTTCGCCCTCTTTGTTCGTCCGAATGTCAAAAGATCGGTCGCCGTTGGTGATCCGCTGGAGATACAAGCTCAATTCCGCGATTTTCTTATTTCTTATCATGGCCGTCCCCCGTCATATAACCCAATCCGCGAACCGTTTGGACAATGGTTTCGCCCAGCTTGTCACGCAGGCGTTTGATGTAAACGGTCAGCGTGTTGTCGTTGACGAAATTACCCGCGACGTCCCAAAGGCTTTCGAGGATTTGCCCGCGGGTGAGGACTTGCCCTTTGTTGTGGGCGAATGTCAGCAGAAGGCGGTATTCGAGGGCGGTCAGCAGCACCTCCGCGCCGTCTTTATAAACCTTCGCTTTGGCCAAGTCTACCTTGACGCTGCCCAGCGAGATCACGTCGCCCGTCTTGCCCCCGGCGCGGCGCAGCACCGTTTTGATCCGCGCCAGCAGCTCGCGGACGCGGAACGGCTTGGTGATATAATCATCGGCTCCCATTTCAAGGGCTTTGACGGTGTTGCCCTCGTCGTCGGCCGCCGTGACGAACAGCACCGGCATCTGCGATGTTTGCCGGATGCGCTCAAACACCGAGAATCCGCTGCCGTCCGGCAATGAAAGGTCGAGCAGTGCCAGCGAATACTCCCGCTCCCCCAGCGCGCGGACGGCACTCGCCTCATCCGGGCAATGGGTGACGGTATACCCCTCGGCTTGCAGGGCATAGACCAACCCCGACGCGATCACCGCGTCGTCTTCGGCAAAAAGTATGTGCATGGCTCATAAACCTCATTTGGCGTAAGATGACCCTATTATAGCAAATACCGCCCCGATGTACAAATACAGCCTGATGATGCAAATAGGATACAAACGCACGGTAGGATAAACTGGAATAACCTTGAAATAAAGGGGATTTATTGTTATACTGGCAGAGGGGGTGACCGTATGCTGCTGAAGAAGCTCTTCCTCTCCTCGCTGATCGCGGTCATGGTCTTCCCCGTTACGGCCATGGAGCCGCAAGACCAGGAACGGTCGGACTATGAACGCTACCGTGACAGGATGGAGGCTGTGCAAACCGTGGAGGAACTTGCCTCAAACGGTTTTGTCATCCTCGAAGACAATATCTACACAAAAGGCGAATTTGCAAATTTCGGCAAGGTGGACATTGTGCCGGCTCTTGACCCGAAGCATGAGCGGATCGTCTTCTTCTTTGCCGATGAAGATGGCGGCATCGTTTATAAAACCGATGAACTGGAATGCAACAGCCAGCGGCGCGGGGAGCTGAACCAGCCCAACCTTGATGTTGCCGGGTTCGGCCTCCGGGATATAAACGGCAACGGTTTGACGGATATTGTGATCATCAGCAGGAGCATATGCCGCAGCGGCCCATACGCCGGTGTGATCTATACAGTCGGCGATATTTTGTTTCAGCATGAAACCGGGTTCTACAGAGACTGGCGGCTCTCCGACCGAATCAACCGTTTTGGGATGAATACGGATGTCAATACCGTCATCGCGTTTGCCCGGGACGGCATTTCAACCGAGTTCCTGTATTTGGCCGATACGCTGGACGAACTGATCGAAAACGGATTCCAGGTGATGCACAGTAACGTTGTGACCTTTGAAACATTCGGCGAGGTTTCCTTGATTTACGGCACATTCCGCCTGGCCGGATACTACACCCTGATGATCTATTTGGCCGACGGGGAAGGCAACCTGCTATGGAACTTCCAGCCGATGGGCAGATACACCAATTTCAGCAGCATGAGGAGCTATGAATTGGCCGATATTGACGGGGACGGCAAAACCGACCTTGTTTTTCATATTTGGTATGACACCCTCACGCCGGAATGGGAGACGGAACGGGTGACCGATACCGTGATTTATTACCAGCGCAACGGATATTTTTCGCCTGATTGGGAGGCTAGGTTTTTTATCGAAGAGAATGACACCGCTTTGGGCTTTGCGGAAAAAGAGGCCGTGTTTTTGAGGTGAAGATGAGATGTTAAAAGTGTTGATTGTAGAGGATGAACGGGCGATCGTTGATTTGATCCGCCTCAACCTGTCGGCCGCCGGTTACCAATGCACTGCCGTTTACAATGGGCTGGACGCGGCCGATTTGCTGGAAAACAGACGGTTTGACCTGATCCTTTTGGACGTGATGCTGCCCGGCGCGGACGGTTACGAGCTGATGGACTATATACGCCCGCTGGGAATCCCGGTTATTTTCATCACAGCCAAACATGAGGTGCGCGACCGGGTCAAAGGGCTGAAGATGGGCGCGGACGATTATTTGGTCAAGCCGTTTGACATTGTGGAGCTGATCGCGCGGGTGGAAACCGTTTTGCGGCGGTATCACAAGGGGGAAAAACAGATCGAGGTTGGGGACGTCCTGCTTGACCTTGAAGCCCACGCGGTGAAAAAAGGCGGAAAGCCAGTCAATCTGACCGCCAAAGAATTTGGGCTTTTGGCTCTTTTTATTCAGAATAAGAACATCGCGCTCTTCCGGGAAGTTTTGTATGAAAAAGTGTGGGAAGGCGAGTATTTCGGCGACAGCCGCACGGTAGACCTCCATGTGCAGCGGCTGCGGAAAAAACTGGGCTGGGAAAACCGGCTTGTTACGGTGCATAAAATCGGCTACCGTTTAGAGGTGGATGAATGAGATTTTCGTGGAAAATCTTCTTATCCACCCTGCTCGTTGTTGCCGCCGGGCTGAGCGCGTCCGGCTATATTCTTGTCAATTCCATGTTTTCCGCCTCGATGCGCGGGGAGACGGCGCGGGCACTGGATGAAAACGGCTCGCTGCGGTTCGCCTTCGAGATGGCCGCGCTTAACGCAACGCCCCGATCCCAGCCTTTGCGCAACAGCACGGTCGCGCAGATCGGCGGCACCCTGACCAACCGGCTGATCCGCATCAGCGGCGAAGAGCGGGAACCGCTCTACATCGGAGCCGACTTTAAGGCCGGAGCCGACTTACTGACGGTTGCGGAAGAGGGAACGGCGGCCTATAGGGTGATGCTGTCGGACGGACGAACTTTGCTGCACACAGCCGCCGTGGTCAGCGTGATCGACCGAACGCTCTATTTGGAAACGCTGAAAGACGTTACATCGCTGTATGAAGACCGTGACGAGTGGTTTTCGGTTTACCGCCGGGTGAGCCTGATCACGCTGGGGTTTGTTTCGCTGATCACCTACGCGGTGTCGGTGTGGCTGACCCGTCCGATCAGGCACCTGTCCGCCGTGACAAAAGAGATGGCGCAGGGCAACGTCCAGCGGCGGGCGCAAATAGTCAGCCGGGATGAAATGGGAATGCTGACCGGTGACTTTAACCGCATGGCCGATATGCTGGAGGAGCAAATCAACCAGCTGAAACAGGAAGCCAAAGCGCGGGAAGACTTTGTGGCGGCGTTTGCCCATGAGCTAAAAACACCTCTCACCGCTGTCATCGGGTTTGCCGATATGCTCCGCTCCCGTGTGCTGGATGAAGAGAAACGGTTTTTGGCCGCCCAGTATATCTACCGGGAGGGCAAGCGGCTGGAATCGCTCTCCCTGCGGCTCCTCGACCTGATCGTGCTGCGCCGCCGGACGTTTGAACCCAAACCCGTGGCCGTTTCAACGCTCTTTGAACACATCGCCGAAACCTTCCCGGAAAACGTCACGGTCGATTACAAAGAAGGGCGGGTGATGGCCGAACCGGCTCTGCTGAACACCGTACTGATCAATTTAACCGACAATGCCCGCAAGGCGTCCGCCCCGGGGCAGACCGTCTTTGTCCGAGGGTGGCGCGACGGGGAGGGTTACCGTTTCACCGTGCTGGACAGGGGCAAAGGCATCCCCGAGAAGGAACTGAGCAGGATCATTGAACCGTTCTACATGGTGGATAAATCCAGGGCGGCCGGGCGCGAGGGCGTGGGGCTGGGTTTATCGCTGTGCGCCGGGATATTGGAACTGCACGGCAGCCGCATGAACATCAGCAGCATCATGGGAAAAGGCACTTGCATCACCTTTTCACTGCCTGTACTGGAGGAAGATCAATGAAAAAGACCTTATCCTATTTGCTGGTGATCGTCCCGGCCGCCATCATCATCCTCCTGGCTTCGGTCGGCCCGTCTGTGCTCACCGGGCTGAACGATCAAAATGCGTTGGACAGAGTGGAGACACAGCCCGTTGTCGGGCTTGCCGAAGGTTTCCGCTACAGCCTGAATCCCAACGAACGCCTGTATATCCTGTCAATGGCTCTGCAAAACAGAGCCATACCGCAAACCGACTTCGCCGCTTTGATCCGGGGCAGGACGGCCGAATCCCTCTCCTCCTATGTGTACACCGAAAACCGGAGCGGCCCTTCGTTCGGCGAACTGACGCTAGAGGAGGCGCAGAAGGCTTGCGGGGCGGCACTTTCGGAATTGACCGCAACGGGCGCCATCCCCGAATGCCTCTATGAACTAGACAACTGCGAAACGCGGCTGTATACCGCCGTGGAACTCTCCGATCCGCAAAAAAACATATCCGTTTGGCAAATCACAACCGCATACGGCAACCCCATGACGGCAGCCCGCGGCGCGCTGCTGGAGGCTTGGCTGGACGCGGAGGACGGCACGCTGTACGCTTTTGCGCTGAGAACGGAAACCCCGCCGGAAGCGTTCGACCCGGACGCGGTTATCAGAGCGTGGTGCGGCATCACGGGGCTGACTGGGGCGGAACCCCTGACCGAGGACAATCCCCTGCTGGAAACCACGCCGCACTACCGCAAATACGTCATTGAGGGCGCGGAGCATGAGCGTACCGTCGTCACGGTAGGGTATTATGAAGGGATCAACGAGATCATTCTGAGGATCACATGATTTAGATTGGGACTTATGATGAATTAAAAACATGAATGATGCAAGTAAGATACATTCCCGATTAAAATAAGATGCAGCCTCCCTGTATTATGTCAAGTAAACATACAGGGAGGCTGAAAATTATGAACACCACATCAACCTATCGCGGCAATTCCTGGCGGAAACCCGCCGCCCCACTGAGACTTTTCCTCATCATGGCGATGGGGCTGGTGCTAATCGGCGCGGCGATGCTATCCATGCGGGACAAGGAGCCGGAGCCCGCCCTCGCCGGAGCCGCGCCGGACGTCGTCATCCCGCCCGAAACGGATAAAGACCCGCCGCTCGTTCAGGCTTCCGCCATGCCGGACAGCCGCCCGCTGGTTGCGGTAGACGCGGGGCACGGCGGCGCGGACGGGGGCGCGGGGCCGGTTGACGGGGTGTGTGAAAAAACGATCAACCTGGACATCGCCCTGCGGCTGAGGGACATCTTAGAAAGCAGCGGAATCCGTGTGCTGATGATCCGTGACGATGACGAAACGGTGAACAAAGAGCGGCGCGCGGAGATGGCCAATGAAGCCGGGGCGGATATATTCGTCAGCATCCATCAAAACGCCGACGACAGCGGCGCGCAAGGGGTAGAGACATGGGTCGATGAAAATGACCCGGAAGGGCGTATACTGGCGCAGCTTATCCAAACGGCTGTCGCGGAAGCCACCGGCGCGCGGGACAGGGGTTTATGGACAAGCGGCAAACTGGTTGTCCTCCGTGAAACCGCGATGCCGTCCTGCTTAGTCGAAACGGGCTTTATCACCGGGCATGAGGAATTGGAACTGCTGAAAACCGCCGAATACCGGGAAACAATCGCCCGGGGGATCGCCGAGGGCATCCACCGATACCTATATCCTGACCAACCGCCTTTATTCTTTGAGAATCTTCCTCCCAAAGCACCGGATTTGATCGAACCGTACGGCTGGGGGCTGCGTTTTCATGAAAACGGCCGGTCTCCGTCCGGCAATCTCTCTTCCGAAGAGCTGGCTCAGTATAACGCGGCTTTTATGGGCGATCCGGCGGAAAAGAAACTGTATTTGACCTTCGACGCGGGCTATGAGGACGGCCATATGGCGTCTATATTGGATACCCTCGCCCGGCATGACGTCCCCGCCGCCTTTTTCCTGGTGGGGCATTATATCCGCACCAACCCTGAACTGACGCGCAGGATGGTTGAGGACGACCATATTGTGGCCAACCACACGATGAGCCACCCCGACATGACCGCCCTCACGGAGATTGAAGACTATCGCGCGGAGCTATCGGGGTTAGAGGATTTATACAAGGAAACCACCGGGCAGGAACTCTCCCGCTACCTACGCCCGCCCGAGGGGAAATACAGCGAACACAGCCTCAAGCAGGCCGACTATTTGGGTTACAAAACGGTGTTTTGGAGTTTGGCCTATGTGGATTGGGAGAAAAACCAGCCAACCAAGCAGCAAGCCTTTGATAAGCTGCTGCCTCGGACGCATCCCGGAGCCGTCATCTTGCTGCACAGCACCTCCCGGACAAACGAGGAGATACTAGACGAATTGCTGACCCGATGGAAGGACGAAGGCTACACGTTCGGCACGCTCGACGGGCTGTTTGAATAGTTTATTCCACCAATCCGTATTTGATCTTGATCCTGTCGAGTTTCTCCAGCATGGGCTTGGAGATGAGCAAAATAAATGTGACGGTGGCGGCGGCGTGGACAAGGTCGAACGGCAGCCCGCGAAGGTAAGCAAGCAGGAACATCTCCCATGTCGGGTTGGGCTGGATCATCAAAATAGACGCCGGATTGACAAGGCCGCCGTAGATCATCACCGCCGCAGCCGCGCCGAACAACGCCAGCGGCAGCCGCCCGCGCCGGAGCAAGCCCTTGCGGAACAAGACGCCCGCCAAAAACCCGATCACGCCGAACGCGAACATCTGCCACGGCGTCCACGGCCCCTGCCCGAAGAAAAAGTTGCTCACAAACCCCGTCATCGCGCCGACCAAAAACCCCGCCTCGCCGCCGAACGCTACCCCCGCAATGATAACCAACGCGACCACCGGCTTAAAATGCGGCAGCATAAAGAACGCCGCCCTTCCCGCCACGGCAATGGCGCACAGCACCGCGATCACCACCAGCTCCCGCGCCTGCGGTTTGCGCCTCTCAAATACCAGCGCGAACGGGATCATGGTTTCGAGCAGGATCAGCATGGAGACGACATAGTATTTGCGATCGTCCAGGAAGGTGACGCCAAGAAAAATCGTCAGCGGAATGGTCAGCAGAATCATAACCGCCGCGAGGACAGTTGACAGTGGACAGTGGACAGTGGATAGTGGATAGTTATCTTGGGGTTTATGAGGCGGTGTTTTTTCGTCCTTAACTGTCCACTGTCCACTATCAACTATCAACTGGTTTCCCCCGCTGAGGGCGGAAACAACGTCCCCCACCGTGATGGCTTCGGGCAGGACGTCCCGCGCCATGCGGTTGGCGGAAGTTGTGTAGAAGGAATTGCCGGAAAAGAAGGCGCGAGGAGTTCCCTCGGATACGATGCTTCCGTCAAAGAATAAGGCGCATTTGTCTGCGTGTTCGGCACAGAACTCGGCGTCATGGCTCACGATCACAACCGCCGCGCCCGACGCCGTCAGTTGTTTCAGAATCCCCGCCAACACCTGCTTAAATTCGGCGTCCAGCCCTTTTGTCGGCTCGTCGAGCAGCAGGATTTTCGGGCGCAGGAGCAGGACTTTAGCCAAAGCCGCCCGCTGCTGTTCCCCGCCCGACAGGTCGTAGGGGTGGCTGTTCAGCAGCTCCTCCAAACGGCAAAGCGCGGCGATTTCGGCAAGACGTTTTTGTTGCTCTTCCTTCGGCAGTTTCCGTTCAGACAGCATCTCCAGCAAATCCTCGCGTACTGTCTTTTTCACAAACAACGCCTGCGGATTCTGCGGCAGCATGGTAACCCGCGCGTCCGCTTTGACTTTTCCCCGATAGGGCGTATTCAACCCGGCCGCCAGCGACAACGCCGTCGTCTTCCCCGTTCCGTTGCCGCCAAGAATGGCGGTGATTTCACCGTAATTTGCCTTAAACGACAGCCCCTTCACCACATCCGGCTCTGTTTTCCCGTATTTGAACCACACATCGTCCCACGTAATGGCAGTGGATAGTGGATAGTGGATAGTGGATAATTTTCCCTCCACTGTCAACTGTCCATTATCAACTGTCAACTGTCTCAGCCATTCCGCCCCATCGCGCACCGTCACAGGAACCTCGTCCCCAACTGTCAACTGTCCACTATCAACTGTCAACTGACTCCACACCCTCATGGCCGTGGGCATGGCTAAAAACATCCCATGTCCGCTCTCCCGGAGCCGCAAAGCGGCCTCGCGGGGCGTTCCGTCCGCGAGAACCCGGCCTTCTTCCAGCACGACAACGCGGTTGCTGAGCGGGAAGGCTTCTTCCAAACGGTGTTCGGTCAGGATGACCGTCACGCCGAGTTCCCGGTTGAGTTTGCCCACCGTTGCCAAAAACTCGCTCGCGGCAATGGGGTCGAGCTGCCCGGTCGGTTCGTCGAGGATGAGGACACTTGGCTGCATCGCCATCACCGACGCGAGGTTGAGGATTTGCTTCTGCCCGCCGGATAGTTCCGTTACCGATTTATGAAACCATGTCTGTATACCGAAAAAAGACGCCATTTCCGCCACGCGCAGGCGTATCTCCGGCGTCTTAACCCCCAAACTCTCCAGCCCGAACGCCAGTTCATGCCACACCTTATCGGTGACGATTTGGTTCTCCGGCGATTGCTGCACAAAACCGATCTTGGCCGCCTGATCACGCTGCGGCAGCGCGTCAAGCGGCGTCCCCCCGAAGAATATCCCGCCGCTTTTAACGCCGTGCGGAGCCAGAGAGGGTTTCAACTGCCGCAGCAATGTCGTTTTGCCGCAGCCGGACGACCCGCACAGGGTGACAAAATCCCCCCGCCGGATGGTGAGCGAAACGCCGTCCAGCGCGGGTTTTTCACGTCCGGGATAGGTGAAGGTCAGATTTTCGATTCGTACCGCTTCCAAGTTACATCCTCTTTCATATTCACGACGATCGGGAAGGCGCAAAGCGCGAGATATACAGCGAAGACAATGATTGAATAGGGCGTATCCCACAGCCCCTTTATGGTCGGGAAGTAGCGGAAGGTCAGCCCGCCCGTGACCGAGCCTGTGATGATCAACGCCGCGCAGGACAGGATGAAAATGAGCGCGAGACGGTCACGTTTGTCAAAGCGGAAGATCGAGAATGCCGTCCGCCCCGGCAAGCCATACCCACGGCTCTTCATGCTTCCGGCGGTTTCAACGGCGTTCTCCAATGCCCAGGTCACCATGATCGAGAGGATACGGATGCCGTGCTTCGCTTTTTGCAGCAGGTTTCCGCTGGACACATCCCGCCCTACGCATTTCTGCGCATTGGATATGATTTTGATTTGCGCTTTGAATCTCGGCACAAACCGAAGAGCCATCGAAAAAATCAAACTCAACGCCGGGATGAACCGCCCGAACAGGTAAACGAACTTATCCGAGGTAATGACGGCGTTGAAGCAGGAAAACCATGTGATCACCGTGACTAGCATCACCGACGCCGCGACGCCGTAGGCAACCGATTCCAGCGTCAGGGGGTTGCCGTCCGGGAAGTAGGCTAAAATCGTCCCGCCCTGATGGTTGAACAGCGGATTGAGCGCCGCCGCCACCAGCAGCATGGGGAGCATGACCAGCAAGCTGAACCGCACAGCCTTCCGCCCGTTGAGATAGACCGAATATGCGACGGCGCACAGCAAGGATACGGCAAGGCAGACCGGGTGGTTGATCATCATCGAAAAGACCAGCACAAACCCGAACCAAAGGAAATTTACAACGGGGTGGAACCCCGCGAAGGCGTCTCTATTCATCCGGCTATCCTCCGAGCCAATCCTGACCGAGATCACGGCCTAAGTCACAGGTGTAGTGAAACTCAATGCGGTCATTGGGTTGTACCAAAACCTGCGAAACGCCGACACCCGAAAACAACCCGTTGACGCTGAATTGCCAGCCGGATAACACCCCTGCGTCATACTCGTAGATATTATGGATGGCTTTGATATAGGACGAGTTGTAAAGCGGCGTATTTTGGAACGCCATGTGAATCTTAGCATTTTTCATCTCCCGCTGGAGCAGATCAAACACACTGTCTCCTTCAACCGCCGTGACCGTTGTCAACGGAACAATCACGCCGTCTGCTGGGACAAGCTCATGTTTCTCTTTGTCCAGTAAATCCAATTGTTCGAGGAGGGTATCGCACCGCACCGTGAGCGTGACGGTGAACGTGCCGCCGCTTGGCGTCAAAACGTCATCCATGCGGTAGAGGCTGTTCTTCCCGTTCATTACCCTCTGCGCCGCAACTAGGCCGTAAAACGCTTGCTCGGTCGCCATTTGGTTGCTTCCGCTGCCGTATGTTTGATTGAAACTGCCGTCTGTATTCTGATAGCTCAAAATGTTGCCGATCAGCATGACGCCGTCTTTCACAAAGCGCGGATCGTCAGCAGGAAGCCCCAGTTCGCACAGCGCGACCAGCACTTGAACCGAACTCAGCACATTTTCATTGCCCCAGCTGGAAAACCCGCCGTTCGGGTTTTGCTGTTTGGACAGGCATTCCAACGCCTTTTCTATGGCTTCTTCCACTCCCAGTTGGTGCTGATATTTCGCCAACGCTTGCAGCACCGCCCCGGTGACGTCGGGGTCGGCTTCTTCCTCCGCGTTGGCCGTGAGGTTCCAGCCGCCGCCGGCCAGCTGGACGCTCAGGATGGCGGCAATGTAATCTTCACGCCGGTTGTTCGGGTAACCCAAACTATCGAGGGCGAGCAGGGCGTAAGCCGCGCCGTTGACCCCCTGACGCATGACACTGCCGTAGTCCTCCAGCGGCGCGGTCAGGTCAAACCCGGCGACATTGCGCGGGTCATACCCCGCCGCCGTCAGGCCGAGGATGACCCGGCTGTATTCGGTGTATTTTCGTTCGTCGAGCACGCCGCCGCACGCCGCGACAGTTTCCCTGACCGCTTGGTGGTAGCTCTCATAATAATCGTCCGGCACATCGCAGCCGCTGCGGGCAAGACCGAGAACCGCCCAATCGCCGCCGACTGAGCCGACTTTCGGGGTTATGACCGCGTCCAGCAGATATGCCGCCGCCGCGCTGGCCGCCTGCTCTATTTCAGGCGGCGATTCAAATGGTTCCGGGCTGTTTTCGCCCGAAAAACACCCGGAAGCAAAAACGGCAAGGATAACCGCGATAAAGGCTGTTTTCATATGTTTTGCATTATACCTTCTTCTTTCCGCGAATGACAAAAACCGCAACCAACGCCGCCGCAATCAAAAGTCCGCCGCCCAGCCAGAACCAAATTGTCCGGCCGCCGTCTTCGCCGGGATTCACATCCTTAGCCGCCAGCGCGGGCGCGCCGGACGCGTCGCCGGTCTCCCAGTCGATGCCGTCGTTCATATCATACGCGTAGAAGAACACGACGCTGTCGCCCGAAGAAAGCGGCGTTTCGGTCATGCCGTAATCAGAGAGACGTTTGTTCACGCTGAACATCCAGCCCGCGTAAACGGCGTCCGGCCACTCCCCAACGGTGTCCTCGCTGAGGGTAAACCCGCCGAGAGCGGACGGGGCGGTGATCGCGCTCAGATAGCTGCCCCAATCGTTGCTGATGATGGTGGGCTTCAGGTTTGCGTCGGCCAACGCCAAATCGAACAGGTCGGAAGCCATGCTGCCCGCCGGGACGGTGACTGTTTTGGTGGCGATCCATGTGGTGTATTTGCCGTCGGCGTCGGCACCGATTAGGCGGAAGGAGACGCTCATGCCGCCATCGGCGGCTGTGACCGCCGCAGGGAAGAGAGTTAGCACGAGAATCAGGGAGAAGAGGATCGTGAACAGGCGCATTGCGTTTTTTGCTGTTTTCATCATGAAAACCATTCCTTTCCTTTGTATGAAATAAGGCCATAGCAATCGAAACGATTGCTATGGCCGCATTCCCATAAACAACTAAGCCGTGCGGGATCACCTTCCCGCGCGACATTGTTCCGCTCCTCGTAGGCCTTCTGACTTACGCGTTTCCGAGAGGTTTCCCTCTCACGTGCAGGTTCCGCCTTCTCAGGGAGGTGTTCCCCAATGACCGGCTTTCGCCATAAACCTGTCCTTACGCGCTCACAGCAGCGTCCCGTTTCCTTGCCCCGTGCGTTCATAACGCGCACAAAACGCAAAAACCTGTCCGGGATTTTCACCCGGTTTCCTTGTTTAGCCCCGAAGCAACCTCCGTGTGGAAAGCCCCGAAACCTCGAGAAACATATAATTTTGGTTTAGTTTAGCATATAGAGAAAATCATGTCAAGGTAAAAATTGGCTTTACATGGCTTCATTTGCCTGTTATACTTTGGTTGTAAAAATAGGAGGGGAAAAGAAATGTCAAAAGGTTATGATGTTTCCCGGCTGGAGTTCTTGCACAGCTTCTTAAAGCGGGAAATCGACAAAAAGGCGATCTACGGCGGAATCTACGCCATCGCGCAGGACGGGGAGCTGATCGCCGCCGACGCTTTGGGCAAGCAATCGTTCCGGGACAAAGATAAAAGGAAACTAAAGCCCGACGCCATCTTCCGCATCGCCAGCATCACAAAGCTGTTTACGGCCGCGGCGGTCTTCCAATTGGTGGAAAACGGTTTGTGCCGTTTGGACGAGCCGATGAAAAACTACCTCCCCGAGATGGATAACGAGGATTTTTCCTCCGTCACCATCGCTCAGGCCTTGTCGCACACCGGCGGCCTCCCGGTGGACGAGGGGGTCTACCCGGAGGACGGCAAACCCGGAGCATGGGAATTGATCGGACAAGAATTCGCTGACGGCGGAACCGATTGGGTCACAGCCGGGTTGGGCGTGGGACGGACTGTCGGGCAAGGAACTTGCTGGGAATATTCGAGTTTCGGTTACAGTCTGCTCGGCGAGATGGTCAGCCGCATATCGGGGACACATGTTCATACCTATATTGAAGAAAACATCTTGAAGCCTTGCGGTATGGTCGATTCCGGCTTTTGGAACACGATAATCAACCATCCCGATTTCTCAAAACGGACAGTCGTTTATTTTGAAGAGATGGAAGAATCACTCAAAGACCTGCAACCGAACACCTCCCCCCGGGCGATGATCCCCAAGACAGGCGGCGGCATCTACTCCACCGTGGCCGATTTGGTGAAATTCGGCAACATGCTCCTGAGCGGCGGGGAGATCGGCGGAAAACGCGTTTTGGGGCGCAAAGCCATCGAGAAGATGACGGCGCGGTACTGTGATTTACCAAACTACTGCTGGGGTGCGGGCGGCACTCCTAAATATTACGGGCTTGGCCCCGACCTCTCACTGGGCGACCTCTTCCTAGATTCGCCGGGGACGTATTACCACGAAGGCTGGGGACGGTGCAGACTGTCGATGGATCCGAAGGAACATTTCGTCTCGGCCTACTACCTGCCGCTGGTCACTCATGAATGGGATCCGATCCATGCTTACAACACACAAGCCATTTTATGCTCGGGGCTGAAATAAACCTTATCATTGAAAAGCCCGCCTTCACGGCGGGTCTTTCTTTGCTGTCGGCATGACTAGAGACTTATGCTGCCAGCGGCCTGTGGAGAAGATGACCGCTCCGGCCGTCAGGCTGACCACCCAGCCGATGGCATAGGAGTAGAAGATATAATTCAGGCCAAAGTAATGCGCCAATATGTAAGCCGACGGGGTTCGGACGGCGATGAAGCCCAAAATGGTCGTGATCAGCGGCACCATCATCTGCCCCGACCCGCGCATGACCGCCACCAGCATGAACTGGATGATGACAATGAAACTGAACGGGATGACCGAATAAATATACCGCATCCCGCTGTCGATCACATCGGGGTCGGGGTTGAACAGCCCGAGCAAAAACCGGCCGAAAATGATGGTCAAAGCGGCAATGACGGCGTAAACGGACAGGGTAACCGCCATGGTCGATTTCAACCCCTGTTTGACGCGGGCGATCTGCCGCACCCCCATGTTCTGCCCGGTGAAAGTCGTCAGAGCGTTGAAAAAGCTGAACACAGGCAGGAAGACGAAAGCGTCGATCAGGGTGGCGTTCCGATGACCCGCCATGAACGCCGGGCCGCCCCGGTTGACCAAGTTTTGCAGCAGCAGCATCCCGACAGAGAAAAGGGATTGCTGGATGGAAGAAGGCAGCCCCACCCGCAGGATCTTCTTAAAAATGGTTTTGTCTATGCCCAGCTTAAACAGCGAAAGCTCCAGCTCGGGGTATTGCCGCTGGATGTACCAAATGCCGTATAACCAAGAAAACCCTTGCGCGATCACGGTCGCCACGGCAACGGCGGTGATGCCCCAGCCGAAACCGAGGAGGAAGAGCAGATCGAGGGCGATGTTGATGACGGTGGAGATCATCAGAAAGCGCAGCGGCGTCCGGCTGTCACCCAAACCCTGTAAAATCCCGGCGTTGATGTTGTATCCCAGCGATCCGGTCAGACCGATGAAGAGGACGGAGATATAGCTCACGGCCATATCCATCGTTTCTTCCGGCACGCCGAGAATACGCATGAGGGGCGGGGTGATGAGGATGCCGGTGACCGTCAGCGGGATGCTGATGGCCAAGATGAATGTAACCATCGTGCGGATGATGCGGCGCACTGTTTCCATCTCTTTGGCGCCGTAGTTCTGCGAAAGGATGATGGTCGCGCCGATGCTTAGACCGATAAACAGCGCGGTGGTCAGGAAATGTACCGGCATCCCGGTGCTGACCGCCGCCTGCGCCTCGGTGCCGATGGTATTGCCGACGATGACGCTGTCGGCGATGCTGTAGCATTGCTGAAAGAAATTGCCGATCAACAGCGGGATGGAAAACCGAATGATGTGCCTAAGCGGGGAACCCACCGTCATATCGGTCAGACCCGGCGAGCCGCCGGAGGCAATGTCCGTCTTCGTTGATGGCGATCGGGGAGCTTTTCGCTCGCTCATCGTATCTGCCCGTTTCCTTCAATGACATATTTTGTGCTTGTCAGGGCTTCCAGCCCCATCGGCCCGCGCACATGCAGTTTTTGGGTGGAAACGCCCATCTCCGCGCCCAACCCAAACTCCTCACCGTCGGTGTACCGCGTCGTGACATTGACATAAACGGCGGCAGCGTCTATCCGCTCGGTGAAATGCTTGGCTGTGAGATACCGTTCGGTGACAATGGCCTCGGAATGACCCGAGCCGTATTTTGTGATATGCGCCACCGCCTCATCCAACCCGGCAACAACCCGGACGGCGAGGTCGAAATCGTTGTATTCGGTTTCCCAGTCTTCCTCAGTCGCTAGAACGGCTCCCGCGCCGATGATGGCCAAAGATTCCGGGCAGCAATGAAGCCGCACATTATAAGGAGCAAGCCCTTTTACGGCCATCGGGAGGAATTTTCGCGCGATCGAACGCGCAACCAGCAGCGTTTCGGCGGCGTTGCAGACCGACGGGCGCGAACATTTGGCGTTGGTGACGATGCGTTCGGCCATAGCGAGGTCGGCTTCATCGTCCACATAAACATGGCAGTTGCCCCAGCCTGTTTCGATGACAGGCACTTTGGCGTTTTCGACGACAGACTTGATCAAACCTTTGCCGCCGCGCGGGATCAAGGCGTCAATCAAGCCGGAAAGCCCCATCATCTCCACCGACGACGAGCGGTCGTTATCGGTGATCAGGCATACACAGTCGGCGGGAAGCCCGGCACTCTCCAGCGCGGAACGGGCGAGATCGGCCAGTATGACGTTGGAGCGCAGCGCGGCTTTTCCGCCGCGCAGAAGGACTGTGTTGCCGGATTTCACACAGAGGGCAACCACATCGGCCGTCACATTGGGGCGGGCTTCATAAATGATGCCGATGACGCCGAGCGGCGTCCGCCGTTTGGTGATCGTCATCCCGTTCGGATGGCGGATCGCCCCGTCGGAACCGCCGATCGGGTCGTTGGCGGCGGCGATGTTGCGCACACAGCCCGCCATGCCGGCAATCCGTTTCGGCGTCAGCATCAGCCGGTCGATCAGGGATTCGGTCATGCCGTCGGCGCGGGCGGCGTCAACGTCCAGTTTATTCTCTTCAATGATACGCCGCTCGTTTTCCTCCAGCAGTTTGGCGTATTCCTCCAAAGCCTTGTTTTTCATGCCGGTATCGGCTTGGGAAAGCATTCCCACAGCTGTTTTACAGCGTTTGGCGAGTTCCGCGACCATATCTATTCTCCTTCATATCCTTGTGGATTTTGGCTTGCCCAACGCCACGCGTCGGCGCACATTTCCTCCAGCGTTTTTTTGGTTTCCCAGCCGAAGAGCCGCTTAGCCTTTGATACATCGGCACGGGCTTCGGCAATGTCTCCCGGGCGGCGGGATTTGATTTCGGTGGGGAGGGTTTTTCCGCTGGTTTTTTCGATCCCGCGGATAAGCTCCCGCACGCTGACGCTTTGCCCTGTCCCGAGGTTGACGGCTTCGCTTCCGGTGAAATCCTCCAAATACCGCAAAGCTGCGACATGACCTTCGGCGAGATCGGAGATGTGCAGATAATCCCGCAGCCCTGTCCCGTCCGGCGTATCATAGTCGTCTCCGGCGATCGGCAGGACGGGCAGCAATCCGTTGGCCACTTTGAGTATATACGGCATGATGTTGTTCGGGATGCCGCCGGGCGCGTCGCCGATCCGCCCCGACGGATGAGCCCCGATCGGATTAAAGTAACGCAGCAGCACGACGCCCCAGTCCGGGTTGGCCGCCGCCATGTCGGTCAGGATGCGCTCGTTCATCACCTTGCTCATTCCGTAAGGGTTTGTGCAGTTCCCGGTAGGGTGCTCCTCGGTATACGGCAGGAATTGCGGTTCGCCGTAAACGGTGGCGGAGGAGGAGAAAACAAAGCGGGTCACCCCCGTTTGGCGCATGGCGTTGCAGAGCGAAAAGGTGGTTCCGAGATTGTTTTGGTAGTATTCAAGCGGTTTGCTTACCGACTCCGGCACGGCTTTATAGCCCGCGCAGTGGATGACCGCCCAAAGGTCATGCTTCGCCATGACTTCTTTCATCTTCGCCTCGTCGCAAACGTCGGCTTCGATGTCAATAAAGTCTTTCCCGGTCAGCTCCCGCAGACGTTGGTAAACCTTTGGTGATGAATTGTAAAAATTATCAACCGACACCGCGCCGTAACCCTGTTCGAGCAGTGAAACGATGACATGCGAGCCGACATAGCCCGCTCCCCCGGTGACGAGGATGTTTTTCATGAATTTCCAACCTCCATAAACATGAGCTGCTCCGCCTCAAAGGCTCCGCGCAGAATAGGATACGCCGCGCCGTCCGGCAGCGTCCAAACTTCATCAAAATCCCAGCCATACTTTTTATAGATTGCTTCTTTGCTCAATTCAGATTGATCGGCAACCGGAATGAGAACGGCTAACCATTCGTCACCGAAAACAAAATGCGGCTCTTCTACATTAAAAACGCCGCAGGCTTCTGTCTCGATTCCGCCGCGTACCGTCCCGACTAGGCCATTGACAGAATAGTCAAAGAAAGACCCCGGCGCGTCGATTGCCGTTGTGGTATAGCTATTGATAATGGTGCCCTCAACGCGCCCTATAAATCCGCCGACCGACGCCCAGCCGTCCACGGTTACGGTACCCGCACTGTAACAATTATCAATAGTATTATATAGATAATTGCTTCCAGCAAACCCGCCTACGGCGTTAAAATATCCCGGATCCCCCGAAGCCGATACATCAGCGGCCGCTCCGCAGCGGGATGTGATAGTTCCGCCATCAACTCTGGAGGCGATCTGCCCGGCAAAGCCACCGGCATTGTTTTGCATTAATGACCCTTCAGCGTGAACTGTTCCGGTAGCAAAGCAATTTTCAGCTTTGCTTTCACTTGTATGCAATCCAATAATGCCTCCAGCAAAGGAATAGTAACCGCCGAACGCTGTTACATCTGTTTCAGCATAGCAGTCAGAAATAACCGCTCTTACTGCACTTCCTGTAATACCTCCTGCGCAAGGATTTTGTTCTGTACCGTAATTTTCTGATATTGCTATGATTGTCCCATTTGCGATACATTCCTTAATTACAGTCAAACTGTAAGCATCCCCAGCTATTCCGCCTGCAAGAACCGGTTTATGCGCATATGCTCCGTATCCGCGAACACGTATTTCTCCATCAAACGTGCAGCCTATAATCTGAGAGGCGGCAGAGTATCCGACAATACCTCCGGCTTGTATAGAAGAGGCTTTTTCAGCAGTAATGTTAACCCGAGATATACAGTTTTCTATTGTGGCATATGCTGCGTTCCCACATATACCGCCTACTGATGAATATACATTAAGTCCAATTAATCCCGAGTCATCTAACTGAATATCGCCGGATACCGTTAAGTTACGCACAGTCCCCCAAAGGGAACTTAATAATCCCGCTTGGTGTAACCCTCCTGTTGTATCATTAACGTATAATCCTGATATATTATATCCCGCCCCATCAAGCGTACCGTAAAATGAAAGTGCTTTATTATGTTCTCCCTGTATCGGCTTCCATTGATTGGAGAGTGAAATATCATTTGCCAGCATAAAATGAGTATTCCCATAATCATATACGCAAAATTCATTTAATGCTCTTAACTGTTCTTCATTCTCTATCAGGTAGGGATTATCTTCTGTACCGATGCCATCTGCGAATCGAGCATCTCTCCCAATTATAAATTGTACAAAGTGTCTGTTGGCCGGGGTATATGAGGTATGATATTCTAAAATGTTCGATAACTCTCCGTCACCCCTAATACGCCATGCTGTAAAATAATTTATTTTTATACGTTCTGTACTGGTAAGGCCGCCTACGGCACCGGGCCCTATAATAAACGAGTTGATTTCATCCGACCCCACCAGCTTAACTCCGGGAGCGTTGACTAACACTGTTTTTCCATAAACCTCATATGTACCCGGTTCGGTAATGTAGGTACGGATAACATTGTTAAGGATCGCCACAACCTGCGCCCGTGTAAAAGGTTCCTTCGGGCGGAACGAACCGTCGCCGACGCCGCTGATGAAGCTCATATTGTGAAATGTACTCACTGCTGATTTATATTCTGCGGCAACACTGCTTAAATCAGTAAAGGTTTTTGTGATTTTTTCCTCGGGAAAGTCGATCGTAAAGGCGCGGAAGAGCATTTCAACGGCTTCCTCACGTGTTAAAACCAGGTCGCCCTCGGCAAGATTCCCGTCAGCAAGGTATACCCCCTGCCAGCCAAGCGCGTTGACATGTTCCCGGAACCATTTATCGGCGACGTCGTCATACACATCGTACGGAGCGGCAGGAAACTTCAAAACCTTGTTGATGATAGCGGCCAGTTCGGCTCTAGTAATAGAGTCGTCGGGTTTGAACAACCCCCCGCTGCCTTTCAGGATACCCAAATCGCTCCAGCGGAGGATGGCTTCCTTTGCCCAGTGGCCGTCCACATCGCCGTAAGGGTTTGAGGATTCTTCCGCCAAAACGGTAAACGGAACGATCAGGCAGAATACCAGCAGCAGCGCGTTCAGGCGTTTGACGCGGATCATAGCAAAACCTCCTTTATAATTTGCTGAAATGCCCCAAATACTCTTTATTCTTCTCAAACATAGCCTTGACCATCTCCTTAATCTCGGCCAGCGACAGCACCGCCGAGGTCAGCGGATCCATCATGATGGACTGATAGATTTTCATCGGGTCTCCGGTTAGAGCCCCTTCCACGGCCAGTTCTTCCAGTTCGCTGGAGAGGGAGCAGAGGGCGGATAGCTGGCGCGGCATCTCCCCTACCCGGAAGGGCGTGATCCCGGCCGGGTCAGCCAAACACGGTACTTCCACACAAGCCCCGTGCGGTAAATTGTCGACGACGCCGAAGTTGCGGATGTTGCCGTTGAAGCGGAAAGGCTTGCCATCGCCGAAAACGGCGTTGAAGATATAGGCGGCGTATTCGCCGTTCCAAAGGGTGTTGACTTCGCCTTCGTCGATCCACTTTTGAAACTCCGCTTCCCATGTCTCTTCGCCTTTGAGGTATTCGCCCAGTATGTAGGCGTAAACGCCGGGGTTCCAGCCGATACCGGGCGCGCAGTATTGTTCGATCAATTCCGGGCGTTTGCGGAACCATGCGCAGTATTCGCTGTTGTGACCGCTGGATTCGGTGATGTAATAACCGAACGCCTTGAATAGCTCGTTGCGGACGATTTCCTCGTTGTAGACGTCGGGTTTTTCGATCACTTGCCGCAAACGCGGGTAGGCGTCCTCGCCGCGTACTTTATATTCAAGGTAGAAAGCCTGATGGTTGATGCCCGCGCAGGTGTAGGTGACGTCTTTCATATCTTCGCCCAGCCATCCGGCCAGCATCCCGGCCGTGCCCTGCACCGAATGGCACAGACCCGAAACGGTCAGTTTGGGGTATTCGCCCTGCATGATCCGGCAGAGCATGGCCATCGGGTTGGTGTAATTCAGGAATACCGCCTTGGGGCAATATTTTTCTATGTCTTTGCAAATATCCAGCATGACCGGCGCGGTGCGCAGGAAACGGAAGATGCCGGACGGGCCGCGCGTATCGCCGACGTTGATGTCAACGCCGTAGGATTTCGGTATCTCAATGTCGTGCCGCCACACCTGCACCCCGCCGTTGAGGATGGTGCAGACAACGCCGTCGGCTCCTTGCAGCGCTTTTACGCGGTCGGTTGTGACTTCAACTTTCACGGCCGGGCAGTTGCGGGCTTTCTTGATCTTTTCCACGGCTTGCCGTGTGTAGTCCAGCCGCCCTTCATGAATGTCCATCAGGCAGATGGTTAAATCCTTGAAAGCGTCAAGCGTCAGCAGGTCTGCCACAAGATTGCGGGTAAACCCCATCGACCCCGCGCCTATGAAGGTGATCTTTTTCATTTTAATAGTCCCCTTTTTAGTAAGAATCCCCGCGCCTTGCGCGGGGATTCGGTCAAATTACAATCTCACCCAAGGCGGCGAACCGTCCCCCGTATCGGGATTGATACCGTCGCAGACGGCTTTGTTGAAAGCGATCGCCTGCAAAGAGAAGAGCAGCGGAATCCCGCGTATGCCGTAATTTTGATATTCAGGTAAGGTCACATTGAGCGCGCCGCCGAAGATATTGTCTTTTTTAGAGGAGATGGTCATGATCTGTGCGCCGCGTTTGGTCAAGTCGTGCATCAAAACGCTTTGGTAAGCGTCGTCCAGCGGTGAAACCACCACAATGGCCAACGTCCTGTTGTCCACCCGCCCGATTTGGCTGTGGCGGATGTCTAGGATATTGGAGTAGACGGTCGGAATCCCGCACATGCGGCCGATGGTGATCATCCCGGCTTGCGCCACCCCGGCCAGCTCGCCGTCGGCGATGACGATGATTTTATCCCATGTGCCGCTCTGCCCGATCCCCTCCAGCTCGGCGGCGTATTTTTGGATAAAGGATTCATGATTGTCGATGGCTTCGCGGATTTCGTCCAAAAGCACAAGGTCGCCGCTCAGCAGACCGATGATATAAAGGTTGGTGAGGTAGATATTGGTTGCTGTGCGCGTTGTGCAGACCGTTTCGTCATACGTCCAGGGCATTTCCAGCGCGAGATCGGCTACAGCGGCCAGTTTGGAGTCTTTTTGAGGGCAGATGGAGATGGTTTGAGCCCCCGATTCGGCGCGGAAACGCTGCACCGCCGACAAAACCTCGGAGGTTTGGCCGGAGCGGCTCGGCACAATCATCAGGGTACCGTTGAGCATATCGCGGTAGTATTCGGCGTTGAGCATCAAATCGCCCGCCGCGTAAGACATGGTGGTCAGCCCGCCGCGTATTTTCAGGGATAACTCGGCTGATTTGCACAGCGCGAACATCGTCCCGCAACCGGTGAAAGTGATCGAAAAAAAGCCGGATATGCCGAAGAAATCTTTGATATTGGCTTCCTGGCTTTGTAAATAAATACCCGTTTGACGAAGCGACGTATGCTGGCTGAAAATCTCGTCTTCTACCTTATACATAAGGGCAACCCTCCGTTATCTGCCTGCGCTCCTGATTCTACTTATCATACACCAAAGAATCCTTAAAGTCAAATGATTGACATATTTTTGTTCATCATTCCTGCTCTTCTTCCCCTTCTTCCTCCGCCGCGAAGAAGGCATGAGAGGCGGCGCTCATTTCTGCCTGCACATTTCCCCCTTCCCAAATACGGGCGGCGGCGGCGTTAAACAGCGTCCAATACCCGGCCGCTTCGGGAAGAGAGGGTGCCGCGAACGCGTTTTGCATCTGCCGGTTGAACCCCGCCGCATACGCCGGAAGGCGGATCGTCATCTCCACGGAGGGCAAATCCCCGGTCAGTTCGGCTTGCAATGCCTGCATCTCCTCCGTCAGGAGGAAATCGGCGAACGCCGAGGCTTCGTCAGGCCACGGCGAATAGGCGGACACCGTCATGACCCGGGCAAAAATCATGGACAAACACTCATTGTCCGGTTCAAACGCGGGCAGCGGCACCACGCCGAAGTCAACGCCGCTGAACCGGGAGACGTTCCAAGACCCGGCGATGCACATCGCGGCCTTTCCCGAGGCAAACAGCCTCTCCGCCGCTTCAACGGTCAGTTCCTCAACCGAAAGAGAGACAATGCTTTTCAGGTTTTGGAAGACCTCCATCCCTTCAAAAGCCGGCAGTGAGCTGAAATTGGGCGCACGCGGATCATCGCCGGTCGGGCCGAACGGGCGGTTGCTCCACGCGGTGAGGAAGGGGGCATTGTGGTGCGCCGATCCGACCGGCATGACAAAGCCGGCTCGTTCCCCATCGTTAAAACCTTTGGAAAAGGCGATCAGTTCTTCCCATGTGGACGGGATGTCCCTCTCCTGAATGAGCCGTTTATTATAAATCAACGCCGTTGTTTCCGACGAAACCGGGTACCCGTAGAGTACGCCGTTGACCGCTGCCGCTTGCGCGCAAGCCGGGAAAACCGTATTTTTCACTTTCGTCTGATCGCGCGCGGGTAAAATAAACAGATCGTCCGCCAACGACCTCAGCTCCATGTGCGGCAAAACGAACAGGTCGGCGCAGCCGCCCTGTGCCGAAGCGGTGCGCACCCGTCTCAGAACCTCCGAGGATTCAACGCCTGTGACACGGATGGCGATGTTCGGATACTTTTGGTTAAAAGCCGCCGCGGCTTGCTTGATAAAGCCCTCCCCCGCGCCCGGTTCGACCCATACCGTCAGCTCGATGTTCTGTTTGGTCAGCACCGGCTCGTCAGGATCGGTCGAAACGTCCTCATCAGACGGTTCCCCGCTCTTTAACAGCGCGCACGAACCAAGCAATAACACCGCGAGCAGAAACGGCAGCAAACGCTTCATTCGTTATGTCTCCCTTGCGTTCAGGAGCTTATCAACTTCGGTGAGGAAGGTGGATACATCCTTAAACTGACGGTAAACCGACGCAAAGCGCACATAGGCCACTTCATCCACGCCGCGCAGCCGCTCCATGACCAAATCGCCCAGTTTGGACGTGGGGATTTCACGGTCTAGGCTGTTGAGGATTTGCTGCTCGATGTCGGTGACCAGTTCTTCCATCTGCTGAAGCGTCACCGAGCGTTTGTCACAAGCGCGGGTGATGCTGTTGAGGAGTTTGGAGCGGTCGAACGACTGGCGCGTCCCGTCTTTTTTGACAACGAGAAGGGGCAGGCTTTCGATCGTCTCATATGTTGTGAAACGTTTGGCGCATTTGAGGCATTCCCTCCGGCGGCGGATGGAACCGCCCTCTTCGGCCGGGCGCGAATCAACGACCTTGCTTTCTAAATAACCGCAAAACGGACATTTCATTTATAGCATCTCCTTGATTAGTTTCATTCGATCAGCAGGGGAAAGATAGGTAAGCGGTATGTCAAAAACCGTCTTCGCCCCGAATTGCCCCTCCCCCGATAACCGCACGGTGGCTCTGGCGCAGGCAACCAAAACGGAGGCGGTAAACTCAGGGTTGCTCTCCAGCTTTAAGGAAAACTCCATCACCTGTTTATGTTCTTCGCTTGTCGCGCCCGTTCTGAAAACACGGCCGCCATGGGGCATTCCAGCGTGGTTTTCCCGCAGCTCCTCTTCGGTGATAAAGGTCACTTTTGTTTCATAATCGGCGAAATAATAAGGGATTTGCTTGATTTCCCGTTCTATCACGGTCAGATCGGCGTTTTCATCCGGCACTACATAACAGTCCCGCAGGTGTTTCTGCACGGCGGTCAAAACGGGGTTTGACCCGCTCCGCACGGCATCCACAGCGTCCGGCTTTGGAATGGTGTATTGCACGGCGTCTTTGACGCCTTTCACGCCGCGCAGCGCGTTGGAATGCCCCTGCGATACGCCGGAACCCCAAAAGGTATAGTTGTTCCCGTTTGGAAGGACGGCACCGGAGAGCAGGCGCATCATGGAAAAAAGCCCGGGATCCCACCCGGAGGATATAACCGCCGTTGTTTGAACCGCCGCCTTATCCATTTTTTCGAGATAAGCCGGGATGTCGGTGTGGTTGTCGAAGCTGTCCACGGTATTGAACAGCGCGGCCAGTTCGGGGCCTTGTTCCGGCAGGTCTTTGGCCGAACCGCCGCACAGGATCATCACATCGATCCCGCCGGTCATGCTTTTCGCCTTGTCCAAAGACAGCACAGGCACACCCTGCGTCATAAGGGTCACATCTCCCGGAGCCCTGCGTGTGAAAACCGCCGAGAGTTTCATATCAGGGGTTTGCAAGAGAGCCAGTTCGGCTCCTCTGCCGAGGTTTCCGTATCCGGCAATGCCGACTCGTATCATATGGTCAAATCCTCCGGCGTATAGTCCCTGCCCAGCTTGGCCGGGCGCGGCGGGACGCGTTTCAGGGGGTCATAGACAAATGAGCGGCAGCGGTCATACATCTCCACCACGCCGTGTTTGACACAAGCGACCTCTTTGGGGGTGATCGGCTGGCTCCGCTTGCAGTAAACGCAGCGGGGGTCTACATTTTTGGAGAATAAATCTTTCAACGGTACCCCCCCATATATGGGTTGATTTGCTGGTTCGCAAGTATTATACTGTATATAGAGCAGACTTGTCAAGTTTACAAACTATTCATTAAACTGTCACGCCCGCGACATATTTTCCCGTTAGAGTGGTATCATAAGCAAGAGGAAAGGGTGTTTTTCATGGAAAGACGGATTCGTCCCCTCGCGTTGATTTCGCTGATCGTCGCATTTACACTGATTGCCGGCGGCACAGGCGGCATGGTTGGCTATTTCCTTGCCCAGCCCGGAATCGAGGAGTTCGCGGCTCAGCCGTCTCCGCTCTTCCCGACCCCCGCCTCCCCTTCGCAAGACCCTCATCTTTTGATTGATCAGCCTTCCGTTCCGCAAACACCGATTGATTATAACGCGCTGACCATTCAGGATATTTTTGTCCTCGGGGATAAGTCAACGGTCGCCATTTCCACAACGTCCGGCGGCTCCAATATCTTCGGTCAGCCTGTTTCACGTGAGGCGGCAGGGAGCGGCTTCATCCTCTCGGCCGACGGCTACATCCTCACCAACCAGCATGTCATCGAAGGCGCGACCGGCGTCACCGTTATGCTGTATGACGGTACCGAACTCCCCGCTGAGATCATCGGCAGCGATTTTTTGACCGACATTGCGGTCTTGAAAGTCAATGCGGAGGGTCTCTCCCCTGTCCGGCTGGGCGATTCCGATAAAATGGCGGTGGGCGACCAGGTCGTTGCCATCGGCAATCCGCTGGGTGAATTGGCCAACTCCCTCACCGTCGGCTACATCAGCGCGAAAAAGCGTATCGTTTCCATCGACAGCGTCCCCCGCCTCATGCTGCAAACCGACGCTTCCGTCTCCCCCGGCAATTCGGGCGGCCCGCTCTTCAACATCTCCGGCGAAGTGATCGGCGTTGTGGCGGCGAAAACGGTATCGTCCGGCGTTGAGGGCATCGGCTTCGCCATCCCGATCAATCTTGCTATTGATATTGCCGAAGAGCTGATTCAAAACGGGAGCATCGGCGGGCGTCCGCTCTTGGGCATCACCTATCAAGAAGTCTCCGCCATGACAGACGGCAAGGAGTTTCCCAAAGGGGTTTACGTCTCTGAGGTCACGTCCGGCAGCGCGGCCGCCAAAGCCGGGATCAAGCAGGGCGACGTCATCACCCATTTCAACGGCGAACGGATCACCGAAGGAGCCGAGCTGCTCATCGCGCTGAACGCGTGCCGGGTCGGTCAAACCGTCCCCGCGACGGTATGGCGCAACGGCTCCGAAGTCCCGCTGACGGTCACCCTCGAAACGGAAAAGACGTCCGAACAGCAGCCCCAGCCCACCTTCCCCTGGGGACGGTAGGATGAGATAAAGCCATACAGCCCCGTTCAGACCGAACGGGGCTTTGTAATGACAAACTGTTGACATTTGCGTTTTTTTACTGTATGCTATTCACAAGGAGGCGGGACGCGATGGCTACGACAAACCTGAATATTCGTATAGATTCTGAATTAAAAAAGAAAGCGGAGCAGATTTTTGAGGAACTGGGAATCAGCATGTCCGCCGCGTTGAATGTGTTCTTGCGGCAAACCGTCCGCAACAACGGCATCCCGTTTGATTTACGGATAGACGGGTCAAACACGGAGGCGGTATCGGCGATTGACGTTGCCGATGTTGGCCGGAAAGCAAGTAAATCGTTTTCCAGCATCCGGGAACTTAAGGAGAACTTTACAAGAGATACCATTGATCAAATGCTTTGCGATTCTGTCACAGAGTCATTGATCGGGGTTTTACCGCCGTTACGTATGACGCTCGAAGAATATCGCGCGGAAAGGTTAGCGAAATATGAACCTGTTGATTGATACAAATGTGGCTATTGACGTCCTGCTCCGGCGGGAGCCTTATTATAAAGGCTCCGCCAGAATCTTTCTGTTGTCTGAAAAAGGGTATGTCAATACGTACATTTCCGCGTCCGCGGCAACAGATATTGTATACATCCTTAGAAGAGAATTGAAGAGCGGCGACGCGGCTGTCAAGTTGTTGGCGAAACTCTTGCAAACCGCTCATATAGCGTCGGTGACGGAGAGGAATATTCGAGAGGCTTTGGATTTAGGATGGAATGATTTTGAAGACTCCGTGCAGTATACCGCAGGCAAATCAATCCCGGCGGATTATATTATTTCAAGGAACCCAAAAGATTTTGCCAATAGTCAAATCAGTGTGGTTACCCCTGAGGATTTTATATCATAGAGAAGGAGGCGCGCCCCATTGCCGACCCATAAAACATATGATAACACCTCCATCACCCAGCTGAAAGACGAAGACCGGGTGCGCAAGCGTCCCGGCGTCATCTTCGGCTCGGATGGACTGGAGGGCTGCCAGCACGCCGTTTTTGAAATTCTCTCCAACTCCATCGACGAGGCGCGGGAGGGGCATGGGAAAACCATCCGCGTCACCGTCTTCCCCGACCATTCGATCGAAGTCTCCGACGACGGGCGGGGCTGCCCGGTCGACTGGAACGGGCGGGAAGGGCGGTTCAACTGGGAGCTGGTCTTCTGCGAACTGTACGCCGGGGGGAAATACCATAACGAAGCCGACGAGAACTATGAGTTTTCGCTCGGCCTAAACGGTTTGGGTGCCTGCGCCACCCAATACGCCTCGGAATGGATGGACGTGACGGTTTTGCGCGACGGGTTTCAATATACGCTGCGGTTTGAGAGAGGTAAAAACATCGGCGGATTGAACAAAGAACCCTATGCCGGCCGGAAGACAGGTTCCCGCCACCGCTGGAAGCCGGATAGGGACGTTTTCACCGACATCGCCGTCCCGTTGGAATATTATCAGGATACACTGCGTAAGCAAGCGGTCGTTAATCCCGGCGTGACGTTTATGCTTGACTACATGGGGCAAAAGCAATCGTTTCTCTATCAGAATGGAATTATGGATTATATTAAAGAACGATTACTCCCCCACCCGCGATCTCCCTCCGGCACTTACGTGCCACCTCCCTCTGAGAGGGAAGCGATAATTGACCCCCTCCCAGAGGGGGTCGCCGACGAAGTCGGCGGGGGGAGTGCCTATATCACAGAACCCATCTTTTGGCAAGCCGAGCGGCGCGGGCGCGACCGGGAGGACAAGCCTGAATACAAGGTGCGGCTGAACGCGGCCTTCTGTTTTTCACAGACGTCGGCCTTCTGTGAGCATTACCACAACTCTTCGTACTTAGAGCACGGCGGCAGCCCGGACAAAGCCGTCCGTTCGGCTTTCGTCTCGGCACTGGACGCCTATTGCAAAAGCAGCGGCAAGTATCAAAAGGCGGAGACAAAAGTCACATGGCCGGACATTGCCGAATGCCTGTGCTTTGTCTCCAGCAATTTTTCCACCGTGACCAGCTACGAAAACCAAACCAAAAAGGCCGTCAACAACCGCTTCATTCAGGAGTGCATGACAACCTTCCTCAAAAGCCAGCTCGAAGTCTATCTGATCGAAAATAAAGCCGCCGCCGAAGCCATTGCCGCGCAAGTGCTGGTCAACAAACGCAGCCGGGAGACGGCGGAAAAGACGCGGCTTGGGTTAAAGAAAAAGCTGTCCGGCTCCATGGACATCACAACGCGAGTCGGTAAATTCCACGACTGCCGCACCAAAGATTTGGATCGCCGCGAGGTTTATATCGTCGAGGGAGACAGCGCGCTCGGAGCCTGTAAACTGGCGCGGGACAGCGAGTTTCAAGCCATCATCCCGGTGCGGGGCAAGATTTTGAACTGCTTGAAAGCCGACCTTGACAAGATATTGAAGAACGAGATCATCACCGACCTCATTAAAGTCCTCGGCTGCGGGATCGAAACCAAAACGAAAAAAGGCAACGCCTCGTTCGACCTCTCGGCACTGCGCTGGAACAAGGTTATCATCTGCACCGACGCCGATGTGGACGGTTTTCAAATCCGCACCTTGATTTTAACCATGCTCTACCGTCTGACGCCGACATTGATCGAAGAGGGGTATGTCTACATCGCCGAAAGCCCGCTCTTTGAGCTGATCCATAAAGATAAAACGGCGTTCGCGTGGAGCGAACGGGAGAAAGAGGCGGTCTTGGAAGGATGGGGGCGGCCGAAAAACGTGACCATCAACCGCTCCAAGGGCCTCGGCGAAAACGAGCCGGACATGATGTGGCTGACGACCATGAGTCCCGAAACGCGGCGGCTGGTGCAAGTCACGCCGGAAGCGGCGGAGCTGACCTCCGAGGTGTTTGACATGCTGCTGGGCGATAATCTAGCGGCGCGGAAGAGCTTCATCGCCGAACACGGGTTTGAATATTTGGAACTGGCGGATATTTCGTGATTTCACATCCCCTGCCGCCTGCGGGCGGCACCCCCTTCCGATGGAAGAGGGCTTAGGAAGGACGGAGATTCTTTTTGCCACGGTATAGACCCGATCTTAAATTTACCGCAAGAGAATTGCGCTCTCACGCAACAAAAGAAGAAAAACGGCTTTGGTATGATTTTCTTTCTAAATATCCTGTGCGTTTTCTTCGTCAGCGACCAATCGGCTGTTATATTGTAGATTTTTATTGTCCATCGCGAAAACTAGCTATCGAATTGGATGGAAAGCAGCACCAACAGCCGGATGCCGTTGAATACGACCATGAAAGAACCAAATTTCTATATTCTATGGGCATTTCAGTCATACGCTTTAGAAATGATGAAGTAAACAATCATTTCAAATATATATGCGGCAAAATACAAGAACTCGTCCCCATAAGCCCCCTTCCAGCTGGAAGGGGGTGCCCCAAAGGGGCGGGGGATGTTTAGGAGGCACCCATGCCAAAGAAAAAGCAAACCGCAATACTCACGCCCGCGCCGCTGCGCAAAGAGCCCATCACCCAAACCCTCAAGCAAAACTATATGCCCTACGCCATGAGCGTCATCATTTCCCGGGCCATACCGGAGATCGACGGCTTTAAGCCCTCGCACCGCAAGCTGCTCTACACCATGTACAAGATGGGGCTGCTGACCGGGAACCGCACAAAGAGCGCGAATGTCGTCGGGCAGACGATGCGGCTCAACCCGCATGGCGAACTGGCCATTTACGAGACGATGGTGCGTTTGGCGCGCGGCAACGAATCGCTTCTGCATCCCCTTGTCGACAGCAAGGGCAACTTCGGCAAGGTTTATTCCCGCGATATGGCGTACGCCGCTTCGCGGTACACCGAGGTCAAGCTGGACGCCATCTGTCAGGAGGTGTTCGGTGACATCGACAGCGATACGGTGGACTTTACCGACAACTACGACAATTCTATGCGTGAGCCTATGCTGCTGCCGACCGCCTTTCCGAACGTTTTAGTCTCGGCTAATCAGGGCATCGCGGTGGGCATGGCCAGCCAAATTTGCGGCTTTAACCTCTCCGAGGTGTGCAGAACGACCGTCGGTTACATCAAAAACCCTGACTGTGACTTGATGGAGACATTGCCCGCGCCCGACTTCCCCACCGGCGGCGAACTGCTGTGCGACCGGGACGAAATGCGAGCCGTTTATGAAACCGGGCGCGGTTCGTTCAAGGTGCGCGCCCGCTGGCGGCACGACCCCAAAGAGGGCGTCATTGAGATTTATGAGATCCCCTACTCTACCACGGCGGAAGCCGTGATCGACGCGGTGGGGAAACTGATCAAAGAGGGCAAAAGCAAAGACATATCCGATATGCGCGATGAAACCGACCTTTCGGGGCTGAAACTGACAGTCGACCTCAAACGGGGCGCAGACCCGGACAAGGTAATGAAACTGCTCTATCAAAAAACGCCGCTGATGGACAGTTTTTCGTGCAACTTTAATATTTTGATCTCCGGGACGCCGCGCGTACTATCGGTACGCGGGGTGCTGGAAGAATGGTGCGCGTGGCGGCGCGAATGCGTGCGCCGCCGGGTTTTCTTTCAGGCGGGAAAACTGAAAGAAAAACTGCATCTGCTGTATGCTTTGCAAAAGGTTTTACTGGATATAGACCGCGCCATCCGCGTCATCCGGGAAACAGAGGAAGAAGCCGAAGTCGTCCCCAACTTGATGATCGCTTTCGGCATTGACGAGGTTCAGGCGTCCTTCATCGCCGACATACGGCTGCGGAACATCAACAAACAGTATATATTGAAACGGGTTGAGGAAGTCTCAGCACTGGAAACCGAGCTTGCCGATTTGACAGACATTCTGAAAACACCGTCTAGGATCGATCGGATCATCACCGACGAGCTGAAAACCATTGATAAAAAGTACGGCAAACCGCGAAAAACACAATTAATTTACGGCCACACTGAGGAAAAGATCATCGAAACGGCGGAAGATTACCCTGTACATATCTTTCTATCCCGCGAGGGGTATTTGAAAAAGATCACACCCCTTTCGCTGCGGATGTCGGGCGACCATAAGTACAAAGAAGGCGATGAGCCGTTTTTGCAATGGGAAGGAAGCAATCGGGACGAAATCCTGATTTTCACCAACCGCCAGCAATGCTACAAAGCCAAGCTGCATGAGTTTGAAGACGCCAAAGCCTCGGTTTTGGGCGACTACCTCCCCTCCAAACTGGGCATGGACGACGGGGAAGGCGTCGTATTCGCCTGTTTACCGGGCGAGGGTTACGCCGGGCATATCTTCTTCTTCTTTGAAAACGGCCGGGTGGCTCGGGTCGAGCTTTCGTCTTACGCCACTCTGTCCAACCGCCGCAAACTGACCGGGGCGTATTCAGACAAAAGCCCGCTGGTCACGGCAATCGTTTTACGCGAGGACTGCGAAATGGCGGCGTTTACTTCCGACAAACGGTGCGTCATCTTTCATACATCGGCATTGGAGCCCAAATCCACCCGCGGCACACAGGGCGTCGGCGTTGTTTCGCCCAAGCGGGGTCAGCGGGTTACAGACGCAAAACCGTCCGACAGGTGCGGGATATTGAATATCACCCGCTTTCGGGTGCGGAGCCTTCCGGCGGTCGGCGCGGCGGTCAAGCCGGAGGATGTGGGAGAGGAACAGCTGACGCTGTAAATTATCAATACCTGACGCACTGTTGTCAGGTATTATGCCGTATGATGGCGGAAAGGAGTGTGGAAATATGCCGAATATTAAAAAGATGAAGGAAACGATGGTCAGCCTCAACATTCCGCCGGAAATCATGGAGCAAATGGATTGGGACGCCGATCAAACGGGGAATGTGCCGTACCCCGCTCTCGCCGTCATTGAAAAGATGGATGAATTGCTGACGGCGGAGCAGCGGCTGGCTGTCATGGAGCGGGAAGGCTGCTGCAAGGGCGGCAAGCGTGATAAGGATTGCAAAGCCTTCGGCAAGGAACACGCGGGCAAACCGCTGGCAGAGAAATTACCGCTGCTGAGCAATATTGAGTACATGATGACGCCGCGCTTAAACGGCGACGGCACATTGACCGTGACATGGGGCGGCCACCAAAACGGCGTGCATACAGGAAAAACCACCTGCTCCTGCGGCGCGGTTAAGAAGATAAAACAGCCGTTTACAATCTCGCCGACTTGGTGCGGCTGCTGCGCGGGGCATTTTCGCCACCATTATCAAAACGCGCTGAAGGTCAAGCTGCGGCTCAAAGAGATCAACTCCTCCCCGCTGAACACCAACGGGGAGGAACCGTGTTCGTTTACCTTTGAGGTGGAGTAAAGGAGTTTAATGATGCAATATACATACCATTGCCAACATCAAGCGGAATCGTTTGCCAACGAGATCATCCCGGTTCCGGAGGATTATCCGCTTAAAGCAGGATTGCCGGAGGACTTCCGCGGTCATTTTGCCAAGCTCTGCGAGATGGCCAAGAATATCTACCTGGATATGGCGAAGCGGCCGGAAGCCTACGGGCTGACGCTTCTTGACGTCAGCGACAAAGACCATAACCGCGCGCGGGACAGTTACAGGGCAATTCACCGTTTGGGAGATACGCTGAACGCTTTGTTCTTAAACGGCGAAGTTCAGAATCATTGCCTGACGGCGGACGCCGCGCGGTTTAAGGCGGCGGCAAAGAAGATACCCAAATATAAGATGATCTTATCAAGACTGCGCGATTTTGGTTTTATAATCTCTGAAACGCTCACGGCGGAATACCCCGATCATCCCATCATCATAGACGTCATAAAGATATATTGCGATGAAATGCGGAAGATAATGACAGGCCGCCGGGAACAAGGGGTAAAAGAGCGTAAAAATGATGAAACCCTGATACGCCTAGCCGCCGAGCAGTTTCATCATCATTTTTACCGTTTTGACTATAAAGTTACGGCGGATTTATCGAAAATCCCCATGCTGACATGGGTGAACGATGAAGCGGCCTATCAGGGGTATGACGGGCGGCTTAAACGGTTCAACGAAGCGTTTTTTTTGGAATCATTAAAATATAAGGACTTACTATTTAACGGCGACTATACATATAGATCCAAACGCATAGCCCGTATAACCGACGCAGGGTACAAAGCGTTGGGCGAGCGGGATGTTTGCCTGTCCCTCAAGCTGTCCGAGCCTGACAAATACATGGACAGTATCCGCGCAACGCCGGACAGCATAAGGGAACTCTTTCAAAGAAACTACTGCAATCATTGCGATTTTCAGGGGGCGACAGGCGAATACTGCAAATTCCGTTTGAAATGGACATTCGGCGGAACGCCGTATGAAGGATGCGCTTATCAATGCTTTAACTTTTATGATTTTGACATCGCCCTTGTGCCGGATTACTGGCGGCTGCTGGAATTGGAATACGGGCTTATTAAGACAGAAATGAGAGGAAAGTGAGATAGACATGAAAACGAGCTTTGACAATTTGGCGCAGCGCAGCGTCCATCATTTTATGGCAACCATGCCGCCGTTCCGGGCGGCGTCGTCGGAGGCCGCGAGCGAAAGAGAGCAGGAAAACGCTTATGGCTTCATCAAAGGAGTGTATGAAAAGCTGTTTATCACCCCTGAGCTGTTGGGGTTGAAACCGCTGCCCGACGATTGCTTCCCCAACTGGTGGACGCCCAAAAAGGAGAAACCCGGCCTAGTGGAGAAAATTCGCGGACATATCAAAACCATCAATGTGTTCATGGAAGCACTCCACAGCATTGTACATTTGGGAGCGGCGGACGGCGATCAAATCAGAATCGCCCATGACGTTGATACGGTCAAGCCCGGACTGCTCAAAAAGCTCGCCGGGTTCGATATAACCACGAGCAAAGAAGAGGGCGCGGTTCTCTTTGCGTTCCCCAAAGGCACGGTCAAGGGGTTGAAACTGCTCACTTCGGTTTCGGCGGACTACGCGAATAACAGCGCGAACGCGATCCACAAACGGGAAAGGAGCGCGTTTACATTGTTCTCACGCGGCGTATTTGACCCCGGCGCGCCGTTTACGGCGGCACTCTTCCGCGAACTGTTGGAAAACAAAGAAGCGTTTGACAAGGTGAACGGCTATTTGACGGACAAGGGGTTTATACGGGTCGATTATAAGTCGGGCAAAATGGCACTCAAAGGCGACAGCACGTCCCTTGATTACGTAAAATTTTACGGCGAGCCGGACGGCAACCTCGGCGACTCATGGAGATCAAGGAATTACAGCGGCGTGGAGTTTACGGTTGACGAGGTTCTCCAGCAATGCACAATCATCGGGATTCATATCCCGTTTTTCCGGGAGGTTTTGGAAAACGCCGATCGAATGAGCCCCAGCCTGAGAGGGTTTATGGAGTGCTTCAATCATTGCTCCGGCTGCCGTTACTGCGTACAGACGGATAAGACAAAAACCAAACCGCTGCGCGTTGTGAAGGTGGGCAAAGCCAATCTTTGCTCTGTCTTTGCTTTCGGGTTTATGTTCAATGCGTTCCCGGAAGGGACATGGCTTCAGGATGGGATCATAGAACTGCTGGAGTTTGTTGACGGGTTGTTTGCGGACAAAAGGGGCAAATAACAGAGAGAGGTATCCCCCATGAAAAAACATACCATCGACCTGTCGTCTCTATCGCCGCGCGGACAAACCCTCTCCGAAATGCGGGGCGGCAATCTTTGGATGACGGTTGCAAGCGCGTCCGCGTTCAACCGCTGCAAACCGGGATTAAAATGCGTCCATTATATGGAGCTGCCGGGGCGTTATCGGCTGCCGCTGCGCATGGACATCACGGCGAAAATCGATTCGCCGTCTTTGCACGTCTTAGTGGGCAGCGGTCATGCCGATTTTGGCTGCCATTGGTCGGAGAACCGCCGGCTGGACGACATTTGCGAACCGCACCTGAAACCCTTGATGTTCAACGGAACCATCCCGATGAATGAATATTCTGACATTACGTTGATCTATGATTTGAAAGAAATGCAGCTTTTGGTCAACGGGGAGGAACGATTTTACTCCAAACGGGAAAAATACATAAAGTCGCCGCTGTTCGCCCCAATGAACGGGGAAGGCTTCCCAATTCGGATTTCCTGCGAGAAACGCACCGAACTGGACATCAAGTCGATTCATATCACCGAATACGATGATTCCCCCGGTATTGCACGTCCTCCCGCGGCCGGGGCGGAGACGCCATATTTCAAAGGAGGCAATGCGGCAAACGGGAAACCGACCTTTGAAAGCTGCATCGCCAATCTGCCGCAAGAGCTGAAAGAGAAAATCACCGCTCTTGACGAATGGCTGCGGGCGTTAAAGCCTGTGAAATTCAAACGGCAGATCGAGAAAAATGGGAACAAGATCACCTATGTGGCGTCCGATTACGGTTTTTCCTACGCCATCCATCCCAGTTACGATGTGCTCTACCACACACTGCAATGGTATATCCTCACCCAGGGCAAACCGGAAACATGGGGACGGCGCAAAGCCGACCGGATGGAGGAAACGCTCAACCGTCTTGCTGAAACAGACCCGGCGTTTGCCCGGCGGATGTTTGACAATCTGTATGAATGCGTAGGCGGCGTTTCGGGCTGTTTGGTTATGACGCCTTATACCTTCGGCGGGGTAAAAAAGGTCGCCTGTCACGGCAAGATGCGGTTCAAAATGGCGGCTTCCGAGTTTGACGATGTGCAGCGGTTTATCGAAGCGTTCAATACGCAATTTAGACGATTATAAACTGCTGATGCCGGCAAAATTGCCGCCTATGATTTTCGCAAAATCCATGTAACATTGTCAAGGCTGTTTTGATTCTCTATATCGTCATATTCCTTTTTTTGGCTGTTGACATACCCATCTAAAATAGCCTTCTTATCAGGGTGCTTTTCAATCAGCTCGTTTGCTCTTCGGATGATTGCCTCCATCCCGGAATCACTGTCGGAAACAAGCTGATAAGAATCATTTTGATCCCCTTCAACGGGGCTATCGTCGGAAACCGTTTCGACCAGCTCCAACCCTGTTTCCTTGAATAATGCCGTCCACTGCTTTTCGCTGATGAAATCGTAATTGTCAAGCACGATATATCCGCCTTGTTTCACCGTTGCTTTCAATTTATTGAGTGTTTCGGCGTGATCGCCCAATACATCCCCTATCGCTCCAAAAATCACGCAATCGAAGCCCTTTTCATTTTCCACCGCTTCGTGAATGTCGCCAACCGCAAAATCGCAGTACGGTTCAACGCTAAACTCTTGTGCTTTTTGATTGGCATATTCAATAAATTCGGGGATCAAATCAATACCTTTTACCTTGACGCGGAGTCTTTCCGCGAGTTTAACCGATACCGCGCCTTTGCCGCAAGCCAAATCCAATACCCTTGTGTTTCCCGGCGAACCGACATGCTTGCCGATCAATTCGATCACAACGTCAGGATCCATTCCAAGCTCCCAAAAGTCTTGAAGCAAATACGGCAGAAACGGCAATAGCTCCGTTGTCTCCGCGGTCAGTGAGCAAGCAAGTTTTTCTTCGGTTTCTCTTTTCATGTATGACCATTCCTTTCATGCGAAAGGCACCAACGAGGGATGAAACGTGGGTGCCGTCGCGTTGTTTTTAAGGTTGTGCTAAACTTGATTGCGAGAGCAGTCAAACTACAGAGCACGAG
>WRIZ01000010.1 GCA_009782475.1 Oscillospiraceae bacterium | reverse complement strand
GTTTCCTCGCGGGACGGCGAGGGAGTCTCATTCCCCTCCGGGGAGGGGTGTCCGCCGTCGGCGGACGGGGTGGTTTCCGGCGTATCACCGCCGCTTGGTGACGGGTCGGGCTTCGGGTCGGGGTCGGTGGTCGTGCTGTCAAGCAACTTAAATTTTAAGCCGTTGTTTTTTGCGTAAGTATGCGCTGTAGAATTTGTGTAACAACTAATGGTAATGTCTTTATGCGTACTGACAAATACTTCTTCATGGATGTTTGTCACACTTTTCGGTATTGTAATGCTCGTCAGCGAGGTGCAATTAGCGAAAGCAGAACTAACAATAACGGTCACGCTGTCTGGGATGGTCACGCTTGTTAACGAGGTGCATCCTTCAAACCCCCGCGCTGCAATCACCTGCACGCTGTTGCCGATAGCTACGTTTGTCAGTGAAGTACAGTTAGAGAACGCCGAATTGCTAATTTCGGTCAGACCGTTGCCGATAGTCACGCTTTTTAGCGATGTGCAACCAGTGAATACCTCGTTGTGAATCTCAGTCACACTATTTGGAATGGTCACGCTTTTTAGCGACGTGCAATTTTTGAACGCACTACTGCGAATCTCTTTCACGCCGTTGCCAATGGTTATGCTTGATAGCGAAGTGCAATTCTCGAACGTCTCCTGTTCAATCTTGGTCACGCCGTTGGGGATGGTCATATTTGCCAGCGAGGTACAATCTTTGAACGCAAAAAAGCCAATCGTGGTCACACTGTTTGGGATGGTTACGCTTGATAGCGAGGTGCAATTCTCGAATGCACCATCGTTAATTAAGGTCACACCTTTGCCAATAGTCACGCTTGTAAGCGCGGTAAAACCTGCGAACCCATCGAACGAGGTCACACTGTCGGGGATGATAACGCTCGTCACGATGGAATGGTTGTTATATCCAAATTTATTAACAGCTACAACAGGAAAGCCGTTGATTTCGGACGGTATTGTGACATTGCCACCAGAGCCGTAGTATCCCGTAATAGTAGCCTTTCCGTTTTTGACAAGATATACAAAATCGTTCTCCCACCCCTCCCCTGTTTCTTCATTCCAACTTTTATCCTCCGCTCTTGCCATAAGGGTCATGCCGGGGATGAACGCGAGGATGATGGCGGCGGTGAGGGCCGCGCTGATAAATCGTTTCATGGTATGGCATCTCCTTTTACCATTGATTAGTTCCAGTTGATTTCGTTGATAGGAATGGCTTCCCCGCGCTGGTAGTCGTTCATAGCGGCCTTATGCGCGGCTATGTCTTCCGGCGTGGCTTTATCGTCAGGCGCAAGGCTTTTGATAAGCTCAAACACGAGGGTTTGCTCCCGCTCAGTCAAAAGGTCGAATGCCGTAAAGGCTTGTTTTTTTACATTGTTCATTAGTTATACCCCCTTATAAACATCTCCTCGCGGGGAGATTCTTTCAATAAGAACCGTGTCGTTGCCGGGATAGGAAAATACGATGCGCCAGTCTCCAACACGCAGGCGGTAAAGCCCTGTGTAACCGCGGAGCGGCTTAATATCGCCTTTCGGTATTGCTTCATTCGTTCCTGCTATCAAGTATATCAAAAAGCGGCGAAAGGCAAGGCGGGGGTTTTTGCTGTTGATTTTTATACAGCCATCATGTATACTGTAAACTGGAATAATTCGGCGGGAGGATGGCCATGACACGCATTACCGCGCGCGAGATTGTTGTTCACACGGTATATACGCAGGATTTTACCTTCAATTTGGCAGAACTGATCGACGAACGGATAGACCCTGATTACTATAAAGGGTTGACGGAAGAGGACGAACTGTTCAGTAACCCGCCGGACGGTGAATCGGCGCAGTATATCAGAACGGTGGCCGAAGGGGTGGGCGAACACCTGGCCGAATTGGACGGTTACATTGAAAAACACGCGTCCGGCTGGAGTTTCGGCCGTATATCACGCGTCGCGGTCGCCGTTATGCGGGTTTGCATGTATGAAATCCTTTATCGCCCCGATGTGCCGAATGCCGCGGCCATCAACGCGGCGGTCGAGATCGTTAAAAAATACGAAACAGCTGAGACCGCCGCATTTGTGAATGGTATATTGGGGAGCTTTATCCGGGAGGAGCTTGGATGAGGGAAGCTGTCAGCGTATCCGAACTAACTGAGCATATCCGCCGTCTTTTTGAGTTTGACGAGATTTTAGAAAGCGTTTTGGTGCGCGGGGAAATCTCCAATTATAAGCGTTACCCGTCGGGGCACCACTATTTTACCCTCAAAGACGCGGGCAGCGTCCTCCGTTCGGTCATGTTCAAAGGCGACGCGCAATCGCTTTCTTTTCAGCCATCGGACGGCATGTCGGTGCTGGCGGCGGGGCGGGTTTCGGTCTATCCCCGCGACGGACAGTATCAGCTCTATTGCCGCAAGTTAACGCCGGACGGCGCGGGTTCGCTGACGCTGGCGTTCGAGGAACTGAAAAAGAAGCTGGAAGCCGAGGGGTTGTTCGATCCCCGCCATAAAAAGCCTTTGCCGTTTTTTCCGCGCCGCGTCGCGTTGGTCACCAGCCCGGCCGGAGCCGCCGTGCGGGATATGATCCGCGTTTTCGGCCACCGCTGGCCGTTATGCCGGCTGATCGTCGCTCCCGTGCGGGTGCAGGGCGAAGAAGCCCCGGGTGAGATCGTTTCCGCGTTGCGGTATTGCAATAAACACAATGTCGCCGACGTTATCATCACCGGGCGGGGCGGCGGTTCTTTGGAAGATTTGTGGGCGTTCAACGACGAACGGGTGGCGCGCGCCATTTTCGCAAGCGTCCTTCCGGTGGTCAGCGCGGTCGGGCATGAGCCGGACGTCACCATCGCCGATTTCGTTGCCGATGTGCGGGCTGCGACGCCCAGCCACGCCGCTGAGATCATCGCGCCGGACTGTGAAGAGTGGCTTTCCCGAATAGGGGAGACCCGCCGAAAACTGTCTCCCGACCGTTATTTCAGCGATAAACGGCAGCAGCTCGACAGATTGTCCGAACGCCTGATGAACGGTTGGGAACGGGGCTCGTCGCCCCGGGGTAAGGCATTGGCGGCACTGGCGGCAAGGATGGACGCCCTCAGCCCGCTCAAAGTGCTGGCGCGCGGTTACGCCGTCGCGGAGAACGAACGCGGCATCCCCGTCCGTTCGGTGAACGATACCGCGAATGGCGAACTGCTAAACATACGGTTAAGCGACGGTTTTCTCAAAAGCCGCGTGGAGGGGATTGGATAAATGGCTGAGAAGAAATTGGATTTCGAGCAATCGGTCAACCGGCTCAATGAGATCATCCGTGACCTCGAACGGGGTGACACCCCGCTGGAGGATTCGATCAAGCTCTTTGAGGAAGGGGCGAAGCTGGCCGGGCATTGCCAAACCCTTCTGCAAAAAGCCGAACAGCGGGTGACCAAACTGGTCAAAACCGCCGATCAAGTGGAGGAAGTGACATTTGAACCAACAGAATGAAGCGTTGCTGTGTGAGTATATAGAAGCCATCCAAAAAACGCTTGAAGAAGCCCTTCCCATGTCCGCGCTGCCGCAAAAGAGGCTGGTTGAGGCCATGCGGTACAACCTGTTAGACGGCGGGAAGCGTCTGCGCCCGGTGATGCTGCTGGAGTTCTGCCGGATGGGCGGCGGACGTTGGCGGGAGGCTTTGCCGTTTGCCTGCGCTTTGGAAATGGTGCATGTCTATTCGCTCATTCACGACGACCTCCCCTGCATGGACAACGATGATGTCCGGCGCGGCAAACCCTCTTGTCATAAAGTTTTCGGCGAATCAACCGCCCTTTTGGCAGGTTCCGCGCTTCTGTCATCGGCCTTTGAGCTGATGCTCCGGCAATCGGAAACCATCCCCGCCGAAAGAGTCAACCGCGCGGCTTATACGATTGCCTATGCATCCGGGGTTTACGGCATCGCGGGCGGGCAGGAGCTTGACCTCCATCGGAACCCAGCTGTTACATTGGAAGAGATTTACCGCTATAAAACAGCGGCGTTGTTTATCGCGGCAGCGGCGGCAGGCTGTATCATTGCGGACGCTTCGCCGGAGAAAGAGGACGCCGCCCGCCTGTTTGGAAGAGACTTTGGGCTGGCGTTCCAATACGCCGACGATTATGCCGACGGAGAGATCAATGACAAGCAAACAGCGCGGGATACCTATCAAAAAGCGTTGCGCCATTTATCTATTTTTGAGGAGACTTCTTTCATGGAAGAGTTGGTTCGATCCCTGGAGGATACACGATGAAGGGTCTCTTTGAAAAATATATAGGGTCGGTGAAGAAGGTGCCCGCACATGAGCTGGAGCGTTTTTGCGCCGATATACGCCGCTTCCTGATTACAAACATCTCGAAAACAGGGGGGCATTTGGCGTCCAATCTCGGCGTGGTTGAGTTAACGGTCGCCCTGCACCGTGTTTTTGACACTTCGCTCGACCGCATTGTCTTCGACGTCGGGCATCAGTGCTACACCCACAAACTCCTGACCGGGCGGAAAGACGGTTTTGCCTCGCTGCGGGCCCTCGGCGAAATGTCGGGGTTCCCCAAGCCTTCGGAGAGCGGCCACGACGCGTTTATCGCCGGGCACGCCTCCACTTCGGTGTCGGCCGCTTTGGGGATGGCGCGGGCGCGGTCTTTGCTGGGTGAAACTTACAGATGCGTCGCCGTTTTGGGTGACGGAGCCTTGACCGGGGGATTGGCTTACGAAGGGTTGAACGACGCCGGGCAGAGCGGCGAACCGCTGATCGTCGTCCTCAACGATAACGGTATGTCGATTCGTAAAAACGTCGGCGGCGTGGCACGCCATTTGGCACGGTTGCGCTTAAAACCGCAGTATTTCAAGGCAAAACGCTTTACCCACAAAGTCCTCGACCCGCTGCCGGGCGGCAAGATGGTCGGCAAGGCCATCCGCCGGGGAAAAGCGATGCTCAAAGACGCGCTTATCCCCGGGTCGATGTTTTCCCAAATGGGGTTTGAGTACCTCGGCCCGGCCGACGGGCATGACGTCAAAACCGTTGCCTATCTGCTGCGCCGGGCGGCGGCCATGAAAAAGCCCGTGCTGATCCATTTGGTCACCCAAAAAGGGCGCGGGTACCCATTTTCGGAACGCAACCCCGGTGCCTACCACGGCGTAAAGCAATTCCATATCAAATCAGGAGAAGCGGTCAACGGCGAAGAACCTTCTTTCGCCCGCTGCTTCGGCGAAAAGCTGGTTGAATTGGCCGAAGCCGACCCCCGCGTCGTCGCTGTTACAGCCGCCATGCAGTCGGGCTGCGGGCTTGATCTGTTCGCCAAACGCTTCCCGAAGCGGTTTTTCGACGTTGGCATCGCGGAAAGCCACGCTGTTACCATGGCGGCGGCGATGGCAAAACAGGGGTTGCGCCCTGTCGTCGCGTTGTACTCTACCTTTTTGCAGCGGGCATATGACCAAATCGTCCACGACGTTGCCCTGCAAAACCTTCCGGTGGTCTTTGCGGTCAGCCATGCGGGGCTGTCCGGCGAGGACGGGGAAACCCACCACGGCGTTTTCGACCCGCTTTTCCTTTCCGGCATCCCCAACATGACGCTGTGGGCGGCGGCTTCTTTCGCCGAATTGGGTCAAATGTTATCCGGCGCGCTGGAACTGGGTACCCCTGTCGCCATCCGTTACCCGAAAGGCTGTGAGGGGGAGGAAATCGGGGTTCTCCCGGCCGGGCGCGACGCCACCATTGTCACCTACGGCATGATGACGCATATTGCCTTGGAAGCCGCCGAATTGTTGGAACAACAGGGCGTATCCACAGGCGTTGTAAAGGTTTCCTCGTTGAAACCGCTGGAGGACATCGAATCGCTTTGCTCCGGCTCGGTCTTTATTTTAGAAGACAACCCCGGATACGTATGCCGTTTGATCGGCGGAGTCCCGTTGAATACCGGGGATCGCTTCATCCCGCACGGGTCGGCCGAGGAACTCCTCACATACTGCGGCCTTGACGCCGTTTCCATCGCGGGAACCATATCGGCGGCGTTAAACGCGGGTCGGCTGTATGGCTGAGAAGGAACGGCTGGACGTTTTGCTTGTACGGAAAGGGTATTTTGCAACGCGGGAACGCGCCCGCTCCGCCATTATGAGCGGCGGCGTCTATGTTTCCGGGCAAAAAGAGGACAAACCCGGCACAGGGATCGCCCCGGACAGCGAAATCGAGGTTCGGGAGAAGGATTGCCCTTATGTCAGCCGCGGAGGGTTTAAGCTGGAGAAAGCGCTGCGCGCGTTTTCCATTGACGTGTCCGGCTTGCGCGTCCTCGACGGCGGCGCGTCCACCGGGGGGTTTACCGACTGCCTCTTGAAACACGGCGCGGCTCATGTTTGGGCTGTTGACGTGGGTTACGGGCAGTTGGCGTGGACATTGCGGAACGACCCGCGTGTGACATGCTCCGAACGGTGCAACCTGCGGAATGTGACCAAAGAACTGCTCGGCGGCGAAGCCGCAGATATGGCAGTCCTCGATCTTTCGTTTATCTCGCTTTCGCTGGTGCTGCCCGCTGTGAGAACGGTCTTGCGAGACGGCGCGCCGGTGGTATGCCTGGTCAAACCGCAGTTTGAGGCCGGGCGTGAAAAGGTGGGGAAGGGCGGCGTGGTGCGCGGGGCGGAGACGCATACCGAGGTTTTGCAGGAGCATGTCCGCATAGCGGATGAAGCGGGATGTGGCGTAAAGGGGATTACCTTTTCACCGATCAAAGGGCCGAAAGGCAACATCGAATTTTTATCCTTTCTTCAAGCCGGAGCTGAATCCTCTATAACGGATGATGTGATCGAAGAAATCGTAAACAACGCGCATAAGGAGCTTGTATGAAAATCGTACTCTTCGTCAATCAGAATAAAGACCCTGAAGGGCTTGTGACCAAAGCGGCCATGTCCGTTTTGGCGGAAGCCGGGGTTTCCTGTGTTGTCTTTGACGGGGACGAAAGCGTTTTCGACGGCGCGTATGCCGCGCTGTCTCTAGGCGGCGACGGAACATTACTGCGCTGTGCAAAGGCGGCCTTTCTTCACGGCGCGGCGGTTTTGGGCATACACCTCGGGCATACGGGATATTTGGCGCATATAGACCCCGATAACCTAGGCCGTTTGAAAGACATCGCTTCCTTCAAGGTGAAAAAACGCCCGGTTCTGCAAATGGAAAACGGCATAGCTGTCAACGACTTTACCTTTTCGCGCGGTATGACGGTGCAGACCGTCTCATTGGATATTGGGGTGGACGGCCGTCCTTTGGGGTCATTTCTCGGTGACGGGGTCATCATTTCCACCCCGACCGGATCGACCGGATATGCCCTTTCGGCGGGCGGGCCGGTGGTCGACCCCGACCTCAATGCCACCCTGATCACGCCCATCTGCGCCCATACATCGCACGCGCACGCCTTTGTCATCGCGCCGGACAGAGTTGTCACGGTGACGCCTTCGTTTACCGAACGCCGTCATATATATCTGTCGGCAGACGGATGCGCGCCGCGCCGCCTGGAACAAGACGAACGCATTGAGATACGCGTTTCTAACCACCCGCTTCTATGTTTGGAGCCGGATGAACACAGTTTCATAGACAATGTACGATTACACAGACTTTAAGGAGTGACAGCACATGAAAAACCTTCGTCAGGCCAAGCTGGCAGAAATCATCGGCAGGCAGGCTGTGGAAACACAGGAGGAACTCCAAACCTTATTGGAAAAGGAGGGGTATCCTGTCACACAGGCAACCATTTCCCGCGACATCAAATCCCTGCGTATCCACAAAACCCTTTCCGATAGGGGAACCTACCGCTACGCGCTGCCGTCCGAACCGCCCGACAACGCGTTTTCAACACGGCTCCGCACCATCTTCCGCGAGAGCGTCGTCAATATCGACGCCGCGCAAAACCTTGTTGTGATCAAAACGCTGCCCGGTATGGCACAAGCGGCTTGCGCCGCGCTGGACACCATGCCGTCGCCGATGGTTGTGGGCACACTGGCGGGGGATGACACAGCCTTTATCGCCCTGCGCAATGAATCGTCGGCCAAGGGGCTGCTGGAACAGCTGCGGGTTATTTTGGGACAATCATAAGAGAGGTGCCGTATGCTCTCCCTTCTGCACATTGAGAATATTGCCGTCATCGAGCTGGGCGACATCGCCTTCGACGCGCGGCTGAACGTCTTGACCGGCGAAACAGGCGCGGGTAAGTCGATCGTGATCGACGCCCTGAGTGCCCTCTTAGGGCAGCGCGCTTCCCGTGACCTGATCCGTTCCGGCCATGACACAGCCGAAGTCAGCGGCATATTCCAGCGTGACGCTGGATCCAATGGCGCGCGCGGCGCGCAGGACGAAGAAGAGGAATTGCAGATTCAACGAGAGCTGCGAGAAGACGGGCGCAGCCTCTGCCGGGTCAACGGCAAGCCGGTCACACTATCCGCCCTGCGCGAAATGGGCGACAATCTAGTCAATATCCACGGCCAGCACGACAGTCAGGCTTTGCTGCGCGAGGAGACGCATATCCGGTATCTGGACGCCTTTGCCGGATGCAGCTTGGAACATTACAGTGTTCTGTATCAAACATACCGCAAATTGCTGGACGAGCGGAAAACGCTCTCGATGGCCGAGGACGAGAAAACCGCCCGCATCGACATCCTCACGCACAGGCTCGAAGAACTGCGCGAGTTGGCTCCAAAAGCGGGAGAAGACGAAGCATTGTCGGCGCGGAGAAAAACGCTGCGCAGCGCGGGGCAGATCAGGCAATCTCTCAATGAAGCCTATCACGCCCTCTACGGCGACGAGGAGACACGGGGAGCCTGCGACCTCGCCGCCGATGCCGCCGGTTCGCTCAGTCAGGCGGCGCGTCGCTCCGAAGAGATGGAAGGGTTGGCGGAACGGCTGAACGATTTGCAATACGCGCTGAAAGATTGCGCCGAAGAGGCGAGGGGCTTTTATGACGATATGGAAGAGTCGGAAGAAGAACTCGAAAGAATCGAAACACGGCTCGACGCGCTAAATAAATTGTGCCGGAAACACAATATGGACATCTCCGGCGTCATCAAAGCCGGGGAGGCTTGGGAAGCCGAGCTTGAATCGCTCGAAACCGCCGACAAACGCTTGGCCGGGCTGGACAGTGAAATCACCCGCGCTGAAAAATCACTTCGCAAAGAGGCGGGAGAACTGACGGCGCAGAGGGTCAAAGCGGCGGGGCAGCTGGAGGAGCGTTTGGCCGAAGAACTGGCTGGGCTGGATATGGGCAAGGTGCGGTTCAGCATTGAATTTACGTTGACGGAGCCGAAAGAAGACGGCTGCGACCAATTGCGGTTCCTGATCGCCGCCAATGTCGGCGAACCGTTAAAGCCGCTCAACAAGATCGCCTCGGGCGGTGAGATGGCGCGGATCATGCTGGCGTTAAAGAACCTTTTGGCCGAAGGGGACGATGTGCAAACGCTGGTGTTCGACGAAGTGGACAGCGGCGTGTCGGGCCGGGCGGCACAGCGGGTGGCGCAAAAGCTCTGCGAAGTCTCGCGGCGCAAGCAGGTGCTGTGCGTCACCCACCTGCCGCAGATCGCCGCTTTTGCCGATTCGCATTTCCATGTGGAAAAAGCGGTGGAAGGCGGGCGCACCGTCACACGGGTTCAAAAACTCAGCCGTGAGGAGCGGATCGAGGAGCTGGCGCGCATCATGGCGGGCTCGTCCGTGACCGACACCACGCGCAAAACGGCGGAGGAACTGCTGGTTCAAGCCGAGGAGGTCAAGAAACATGTTTGAAACGATAAGGGTCATTTCCCACCATGAGATCAACCGCCTTTCGGCACTGGCGGCCGACATTTGGACGGAATACTATCCGCCGCTGATCGGAGCGGAACAGACCGCCTATATGGTCAAAAACTTTCAGTCGCCGGAAGCCATTGCCGACGATATACACAACAAAGGCTTTTTTTATAACATGACGATGGACGGTGAGCATGATGTCGCCTACTGCGGGGCATTGCCGGAAGCCGATTCGCTCTTTATCAGCAAGGTATATGTCCGCGCGGAATACCGGAAAAAAGGCATCGCCCGTTTCCTTCTCCGCCGCGCCGCCGACGAGCATCCGAAGGCAAAACGGATATGGCTGACGGTGAACAAAGGGAACCAAACCGCCATTGAATCCTATAAAAGGATGGGCTTTACCATAGAAGACGAGGTTGTTACCGATATAGGCGAAGGGTTTTTCATGGATGATTACCGCATGAGCCGCCCTGTGATATACGGTATGGACTTATGAATGCCCGGTGTGATATACTGGGCGTGCCGTTCGACGCCGTCACGCCGGAGGAAGCGGTGCGGAAAGCTCTGACGCTGATGGAAACAGGCGGCGTTGTGGTGACCCCTAACCCCGAAATCGTTTGGGGATGCCGAACCGACCCGGCGGTCATGGAAGCCGTTGCAAGCGCGGATCTGATTTTAGCGGACGGGATCGGCATTATCAAGGCGGCCAAAAAGCTGAGGCGGGAGCTGCCCTGCCGGGTGACCGGAGCCGATTGGTTTTCCGCCATGCTTGCGGCTTGCGCCGAAAACGGTAAGCGTGTTTTCTTTTTGGGCGGCAAACCCGGCGTCGCGGAAAAGGCGGCGGAAAATTGCCCTAATGTGAATGTCTGCGGAACCCATGACGGGTATTTCAAAGGCGATACACTGGTGCTGCAGCTCATCAAAGACGCCAAACCGGACTTCTTGGCCGTTTGTTTGGGGACGCCTAAGCAAGAACTTTGGATGAAGCGGAACCGCGAGGCATTGAGCGGCATTTTAATGGCGGGGCTGGGCGGTTCTTTAGACGTATTGGCCGGAACGGTGAAACGGGCTCCGAAATGGATTCAAACAATCGGCATGGAATGGCTCTACCGGGCATTGCGCCAGCCGTCACGGATCAAAAGACTTTTCGTCATACCAAAGTTTCAACGTGCCGTCCGCAAGCAAAAGAAACAGGAGAAAAAGCATGGTTAAAGAACCCATTGTGCGCCTGATCGCCTCCACGCCGGACGCCCAGCGTTTGATCGCGGCGGCGGCCCGCAATTGTTATTCCAGCAAAGGCCCCAACGCGCTATTGGATGAAATGGACGCCGCCGCGGTTTCAGAATTGCTGGAAAAGGTTGCGTCGCTGGGTCACGCCAGCCTTTGGGAGCACGCTTCGTTTACCTTTACGCTGGAAAATGTATCCCGTTCGTTGCTGGCCGAGATCACACGCCACCGCATCGCCTCTTTCTCAGTGAAAAGCCAGCGTTACGTCAAAGAAAAACAGTTCGACCACATCCGGCCGCCCACCGTCAAGGCCGACGGGGAAGCCGATCTGATATTTGAAAGAGCAATGGAAGCGGCGGGGGAGGCGTACAACGCCCTGCTGGAACGCGGCATACCGCCTGAAGACGCCCGTTTCGTTCTGCCCAACGCCTGCTGCACCCACATTGTCGTCACCATGAACGCCCGGGAGCTGCTGCATTTTGTCAAACTGCGCTGCTGCCGCCGCGCCCAGTGGGAGATTCGCTCGGTCGCCGGACAGATGCTTGCGCTGGCGCGGGAAAACACCCCTATCCTCTTTGCCAAAGCGGGGCCTGCCTGCGTATGGGGTTCCTGCGGCGAGGGGACAATGAGCTGCGGGGAGGCGGCGGAGGTGCGGAAGAGGTTCCGGGATGGCGTTTGACATACGGCAGGCGCGGGAAACCGACGATCTGCGCCCCCTTTGGGAGACCGCTTTTCTGCCGGATGAAGCCTTCTTCAGCCGCGATTACCGCCCGGAACAAGCCTTGATCGTTACCGACAGCCAAAAACCTGTCTCCATGCTGCACATCCTGCCGCGATCCCTGCGGCTGGGGGATGCGGTTTACAAAGCCGGTTACATCATGGGGGTGGCGACCGACCCGGCCTGCCGGAGGCAAGGGCTGGCCGCACAGTTATTAAAGCAGGCTGTGAAAACGATTGAAGAAGAAGAGTATGATTGCGCCATGCTGATCCCCGCTTCGGCGGAGCTGGCGCGGTATTACGCCAAATTCGGCCTGACCATGCGCGGCTCCATGCCGGTGGCCGAAAGCGAGCCGCTATATTCCCCTCGGCGGGCGTCGAACAACGATATTCCGGTACTCTCCGCATGGTACAACGAAGCCTTCCCGCACCGCGCCGAACGCGATGGGTATGAGTGGGAGACGATATTGCTCGGTTATACCGTTATGATCGGATTGAACGGTTACACAGCGGGGGACGAGCGCGGGCTGTTGGAGCGTGTCCCTGTGCCGCCCGGTACGCCCGATTGTGAACGCGCCGCTTGCATCAAACCGTTCACCGCCGGCATTCAGCCGCCGCCGTATATCAATTTACTGTATACCTAGGGGGAAAAGGTTTATGGTCTTTGTCTTTCTTGCGGATGGTTTGGCGGAAATGGAAGCCGTCACCGTCACAGAGGTTTTGCGCAGAGCCGGTGTCGATACCAAAACCGTCGGGGTCACCGGTATGACGGTGACAGGCGCGCGAGGCATGAAGCTGGAAGCCGATATTCCGCTTGGTGAAATCAGCACCGGAGCGGAGATGATTGTTTTGCCGGGCGGGCTGAAAGGCGTTGAAAACCTGTCCGCTTCGCCGGGCGTCCGTTCTTTGGTTGAAGCCGCTTTCCGGGACGAAACGCCGCTTGGAGCCATCTGCGCCGCGCCGATGATGCTTTCGGATATGGGTTTGCTCAAAGACCGCACCGTTACCTGTCATCCGTCGGTGGCGGAGCGGGTAAAACAGGGCGGAGCCTATGTGCTCGGCCGCCCTTGGGTACGCGAAGGGACTTTGATCACGGGGCGGGGGCCGGGGGCTTCCATCGTATTCGGGATCACTTTGGTTTCGGCACTGCTCGGTGAAGTCAAAGCCGACGCATTGAGCGAAGAGCTTTTAACCCCATGGCGCAATCCGGTTTGACCAAGGCGGAATTGCGGCGTCTGACACCGCCGCTTGCCGATGACGGTGCCGCCGCGCGGTCGGTCGTTATGTCTTGGGAATCCAGTGGACTGCCGGAAAGCGTGTTTTGCTATATCAGCGGGATCGATGAATGCTCCACCATCCCTATCCTGTGTACTTGCTTGAAACGCGGTATCCCGCTGGCCGTGCCGCTCTGCGGGGCGAACGGTGTGATGACGGCACGGAGGATAACAGGTTTTTCTGAACTCCGGCGCGGACGGTTCGGCTTATGGGAACCGCCCGGTGAAGCGGAGATTGTGAACAATCCGGCGGTTGTGATCGTCCCCGGCATTGCCTTTGACCGTGACGGGTTCCGTTTGGGCAGGGGCGGAGGGTATTACGACCGCTGGCTTAGCGGAAAAAGGTGTAGAACAATCGGGCTTTGCCGCCCGGAACGGCTGCTGGAACGGCTGCCCCGCGATGCTTGGGATGTTCCGATCGATGAGGTCGTTACGTTAAAAACAGGTTTTTTGCTTGGCGAAGGAGGGTACAATGCCGGAGGAAGGGTACAACAAGGTAGAGTTTGAGGCCAAACCGCAGGCCAACACAGGCTGCCTGCGAGGGATTCTTTATTTTTTATTGATCGCCAGTGTTTCGCTTTTCTTGGCTATTTTCGGATGGAACTGCATCAACGATGTTCTCTCCTTGACAAAGCAGGAAAAAGAAGCGGTCATCACCATCCCTGAGGAATTTACCATTCGGGAGCTTTCGCGCGAGCTGGCCGACCTCGGCATCATCAACCATGCCTGGCTATTTAAGTTATATTGTGACTTTTCCCATGCCGAGGAAAAGATAGAGCCGGGAGAGTATCTCATTAGCAGTACCCTCGATTATAACGCCATTGTGAAAAGTTTTGTCACCGTAACCATCCGGGAAGAGGTATGGGTCGTCATTCCCGAGGGCAAGACGTTGTTGGAGACGCTGACCATCCTTGCCGACGCGGGGGTATGCGATTTGGAGCGGTTGTTGGAAACAGCCGATGAAGAGGAGTTTGGCTATTGGTTTCTCGAGGATGTGCCGATGGCTCCCGGGCGGCTGGAAGGATACCTCTTCCCGGATTCATACTCCTTCTACACAGATTGGAATCCCCGTTCGGCATTGCTGAAACTCCTCGATAAATTCAACGCGCAAATCCCCAATTCAAAGAAGACCCGGTTGAGCAATATTGATTACAGCCTCAACGAGATTCTCACCATCGCCTCGCTCATCCAAATGGAGGCGGCCAACGACGCCGAAATGAAAAATATATCCACCGTCATTTGGAACCGGCTGAAAAACAATATGCCGCTGCAAGTCGACGCCACATCGGTCTACCTGATGGGGAAAGACAACATTCAATCTCAGGAGGATGTATTGATCGGCAGGACAATCGACAGCCCGTACAACACCTTCCTGCATACCGGGCTTCCGCCGGGCCCCATCTGTTCGGCCGGTAACCAAGCCATCAACGACGCCATGTATCCTGGCAGTGAAAAATATCTGTACTACGCGCTGCATGTCGACCGCACCCACCGCTTTTTCAATACCGAAAAGGAATTCCTCAATTTTATCAACAGCAAAGACGCCGCACCCTTCTAAAAGGGCGGTTACAAATAGAAAGGACTGTCAAACGTGCAAAAGATGGGACTCAACGAAATCCGCGAAAAATACCTCTCCTTTTTTGAATCCAAAGATCACCTGCGCCAGCCCTCGTTCTCCCTCATCCCCGAAGGGGACGCTTCGATGCTGCTGGTCAGCAGCGGCATGGCTCCCATGAAGCCCTACTTTTCAGGAGACGCCAAACCCCCGTCCAAACGGATCACTTCCTGTCAGAAATGCGTCCGGGTCATCGACATTGAAAATGTCGGGAAGACAAGCCGCCACTGCACCTTTTTTGAGATGCTGGGAAATTTTTCGTTCGGCGACTATTTCAAGCGCGAGGCCCTCGCGTGGACGTGGGAACTTTTGACCCGGGTGATGGGGATTGACCTGGAGCTGCTCTATCCCTCGGTCTATCTTGAGGACGACGAAGCGTGGGACATCTGGGTGAAAGAGATCGGCGTCCCCGAATCCCGCGTGGTTCGGCTGGGCAAGGAAGACAACTTTTGGGAAATCGGCTCGGGCCCCTGCGGCCCGTGTTCCGAGATATATTTCGACCGCGGCGCGGAGAACGGCTGCGGCAGCCCCGATTGCAAGCCGGGGTGCGACTGCGATCGTTTTATCGAGGTCGGCAACAACGTTTTCACCCAGCTCAACAACGACGGGCAGGGTAATTATTCCGAACTCTCACAGAAGAATATCGACTACGGCGGAGGGCTGGAACGGCTTGCCTGCGTGGTGCAGGGAGTGGACAACGTCTTCGAGGTGGACACCATCACTCGGATACGCCGGCATATGAGTCAAATATGCGGTGTGGAGTATAGCCGGAGTGAAAAAAGCGGCGAATCCCTCCGCATCGTCACCGATCACATCCGTTCCACCGTTATGCTGATTTGCGACGGCGTACAGCCGAGCAACGAAAAACGCGGCTATGTCCTGCGCCGCTTGCTGCGCCGCGCCGCCCGCCACGGGCGGCTGCTGGGCGTTACCAAACCGTTTTTATGCGACTTGGCCGAAACGGTCATTCAGGAAAGCGGGGAAGCCTATCCCGAGCTTCTCCAGCGCGCCGAAACGATCAAAACGGTCATCCGCATTGAAGAGGAACGTTTTCAGCGGACGATAGACGCCGGGCTTTCCCTGCTTCAGGGAGAGATTGTCCGTCATATGCAGGATAAGAAACTCAGCGGCGACGAGGTGTTCTTGCTATACGACACCTATGGTTTCCCGGTTGATTTGACGCTCGAGATATTGCGGGAGCAAGGTTTGGAATTTGACCGGGAGCGGTTTGACGAACTGATGACGCAGCAGCGTAAACGGGCGCGCGAAGCACGCGCCCAACTGGGCATCTCCAACTGGGCGACGCTCGATTTGGGGCTTGATAAAGATGTTGTCACAGAATTTATCGGATATGACGTTTTATCCTCCAAAGAGGCCGTCTTAGCGGTGTCCGACGATGTGCTTGTGCTGGAAAAGACCCCATTCTACGCCGAAAGCGGCGGCCAATGCGCCGATACGGGAACCATCACCGGCCCGGACGGTGTTTTCCGTGTAGACGGCGTGAAAAAACTGGCGGACGGCAAGATACTGCATATCGGCGAAACAACCGAAGGGGAGATAAAAAAAGGTCAATACGCCATCGCGGCGGTTGACGCCGAACGCCGCGCCGCCGTCATGCGCGCCCACAGCGCGACCCATCTTCTGCAAAAAGCATTGCGCGGACTCTTGGGCGATCACGTCGAACAGGCCGGTTCCCAAGTCGAACCCGACCACCTCCGCTTTGACTACACCCATTTTTCCGCCCTGACGCCCGAGCAAATCAAACAGATCAACCGGGAAGTCAACGAACATATCCTTTTGGGTCATCCCGTTTCCGTTGAAACCATGTCTCCCTCCGAGGCAAAGGAACGCGGCGCGATGGCACTCTTCTCTGAAAAATACGGAGAGACTGTCCGCGTTGTGTCGATGGGGAGTTACAGCATGGAACTGTGCGGCGGGACGCATTTGGACAACACCGCCAAAGCAGGGTCGTTCCGCATCACAACCGAAAGCTCCATCGCGGCCGGGGTGCGCCGGATCGAGGCCGTCACCGGGCTTGTCGCTTTAGAACTCGCGCAAATGACCGATGAACGCCTGCGGGCGGCCGCCGAGCAGTTCAAAGCCGCACCGGGCGAGTTTGCCGAGCGTATCTCGTTGTTTATGGCCGAGCATAAACGGCTGAAGAAGGAAAACGAAGCGCTGCAAAGCAAGCTGGCGGGCGGAGCGGTTGATGAGATGCTGCATCAGTCCCGTCAAGTCAATGGCTTTACATGGTTGTTCGCACAATGTCAGGATGCCGCGGCTCTGCGTGACACCGGCGCAAAGCTGCGTGATAAACAAGCAGATATTATCGCCGTTTTATACGCGGTGGAAGACGGTAAAATCACCTTTTGCGCGGTGTGCGGTAAAGACGCGATGAACAAGGGCATCAAAGCGGGTGACATTGTGAAAATAGCTTGCTCCGTATGCGGCGGCAACGGCGGCGGACGCCCCGACGTCGCCATGGGCGGGGGAACAGACGCCAGCCGCTTGAATGAAGCTGAAAAACAGATTGCCGCATTGTTAAACGGGAAGGGGTAACAGATATGGATTGCATATTCTGCAAGATCATCGAAGGGCTGATCCCCTCGGAAAAAATCTATGAAGATGATTTGTGCGTTGCTTTCTATGACATAGAGCCGCAAACCCGGGTTCACGCGCTGATCGTGCCGCGCGAGCATATCCCTTCTGCCGCCGCGATAACCGAACACCACGCCGCCCTGCTGGGGCATATTTGGACGGTCATTCCCAAACTGGCGGAACAGCTCGGCGTCGCCGAAGGGTTCCGCGTCGTCACCAATTCAGGGGCGGACGCGGGGCAAACGGTCGCCCATCTGCATTTCCACTTGCAATCTCCGAAATAGTGGTTTATAATGGACAAGTTATGCTAGGAGGTGAACCCATGAAAACGATGAAAAAACTCTCAAAACCCTTAGCCATTATACTGGTTCTTGCTTTGCTGCTGGCTCCGGCCGTGCTTGCCGAAGACGGCGCAGGAGAGAGCGGCGAGGGCGGCGAACAGCCATCACCCGGCCCTCTTGCGCTGATGTCAACCTTCATTTGGCTCATTCCGCTGGTAGCCGTATTTTACTTTATGATCATCCGGCCGGAGAGCAAACGGAAGAAAGCGGCGGCCAAACTCCGCAGCGACCTGATCGTCTCCGATGAAGTGACAACGATCGGCGGTATCGTCGGCAAAGTCGTGCAGATCAAAGACGATTTGGTCACCATCGAAACCAGTGCCGAGCGCACCCGCGTCACCATCGTCCGCGGCGCGATTTCGTCACGCGAGCAAAAAATCTCGGACTAACCTTAGGCTTATCCGCATACATTGTGGCATAGAGTAACGGGAGGTTTTACTATGCCGCAAAAAGAAGAGGCCAAAGGGATCGGCCGTCTGATCCTCAAATGTACGTTGTTATCACTGGCTGTAACCATTATACTCCTGATTTTCGCGTCTTTCCTGGTCATCGGCGGCATCCTGTCGCCGGAAAAAGCGATTGCGGCGGTTTTGATTGCCGAAGCCGCCGGGGCATTCTTGGGCGGACGGATGGCTTCGCGTCGTTCGGAAAGCCGCAAACTGCCCATTGCCGCGCTGACCGGAAGCTGTCTTTTCCTTGTTTTGCTGATTCTTGGTTTTCTGTTCGCATTCCCGCCCGCGAGGCACGGATTGCTCATCTTCCTGATGGCTGTTCTGCCCGCGATGGCCGGAGCGTTTCAAAAGCCAAAAGTACGAAAGGGTGTCCATAGGTCATGAAGCATATCAAAACGGTCAACCGCAAGACTTTAACACAGACCGTCCCGCACGGCGGCTGCGGCGAATGCCGCACATCCTGCCAGTCGGCCTGCAAAACCTCCTGCACCGTCGCCAACCAAAAATGTGAGAATCCCCGCACAGGCAAGCGGCCGACGGCGGCGGCGCGGTGATCCACGCATACGAGTTACACGGGCGATATATCGTTTTAGACGTAGAGAGCGGCGCGGTACACGAGTTGGATCGCGCCGCTTTCGATGTTTTACAGCTTGTAGGACAGCAAAACCCCAGTCCTGCGGCCACAGCCGCCATTGGGTGCAGCGTCACGCTGCCAGAGCAGGCGGAGGCATGGAAGGAACTGCAAACCTTGCAAGCCGAAGGGCTGCTCTTCACCGAGCCGGAACAGGAGCAGCCATCGGGCAGAACGGCAGACCTTCCCTTGAAAGCTCTCTGTATGCACGTCTCGCACGACTGCAATCTGCGCTGCGCCTATTGCTTTGCCCAAACCGGCGACTTCGGCACCGGGTCGCGCTCGGTCATGGCACCGGAAATCGCCGAACGCGCCGTGGATTACCTGCTGGAACGCTGCGGCGGGCGGAAAAATCTCGAAATCGATTTCTTCGGCGGCGAACCCCTTCTTGCGCTAGATACGGTGAAACATACCGTTGCATACGCCAAAAAGAAAGCCCCGGAAAAACACTTCCGTTTCACCCTGACCACCAACGGCTTATTGCTGGACGAAGAAACGATCGGGTATCTGAACGCCGAAATGGACAACCTTGTCCTTTCCCTTGACGGTCGCAGAGAGGTCAACGATAGGCACCGGGGACAATCATACGACTCTTTGATTCCAAAATACAAACGCGTCATTGAAACCCGGACAGGCGACTACTATGTCCGGGGTACATACACCAAGCAAAACCTCGATTTTGCTGAGGATATAAAGCATCTCGCTTCACTGGGCTTTGCCAACATTTCCCTAGAACCCGCCGTCCTTCCGCCCGGTCATCCGCTGGCCTTGTCGGAAGGCGACCTTCCGAAGCTGACCGCCGAGTATGAAAAATTGTGCAAGTTCATGGAAGAGGACGGCAGCTTTTCATTTTTCCACTTTAATGTTGACCTCTCGCAAGGGCCGTGTGTTTATAAAAGACTGCGCGGCTGCGGAGCCGGAGTGGAGTATGCCGCTGTTACGCCGGAAGGGGACGTCTACCCCTGTCATCAGTTTGTGGGCAGGGAAAAATACCGCATGGGCAGCGTTTTAGACGGGCAATTTTCAAAAGACGTCTCATCCCTGTTCAAGGCCTTGGACGCCAATTCCAGAGAGGAATGTCAAAATTGCCGCATCAAATACTTCTGCGGCGGGGGATGCGCCGCCGCCAATTTGACCGTTAACGGCGATATGATGAAGGCCGACCGGCTTGGCTGCGCGCTTGGCAAAAAAAGGCTGGACTGTGCAATTTACCTAAAAACGGCGGAAATGGCGGAATAAATCGCTGAAGATTGGATAATATTAACAGACAGGGATTTCCCTGTCTGTTTTTTCATTTTTTGCCACATCTGCACCCATCTGTTTGAGCGGATACCACATCTTGACATCAAAACACCGGCAGAGCAGGGGAAAGGCGGCGTTGGTTGCGTGGTTTACATAACTCCGTTTACATAATATTTGGTTATAATGACAGAAATCAGCTATTATGCCGTTTGCTTCTTGTCTTTTTCGTCTATATCCCGTACAATATATGTATTGTGAGAGGAGTTGGCGGAATGCGGTTCGGTATGATCGGTGCGGGTCACATGGGGAGTGCCATATTGAAAGCCGTTTTGAATACCAACCTTTTCCCGACGGACAAGGTACATATCTCCTCGCCTGTGCCTTCCGAACTGGAACCATTTGCCGAACAGGGCTGCAAGGTGAGCTCAAGTAATTTGGAAACGGTCAGGAACGCCGACCTCATCCTCTTGGCCGTGCGTCCCGATACCGTTAAAACCGTCCTTGAGGAGATTGCCCCCGAAACGGCATGGAAATGCGTCCTCTCGATCGCCGCGGGCGTAACGGTATCCTCTATAAAGGAATGTCTGCCGGGCAATGTGGCCGTACTCCGCGCCATGCCAAACCTGCCTTTGGCTTACGGAGCCGGTTCAACGGTATTTGCCCTCCCCGGAAGCGATGTGCCCAACCGCTTTTTCGAGCTGGCGTCCAGTATTTTCAAAAGCTCGGGAAATATCGTTTTTCTCAAAGAAGAACTGATCAATGCCGCAACCGCTTTGGGCGGAAGCGCGGTCGCCTATTTTTTCCGCATAGCTTCTATTATGACTGAATGGGCGGAGCAGAACGGCATCTATTCGTTTGAAGCCAATCAAATCATTGCCCAAACCATGTTGGGCGCGGCAAAAATGATCATGGAAACCAAGAAAACGGCCGGAGAACTGGCCAATGGGGTGGCGGTTCCGGGAGGCATGACAGAAGCGGCTTTCCGCGCTTTTGACGAAGCCGGTTTGGACAATGCTTTCAGAGCCGGGATGGACGCTTGCCGCAATAGAGGTATAGAGCTTGTCTCTTCTTCATAGGATTCCTTATATGCCAAGCTTACGCTAGGCGAAGGAGGGATCCCCTATGGAACGTAAATTCCCGCTTTCTTCGTATTCGGTCGCATTGGGAACGGTCGCGCTGGCTTTTCTCGCCGGGATCACGGCAGGCTGCCTCTTTGCGGCGCGGGGCGGTGCCGAGGCAGACGGGGCGGTTGCCGATTACCTGCTGCCGATTGCCGGGAACATCGTACCCGGCCCGACGGTCGGCCGAGCATTGATGGATGTGGTCTTGTATCCGGCTCTCTGTTTTCTGTTCGGGTTTGCCATCCCGGGCGTCGTTTTGATCCCGGTCACCGTATGCGCCCGAGGATTTTTCGTCTCCTACGCCATCGCGTCCTGCGCCCGTGTCTTCGGAGCTTGGAACGGAACAGTTTTTTCCCTTTCCTTGATGGGGCTTCCGCTTCTGCTCAGCCTCCCGGCTCTCTTTTGGCTGGGCGCGCAGGGTTTCCTCAATAGCAAGGAGTTGCTCGGTTCGGCTTTGCGGAAGCAAAACGTCTCGATAAAAGGCAAAGAGAATTTCCGGCGTTTCGGCGTTGCCCTCAGCACGCTGGTTGCGGCCGCCGCCGCTGAATTATACCTTAGCCCTTTGCTGGCGACATATGCAGCGTCAAAGTTGTAGAAACTAAAGAGGTGGGTAAATACCATGCAGGATGCCTTACAGGAATTTCAAGTGTATCTGAACGGGGAGAAGAAAGCCTCGCAAAACACGCAGGTTTCCTATCTGAGGGATTTGCGTCAATTTGCTGAGTTTTTGGCCGTTCCGCTGGAGAGAGCCGACGCGTGCGCCGTTTCGGATTATGCCGGTGTTTTAGCCGAGCGCGGAAAATCCACCTCCACCGTCATGCGTTCGATCGCTTCCCTCAAAAGTTTCTATAGCTTCATGTTAGACCGGGGTTATGTTCAGGAAAACCCGGTTCGCGGCGTTGCCCCGGCTCGCGCCGAACGCAAGGCTCCGCAAATCCTCTCGGGGCAGGAAGTGGAATTGCTCCTGCAAGCACCAAAGTGCTCCGACCCCAAAGGATTCCGGGATAAGGCCATGCTGGAGGTGCTGTATGCCACCGGCTTACGCGTCAGCGAACTGATCTCTTTGAATATGGAAGACGTAAACATCCAAATGCGGTTTATCCGCTGCAAGGCCACCGGGCATGAGCGTATCATCCCCATCTATCAGGCGGCGGCGCAGTCTTTGGCCAACTATATGAATAAAGCCCGCAAGCAAATGATCGGCCGCCCCGATGATGAAGCCCTTTTTGTCAATGTAAACGGCGGACGGATGAGCCGGCAGGGTTTTTGGAAAATCATCAAGCATTATCAGGAGAAAGCCAAAATCGAAAAGCAGACGACGCCGCATACCCTGCGTCACTCCTTTGCCATGCACCTGCTCGAAAACGGAGCCGACCTCCGTTCGCTTCAGGAAATGCTGGGACACGCCGACATCTCCTCCACACAGGTCTATGCCAACATGATCAAAAACAAGCTGGCTGACGTATACCAAAGAGCGCATCCTAAGGCTAGAAGATAAGGCAACTCCTCCCGCCGCCTTTAGGCGGCACCCTCCTCAAAGAGGAGGGTAAATCTTGCCTCCCTCCTAGAGGGAGGTGGCGCAGCGCGCCGGAGGGAGAATAAATTGGCAGGTTTTTTCGGATTCTTTGACTATACCAAACCCGGGAAGGGCGTAAACCCTGACGAACCGCCGAAAAAGGCATTTTTCCGTTTTTGGGAGCTGTATTGGCGGAAGTTTTCCAAGTATATTGTGTTAAACCTCCTCTCCTTCGCTTTCCTTCTGCCCATCATCACCATCATCTTCCGCTTCTTTATGACTTGGATGTACAACATCATGCCGGAGTCGGCTTTCGAGGAACTTGGCGGCAATATCGACGGGGACGAAGGCGTTATGATCTTCGGAATGCTGCAAAGCATCCTGTTGAGTGTTTCATTGTCCATCCCGTCGCTGCTTTCAATGATCCTGTTGATCGCTTCGGTGATTCTCTACGGCCCGATGATGTGCGGCATGACCTATATCCTCCGCAATTACTGGCGTGAGGAACATGCCTGGCTGAGTGATTTCTTTGATCAGATGAAAAAGAACTTCAAGCAGGGCGTTGCGCTCGGCATTCTTGAACTGACCGCACTTACGACATTGCTCTTCAACATAACCACCAGGGTCACCGAAGAGACGGCTCCGTGGCTCGTGACGTCCATGCCGGTCATCAAATATTTTTCGATCTTTCTGTTCATCCTCCTGCTGTTTGCGCGCAACTATTTTTACGCGATGGCGGTGACATTCAACCTCAAAGTCTTGGCGATCATCAAAAACGGGTTTGCTTTCGCCATTGTAGGTCTGTTCCGCAACATCGGCGTTGTCTTCGTACAAGCGGTTTTGCTGTTCGCGATTTTATTCCTCCCGTATGCCGACATCATCCTTGTGCCCTTCTTTTTCTTCTCGCTTACGGGGTTTTTGTCTATATTCGCCACATTCCCGCTCATTCATAAACATATGCTTGTTCCGGCGATGGAACGAAAAAAAGCCGCCGAAGCCGCCGAGAACGGCGACGATGAGGAAATAACCGATGACAAAGGACCCGCGTAAGCGGGTCTTTTTGATTGACATCCTTTTCACCGTACTATATAATGTCCGGGTTAGGAAGGGATGGTTAATTTGGTCGTCAAGATTTTGCTGCTTCTGTTGTTCTTAGCCGTTACAATCTTTATAGGGATCTATTTCCGCAAACGGGCAAAAAATGTCAACGATTTCGTTTTGGGCGGGCGGGCTGTCGGCCCATGGCTGTCGGCTTTTTCCTACGGCGCGTCCTATTTCTCGGCCGTTGTTTTCGTCGGGTATGCCGGACAGTTCGGCTGGCGGTTCGGCACGGCGGCTGTATGGATCGGCCTCGGCAACGCTTTCATCGGTTCGTTGATGGCGTGGTTTATTCTTGGGCGGCGTACCCGTATTATGACCAATCACTTAAAAAGCGCCACCATGCCGGAGTTTTTCGGCGCGAGGTATACCTCTGCCGCGTTGAAAATCGGCGCGTCGGTGTTGATTTTTGTCTTCTTAATCCCATACACGGCTTCGCTCTATAACGGGCTTGGCCGCCTCTTCTCGATGGCGTTTGAAATCGATTTCGCCTACTGCATCATAGCGATGGGCATTATCACGGCGATTTTCGTCGTGGCGGGCGGGTATTTTGCCACCACCGTCAATGACTTTATACAAGGGTCTATCACGCTGATCGGCATTATCGCCGTCATCGCCGTGGCGTTGAGCAAGCAGGGCGGCTTTTCCGAGGCTATAAGTAAACTCGCCCACATAGAAGACCCGTCCGTTTCCCCGGGAGCCTATACATCCTTCTTCGGCCCCGACCCGGTCATGCTGTTGGGTGTGATCATCCTCACCTCCTTCGGCGCGTGGGGGCTCCCGCAAATGGTGGCGCGGTTTTATTCCATCAAGAGCGAGAAAATGATCACCAAAGGCGCGGTCGTTTCCACGGTGTTCGCGATCGTCGTGGCGGGCGGCTGTTATTTCCTCGGCAGTTTCGGGCGGACGTTTGTGGATCAGGGTTTCGTGGACGCCAACGGATTTGACTCCATCATCCCTGAGATTCTGTCGGTTTTCCCGGAGGTCATGATCGGCTTTGTCATCATCCTTGTTTTCGCGGCGTCGATTTCCACATTGTCTTCTTTGGTCATGGCGTCGGCCTCAACGCTGACGCTGGACTTCCTCAAAGGTCATATCATCAAAAAGATGGGCGACGCAAAACAGCTTTTGATCATCCGCGCTCTGATCGTCGTTTTTATCGCCATATCCTCAACCATTGCCGTTTATCAATACAAAAGCGGGATCACGTTCATCGCCCAGCTGATGGGGATTTCCTGGGGAGCTTTGGCCGGATCGTTCCTCGCCCCCTTCCTCTACGGGCTGTATTGGAAGCGCGCCGGCAAAGCCTCTGTTTGGTGCTGTTTCATTTTCAGTACATCGGTGATGATCCTCAACATCTTTTTCCGCGACGCCTTCCCCAAACTTCTGCAATCACCCATCAACGCCGGAGCCTTCTGTATGTTGGCCGGGCTTCTGATCGTCCCGCTGGTCAGCGCGGTCACCCGTAAGCCGGACAAAGCGAAGGTAGACCATACCTTTTCCTGTTACGAGGAAACGGTCAATGTAAAAGTCAAAGAAGACTTAGGAGGTTAAAGCCCCGATGTGGCAGCCTGAACTGGAAACGATAACGCGCGATGAATTGCGAATGCTGCAAGAAGAACGCTTTCAGCGTTCCTGGAGACATATATGGGCTGACGCCCCGGCGCAAACCAAACTGCTGCACGACGCCGGAGCGGAGCGGGGAGACATACGGTCGCTTGATGATGTACACAAACTTCCTTTCACCGATAAAAGCGTTTTCACCGAACACTATCCGTTCGGGCTGTTTGCCGTACCGCCGGAAGCCGTTGTGCGCCTCCACAGCACATCGGGGACAACCAGCAAACCCTCGATGGGCGGGTATACCTATACCGATATGGTTCACTGGAAAGACCTTGTCGCCCGGGTTTGCGTCATGGCGGGCGTCACCAAGCGCGACACGGCGCATATTGCCTTCGGGTTCGGGATGTTCACCGGGGGATTCGGGCTGAACTACGGTTTGGAACACATGGGCGTCCGCGTCCTGCCGATGGGGGGCGGACAAACGGAAAAGCAGCTGATGATGATGCGCGATATGGGTTCGACCGTTTTGGTCGCCACACCGTCCTATGCCCTCTATCTCAGCGAGGCGGTGCGCGAAGCCGGGATCAAGGAAGACTTAATGCTGCGGGTCGGCCTTTTTGGCGGGGAAGGGCATACACAGGAGATGGCCGAGCAGATCGAACGGAACCTCGGCATCATCGCCACCAGCAACTATGGCCTCTGTGAGCTGGGCGGCCCCGGCATCTCAGGTGAATGCCTTCTGAAAACGGGGATGCACATAGCCGAAGATCATTATTTCTGCGAGATCATCAATCCCGAAACCGGGGCGGTTTTACCCGAAGGGGAAACGGGCGAGCTGGTTGTGACCCCGCTGACAAGGGAAGCCCTCCCGCTCATCCGCTACCGCACAAAAGACATCACAAAGATCACAACCGAGCCGTGTAAATGCGGCCGCACCCATGCCCGTATGTCCCCGACGCTGGGACGGAGCGACGATATGCTGATCATCCGGGGCGTCAATGTATATCCGTCGCAAATCGAGAGCGTCCTGATCCGGCAGGAGCACATCGGGCCTCATTATATGCTGGTTGTCCGCCGCGAAGGCGTGATGGATACCTTGGAAGTGCAAGTCGAACTGACCGACGGGGCGGTTTTAGACAGTTTTCATCTTCTTGAGCAAATCCAAAACAATATCCGGGAGCAGATACGCAATATCCTCGGCTTGACGGTGAAAGTCACGCTGGTGGCTCCGCAAACGGTCGAGCGGTTTATGGGCAAAGCAAAAAGGATCAAAGACGAAAGGGGGATGTAGCAATGGAGAAACGGTTGATGATGGGCAATGAGGCGGTTGCGAGAGGATTATACGAGGCGGGGTGTTCTTTTGTCTCCAGTTATCCCGGCACACCCAGCACCGAGATAACGAAGTTCTCAAGTGAATATATTTATGCCGAGTGGGCGGTCAATGAGAAGGTAGCCGCCGAGGCGGCCATCGGCGCGTCGCTGGCGGGCGCGAGAGCCTTTACCGGCATGAAACACGTCGGACTAAACGTGGCCGCCGACCCGCTTTTCACGGCTTCCTATACCGGGGTCAACGGCGGTTTGGTCATCGCCGTAGCCGATGATATGGGCTGCCATTCTTCTCAAAACGAACAGGACAGCCGCCACTACGCCCGGGCGATGAAACTGCCCATGCTGGAACCGTGCAACTCTCAGGAGTGCCTTGACTTTACCAAACTAGCCTTCGAGCTTTCAGAGGAGTTTGACACGCCTGTGCTGCTCCGCCTGTCCACCCGCGTCAGCCATTCCCGTTCTATCGTAATGATTGGGGAGCCAAAGGACGCTCCGTTGAAAGAGTATGTAAAAAACCCGAAAAAATGGGTCATGACGCCTTCGGGAGCCCGCCCCGCGCACGAAAGGGTGGAAGAACGCATGGCCGAGCTGACCGATTACGCCGAAGGCGCGGAGGTCAACACTGTAGAGTGGGGGAGCGAGAGCAAGATCGGCGTCGTTTCCTCCGGCAACGCTTATTGCACGGCGCGGGAAGCGTTGGGCGACGGTGTTTCGTACTGCAAACTGGGGATAGTTTGGCCGCTCCCGGTCGAGGCCATTCAAGAGTTCGGCAATACGGTGGACGAGCTGTGGGTCGTTGAGGAATTGGACGATTTCATTGAGACGCATTGCGTCAAAAACGGTGTGAAGGTACGCGGGAAAGCCGAGTTATCCCTGCTGGGCGAGTATTCGGTAGAACAGTTGCAAAAAGTTATACTGGACGAAGAGAGCGGGCAAAAACCCTCATCATTGCCGCAATCTGACCCGGACACTATCAGCGGCGACACGCCGCCAAACCGCCCGCCGATACTCTGTCCCGGGTGCCCGCATTGGGGGACGTTCAATGTACTGAAAAAACTTGATCTCACCGTTCTCGGAGACATCGGCTGTTACACATTGGCCGCCGGGCCGCCGCTGGGCGCGATGGATTTCTGCGTTTGCATGGGCGCGTCGGTCTCCTCGCTCCACGGATTCCTCAAAGCCCGGCCGGACGCGGCCAAGCAGACCGTTGCCGTTATCGGCGATTCAACCTTCCATCATTCCGGCATGACCGGGCTTCTGAATATCGTCTATAACCAAACGCCCGCCACCATACTGATTCTCGACAACGCCGTTACCGGCATGACCGGGCACCAGCCCAACCCCGGCACCGGGGTCACCTTAAAAGGCGAAAAGGCTCCCATCCTCGACTTGGAAGCCCTTTGCAAGGGAATGGGCGTCAACCGCGTCTCTACCGTTGACCCGAAAGACCAGCAAAAACTGGAGACCATCCTCAAAGAGGAACTGGCGGCTCCCGAGCCGTCGGTCGTTATCGTCAGGCGGGAGTGTGCCATACTATGAACATTGTCATTGCCGGCGTCGGCGGTCAGGGCAGCATCCTCGCCGCCAAGATTTTGGGCAGTCTCTATATGGAGCGCGGTTTAGACGTCAAGGTCAATGAAGTACACGGCATGAGCCAGCGCGGCGGCACTGTCGTCACCATGGTCAGGGCAGGGGAGCAGGTTTACTCCCCGCTGGTCGCGCCCGGCACAGCCGATTTGCTGATCGGGCTGGAGCTGACCGAAGCGGTGCGCGCCGTGAGCTATCTCAAACCGGACGGCAAATCTTTTGTATCTTCAAGAACCATCTCCATCGCCGGTCAGGGGGTGTTTGCCGACCCCGGACTGTTCCAAACGATCAACGCCTTAGAGTTAGCCGAAAAAGCCGGAAACAAACGCTGTGAAAACACCGTTTTACTGGGTGCGGCGTCAAAGATGCTGGATTTTACCCAGGACGAATGGAAAAAAGTCTTCCGATTTAGCATGAAACCCGAACTTTTCGAGGTCAATTATCATGCTTTTTTGGAAGGATGTAAGGTAAATGAAATACTGGAATCAACAAATTGAAACCATATCCCGCGATCAGCTGGAATCCCTGCAAAGCGAACGCCTCAGCAAAACCGTAGCACATGCTTGGGAACACTGCGCCCCGTACCGCGTTAAAATGGAGAAGGCCGGATTGCAGCCCGGTAACATACAGGGAATCAATGACCTAACCAAATTGCCGCTCACCTTGAAAGACGACTTGCGCGACAGTTACCCCTACGGCATGTTCGCCGTCCCCATGAGCCACGTCGTGCGCATTCACGCCACAAGCGGGACGACCGGGAAACAGACGGTCGTCGGCTACACCAAAGGCGACCTTGATGTTTGGAACGAGTGTATGGCGCGCTGCCTGACCATGGCGGGCGCGACGGCCGCCGACATCGTTCACGTTTCCTATGGTTTCGCGCTGTTCACAGGCGGGCTGGGCGGTCAGGGCGGCGGCGAAACTATCGGCGCGGCCACCATCCCCGCCGCGACCGGCAACACCAAACGGCAACTGCAAATGTTCACCGACTTCGGCTCGACCGTCCTCCTCTGCACGCCATCTTATGCCATGTATTTGGGCGACGCGGTGCGGGAAGCGGGCATCAAGGATCAATTGAAGCTGCGGATCGGCGTCCTCGGCGCCGAAGCGTGGACGGAGCAGATGCGCGGGGAGATTGAGGAACGGCTTGGCATCCGCTGCTACGACATCTTCGGGACTGCCGAACTGATGGGGCCGGGCGTCTCTTGCGAATGTGCCGAACGCAATGGGCTGCACGTCATGGAAGACCACTTCATTGTGGAAATCCTCGATCCCGAAACCAAAAAGCCCCTGCCTGACGGGCAGCCGGGGGAGCTTGTTTTCTCCTGCATCACAAAGGAAGCGCTGCCGCTCATCCGCTACAACACCCGTGACATCTGCACGATAGACCGCAAGCCCTGCACTTGCGGGCGGAACTTTACACGGATGGGGAAAATCACCGGGCGCACCGATGACATGCTGATCATCCGTGGTGTCAATGTTTTTCCTTCACAGGTAGAATCGGTGCTGTTGGGCATACCGGGAGCCGCGCCGCACTACCTTTTGGTGGTAGACAGGGTCAGCAACCTCGATACGCTGGAAGTGCAAGCCGAAATCAACGCCGATTTCCCCTTCGACGAGGTGCGCCGCGTCGAAGAGCTGGAACGCCGCATTTCCGCCGAGCTGCTGAGCGTGCTGGGCGTCTCGGCTAAAGTGACGCTCAAACCGCCCGGTTCGGTCGAGCGTTTTGAACTCAAAGCCAAGCGGGTACTGGATAAACGAAAGGGGACGAACTGATGTTCATTGATCAAATATCCGTCTTTGTGGAGAACAAGCAGGGGGCTTTGAAGGATATTTTGAAAATCCTCGCCGACGGGAAGATAGACCTCCGCGCCATTTCCATCGCCGACACCAGCGATTTCGGCATCCTGCGGATGATTGTCCCCAACCCCGACGGCGCGCTGGAACTCTTTCGGAGCAAAGGCGTCACGGCCAGCAAAACGCAAGTGACAGGGTGCAAACTGTCCGATACGCCGGGTTCGCTCTATCATGTCCTCAACACCCTGCACGACGCGGGCATTTCGGTGGAGTATGTTTATGCCTTCATCACCCGCAAGGACGAAGACGCCTATGTCATCCTGCGTGTCGAGGATAACGACGCGGCGCAGAAAACCCTCTTGGCAGCGGGTCATTCCCTCATTGACCCCCATGACTTATACGGCATATAATGCGGGATTTTGACGCGGCCGCGCTGGTGAACACGCAAAGGGTGCTGGAGGCTTTTCAAAAGCACCGCCTGTCCGACGCCCACTTCGCCCCTTCGACCGGCTACGGCTACAACGACCCGGGGCGGGAGGTTTTGGACGCGATCTTCGCCGACGTCATGGGAACGGAGGACGCCATCGTCCGCGCCTCTTTCGCCAGCGGCACTCATACCATCGCCTGTGCGCTGAAAGCTGTCTGCCCGGGCGGCGGCTATTGGTCGATGACAGGCGATCCGTATGATACGCTGCAAAGGCTTATGCCGTATTGCACCGAAAGGCCGGAAACCATCAACGCTGTATTTATCCAGCGGTCACGCGGCTACACAGACCGTAAAGCCTTATCTGTTGCCGGCGTTAATGCTTTGATCGCGCAAGCGCGGCAATACACCGACGCGCCTGTAGTTGTCGATAACTGTTACTGCGAGTTTGTGGAGACGGAAGAGCCGTCACAAGCCGACTTGATTGCCGGTTCGCTGATCAAAAACCCCGGCGGGGGATTGGCTCCTTCGGGCGGCTACATCGCCGGGCGGCGTGAATTGGTTGAAAAAGCCGCTTTACAGCTCAACGCCGTCGGGCGGGACGCGGGGGCAAACCCCATAGGGAACCGTTTGCTCTTTCAAGGGCTTCTGATGGCTCCGCACACCGTCGCCCAGGCGTTGAAAACGGCGGTATTCGCCGCTGAAAAGCTGCAAACCCTCGGTTACGCCGTTGACCCGCTGCCGGACGAAGCGCGTTATGACATCATACAATCCATCCGTTTCGGCGCGCCCGAACCGCTGCTGCGTTTCTGCCGGGGGATACAGCGAGGCAGCCCGGTCGATTCGTTCGCAGCACCCGAACCGTGGGACATGCCGGGGTATGAGCATCAGGTCGTCATGGCGGCCGGAACATTCATTCAAGGGGCGTCAATCGAACTCTCCTGCGACGCGCCGATGCGTCCGCCGTACACGGCCTATTTGCAAGGCGGTTTGACGTTTGAGCTGGGCAAATTGGGGATTTTGAAAGCGATTGAAACATTATGCGAATCTTAGGGATCGACCCGGGCATTGCCATCGTCGGTTTCGGCGTGGTGGATTTTTTCCGCCGCGAACCCGTTCACATACGGCACGGGGTCATCCGCACCCCAGCGAACACCCCCTTGCCGAGCCGCCTTCTGACCGTTTATGAAGATTTCACCGAACTGCTCGAAACCTTCAAACCCGACGCGCTGGCCATTGAGGAACTCTATTTTCAGAAAAATGTTAACACAGCCCTGCCCGTAGCGCACAGCCGGGGCGTCATGCTGATGACGGCGCAGCGTTTCGGGCTTCCCGTCGCCGAATATTCGCCGCAGCAGGTCAAATTGGCGGTCACCGGCTACGGCGCGGCCGAGAAGAAGCAGGTGATGGAAATGACGCGGACGCTCTTAAAACTCAAAGCCATGCCGCGCCCCGACGACGCCGCCGACGGGCTTGCAATCGCCCTGTGCCACGCGTATTCGGCGGGTAGGATCGTGTAAGTTATGAAGCCCGGGTCGGGCTGTAAAAAATAAGGTGGTGGAAGAAGGGCTATGACGATCGTATTTTATGATATTGAAAATATCATCGGCAGGATTAAGCAATATCATAGGTTAATCATAGAATATATGGAAAATACTTCAGATTTCGGCGAAGTCGCTGAACATCGGGCCTATTGTACATGGCGCAGTCCAAAATCGCTGGAGCTAAAATATGAATTGCAGGGTTTAGGGATTTCTTTCATTGAAACAAAACCGCCGTCAAGGCATTATGAAAGAATAAAGAATTTTGCAGACTTACATATATTTATAGATGCGCTTGATATTGCCTATACAAGACCTGAAATACAAAACTTTGTGCTTGTATCCTGTGATTCTGATTTTTTAGTTTTGGCTGAAAAACTGACCCAAATGGGCAAAAAGACGATCATTTTTAATAAGATTCATAAATCGCCCGAGGAGTTTACTCTTCGCATACCGCAGGCAGCTGCTACCTTAAATGAATCGGCGCACGCTAAAAGAGTCTTGAAAGCATCTGTTGATAAGCATGGGAATATTAAGGAATTTGGTGCTCTTGTAAATGCGGTTTTGGAAGAATGTGTAAAAAGCAAAATTTTTTATTCGGTTTTACATACGCATGGAATATCTATATCATCTATATATCAGCACATACAAAATATACCCCGGAAAAAGAAAATATCTTACAAACAAAGCGGCGAAAAGAAAATGCAGATTGGTTTCGCAAAAGTCTTGTCCGACAGCAAATTTTGTGTTGCGGAGATAAATGATACCTTTTTTGTGATAGACAAAGATGTGATTCCATCAGACGCGAAAATAGTTTTACCGCAAGAAGACTGCCCGGAGGCTGTTAACGAATCGTGGGTTGGTCAGTACGATGAAGATGGTTGAGATATATAGCAGAACGGAGGAAAAAGGATGATTTACGCCGTACACGGAACAGTCGAGCATACCGAACCATATCTCGCCGTGATTGATACAGGGGGCGTCTCTTATTCGGTCAACACCTCCCTGCAAACCCTCTCACGACTCAAAAAAGGCGAAAAAGCGCGGCTGTTTACCTACCTCTATCTCCGCGAAGGCATCTGCGACCTCTATGGGTTTCATTCCCGTGAGGAGCTTTCGTCGTTCAAATTGCTGATCGGAATTTCCGGCGTCGGCCCCAAAGCGGCGGTGTCGATCCTTTCGGCCGGAACGCCGGAAAAAATCGCTCTGGCTGTCATTACAGGCGACGAAAAGGCGTTGACCGTCGCGCCCGGCATCGGCAAAAAGCTGGCGCAGCGCATCATCCTGGAATTGAAAGACAAGTTATCACGCGAGGTTACAGCGTCTCCGTCATCAGCAGGCGTCATCTCTTTTGAACCCGGCGACGCGCTGACTGAGGCGCAGGCGGCTTTGTGTGTGCTTGGCTACACCCCGGTCGAGGCGGCCATGGCGGTGAAGGGGCTGGATGAAGCCCTGCCGCTGGAAGAGATGATCCGGCAAGCGTTGAAGAGAATGTCGAGGTGAACACATGCCCATAGATTTTGACGATCGGGAGGACGGTCAAACCGAACCGGAAGAACGCCTATTGGCGCGTACGCTGACTTCCTCCGACGACAACGAGGGAAGCCTTCGCCCGCGCTTCCTCAACGAATACATCGGTCAGGAGAAATTGAAAGACAACCTCGTCATTTTCATCGAGGCGGCCAAAAAGCGGCAGGAGCCTCTTGACCATGTGCTGCTCTATGGACCTCCGGGTTTGGGTAAGACGACGCTGGCCGGGGTCATCGCCAACGAGATGGGCGTCAATATCCGTATCACCAGCGGCCCCGCCATTGAAAAAGCGGGCGACCTGGCCGCCCTGCTGACCAACCTCGACGATATGGATATTCTCTTTGTTGACGAGATACACCGACTCAACCGGGCGGTGGAGGAAGTGCTCTACCCGGCGATGGAAGACTGCGCCCTCGACATCATCCTCGGCAAAGGCCCGGCGGCGCGTTCGATACGGGTTGACCTGCGCAAATTCACCCTGATCGGCGCGACGACTAGAGCGGGGCAGATCACCGCCCCGCTGCGCGACCGTTTTGGTATGGTGACAAGGCTTGACCTTTATACGCCTGAGGAATTATCGCGCATCGTGACCCGCAGCGCGGGCATCCTCAATGTCGAGATACAGCCTGACGGCGCGCACGAGATCGCCGCGCGCTCACGCGGCACACCGCGCATCGCCAACCGCATCCTCAAACGGGTGCGCGACTATGCCCAAGTCCGCGCCGACGGCGTCATCACCCGCGCCGTCGCCGACGAGGCCTTGAAACGGCTCGACATCGACGACAAAGGCCTCGACGCGGTGGATCGACGTATGCTGGAAGCCATCATCCGCAACTTCGGCGGCGGCCCTGTCGGGCTGGACACCCTAGCCGCCAACATCGGCGAGGAATCCGTCACCATTGAAGACGTCTATGAGCCGTATTTAATGCAGCTGGGCTTTCTTGCGCGCACCCCGCGAGGCAGATGCGTGACCGAACGCGCATATACTCATATGGGGATTCCATATGGTATGGACAGTGGACAATTGACAATGGACAATTGACAATTACGGGAGGGGTTATTTTGGGGAGATTATTTGGAACAGACGGCGTCCGGGGGATCGCCAATCAGGACTTAACGGCGCAGAAGGCGTTTATGATCGGTCAGGCGGCGGCCATTGTCCTGACCGGGGCATTGCACCACAAACCGGTCATCTATATCGGAAAAGATACCCGCCTCTCCAGCGATATGCTGGAAATGGCGTTGGCTGCCGGGATCACCTCGGCCGGAGCCGACGTTTTGCTGGCGGGTTTTTTACCCACCCCGGCCATCGCAACGCTGACGCGCGAACGCGCCGACGCCGGGTTTATGGTCTCGGCTTCCCATAACCCGTATGAATACAACGGCATCAAGACATTCAACCGCGACGGGTATAAATTGTCCGACGCTTTGGAAGACGAGATCGAAACCTTGATCCAAACAAAGATACCGCTGGGCAAAGACATCGGCCGCGTCCGGCAGGATAAAAGCGCGCTGGAGCGGTATACAGACTTTCTCCTCGCCTGCAACACACCTGATCTCTCGCGCTTGCGCATTGTCCTTGACTGCGCCAACGGAGCGGCGTCGGTCACGGCCAAGAAGCTCTTTTCCGCCCTCAACGCGAAAGACCTCCGCATCATCCACAATGTGCCGAACGGCGTCAACATCAATGACCGCTGCGGTTCCACCCATATGGATTCACTGCGGGAAACGGTAACGGACGGCGGGTACGACATCGGCATTGCCTTTGACGGCGACGCCGACCGCTGCCTCTGCGTCGATCACACCGGGAAGATCATCGACGGTGACCGCATCTTGGCCGTTTGCGCCATGCGGGAGCGGGAGAGAGGATACTTACCGCACGGTACCTTTGTCTCTACAGTGATGAGCAACCTCGGTTTGCGCGTTTGGGCGAAAGAACAAGGGCTGCATTTTGCCAGCGCGGCGGTAGGGGATCGGTATGTGCTGGAAGAGATGCAAAAGGGCGGCTTCTTGGTCGGCGGGGAGCAATCGGGGCATGTGATCTTTCTGCGCCACTCAGCGGCGGGCGACGGCCAGCTGACCGCTCTAAAACTGTTATCCGCTATAGCCGAAACAGGAAAGAGCCTTGCCGATTTAACGTCCGGCATACCGCAATACCCGCAAATGCTGGTCAACATTGTTGTTTCTTCCGACACGAAAAACTCCGTATTGTCAGATCCGGCGGTGACCGAAGCCATCGGCGGAGCGGAGGAATCCCTTGGGGAAGACGGGCGTGTGCTGGTGCGCTTGTCGGGAACCGAGCCGCTTTGCCGGGTCATGGTAGAAGGAAAAAAGGAAGAAGACGTCAAGCGGTTTGCGGAGAATATTGCCGCCTCAGTCAGAAAAACGCAAAAAAAATAAAAAAATGCTTGACAACCTAAAATTGATTCCATATAATAGAGCATGTCCGTGAAAGCGGAACAATTATGCCCTGTGCGCCACACCCCAACGTAGAGCGGGCTCTACCCCGGACTATCGATGCGGCAAGTTGCCGCCGGGCACAGAAAGAGGGAAAACAATGTACGAAGACAAGACCCTGACGTGCAAGGAATGCGGCGAGGAGTTTACCTTTACCGCAGGCGAGCAAGAGTTCTACAACGAACGCGGATTCCTCAATGAGCCGCAACGCTGCAAGAACTGCCGCGACAACCGCAAAAACGCGTCCCGCGCTCCGAGAGAATACTTTGCCGCTGTTTGCGCTTCCTGCGGAGGCGAAGCCAAAGTTCCTTTCGAGCCCAAAACCGATCGTCCGGTTTACTGCAGCGATTGCTTCGCCCGCATGAGGGAAAACGGCTAAATAATGTCAAACGGGGGGCGGGAGCGCATAGCTTTCCGCTCCTTTGTTTATCTTAATGATTGCGTTACGCATGACGCGAACTGAAAGGAATGGGTAAAATGACCATCACAAAAGACACCATCATCGGGGACATCCTTGACGCCAAACCCGAAGCCGCCCCGTTTTTCATGGAGATCGGGATGCACTGCCTCGGCTGCCCCGCCGCCCGCGGCGAGACACTGGCCGAAGCCTGCGCCGTCCACAATGTCAACGCCGACGATTTGCTTGCCAAAATCAACGGAAACTGAGTGCGCCCGTTAACCCTCACCCCGCGCCTGCTGGCTGTTGCGTCGTTCATCCGCCCAACCGACCGTGTGCTGGACATCGGCACCGACCACGCCCGGCTTCCAGTCTATTTAATGGAGCACGGTTTGTGCGCTTCGGTGACGGCAGCCGATATTGCCGAAGGGCCGCTGGCACGGGCGGCGCGTACCGTACGGACGCATAGGTTGGAGAGCAAAATCCCCCTCCTGCTCAACAACGGCGCGGTTGGGCTGAACCCGGACGATTACGACGCCGTCACCATTACCGGCATGGGCGGGGACACCATCCTCTCCATCCTCGAAAAAAGCCCCTGGCTAAGAGAAAAACGCCTGATCCTACAACCGCAGACGCGAACGATCTATTTCGCGGACATGCCGGGGATAACCGTCTCCGAAGGGAGACGGCAGTACATGATTTTTACGCAGGGAGTTGCTTATGACGACAGTCAACGACATTGAACGCGCCTTGTTTGAATGGGCGCCGCTTTCGCTGGCGGTGAAAGACGATAAAGTCGGTTTGCAGGCGGGGGAGCGGCATAAGCCTGTTCGCCGTGTCTTGGTATCGCTCGACGTGACGCAGGCCGTTATCAACGAGGCGATTTTCCAAGCCCGCGCCGACGTTATTGTCAGCCACCACGGCATCCTGCGGGGGGATTTCCGCCCGACCGACGACACCGACGCGGGTGCCCTATTGCTCACCCTCTGTCAAACGGGGATCGCCTCGGTTGCCATGCACACCAACTTAGACGCGGCCGAGGGCGGCGTCAACGACGTCCTTGCCAAAATGATCGGATTGAAGAAAGTGATCGTCTTCGATAAAACGACCGGCATAGGCCGCATGGGACGTTTGCCCGCGCCGACAACGGTACGGGATTTCGCGGCGCATTGCAAGAAGATCACCGGCACCTGTGCCGCACGTTACCACGACGCCGGAAGGCCGGTGCAAAACGTCGCGGTGGGCGCGGGCGGCGGCGGGTCTGTTTTGGAAGAAGCCATCATGTCCGGCTGCGATACTTTCTTCACGGGTGAAGTCAGCCATCACGCGTTCCTCACCGCCCGGAACCGCGGCGTCAACCTGATCGAATGCGGCCACTTCGCCACCGAGAACGTCATTGTCCCCGAGATGGCCGATTATTTACGCACCCATGTGCCCGGCATCATCATCAACATTTCCCGCGCCGCGTCGGAGCCTTATCAATGCCTGTAGACGCCTTCGCCGTATCGGCTCTCCGGCTGGAGCTTTCGGAAGCGTTGGAAGGCGGACGGATCGACAAAATCCATATGCCTTCCAAAAATGAAGTACACATTCTAGGCCGCGCTGTGCGCGGCTCTTTTCGCTTGCTCCTTTCGGCTCATACCCAGCGTCCGCGCGCCCATTTGACCGCTATTGCCCGGGAAAACCCGCAAACTCCTCCGATGTTTGCCATGCTTCTGCGCAAGCACTTAACAAACGGACGCTTCGTTGAGGTCTTTCAGCCTCATTTGGAGCGTGTCCTGCATTTCACCATCGAAGCCGCCGATGAAATGGGTTTTATTTCCCTGAAAAAACTGGTGATCGAAATGATCGGGCGGCACAGCAACATCATCTTGATTGACGCCGAAGGGCGGATCGTAGACGCTCTGCGCAAGGTTGACCCGGAACAATCGCCCGACCGGCCTGTGTTGCCCGGGCTGTTTTACCGTGACCCGCCGGGGCAGGGGAAAACCGACCCGACAACGGTCAGTGAGGAGGATTTCAGGGCTTTATATCGAAAAAAACCGCCGGAAATGCCGACTAATGAATGGCTGGGAAGTACCTTTACAGCATTTCCTCCCTTGCTCTGCCGCGACCTTTCTAATTCTTCAACAGATTGCGACACATTGTATTCACGCTTTTGTAACCTTTTATTATATGTAAAGGATAATACCTACACACAGCAATTGATCAAGAAAAAGACCGACTTTTTCTGTCTGCCGCTCCAAACGGTTGAGCAAGAGGAATGGAACGGCACAATATCCCAGTTAATGGATAACCTATACACCTCCCGCGACCAATCCGAGCACATCGGGCAGCGCGCTTCGGCACTCAACAAGAAGGCAAAATCAACGCGGGACAAGCTGGTCAAAAAAACGGGGCTTCTTCGTCAGGAACTGCACGACGCACAAAACCGCGAGCACCTGCGGCAAAAAGCCGATATTCTGATGGCCAATCTCCATCAAGCGGAGCGCGGTGCCGAGAGCGTGACCTTTGAGGATTTTTACAATGACGGAAACTTTATCACCATCAAGCTGGACGCATCAAAAACCCAGCAGCAGAACGCCGCCGCACTGTATAAATCCTACGCCAAAGCCAAGAACGCCGAAGCGGCGTTGACAAAACAGATCGAACAGGCCGAACGCGACGCTGAATACTGGGAAAGCGTGCTGGATCAGTTGTCACGCGTTTCCAACGAACGTGACATTGAGGAGATACGGGAGGAAATCGCTCCCAGCCGCCAACATCGTGTTAAACCCGCGAAAATCTCTCAACCCATGCGCTTCCGCTCATCAGACGGCTTTGTCTTCCGCGCCGGGCGCAACAACCGCCAAAACGACCTGCTGACCATGAAGATGGCGTCTAAAAACGATATATGGCTCCACACCCAAAAAATCCCCGGCTGCCATGTCATAGTGCAAACGGACGGTATAGAACCAAGTGAACAAACTCTCTACGAAGCCGCTTGCGTAGCGGCGTGGTTCTCGGCGGCAAAAATCAGCCCCAAAGTTCCGGTGGACTATACATCAGTCAAATACGTGAAGAAACCGCCGTCTGCCCGCCCCGGTATGGTGATTTACGATAAATTCAAAACAATAATGGCCGAGCCGAACGAGGAACTGGTTGAACGCTTACGAATAGACTGAGATCAAAAAGAGCCGGCAGAGGCTCTTTTTTTATGTTCTAAACCTGTCCGCCTCTCGCATACTGTTTACCAACGCCAAGTGTACACTAGGCGTAACACAGGAGAGGTGAGCATTATGCCGCAACGATTTGAAGCCGCCGTCCGCGCCCTGCCGCAGCGTTTGCGCTCGGCCGCTTTGGCTCTGCCTGAAACGGTGAGGGCGCAAGCCGAAGAAATACGCCTCCGCGCCGGACAGGCTCTGACTGTACATTCCCCGGACGCCCACGCGGCCGCCGTGACCGTTTCAGCCGAAGATTTGGCGAGGACGCTGGACAGCGTGTCGCAAGGCTCGCTGCATACCGTCCTCGAATCGCTCCGCCACGGGTTTGTCATCCTGCCCGGAGGTCACCGCCTCGGGGTATGCGGCAGCGCGGCGGTCAAAGACGGCGTGATCTCGCATATCCGCGACATCTCTTCGCTTTGCATCCGTGTCGCGCGGGAGAAGCGCGGCATCAGCGAACGGCTTTATCCTTCTTTGCTTAGTTCGGGCAAACTGCCCAACACCCTCATCATATCACCGCCCGGCGGCGGCAAAACCACCCTGCTTCGTGACATCATCCGCTTGACGTCCGAGCAGGGGACGCGTATCGCCGTAGCCGACGAACGCGGCGAAATCGCCGCCTGTTACGGCGGCACTCCGCAGCTTGATGTGGGGCCGAATACCGACGTTATGAGCGGGCTGTCCAAAGCGGGGGCGTCGATGATGCTTTTGCGCGGTATGGCGCCGCAGATTTTGGCTTTGGATGAGATCACCGCGCCGGAGGACGCCGAAGTCCTGACGGCCTGCACAGGCTGCGGGGTGGTATTGCTCTCCACCGCCCATGCCGCCAACCCCGACGACTTGCGCCAACGCCCTGTCTACCGCGGGCTGTTGGATACGTTTGATCGGCTGGTCGTCATATCGGGTACCGGGCAGTCGCGCAAATACGACATACTGGAGGTGCGCGAGCCATGCCTGCCGAAATCGGCTTTGTTTGTATCGTCGTAGGATGCGGCGGCTTGGGGCTGACTGCCTTCCTTCGCTTGGAAGCGCGGGTGAAACTGCTTTCGGCCTTTTCTATGCTGGCAAACCGCTTGGGCGGCGAGATCGGTTTCAGGCTCACCCCGCTGCCCGAAATGCCGGACAAGTTTCCCGCGCTGAAACCCTTTTGGGACAAGATGGATTATCAGCCGTACGGCGAAGAGACGTATTCCGAGGCGTGGTCACGTTCGGTCGCCGACCTCGACCTGCCGGTCTTTGACCGGGCTTTGCTGACCGATATGGGCGAGATATTGGGACGGTATGACGCCGACAATCAGGTCAAAGCTCTTGAATCATTGCGGAAACAGCTTGACATTTCCCTGACCGAAGCCAAAGAAAAACGCGGTACATACGGGCGGCTTTACGCGCTGGCAGGGGTGCTGGGCGGGTTGATCCTGGCGGTCGTTATGATTTAATCTCCTCTAAGAGGAGGGCAAAGAAGCCTCCCTCATAGAGGGAGGTGGCACGAAGTGCCGGAGGGAGTCTGAGCACACAAGTACAAAGGAGGATAAACTCATGCAAGTAGACTTGATTTTTAAGATTGCCGCCATCGGTATCCTCGTGGCGGTGCTCAACCAGCTCCTCATCCGCTCGGGGCGGGAAGAACAGGCGATGATGACGGTGCTGGCCGGGTTGATCGTGGTGCTGATGATCCTGCTCCGGGAGATCAACAACCTCTTTGAGATGGTCAAGTCGCTTTTCGGGTTTTAGCTATGGAGACCCTTTTTAAGATATTCGCCATTGCCGTCGCCGGGCTTGCCCTGACGGTTCTGGTCAAAAAGCATTCACCCGAGATGGGGCTTTTGCTGGGGCTGTTCGTTGCCATCGCCATTTTCGCCGCCGGGTTTGACGCCTTCCGCTCGGTCAAGGATTTCCTTGATTCCGTCCTCGGCGAAACCGGGGTGGCGCGGGAGACGGTCGTTCCGGTTTGGAAAGCCTGTGTCATCGCCATCGTGACCAAAATCACCGCCGAGTTATGCCGGGACGCCAAAGAAAACGCCGCCGCCTCAGGGGTGGAGACGGCGGGCGCGGTTTTGGGGCTCTTTGTCGTGCTGCCGCTCTTCTCGTCTCTTTTTAGTATGATGAGACAAATGTTATGAACGAGTTTATCATCGATTTCGGTGCCGACGAGCTGGAGCGCAACACCCCGGTTGAGGTTCTTCAGATGCTCGGCGGCGTCAACGCTTCCAACGCGGGGGACAACCTTGAGCGGGGGTTCTTCTCGGTATTCGGCAAGGCGACGTCTCTCTTCCCCGGGTCTCTTGGCGAAGGGATGCGCGTTGTGATGGTCATCCTCGTCATCGCCGCCCTGTGCGCCGTCGCGTCCAGCCTTATGGACGGGGATTCACTCAAGGTTGCCCAGCTGGCCGGGGTGCTGGCCATCGCGGCGGTTGCCGTCATCGGGATGAACAGCGTGTTGGCGGCGGGGCGTGAAGCGTTGGGACAGATGAATGTCTATTCCAAAGCACTCCTTCCCACCCTTGCGGCGGCTTCGGCGGCGTCCGGCAAACCGGCGTCGGCCATTTTCAGGCAGGCCGGAACGGCTCTCGCTTCGGATATGCTGATGACGATGTACGACCGGCTGCTCTATCCGCTTCTTTATATTTACGCGGCTCTTGTCACCTTTAGCGCGGCTCTCCCCAACGATATGACAACACGGCTGGCCGGGTTTGTCAAATGGATCGTCGGCGGCCTGCTCACCATATCGTTGGTTCTGTTCACCGCCTATCTGACCATCGGCGGGGCTGTTTCCGGGTCTGCCGACGCCGCTTCGATCAAAACAGCCAAAGCCGCGCTGGGCGGAGCCGTTCCTGTGGTGGGGGGCATCATTGCCGACGCGTCGGAAACCCTTCTGTCCGGCGCGGCGGTCATCAAAAATACCATCGGCGTATTCGGCCTGTTCGCCGTCCTGGGCGTTGTGATCGGCCCCATTGTCGCCATAGCGGCAAGGGTGCTCTGTTTCAAACTGGGAGCCGCGCTGGCCGGAACGCTGGGCGGGGAAGGCATCGCAAAATACATCGACAAACTCGCCGGATTGTATTCGATGATGCTGGGGTTGGTGTCGGCGTCGGCCTTCCTGCTCATCATTTCGATCGTGATGACCGTTTTGGCGGGAGGGTGACATGGATTTTCTCCGTTTTTGGTTTTTCGGGGTGGCGGGCGCGGCCGCCGTCGGCGTTTTCGCGCTGGCCGTTACGCCGCAGGGGAGCACGAAAAAGGTGGTACAGATCGCTTCGGCTTTGGTTTTGTGCATTGCCGTGCTCCGCCCGTTCACAGGGTTTAACGGATTGCCGGAGTTTGACACCGACGGTTTTTTGCCTGCCATGCAAACAGATTTTTCCGAAGCGTCAGACAAAATGCTTTCGTCACTCATAGCCGACCGGACAGCAGCATATATTGTGAACAAGGCACAAGCCCTCGGCCTGGCCGTATCGGTATCGGTCACATGCCGGACAGGAGACCATCATTACCCCGAACCGTGGTCTGTCACCGTCCGGCACGAACGCCCCGAACACGCCAAAAGCGCGCTGGGCAAGCTCATCTCGCAGGATTTGGACATACCGCCGGAACGCCAGTCCTACATACAAAAGTAAGGGGGATCATCCCATGAGGCTTCCTTCCATCCCGGAACCGCTGAAAAAATACGGCGCGCTGGGACTTGTCATTTTGGTCGGGCTGGTTCTCCTGCTTTGGCCGAAAGGGGGCGGCGAACCGCCGCAGACAGTGATGGGGACGGGGCCTCCTGAGATGTTCGACCTCGCCGCGATGGAGCGGAAGATGGAGCAAACCCTTTCAGCCATCAGCGGCGCGGGCGCGGTCGAAGTCATGCTGACGCTGAAGACCGACATGGAGGTGGTGGTCGTACAGGATACCGACACCCGCAGCCGCCGTGAAGCGGAAGGCGGGACGGTCAACTCTTGGGACGATGAGCTTCACGCCAAAACGGTGCTTCCCGGCAATGCCCCGATCGTCCAAAAACGCATCTACCCGCAATATCAAGGCGCGCTGGTTGTATGCGACGGCGCGGGCGACGCGAAGATTCATTCGGCCATCCTGGACGCCGTGGCCGCGCTGACGGGCTTGCGGGCAGACTGCATAACCGTAGCCAAAAGGGCGGCGGGACGCCGCTAGAAAGGTTCATAAAAGAAGGGAGCAAATCTTATGCAAATCTGGAAACGCAATGCCGTTGTATCGGTCATCGTCCTGTTCGTCTGCGTCGCTCTGTACTTAAGCTGGTCATACGGGCGTGAAGACGAGGACATTCCCACCTTTGATCCGGTTGCCGGTTTGGGCGAAGACGCCGGCAATATCGGCGACCTGCTCGCCAATGCCGGCGGCGACGGGAGCCAGCTCCAAACAGCACCGCTGAACACCTATTTTGATGAAGCAAGGCTTTCCCGGCGCAAAGCGCGCGACACGGCTCTGTCGATCCTGACCGACGCTGTTGACCGCGAGGGCGTTTCGGAGGATGTGCGCGAAAACGCCTCGGCTGAAATCGCCAAGATGGCGCAGAACGCCCTGATGGAAGCCAACATTGAAAACATCATCATCGCCAAAGGGTTTGAGGAATGCGTCGCCATCATCGGCCAAGACGGCATCAATGTCATCGTGGCCGAGCCGGACGGCGGTATGACCGCTGCCGACGCCGCCATCATCACCGATATTGTCATCAGCGAGAGTGCGTTGAAAGCCGCCGATTTGAAGATTGTCCCTATTGCGATATAATACCGTGCAAAGCAAAACCCCCGTCCTGAGACGGGGGGTTTTGCCGCCGTTTGCTTAGTTGCAGCAGCAGCACAGTACAACGATGATCAGGATGATCCAAATGCAGCAGTTGTCACCGCCGAAATTGCCAAAACCCACTATTGTCACCTCGCTTTGTCGTATTCTGCTTTATCGTATGCAGAACGGTTCAGCGTGGTTACTCGGCTGATGTGTGTCCAAATAAAGAATCCTCTTGCAAAATTGATACTGCCATGCTATAATGTAGGCATATATGACCACGGATATTTTGTAAAAGGGGTTTATCGCCTATGTATAGAACATTAGCCCGCCCGTCGCGCGATTTGCGGAACAACTATGCCGACGTCATCCGTTCCCTGAAAGAGCATGATCAGGTTTTGATAACGAATAACGGCAAGGGGGAAGCTGTCTTAATCAACGCGGAGGATTATGCCGCTTATGAAGAATACCTTCATATCCGCTATGTAAAGGAAAAACTGGAAGAGGCCGAAACCCGGGCGGCTGACCCGACTGTAAACTGGCTGACCCATGATGAGTTTTTTGCAAAAGCGCGTGAAAAACTGTAATGTTCAATGTTGTGTTTATGGAATTGGCTTATGATGATTACGATGAAATATCCGAATATCTGGCGCAGTTTTACCCGGGTACCATTGGCAGGTTCTTAACGGAGCTGGAAAAATACACCACCATACTGCAAAGCACACCCTACGCTTTTGAAACATACGAACCATATCCGCAATACCGGCGCATGGTTGTCCATGATTATCTCGTGTTTTATAAAGTGTTCGATGAGACTCACAAGGTTGAAATACACAGAATCCTGCATGGGGCAAGAAATATCCAAAACATACTGGGAGGTGTACGGGAGTGACGGAGCCGAAATTGCGCATTGCCATGTTTACCGATAACTATTATCCGTTCATCGGCGGGGTGCCGATTTCCATTGACCGCTTGACGCAGGGACTGCGGAAGCTGGGGCATCATGTCACCATTTTCGCGCCCCGGTATCCCGGCGCAACGCCGGACGACGACCCGGACATCATACGCTGCAAACTCATCCGTTACCATAAAACCAAAATGTTTGATTTCGCCGTGAGCAATATTTTCGCCAAAGAGATCGAAGACGAGCTGCTCCGGCGCAGATGCAATGTCGTCCATGTCCACCACCCCTTCTGGATGGGTGTAAAGGGGCTGAACCTGGGCAAAAAGCACGGTCTTCCGGTGCTGTATACCCATCATACCATGTATAGCCAATACTCTCAAAACGTGCCTCTTTTTAAGAGTTTTTTCAAATCATACATATCCCACAGCATCATCAAACGGTTCTCGCAGAAATGCGACGTTGTTTTTTCCACCGCCAGGACGTCGAAAAATTATCTCGACGAACTGGGCGTCAAAACCCCCAAGATTATCCTCCCCACCGGGGTGCAGATCATTCCCGACGGGGCGGGGGACGCTGTTCGCAGCCAATATGTATCGGGCAGCGAAGTGCTGCTGTGCAGTGTTTTGCGCTTATCGCCGGAAAAAAACATCCCCTTTATGCTGAAGGGATTGAAACAGGTAAAGGAACGGTCATCCACCCCGTTTAAGTGCATCATCGTTGGGGGCGGCCCTGAAATGGACAATCTGCAAAGAATGATCCGCGACTTGGGGCTGGCCGGCACCGTCATTTTGGTGGGGAGCGTCCTTCCGTCCGAAGTCGGCAGTTATGTTCAGGCAAGCGATATATTTATCTTCGCCTCAACCTCCGAAACGCAAGGTGTGGCACTGTTTGAAGCGATGGCGGGGCATTGCCCGGTCGTGGCGGTGAATTGCAGCGGCGCGGATGAAGTGATCGTTGAAGACTACAACGGTTTTTTGGTTGAAGAGGATTTGGACGCTTGGGTCAGCCGGGTGACCCTGTTGCTTGACAACCCGGACGAGCGGCGGCGGCTGGCCGATAACGCCTACCACCACGCCGAGTTATATTCCACCGAAGCGGTCGCCCAAAAAGCAACAAACGCGTATATCAAGGCGATCAAAGCGAAGAGGGAGAAGAGCAAGGCTTAAGCTTTTTCGCCCGGTCTTGAAAGCAGAGCCGCTAAATAGGCTAAAACAACAGCGGCCGTGACGCCTCCGGCCGTGGCGGTTATGCCGCCTGTAAACAACCCCATCCAGCCGTCTGCTTTGACGGCTTTTTCCACGCCTTTGGCCAACGCGTAACCGAAACCGGTCAATGGCACCGTCGCGCCTGCGCCGCCCCACTCCACCAGCGGCTGATATACTCCCAAAGCCGTCAGCAGGACGCCCGCCACGACATAGCATACAAGAATCCGCGCCGGGGTGAGCTTGGTTCTGTCGATCAAAACCTGTCCGACGGCGCAGAGGAACCCGCCGAGAATAAACGCGTTGAGATATTGCATAAGGATAACCCTCCTATACTACGATCCTGACGGCGTGGCAGATACCCGGGATGGATTCGCCCTGCTGCGCCGACATGGTGGAGAAAAGCGCGCCTGTTCCGCAGAAAAGGATATTGCGGAGGTTTCTCTGCCTCATCATATGGAGGATATGCCCGCACAGCACAACCGCGCTGCATCCGCACCCCGAACCGCCGTCTCCGGCGTCGCCGTTGGTTGTGTCAAAGATCATCACGCCGCAATCGTTATAGTTTTCTCCCAATACCACACCGTTTTTTTGAAACAGATCGCGCAATATGCCCGAACCGGTGCAGCCGAGGTCGCCGGTGACAATCAGGTCGTAATCCTCCGGCTTTGTGCCGCAGTCGGTGAAATGCTGCGAGATGGTGTCATATGCCGCCGGGGTGGATGTCAATATAAACCCATAAAGTTTTTGAAAGCCCCATACCCTTTGATAGTCAATGGGTACAGAGCTTCGTATATATGGGGTTATTCAAATAAATCCGTGTTCTATACTCCGTCTTTATCTTCTGTATTTTTAATTCAACGAAACCATAAAAACGTGAGCTCCTCATTTTCCTCAACCATGTTGAACTCGTGATGGTCTGATGAAACGACAACGAAGCCGTCGGCTGCGCCTTGACCAAGAACGACGGCATCCGCAAGGGAAATATTGTATGTTGCTTTGAACCTTCCTGCTTGCCGGAATACCTCATCAGAGAGCGTTTCAATAATCGTAATAGGGCTTTCTCGTATAGCTCTTATCTTCTCCTCCGCAAACGCTTCTCCATCCTCTCGGAAAAACCCATAATAGACTTCCAAGAGGTTGTATTTGTTCATGCAAACAGAGCAATTACCAGCCGCCGCTTGAGAAAATAGATTTTCAACGACATCGGCACCATCTTCATTTTTCAGCAGGGCAATAATAGCGTTGGCATCCAGTACATATGTCATTTATCCAACTCCTTGTCCTCACGCTTATACGCTCGGAACTTATCTGTTGTGAGGTTACTTTGTGAAGCGATCCCACGGAGGCCGCTGCCTTCCCGCAATGGTAAAAGGATGATCCCGCCGTCGCGTTCCTGCATCGACACCTTGTGGGATTGCAGCCTCTCCCGGATGGGAAGCGGTAATGTATCTGTATTCAAAACGATCGCGCTCATATTCATCACTCTTCCATAAATTTATAAAGTTATTATACCATATGTTCCGGGGTTTCGCAAGTGAAGATCGGGCTTCCGCCCTAAGCCGGCAATCTCTGCTTTTTCGCTTGATCACGGTTGTTGTTGATAAACTCAACCGCTTTTTTATATTCGTCTTCAAACTTAAACCGAATGGTGATGTCCCCGCCCTCGTGGACATAAATCATGTCGATCAGCTCGGCGACCAGCTCCCGTGTGAGGCATACGATGTTACAATGTTTTCGGAAAATCACGGTATACGGGTTTCCGGCCATGCCCTGTGTCAGCAGTTCCCGCTGTTCTGTACTTAAATGGCTGATTGTCTTAGTCAGATATTCGACCCGTTCATCGTATTGCCGTTTCATTGTATGGTACTCCTCACGGGTGATGTCGCCGTTTTTCCAGTCGGTATACAGCGACAGTTTACAACTCTCCAGATTCTCCTTCTCCTTCATGTGTCCTGCCAGTGCCGTTTCAAGCAGCAGGGAAGAGCGGTCGGATCGTCCGGCCGCCTCAATCGCTTCGATGACTTCGTCCATCGAGACGGCCAGCTCGATCTGCTTTTTCACCGCCGCTAAAACCATCTCCTCAAGACGGTCGCAGCGGATGGTATGCTTGGTGCAAGCCCCTTTGGACATTTTTTTGAATGTGCTGCATAGGAAATAACTGTACTCCGCGTACGGCTGCGAAATATGCTTCCTGTTCATGGCTTTGCCGCAGTCGGCGCAGCGGACAAACCCGCTGAACAGATAAACCTCTTTTTGCGCCGCCGGGGCGCGTGTGTCCCTGTTTAGAAGATCCTGCACCGTTGCGAATGTATCCCGGTCAATAATCGCTTGGTGGGTGTTTTCTACGATGATCCAATGTTCGGCAGGGACGCTTACCGATTGCTTGACTTTATAGCTTTTGACCTTATTCCTTCCCTGCACCATATCGCCTGTGTAGAGACGGTTGGTGAGGATACGGCGGACTGAACTGTCCGGCCATAGGTTGTCGTTTGTTTCAAATTGCGGATGCCGATAATTTAACCCTTGCTGCCGCTTATACGCCGAAGGATTGGGAATCCCCAGCCCGTTCAGGCGTTTGGCAATACCGATGATACTGCTGCCTTCCATAAACCACCGAAAAATATCGCGTACAGTTTCTGCGGCCTTTTCGTCGATAAGCAAACGGCCTTTTTGCTCCTGATCCTTTTGGTAACCGTATGACGCGAACGAGCCGATAAATCGGCCTTGTTTGCGCCGTATGTCTAGAGAAGCGCGGACTTTGTTTGAAATATCCCGGCAATATTCGTCATTCATCAGGTTTTTGAAAGGGATCATCACGGTATTCATCTGCGCCGGGTTTTGAACGCTATCCAGCATATCGCCGACCGAGATGAAACGGACATTGAGAAAGGGGAAAATCTGCTCAATATAGTTGCCGACCTCGATATAATTCCTGCCCAGCCGGGACAGATCTTTCACAATGACGCAGTTGACTTCTTTATTCCTGATGCCGTCCATCAACCTCTTAAAGCCGGGACGCTCGAAATTTGTGCCTGTATACCCATCGTCGATGAAGGTGTCAACCACCTGCAAGTCCGGCATCCTTAGTACATAATCGTTCAAAAGGTCGCGCTGGCTGACAATACTGTCGCTCTCGTCCTTATCGCCGTCCTCGCGGGAAAGGCGGATATACAAAGCGGTGTTCCATGTCAATGATTTACCTTTACATTGCTCTTCATATTTGCTTTTACGCGCCATAATTTAACTCTCCTGTCTGATCGAGTCAGGAAAGCACCGTTTTTTGAGGGATGCGATGTCTGTCTTTTGATTATACACCATCCCGCGCGTTTTTCCAATGGTTGATTTTACCAAACAGTCTTGAATACCGCACCCATTCATGGAATATTGCATTCTCACCAAGTTGTTCCCGATTCGTAAGCAGTATGGGTTTTTACAGTCGTCAATGAATTGCAGTATACGCTGTTCTTTGGGCAGGCTAACATCAACGGGCGGCAAAGTGGGTATCTTGGTTTTGTCTATGGCGGACAATGGGATTGTTGACAGAGCGGTCAGTTGGCAAATATTGATCATATTACTTCTCCTATAATGATAGTATGTCCTGTCTAGGATGTTGTCAGTACAAACTCCAAACTTGTACTGCCTCCCCCTTGAATAAAACCTGTAAATGAAGTATAATCAAGCAAGCAAACAGTCATGGGGGTGCCTATGAACAGGAAGAAATCAATCATGGCGGGGGCTCTCCTCCTAGCCATTCTGTCGGGGGTTGCCGCTTGTGACAGTGCAGTTGCCGAACCCGAAGATAACCGGATCACGGTTCGGCTAGCCGCGCCGCAGAACGCCTATGTCGAAGATTTTGACACAAACCTCTACAAGTTGTGGCTGGAGGAGCAGACTGGGCTGAAGATCGAAATGACTTGGCTTCCTGTAGAGGACGCCGAGCGGAGCGCGATGATCGCGCTGACCACCGGCAAAGATTTGCCCGACGCTTATATAGGTTTCGGGACTTACAGCCTGTTCAGCAGTCAAAATCTCTAAAACTACGCGGATTCGGGAGCGGTCATCCCGCTCAATGATTTGATCGAGCAATACGGCGTACACTTGAAAGCCGTGTGGGAGGAGTTAGCCGAGTATAATATAGAGGGCTATATGAGGATGTCGGACGGAAACATCTACTATATGCCGGGGTGCAGCGCATCCCTTATCTTAGCCATCAAAAACGACGGAAGCCTGTGGGGGTTGGGTTTTGCGTCCCCCTCCGGCGGGCGGCATTTTACCGTGGGGCAGACGTTGGGTATCAACGACAGTATTACCTACGAGCATTATTACCCGCAAAAAATCATGGACGGCGTGAAAGATGTGGTCACAGGCGGGCAGCACTACATCAGCGGCGGCAGGGAATACGGCACCGCGTATTTCTCAGCCGTCCTCAAAACAGACGGCAGTGTGTGGACATGGGGCAGCAACGGTGTCGGCCAGCTCGGCGACAGGACATGGGGATCATCGGCAAGCCGCTGGCAGCCCAAAAAGGTGATGGACGGCGTGACCGCGATCTCGGCGGCAGATCATATCGTGTCGGTGCTGAAAACAGACGGCAGCCTGTGGACATGGGGATTGATCTGCAATACGCCGGAGAAAATCGCGGACGGCGTAAAACAGCCGCCCGCCGGGTTTGTTCCCGGCCCCGATCCCATCGACGACCCCTCCCCGTGGGCGATCCCGGTCATCAATACCGCGATTGAGATCGGCTACCTCACCCCCGAGCTGCAAGGCGGGTATCAGTACAACATCACCCGCGGCGAGTTCTGCGCGCTGGCCGTTTCATTGATCGAAACCCTGACAGGCCAAACGATGGAAGTCGGAACAAGGACGTTCGCGGACGACGGCGGGGACTTGAACATCCGCAAGATGGCGCACCTGACCATCATTAACGGCTACAGCGAAACCACCTTCGGCACCAACGACCCGATCAGCCGTCAGGACGCGGCTATGATCTTAGACCGCATCGCGCGAAGGGAACAGGCGTTGAACAAAGAGCTTTTTGAAGCCGACGTGACCTTTACCGATATGCACTTGGTCACCTCCGAAAACACGGCGGCGGCGATACGGAAGATGAGTTACAGCAGCCCGCGCATCATGGCGGGAGACGCAAGCGGAACCTTTAGGCCGCTGGACAATATCTCCCGGCAGGAGACGATCTCAACGCTGAACAAGCTGTGCCAATGGTACTTCGGGTAAAAATAGACCATTGTACCACTAGCTTGCGGAAACAGCCCGCTCGCGGGGATGAGCCATAGGCGGGTTTTCCGCGTCCTGCCACTATTGACAAAAGCGTACAAACTATGGTAAGATTA
>WRIZ01000009.1 GCA_009782475.1 Oscillospiraceae bacterium | reverse complement strand
ACTGGTAAAAATGCGGATGTGATGGAATTGGCAGACATGCAAGATTTAGGTTCTTGTGCCGAAAGGCGTGCGGGTTCGAGTCCCACCATCCGCACCAACAATAAGTCAAGCCCGCGCTAAAACGGCGCGGGCTTGGTGTTTTCAAAAATTTTCTTGACAGAGCGTACAGACGGTGTTATAATAACGGCAGAAAGGGCGATGGCTTCGCGGCCTTTGTCCCGAATTGATGGTTTACAATGAAGCAACCGCCAACCGGGCTAAGGTAGGGCGGTTACTTCATTTTTATAGCTCGAATGAGGCTTGCCAGAGCTTGGATTATTTTGCGAAGCTCCGTAAGTATACTCAATGGCATCACCCCCTTGCGGAGGACAAAGACCGCCGGCACATCACCCTGTGAACGGCATAAGCCGTCCGCCTGCCGCAAGTGTAGATTAACATATTATTTGCTATTCGTCAACAGAAGAGGTGTTGTTTTTGGAAATATGGGATGTTTACGATAAAGATCGCAACAAAACTGGAAAGAAAATGGAACGCGGAAGCGTTTTTGCAGACGGTGCATATCACATGGTTGTTCATGTTTGTATTTTTAATACTCATGGCGAAATGCTCATTCAGCAACGTCAGCCTTTTAAGGAGGGCTGGCCGAATATGTGGGACATAACGGTTGGCGGTAGTGCAACATTTGGAGAATCAAGTCAATCAGCCGCAGAACGAGAACTTTTTGAAGAAATTGGCTATAACTTCGACTTGACCAATATCCGTCCACATCTCACAGTTAATTTTGAATTTGGATTCGATGACTACTACCTAATTGAAACGGATATTACAATAGAAAATCTAAAATTGCAATATGAAGAAGTTCAACAGGTAAAATGGGCGTCTAAAGAAGAAGTTTTTCAAATGCTTGAGAATGGCGAATTTATACCCTACTATAAAAATCTGCTTGCATTGTTATTCGAGATGCGTAAAAGATATAGTGCTCATTTTCGCTAATAAACACGTTCCCTCGCAGCAGACGGCATCGCCGGCTTAACGGTTTCATCAGAAATGATGAGGCCGAAGAGGGTTTGGGAGACGCTCCCAACAAGCATTTTCGCGCCGCGAAACGCTTCCGTGTGGACACGGAAGCCCTGCTTGCGGTTAGTGAAACGGGATATTTCACACATATGACACAGTATCGTTTTTGTTTTTAGCGTTCATGGGAAGTCGGGTTTCGCAACGCCTAAAATCTGTCCCGATTGGGGATGGAAAAAGAGTGGAAAAGAGTAACGCCAAATCCCGCGACCCTTTGAAAATACAGGGCTTTACTGGATTTAGCGTTATTATATCATATGGACACGGGCGAGAAATCCGAACTCCAAAACTGATGTGAGAATCATCGGCGAGGGCTTCGGATTTTTGCTTTGGCTGGGATAGAGGCACGCCCCGAGGGCGGCATTTTCAAATAATGTCTGTGCACATGACAATCTCGGTGTAGATTATGGAATCATGTTTGTGCTATAATGAATAAAAAGGAGTATATGCTATGAATCGTCCCAACAGAGAAAAAATGGAAAGGATACCCGAACTCTCAGCTATAATCGGCATGTCCGACGGGGATTATGCCCGGACGGCGGATCATTGCGTTGGTTTCGCCCGTGATTATCCTGAACTGGAGCAGAAACTGCAAACCGCCTCGGTGTCCGGTGATTGGAAGCAGTTTCTGCGCCACATGACCCAGCTTTGCGAAATGCTGAAAAATATCGGCGCGAACGATTTCCTTTGCAAGAAAATCGAGGATTTCAGCATGGATTTTCTCACAGCGGTTTCCTGCCTGTCCATCGACATTCAAATGGCCTCCTACGAGGCCGACGCGCGTGATACGCCCGCTCCCGACCGCGTCATGCGCCAAATCACGTCCGGCAATTCCTCCGAGGACTTGGTGGCTCCCGCCATTCTCGCGGTAGACGACGCCAATGTCTATCTGAACCGGCTTCAGATCGCGCTGTCGGCCACCCGTTACAAGCTGACCTGCGTAACGTCCGGGTCTGAAGCGTTAGACCATTTGAAATACCATACGCCGGATCTGTTTTTTGTTGACACGGAAATGCCTGAAATGGACGGCTATGAACTGGCCGCGAAGATTCGGGAGAGGGGGATCGCGTCGCCGATTATGTTTTTAACGGCGAAAGCAACCCCTGCGGACATCACAAAAGCAGTCCGGTTAGCCCCGGCGGACATCATCGTCAAATCGGCCGACAACGCGCAGATTGTTGAGCGTGTCAACCGGCATTTCAACAAAAAATGGAACAGGGAAATATAGCAGGGGGTGTTCCGCTCCACGCCAAGCGTATGCTAGGCGTTGACGGGTTGCGGGACAGCTCTGCTACAACGTCGATTTCTTAAAACAAAAAATATTCTTCCCGTTATCGCGCCTGTATTCAACCGAATCCATCATTTTTTTTACCATATAAACGCCCAACCCGCCGATTTTGCGTTCCTCCGCGCCGAGAGTGACGTCGGGGTCTTCTTTTGCCAGCGGGTTATACGGCTTGCCGCCGTCTTCAAACTCGATCGTTATTTCGCCGCCGCTCCGCACACGGACAACCGCGCCGCCCGTTTCGGGCGCGTAGGCATAATGCGCGATGTTGACGAAAATCTCCTCCGCGGCAATGGCGATTTGGCTTAGTACCTTATCGGGGACGGACGCCAGCTCCGCTTCGATAAAGGCCAGCACGGCGTCTAAGTTTTCAGGCTTTGCGTCTATATGCAGTTCTTTCATGCTCTGCCTCCCGTGAGTCTCAAAATCAGCATGGTAATGTCATCGGCCTGTTCCGCGCCGTCGGCGAACTTGTCGATTTCGCGTTTGATCGACACGGTAACCTCCTTTAGCGGCAGGCCGAGATAATTGTTCACCGTCTCCAGCAAACGCGGGTCGGAAAACAGCTCGTCTTCGTTGTTGACCGCTTCGGTCACCCCGTCGGTGTACAGAAGCAGCTCGTCGCCCGGACGAAGGGTGATTTCCTGCTGCTTATAAAACATATCCTCCATCCCCGCGAGAATAAACCCGGGCTTGACCTCCAGCCATTCATACGGCTTGCCGTCCCGCCGGATCAGCGGCGGGTTATGTCCGGCATTGACATAGGTAAGCGTCCCGCTCGGAATATCCAAAATCCCCATAAACGCCGTCACAAACATCCCGGCCTCGTTGCCCTCACAGAGCAGATTGTTGACCGTTTCAAAGACCTCCTTCGGGCTCTTGCCGTATTGCGCGTTATTCTTGATCAAGGTCTTGGCGATCACCATAAAGAGGGCGGCGGGAACCCCTTTGCCCGACACGTCGGCCATGACGACGGCCAGGGATTGGTCGTCGATCAGGAAAAAGTCGTAGAAGTCGCCGCCCACTTCTTTGGCCGGCTGCATACTGGCGTATATATCAAATTCGGCGCGGTGCGGGAACGCCGGAAAAATACAAGGCAGCATAGACGCCTGTATCTTGGTGGCAACGTCCAATTCCGCGCCGATGCGTTCTTTCTCGGCGGTAATCGTCTGAATATTTGCTATATATTCTTTCAGTTCCAGCGTCATGCTGTTTACGCTGTCGCCCAAACGCTCGATCTCGTCGCCCGTTTTGATGTCGATCACCGTGTCCAAATTACCCCCGGCAATGATTTCGATGTTTTTCTCCAGCTCGGTAATCGGTTGGGTGATTTTGCCCGATATGCGGGCGGTCGTCCAAATCATAACGGCAATGACGACGGTAAACAAACCGATCAGAAGCAGGTTGGCGTAGAGAATTTGCCTGTCCATGTCCCGGATCGTCTCATTGGTCAGCCGCTCTATGGTTTCACGCGCCTCATAGGCCGGGGCGAGAATATCGTCGGACGGCAGGGCGAAGATTAGGTTCCAGCCAACGGCGTCGACCGTCGTCCAAATGATATACATGTCCGTCTCCTCGCCGTCTCGCAATACCGCCGACGTTGCCGTCCCCTCCTGCCGCGACTGCATTGCGCTGAGAATCCCGGCGTAATGATCCCCAAGATACAGCTCCATATCCCATTCGTTTTCCTCGTTCAAGCCGGGCGCCGAGATGATCTTTTCACCGTTTCTCAGCAAGAACGCGTAACCGCTTCCCCCGACGACGGTTTGCGTCACCATCTCGTTTAAGTCCTCAAGGAGTATATCCAACCCTAAAACGCCCACAAACCGATTGTTTTCGCCGTAGCAGGGGATGGAGAGGGAGAGGGTTAATCCCCGTCCGAAAGAGTCCTGATAGGTGTCGGAGAAAACCAGCGTTCCGGCGTCCCTCGCGTCGGTATACCACGCGGAGTACCGTCCCTCGAACTCCTCGGGCTTATATTCCGCGTAGGCGTCGTAGCCTGAGTTGATCCCGGTTGCCGTCGTTAAATATATACTTGTAATCTCGCCGTTATTCTTCATAACGGCGTCGTATACAGCTTCCATGTTCCCGTGCAGATAGACTTCGTCCCGCACGTCCTCAAAATCCATGCCCGGAGACAGAACCCACTGCATCACCGGCACACCGCTCGGGCTGTCCTTGGGGTGGTTGTACGGGACAGGGTTGAAAAACTCCCGGCCGGTATACAAGCGGTTCACATAAGCGGCGATCAGCCTCATATCATTGGCCACCCGCATGATCTCACCGCCGATGACCTGCGCTTTCGCCGAAGCCAGCGCGGAAGCGTCGTCAACAGCTTGGTTGGTAAGCGCCGTTTCACTGCTTTCGGCCGACTCAAACCCGATTTGCCCGTTGCTCCGGGTGGAGATCCCGCGCAGGGTAAACATGATAACCTCGGCCAGAATCCCTGTCAGCACAAGCGATATGAGCGATACCGCCAAAAACGATTTCAATATTTTCGCCTTGATGCTCTTCATAACGCGCCCTCCCCGATAAATGATATTTCCATTCCTAAATCCGTCAGTTTTTGCCCCAAACCCGGAAGCAAAGCGGCGTAATCGAAGCAAAAAGCCCTGGGAAGGATCGTTACCGTCACGGAACCTGTATCCACCTCGAAACCGGGGGAATCCCCGATATATCTTCCGCCTGTCCCCGCTGTCATATGGAAGGATCGTTCGTTGAGCATATTGATTTCCGCCGCGCGCCCGCCTTCTTTATATCCGCGGACGCCGTAGACCTCGCCTAGAGAATGGGTAACCCCGTTTTGCCTCATAACGGTAAAAATGGTGTAAAACATCGCGTGGGAGATTCCGGGCAGCCGGCGTCCCCCGTTGACGATCAATTCCCTCGGATAGATTACCTTGCCGGCCCGCAAAGCGTCCGCGAGTTTGCATTGACACGACCCGCAGCCAGGCATCGCGCCGGGGTCAAACCCCGCAAAGTGCGGGTCTTCTTCGGATACCCAGAAAGACGCGGCAATGGTTCCTTCGGCGTCTTTCAGCACCGCAAAAAAAGAGCGTCCGCTTTCGATCTCCGCCTCGATGCTTTCTTTTGTGTGAATTTCAAACATCCCGCCAACCCGGGCAAAGCTCTGTTCACTTGAAGGGTCAAAGCGTGTTTGATAGTTTTCCGTGTTTATCGAGATATTCGCGTACATCCGGGCGAGCTGCCCCGCGTCGCTTCTGTCCGCGCATAAAAAATTGTAACGGTTGCCGCCGTGCTGAATCGTGCCGCGATAGGTTTCAAACCGGCTCATCTTCCGCCTCCTACAGGATCATTGTAATGTTATTCACTCCGAAGGTGTTGCGGTAATCCACCGTTTCGGCCAGGCCGAGGATCATTTTGATGCCCAGCATATCGGTCATGGCTAAGTCGCCGCCCGCCGCGCTTTGCCTCTCGTAATGCGCGATGGGGTTAAACGCCTTGCCGCCGTTTCGGATCCGCAGGATGATCATATCTTCATAGATCAGAATGCGGACATTCATGGGCTGTTCGGTTTCTTCCTTCGGAAAACAATAGCTCCCGATAATGACAAGCATTTCTTCAATCGCAAGGGAGATAGCCATTGTCTGTTTGGGGCTGAGGTCGTTGGCTTCGCAGAACTCGCTGATACCGGCGGCGCTTTCGGTGATCGACTCGGCTCGGTTTGGCACGGAGAAAGATTTATAGGTGCCTTTCTCCTCCGCCTCGGTATCCAGCAGGAACAACCGCGACAGATACCTGCTTTTCCTCCGGTAATACGCGCTTACCGGTAACGTCAAAGCAAGCCCCAGCAGTTCCGCGATCCAAAAGCTGTGCCACACGCCTGCCGCCCCCATGCGCGGCGTCAGGATGAACGCGGCCAAAACCATCCACAGAAGGGAGCGTCCGAGCGTTAGGATATTGGCGGCGGCCGTGCCTCGGTTTGCTTGGTAAAGGCAAACCAAGATATTGTTCAGCCCCGCGAGAGGCAGGCTTAATGAGAAGACGCGTATGGCGGAGAACGCGGCTCCTTCCCCCATGCCGAACAACCCTGCCGTCTGCCGCGTAAAAATCAGGCAGACCGCCGTGAACACGACGATCGTAACGCCTCCCCATTTGAAACCGAGGACGAGAAGCTGGCGAATGCTTTTGGTATCCTTTTCCGAGCTGAACACCCCGATAAAGGGGAGCAGCGACCCCGCCGCGCCCGCAATGAAGATTTGGGCGACGCCGTTGATAGAATCGGTCACCTTGAACGCCGCGAGGGCGGTCATATCGTGAAGGGAGGCGACCAAAATCCAGTTCAGGATGACGGTGCGGAGGAGGATGCACATGTTCTCCGCCGCGCTCGGGCTGCCGGAGACCATAATGTCCAGCGCAAGACGGCGAACCCGAACCTTATCCTCTCCCGGTTGGGGTTTGCCGGGCAGGGCGAAATGGAAATTATCACTCCTGGCGAACAGTAATACCGCGCCGAGCAGTCCCGCCGCCGCCGCGCCGAGCACGGTCGCCCGCGCCGCGCCGAGTACGCCCGCGTCCAAAACCACAACCATATAATAACTCATCAGGATGTTGACCCCGGACATGACAAAGAAGATGACGGCGGTCGCTCCGTTCCGCCCGTCCAGCCGGAGGAGGTTGAAGGCCGGGTAAATGCTCATGATCCCGACGCCGCCTAGTGACAGTATCTTGATATATTCCTTAACCTTCGGGTAAAGCTCCATGTCGGGCGTCACGCCCAAAAGCGTTGTGATCCGGCCGGAGAAAATGAGCATGACGGCGGTCAGAAGCGCGGCGGCCGCCAGCATGAGCAGATAGACCACGGTAAACGCGACCCGGCTTTCCCCAAAACGGTTCTGCCCCATAAGCCGCGCGCAGACCGCCGTGCCGCCGACCCCCAGCAGCGCGCCCGCCGTGGCGTACAGATAATAGACCGGGAGAGTGACACCGATGACCGACAATTCCCCCGATCCCAAAACACGCCCGATGACGGCGGCAATGACGATTTGGCCGAGGGTGCTGCCGAGAATGGCCAGCATAGATGAGAAAAGACAGCGTCTGTACAGAGTCTTTACAAAACCGTTGTTATCATCCATCGGCGCGCCCCTCCGCGCTTCGCCCCTTATACAAAGGTCAGCATATCGGCAAAGCCCGTCATTTCAAACACTTCCATAATCTCGCCCGACACATGAGTCAGCGTCATCGACCCGCCCTTGGCCTTGGCCGTCTTCTGCCCCATCAGCAGAACGCGCAGTCCGGCCGAGGATACATACGTCAGCCCGGCAAAATCCAGCTCCACCTCTTTCGCGCCGTCAAACGCGGGGATCAAAGTCTCTTGCAGCTGCGGAGCGGTGGTGGTGTCCAATCGGCCGGACAGGGAAAGGACGGTCTTTTCGCCTGTTTGGTTTTTATCGATGGTCATTCATATTTCCTCCTATGTAAGATTAACCTTGATTGTCTTCGCCGTCAAATCTAAACGGCGGCGGTTGATCCGGGGCACCCAGCGCGGCGGCGCGTTTTTGCAGCAAGTTTGTGAAAAAGCGGCGGTACTCTTCGCGCAGCCCGGTTTTGCGGGCCAAGATGGCGTTGGCGGCGGCGGTCTTTTTCGCACTCTCCCCCGCGCCGTATTTGTCGTTCAGCATATGGGTGAAGTGCGCCATATACTGCTCTGTACTCATCTGCTCCACCCGCTCGATTTGGGGCAGCACGTCCTGCAGGTTCAGCTCCAGCCGTCCGGCGGCAAACTCTTTGAAGATGACGTTATACAGCGTGTCGTTCGAGTGGGGTTTATATGTTTCGCTCATTTGTCCCGAGTCCGGGTCTTTGAGTTTGGAGAAGGACGCCTCTTTGTCAAACCCGAACAGGTTTCCGCTGGGATGGATCAAGAAGTTTTCGCCCTTGGTGTCGAAGTTGCAGAGCAGCCAGTCCAGGGTGTGTTCGCGCAAAATCTGCGGCTTTAAGTCTTCCGGCAGCGGCTGGCTTTGGGGGTTGGCCTGCCAGGAGAAGAGGTTGATGGCCGTCCTGTCGGTTTCGATAAACTCCTGAAAAGAACCCCACACCCTGTCCCCCACCCGGTGGGCAAAGGCGTTAATGGTGTGTTCCTGCCCGCAGACGTCGCTTTGGAAGTTGGACGCGCCCTCGGTCACCACCGCGCCGTCTGTCTTCGTCATCCCCAAACAGTTGACGGCTTCTTTATACAAAAATCTCCTATAGCCGACAATCCGATCCCCGTCCATGACCGGGGCGTTGCGATCCTCGAAAATATACATGGGCTTGGTGCCGCCGAACATGGCCCGTCCCACGTTGACCAGCCGGTGGTTTCCGATCACCACCTCTGAGTCCTCCCGGGCCACCGGGTTTTCCTTGCGGAAAACCTTCTTGAGCATATCATACTTTTCGTGGCGTTTGAAGGTTTTCATTTCCCTCTCCCGCTCCGTTTCATTGCCGATTTGGGAAATTTTATACAACCGCCGCGCGTGATCCGCCGCCAGTTCGGCTTTTTCTTTCGCTTCCATCGCTTTCTTCCGCTCTTTCGACCCCGGCTCCAAGCTGCGGGCGTATTCGGCGATGGCGAGCGCGCTGTCGGCGGCGGCTCTGTACTTGATACCGAGGATGGCACTCTCCGAGCTTTCTTCGTTGACTTCCGCCAACGCCAGTTCCCGCCGTTCCCGATATTCGATTTCTAGCAGTGTCCTGTCGCGGATGAATTGCTTTTCATCGACCCCATACCGCCCCTTTGCGATAAATCGCTGTGCGGCTCGTTTGTTCCGCTCGACAAAGGTGGGCGGTGCCGCCCGGTTGATGTAAGCGTTGACGCGCATGTTCGCCACCACCGGTTCCCCCTCCGGCTCGTCGCTGAATCTAAACGATCCCGGCAGTTCTTCCAATTTCGCCCGGGCGCGCTTTTGGATAAGGTCGGTGAAGAACGCCCTGTATTCCTCGCGCAGCTTTACTTTCCGGCGCAAAATCAAATCCTCGGCCTTTTCCCGCTCCTCGTTCGGCGCGGTCAAAGAATTGGGGCCGTATTTCTCCGTGAGCCACGGCTCAAAAGTTTTCATATACTCCCCGTCGGACATGGCTTCGATCCGCTGTATCTGAGGGAGGACGGACTGCAAGTCTATATCCCCGCCCTGCCCCGCCGCGAAACGGCTGAAAATCACGTTATAAACCGTGTTTTCGGAATGAGGGGCAAAATCGGTGTTCATATGCTTGGCGCCGTCTTTTTTCAGCTTCATAAACGAGGTTTCTTTGTCTAAGGCGATCATCTCACCGTCGCTTCGCTGCATAAAGTTTTCGCCCTTGGTGTCGTAATTGCACATCAGCCAGTCCAAGGTATGCTCACGCAGAACGCCGCCTAAAATATTGGGCGGCAGGTCTTCGGTCGGGTTTTTCTGCCAGGCGAACAGGTCAAACCCGCCCTGCTGAAGCTCCACAACCTCCTGAAAAGAACCCAGCACTTTCCCGTTTTCATCGCGCGCACAAAAAGCCTTGACCTGCTGCCCGGGGCTGAGAATTGCCTGCAGCTCGGAAGCGCACTCGCTCACCACCGCGCCCTCGGGGCGGTCAAACCCCGCGCAGCCTTTCGCTTCCTTGAAGAAATACTTTTTATAACCGGTGACCTGCCCCTGTTCGTTGGTGATGGGGGCGGAGCGATCCTCAAAGGTATACATCCCCTTGGTAGAACCCAAAAACGCCCGCCCCACGTTGACCAGCGTTTGCCCTTCCGGCCCGGAATAAGTCGCGTCCTCATGGGAGAGCGGGACGTCCTTGCGGAAGACCGACGCCAGCTTGTCAAACATGCGGTGCCGGTTGTATACCTTCTGCTCGGCGGCTCGTTCAACAGGATCCTCGATCTTCATGATTTTAAGCTGGTATTTCAGTTTATAGGCTTCAAACTCCTGTTCTTCCTTGACCCGCATGGCTTCCTTGCGTTCTTTGGAATCAAGCGGCATCGACTTGGCAAAGCTCCCTGCGGCGGCGGCCTTTTTTTGCTGGGCGTTCAATTTCAGCTCCAAAAGCCGCTCCGGCGCGGCGTTTAAGCGTTTGGCCTCCTCTAGGGCGACCTCGTATTCGAGGTTGATTTCCTTGAGTTTTTCCGTCAGAAGCTGTTTTTCCCCTTTGACAAACTCGCGGGTTACGTTTCCGCCATCAAGGTTTAATTCGTTTCTGCGGATATCCATCATACCCGCCATGTTTTCATGCACCTTCCGCCGCTGTTCAATGAGCTGACCGCGCTTCTTGCGTTCCGACCGGCTCATGGTTTGGCGTTCTTCTTCCAGCGTTTCTGTTTCACGCTTTATAATATCGAGCTGACCAACAGGAACCTGCGCCCATTGGTTCATCCATTCCAAGCCGGACTGATTGTAACCTTCAACTATCTGGTTGCGGCGCTGCTCTTCCATCGTCTTCTGTACAAAGTCCTGCTGGGTCTGGACGGTCGGCACTTGCAGCGGCTGCTCTTGGTTCTGCTGCAAAACATTCCGATGCAGGGTTTCATCCATTGCGCTAACCCCCTATCGTAATCATGTCCCACACGGCGGTGTAAAACCGCGCGGTGATTTCATGATTGGGCAGCAGTTTCTCCGTGAGGGCGGCCGATTCGGGCGTCACGGCGGCAACCGTCAGCTTTCCGGTCTTTCCCGTTTCGGCGATGGCGGCAATCAGCTCCCCGAACAGATAAACCAGCGAGGCTTGCGCCCCCTCGGCGCACCAGGCAAAGCTCAGCATCAAGCCGTCGTCCGCCGCCGCCTGCACAAAAACCGCTGCCTTGATCCCGTCGCGGCTTTGGACGCAGAGACAGAGAGGGGCGACGCACTCCTCCGCTTTGAGTTCATCGCCGTACAACCGTCCCGCCTGTTTCAGGTTGAGCCAGAAAATCCGTCTGTCGGATTCCGGCAGGGAGAAGAAGGGCGCGGCGGGCAGCGTGCTTTTGACCTTGGGCAACTCGATACTGCCCAACGCGGCAATCGCCGTCTCGCAGATAAACCCGTCCTCTTCATTTACCGTAAAATTCTCCTGCTCGGCGAAGAAAAGGCAGAGCGGGTCGGTTTTCCCGCTTGCCGCAAAGGAACAGGTGATTGGAGAAACCGACTTGTCGGCGTGTTCGCAGAGAAATTGCAGCATGGCCGTCCCCACGCCTTGACGGCGGTATCCGTCGCTGACGGCGATGTACTCAATGTCTATCAGCAAATCGGTCAAACGGAAAACCAGCACGCCGCAGGCCGTCCCGTCCGCAACCGCGCCCGCCGCATAGACCTCCCCCCGGGCAATCTGTTCGGGATAGGGCGGTTCGAGAAGCTGCTCAAACCATTGCAGCGTCTCTTTTGTGATTCGGATACATTCCATGTACGGTCATCCTCTCTGTTTTATTCTTCCGGCTCGCGTTCGGGGCAGTCCTCTAAATTCTGGAGAATCCGCTCCGGCTTCGTCTCCAGCTTTTCGCAGTTCATCATCCCCAAATTGTGCTTGCAGCCCACGCATTGGGGCAAATGGGTTATTCTGGCCGATCCGCCGTCGTCGATAAAACGGGACATGTCTTTCATCACTTTTTCCCTCCCGATCTTTTCATAACCTTGGCGAAGATTTCAAGACCGTTATACCGTACCTTTTGATTTTCCTGATCGCCGCCATACTTGCTGACGGAAAAATCCTTCCCGCCTTGGGTGCCGTGCAGCTTGGCGCCCATGATCATATATTGGGTGCCGCGGCCGAGGATGATTTCCGATTCCTGATGGTTATCCGTGGCGAACATCTGGGTGCCCTCGTCGCACAGGAGGGTGAGCAGAACGGGATATTGCGCCCATATTGTGTCTAAATGGTAGCCCGTACACATAAACCCGGTATCGGTAATGACCGTTCCCGCCATCTTGTTGATGTCGGCGCAATTTTTTGCCGTAACAGTGTATCCGTCAGATTCAAGACCCAGCGCGAATTGCAGGTAGCCCGCGGTTAGCAGGCGGAAGAGGCGGGCGTTTTGCGGAAGGGCGTCCGACACCGCGGCTTTGTCAAGCAAGTCAACGGTTTTCTGGGAACCCGCGTTTAGATTGTTCTCTCTTAACCCCTGGTTTATTTTCATTGAGTTGCTCGTTAAGATATATCCGTATTTATCGCCGTGTGTACCCTTTTTGCCCCCGTAAAGTATGTCGCGTCTTTTGTCCGTGTTGTACTTATTTTTTCCCGACATCTCTTTGGCGACGCTATCAGGGAGATAGGGATAATCCGGGAACGGGTCGTTCCCGGTCAGTCCGATCGTCTCGCCAATGCCTACGTCAACAAGACCTCTGTGCGCTGTAGAGATATTGTAATCCACATCCCCTTCCGGCAGACCCTTGATTTCCGCCAGCCGTGCAATGCACTGGCTTCGGAGCTGACCGACGACTTTTAAGAGCTTCTTGTTAAACTCCGCCTTGCGGTTGTCGCACACGTCAACGATGCGGAGGAGGGTGTTGTTGGCAAACTCCTTGTCGCCCGACTTATTGGCGCGGTGATAGACGTCTAACAGTTCGGACAGCATCGCCTGCGTTTTTTTCTTGTCGCCGTCCGACACCTTCATCCGGTTGGCTAGGAAAAAGAGGGTAGCGGAGGTCATAACAAAAGAGCCGACGGCGGGTTCTTCTTCCGTCCGCAAAACCTCTTCCTCTTCCTTTTTTTCCTCTTTTTTGGCGCGCTTGGTGCCGTCGTTGCGGAATTTGCCGTGGATGGTGCCGCTTTGCCGGCCCACTTCGTCTACAAACATGCCGTAATAGGTGGCAAACTCCGCCTTTTTCAGTTTTTCGTGGGTGCCCTCCCCCCAGCCGCCTTTGTCCACAAAGGCGTCCGGGTCGTCTTTTTTTAGCTGACCTAAAACCGACTTGATTTGCGCAAGGCGGGCTAAAAGGGCTTTGATTTCGGCTTTGTTGGTGATAATGTCGCTCACCGCGTAGACAATCATTTCCGGGCTAACCGCCAAAAGGCGTTCGGCCATCTGCTTATCAACGACGGGCAGGGTGCTTTTTCCCTTTTTATCAACCAGTTTTCGCAGGCTTCCGGCTTGCTCCGTCAAATAATTGGGCGTTTCCTTTCCCTGAAAGTCCGTTTCTCTCAGATCCCCGAAGGCCATATCGTTGTCGATGCCTTGCAGGCCGGTAAAGCGAATGACATTCCCCGCTTCATCCCGTTCCGCTTGCAGAAAATAGTTTCCAATATTGCGGTCAACTTGTCCGCAGAGGGAATCTAAGAGCTGCAAGCAAATCAACTGCCGCTGAAATTCCCCGGTGGACAGGTCGGTTTCCACCAGCGTATCAGGGGCGATGTTGAACAAACTTTCCCCCTCGGCTTTTTCCATCAGGTTGCCTTTAACCGTCTGCCCGCCCACGGTGACTTCGGCGTTGGTGGAGCGGGCCAGCAGGCTGCCCACCCCCAACAATTCGGCCAGACGCGACATGGCGACGTTCCGGTTGGAGGTGACGGAGCCGGGGCGGAGGCTGCCAAGCTCCTGAAAATTCCGGGCGCCGTTCTTGGCGCGGAATATCTCCATCACGGCCTTGGAAAAGGCTTTGAGTTTTTCGTCGGAGGTAAAGTCATAGCTTATGTCGGACATTTGGGGGTAGGTGCGCCCGATATAATCGGGGATCGACTTATATTTCCGATCGTCGCTCAGATCCTTGTTTTGCTTTTCCAAGAAGCCCGGCTCAACAATTTTTCTCCAAAAAGCCATGCCGCTGCCGTTGATGATGCCGCCGAGAAACTCCTGCGCCTGGATTTCCTGAAAAACCTTTCGCAATTCCGGGTCTTCTATGGCGGCAATGGCCGTTTTCACGGCTTCGTCTTCGGTTTGCAGAATCTCCTCCTTGGTGAAAAAGACGGTTTTGCCGTTCTCCTCAAACATATGGCGGGTGCTGGAACCGCTGCCGACTTTGTCAACTTTGCGTTTATCCGCGTCAAGGTCGATTTTCGTCGTCCGCCCCCGGTCACTGACCAGCTTGACCAGCTCAACGCCGCCGGGGTATTCGGCGAGGCTGGACGAGCCGCCGAGCAGACCCTGTATATCCCATTCCACTTGCAGCTTGATGACGGACACCAAGGCGGCGCGGGTTTTCCCTGTGTCGGTAAAGCGGCTTTTACGGCTGTTGAGGTAGGCGTTGCAGGACTCCAGAAGCTGCTGATAGCGATCGAGCGCCAGCGGGGCGATTTTTTGAAAGTTGCCGGGGTTGACAACGGTCTCCAGCATGGCGTTGACCGCGTCCAAACGGAGGACGGTCTCTCGGTAGAGGTCGCTGTCTGAAAAGAAGCGGCGTTTGGTTTTTTTCAGCTCGTCGGAGAGGCCGGGAAGGCGGCTCTTGCCCAGCGGAGCCTTGGGCTTTGGTTCCGGCTGCGGCTCGGGTTGTTTTTCAGGTTCCGGCTGCGGCTCGGGCTGTTTTTCGGGTTCCGGCTCGTCGATGATCTGCTGCGGGTCTATGACCTCCGATTCTATATCTTGGCCGTCTATGACGACCGATTCGTCCTGTTTTTTCTCTCCCTGCTGTTCTTCGTCTATAATTGTATCCGGCATACGGCTTCCACCCCCTGCGTGTTTCTATCAGGGACATTATATCGTATCCTCGCGTGGAAAACCATATTTTTCATAAATATTTAGACATTCTTTAGGAAAAACGGTTGAAGGGAAGCCGTTGTTTGATGTACAATACACAAAAGGAAAGGCGGTGACCTTCACAATGGCGTATACCAACGCGTCCGGCCACTGGGACGACTGGCTTGATCTTTTCCGCCTTCTGCTAAGCCATCCTTCGCAAAACGCCGCCCAAAAGTCGCTTTCCCGTCTCTTGGAGAAGGAAAAGAAAACCCAAACGGTTCGGCTGCCCTTCAAATTGCTGTGCGAATGCTTCAAGCTGTCCGGCTTTGAGCAAATATGCCTGCTGCTGGCCGCCGCACCCTCTTTCGTCCGGGATATGAAGAATACCCCGCCCACTTTGGGGTTATGCGCGGACGTTTATGGTCTGCTGGCTCCGTCCGACCCGGGCGAGGCGATTGCCGTTGCCGCGGGGCGGTCGCAAGGGCTGAACGTCCTCTTGGAGATCGGCAAAACCGGGAGCGGCTCCTGTCTGGATTATACCCTCGCCGTCAATCCGCTGGTCTGCCATTTCCTCTCCTCCCCGGAGGGGATGTTTGACCAGCACGATTCCCCTGTTTCCACCCCCTCCGATCCGCCGGACGGCGGGACAGCACTCTATCCTCGGCTGTTAGAGCAGCTTTCACGGTTTTGGGAAAAAGAAGGCGGTCTTTTGTTCCTCTCCGGCCCTAGGGGCGGCGGGAAACGCACCCTCCTCCGCCGCGCCGCCCATGCCCGCGGGTGGCCGCTGACCCTGTTTGACAGTCAGAAAGCGATCCGGCTGTCCAGAACGGAAGCTCAAAACGCGGCGTTGTCCCTGTTGCTGGAGTGTATCGCCCGCGAGAGCCTTCCCGCGCTGGTCAATGTATCGGACGACGACTACTCCCAAGGCCACCTGCGCTATCTGACCGCTTTGATCTCCCCCCGCCTCCCTCATTTCTGTGTAACCGGCGAAACGCTGACGCCGCCGGAGAATGGGGTGCATATCACCCTCCCCCGGCTTTCTACCTTGGAACGCCGGCGTCTTTGGCAGGTCTTTTCCCAAGGGCTTCCGCTTTCGGACGGGCTGGATCCCGCCGTCTATGCCAATAAGTTCCACTACACGCCGGGACAGGTGCGGGATATTCTCGTCCGCGCCCGGACGGGCGCGGTTTTGGACGGACGGGAACGGGTGGGCGATCAGGACGTCTTGGCGGCGGTGGATCTCAAGAACAAAGAACTCTCCACCGGCGGGCGGATTACCCGGGTGGAGTGCGTTTTTGGCTGGGAGGATTTGGTTTTACCGGAAGAACAGATCGGCGTGATGCGGCGTCTGATTGACCGGGTGCGGCTGGAGCATGTGGTCAGCGAGGAATGGGGGTTTGGGCGAAAGCTCCCCTATGGGCGCGGGGTGTCCGCCGTGGTTTACGGGCCGCCGGGGACGGGCAAAACCATGTCTGCGCAGGTCATTGCCCGGGAACTGGGAATCGCGCTCTATCGGGTGGATCTGTCGCAGATGGTGAGCAAATACATCGGGGAGACGGAAAAAAACCTCTCCGCCTGTTTTACGTTTGCCGAGCGGACGGGCTGTATTCTCTTTTTCGACGAAGCCGACGCGCTGTTCGGCAAACGCACCGAGGTCAAGGACGCCCACGACAAATACGCCAACGTGGAAACGTCCTATCTTCTGCAAAAGATCGAGGAACACGAGGGAATCAGCGTTTTATCCACCAACAATCTGAACAACATCGACACGGCTTTCCGCCGCCGGTTCACTTATTTAATCAATATCCCCAAGCCCGACGCCGCCACCCGCCTCCTGTTATGGCAAAAGGCGTTTCCCAAGGAAACGCCTCTATCATCCGCGTTGCGCTTTGAGCGGCTGGCCGAGCAGATTGAGTTTACCGGGAGTGCCATCAAGTCCGCCGCCGTGGACGCCGCCTACCGGGCGGCCGCGGAGGGAACGGCGGTGGAATACCGCCACCTGCTGGAAGCGGTTCAACTGGAGACGCTGAAAAATGCCATGCCGCTGACCGAAGGGGAGCTGTTGGCGTTGCGGTAATGTAAGCCGTTTATCCCCCTTACGTGATTGTCAGCATTTTGGAAAACCCCACCGTGTCCAGCACCGTCATCACCGTCGGGGCGGGACTGTGGAGTTCCATCTTCGCGCCTTTGCCCGCAGCCGTCTTCTGTCCGATCAGCAGGGCGCGGAGACCGGCGCTGCTCAGGTAGCCGACCTTAGAGAAGTCGAGTACCAGGAGCTTGGCGGTTTTCAGCGCGTCGAGAATGGCTTCCTGGAGTTTGGGGCTGGTGTTGGTATCCACCCGCCCGTCCAGTTCGAGGGTTGTTTGGGATCCCTCGGATTTTTTTGTGATGTTCATATGGTTTCTCCCCCTCAATCTATGGTTGTTAGTCCGTCAAGGATAGAAACGCTGTCCAGTGTTCCGGCGCGCGGGTTGGCAATGCGGGCGTTTATGTCCATATAGCCGTAGCTGTCCAAACGGCTGTCCGGCGTGGGAAAGACCAAGTTCAGCCGCCCCCGGAGGAGGATGAACTGGCGAAGGAGAAAGGTCAGCTCGGCGTGCAGCCGCTCGTCGGCCGGACGGAGGAGGAGAACGGTGAGTCCGAACGGGCTTTCCCCATACAGCTTTTCGGCAATCCGCCGCGCCTCTCCGTTGAGGTTTTCCATGGCGGTTCGCTGTTCAATGATATAAAACGGTTCGCTTACAAATATTTTAAGAATCCCTTCCACAGCCTCCCGCGTCCCCTTGCGCCTCAAAAGATGAAACGCGGATTTGACCAAAGCCCGCAGGGCTGTTTCGTCCAAAAACCCGCCGTCCATTTCCAGCCCCAGCCACCCGGCCAAAACAGGCAGAGCCTCGTACGGCGTTTTGTCCACATCCACATAACGGTCAAGCCCGTCGATGACTTCCTGAATGTCGTAGTAGACAGAGGAGAAAATCGAGAGGTAGCGGTGAAAAAAGTCGGCGTTTTCCCGATAAATCTCGGGGAAGGTTGACAAAAAGTTGTCCCGGGGCGAAAAGACTTCAAAATCCGACAAGACCGCCGTCCCCGCGCCGGCCACTTCGACGCACAACCACAAATACCGCCCGTTTTGACTATATAGCAGCATATCCGCCGCCGCCATAAACCGTGAGCAGCCCGCCAGTTCAAAATGCCGCAGCTTTTCTTCAATCAAACCCTCTTGGCCGGGGGAAAACGGGCTTTGCCCCCCGGCGAAATCCATTTCGTTGGAGGCGAAGGCACGGACGATGGGAATGGCGTCTCCGGTCAGTTCGGCTTTGAAGCGGAACCGCCCCCATGGGCAATCCGGCTGGCCGGAATCCAAACACCCTAAAAACAGGACGCGGCGTCCTTCTTCCTCGCTGACCAGCGTTCCGCCGCCGGTGAGGGTGAAGCCCTCCATAGCCGCCCGCTTGACGCGGCCGGCACTGATCGGGTACTTCTTCATAACCGACGCCATTATACCACGCTCCCCGTATGAATTTCAAGTTGAAGCTCCCCCGGATAGCAAAGGCAGTTCCCGTCCGGCACGACGTCCAAGCCTTCCAATACCGCGCCCGAACCGGGTCGGGGGGTCAGTGTCAGCGTATAGAGCGATTGAACGCAGGGCAGATTGGCGATCGCCTGAAAGACGTCGGAAAAACGGAGGGTTTCCCCGAACCCCGCCGGCCCGGATACCTGATCCAGCGCGCTCCGCAAGGCCGCCTCCACACTCTCATCGGCGTTGCCGAAATGGCTCTTGACATAGACCTGCACCCGCGCGTCAACGGCGGCGTAGACCGGCTGTACAACCCGAAACGCGGTGGTCAGCATCCGCCGCCGGTTCAATCGTTTGCGGATGGTATCGGCGTAGCCGGGCGGCAGAGCCGGACGCCCTTCGTTCGCGTGAGGTTTGACGGCGACCGTTATCAGCCCCTTCTCCGCCGTGGCGCGTACTTTGTGAATACACAGACCGGGCGTTGTTTGGACAATCCGCTCATAATCGGCGGTGAGGACGGCCGATTCCGGGCCTTTCATCATCTCCGCGAAGCTGCGCTGCAAATCGGCGGCGCCGACGGCGTCCGTTCCTCCCGTACCGCGCGCGGGGTTGACCAGCGTTTGCCCGCCGGGCGAGGTGAAGCGGTTGTCTTCTTTGACATTGCCCATCGCGCCCGCCGTTATGGCGAGGGAGACCGCGTACAGTTTGCCGCCGCTGCCCCAACCGGGGTTTTTGATAATCAGCTTCCCTTCCCGGGCGTTCAGCTCATACGAAAAGTCGTCTTTGAGTTCACCCGGCCTGACAAACTCGACTTCGGTCTGGCCGTCCGCTCCTTGGGTTTCGACCAAAGCGCAGAAATCCACGATGTTTTCCATGAAGTTAATATCCAGTTCCTGATCCACATACCCGTAAATCTTATCCAAATAACGGGAACGAGCCATCTCCTCGGTGCAGCAGACGATCACGACCGACCGCTTCCCCTCCATCGGGGCATAACCGAAAACCTTCCGGTCAAAGGAGAAGCGGACAGTCCCGTCCCTGCTCCGTCCGGCGGTGTAAAACCGTCCGTTTCCCTCCCCGCTGTCGGAAAGGCGGTATTCCCGGTAGGGGCCTTTGGCCGACTCCTTGGCGTAGACATAGATATACGGATAGACTTCGGCGTCCGCGTTCACCGTCACCGTCCGCCGTCCCGATTTCCGCAGCATGACCGCTTTGGTGTCCCGCTGGCGGAGACGGAGGAGGTTGGCGGTGAGGGAATGGAGGCGGGGCGGGAAGTCGTAGTTATGGGACTTGACAACACAGCGTATGGCAATCCCTTCTTCGGGGGTTTCGGAACAGACGGCCGGCTGGAGCGCGGTTGGCTCAAAACTGATCTCGCCGCTGGAAAGCAGCCTGTTGGAGCCGTCGCGCGCGGTCAGGTCTTCCCAGCCGTTTTCGGTGAAGAGCTGCCAGCAAAGCTCGGCAAAAACGGGGTTGTCTTCTTTTTCAAAGGGGTTGCGCCGCGGGTCGCCGACCGCGCGGGCATAGAGGGTAATTTTTTTGGAAAAATCCGGCTTCCCCCGCAAAATACAGCAGAAAGAAGCCCCCGCCCGCACAGGGCTTCCGAATACCGCCGCCCCGGCGGGCAATTTGCGATCCAGCAGGGTTGTGACGTCGGTATAGACCCCGTCAAACTCGCTGTAAACGGACGCGATCCCCCAAGGGCTTGTTTTTTCCGCCCGGGTCGTTTCAAAAACCAAATTGTCGGCTCGGAACTTCGTGTAGGGCGGAAGGTCGATCGGCTCCTCCGGCTCAAACAGGCAGACGGCCTCCGCCGCGTCGGACGGTTCCAGTCCCAGCAGTTTTAAGAGTTTGAGTTTCACCGCGTCGGTCACCGTATTGATGGCGTTGCGCTGTAAATATTGGAAGGAGGTGAAGTTTTGCAGGATGGTCATGCCGGGGTCGGATACGTTGAAATTAGTCCACTCGCCGCCAAGGAGCGGTATCTGAGACACCGCTTCCTCCAGCAGCTCAAGATAGGTCTTGTCATTTAGATTGATACTCTGCAACATAGCGTTAACCCTCCGTGATATGCACCGTATGCCCGCCGCTTACCGCGATCATCAAAGGACCGGGTTTCAAAGAATCCAAGGCGCACTCGCGTATTTTGACCCCCTCCTGCCAGCGGGCGGTGGCCGTGAAGCCGCGCACCACGCCGGGGATCACCCCGGATCCCAGCTCGAAGCGGATCTGCGCCTCGCTGGGCAGACGCCCGATCCGCCAGCCATTCCGTTCCGGCAGCGGGTCTAAAAAGGCTTCTAGGTGGGAGAGGATTTGATTCTTGACGGCAAAGGATTTCAAGGACGTCTCCACAAAAACGGCGATCGAAACCGAGACATACACCGGCTCGGTGACGGTGATCAGATTCTCCCGCAGCCCCGCCTCGCACTTTTCCAAAATCATGCGTTTGAGGGCGTCCTTCAGCTCGGCGAACGCGTGGGAACCGCCCCGGTAGTCTTTGGTCATCACCGCGGCGGTGACCGCCCCGTCGGACAGCCGCCCGTCGGCGGTTTGCCCGGTGACGCAGCGCACCTTCCGTATGCTGGAGGAATAGCCCAGGATTTCCCGCTCAAAGTCGGCCGCGCTAACCAGCCTGTTTTGGGAAGACAGGACGTTGGCGCCCCGCCGGTGGGCTTTTTCCGCGCTCTCTATATCGCTTCCGCCCCAAGTGTCGATGGGGTTGTTGATCCCGCCGATGTACAGGAGCCGTCCCTGCGCGGCGTTGATTGCCCCGGCGGGCAGGTTTCCGGCCAAGCCGCGTGTACAGCGCGCCTGCACGGTAAACGACTCGTTCGTTTGGGAGCGCGGTGCCATCACGGTGATCCCATCGCCGAAATGGATGGTGTTGGTCATCCGGTCGATCCGGTAATGCCGGTCGCCCGGCCCGGAATGGCTAAAATCCCCGACTTCCGTCCATTTGACAAAGAGCTCGCTGACGTCGCCTAAAAAGTTGCAGGTACTGCGAACCTCCCGCTCGGCGGCAATCTGCTTCAACGCGTTCGCGGAGTGCATCCCCATCTCGTTGACATAGACGTCGGCGGAGAGAATGTTCCGCGCGGCCAGCGGGAAGGACATATTGGGCTGGGCGGTGTCGATGTAAAAAGACTCCTCGGGCATCGTTTCCACATTGCAAACCTCGGCGGCGTTGATGAAAATTTCCTCAATCCGCGGTTTGACGCGCAGGGAATCCTGTTCGTCCGAGACGCGCAGCCAAAAGCGGCGCACCCCCTCAACCTCCCGCTCGGCAAAGTCGGCGGGCGGCAGGAAGGCCAGCGTCCCGGTGGTGGTCAGGCTTTCAGTTCGGTCGATCACTTTCAGGGGGGTGAACCCCGCGGGAGTGGAGTATTCTACCGTCAGGGCGGCCTCCGACGTACGGCGAACCGGCTCGATTTTGAACAGCAGGGAAACCGGGCCGCCGCTCATCTTGCGGTCGAAACCGAAATAGAGGGCGTCTTTGGGATGCCGGAGGGGGGTGAACGCCGCAAAGGAGGTTCCGTCCGCGACACGGAGTTCCTCCCGGGAGGTGCCGCTGACGCGGATCATCTTCTGCGGCGGCATCCAAGACTCCTCGTAGCGGTAACTGAACGTAAGGCCGGAAACTTCCGGCATGGTGTGGACACAGGGGCGCAGATAGCAGTTGTCGGCCTGCTCAATCCGAATGCGGATACACCGCCCGGTATGCCCGCCCACTGTCAGCGGTTTCCAGTCCTCCGGGCAGATAAAGGAAAATTCCACCCGCCCGGCCGCTTTGGCGAACATCTCCCCCATATCGCTTTTGAGGGGCAGAATACGCCAGCCCAAGCCGTTGAAATATTCCAAATTGACCCGGTTGACCTTGGTTGCCGCCGTCTCAAAGACGGTGTTTCGGGGTTTGCGCTTGATGACTTTGAGGTTATCGGCTTGCTGCTGAGGGGTAAAGGTCTCCAGCCTGTCATGGCAGCGCACGTCAAACCTGGCCGTGACCAATGCTCCGGCTTGGTTAAACAGCGCGTCGTTCCCCCAATAGCACTCGTCAAACAGGGAGGCTGTTTCGCCGAACGGCATAAAGGCGTCCGGGGGCAGTTCGGTGGTGTTGCGCAGGATGAAATCGGGCGCGGTTTCGTCGCAGGCGGAGGAGAGGGCGACCGACCCAAACTCCCGTGTTTCCGTTACCGATCCGGCGGTTTCCAAAAGAATGACCGAATACAGCTCCTTATCCTCCTCGGTTTTGGCAAAATCCGCGTCCCGCGTCAAGGTGAGAACCCCGTCCCGCGCGGAGACGGAGGCGAACGGTTTCAGCCCGTCTTCCGAGAGGTAGCTCCATCTGTATTGGTTCGGGTCGGACAGCATTTCACTCAGCCCGGTTCCGTCCGGGGCTGTGACGCGGACAGTAATTTTGGCGTCCCCGCTGACGTCGAAGATATGCTTGTGGAAAAGGAGGAGTGCGTTCCGCCCGATCCCCTCCCCGTCAAAGTCAAACAGATCAAACGCAGGAAACTCCCCCTCCGCGGGCGATTCTGCCGTGACCCCGGCGTCGTTGTCAAAGAGTGAGGGTTCCCGGGCCGATCCTAAGAGATTGATGATCTTCCCCCGGGAAGGGGAAACGGCAAGAATGTCCCGCAGGCGGGAATTGGTTACATGAATATCCGACGCCGTTTCAAAGACCAGGGAGAATTGCTCATCCTCCCTCCCGCCCAAAAAACGCGTCCCCTTGGGCAAATCCATCCCGGGAATGGTGTCGCGGGTCAGTTCGACGACAACCGCCCCCCGCGCCGGATGAGCCGGCTTGAGCGGAAGGGAGAGCATATTGACAAACTCTGTCTGGTACTTGGCAAACGTCTGGTTGAGCCGCCGGATGGTTCCTCCGGTCTGGTGGGCGTAAATCAGCCCGATCACCGCGCCGGCGTCCGGGTTGGACGGGTCAAAGTTCCACTCGGGGGTGTACGACTGGGATAACTCTTTGATTTTCTCGCGGACGTCCGCCGTATCGCGGGGGTCGATCACAAACTCCTTAGTCATCGCCGTAACCCTCCGACAACCCGCCGATGTAGAACGGGAAGACCATGCTGTCGGGCGTATAGCCGCCGGCGAGACGGTAGCCGATGTTCACAATCAAACACCCGTCTTTGGGCGTTGGATCCACGTTAACGTCCACGCCGGCAATCCGCGGTTCCTGCTCCGAGATTACATCCTGTATCTCCTGCGTTAAAATATTGATCATTGTCGGAGACGCGTCCATAAAGACATAGTTGGTGAGCTGGCTCCCGAAAGAAGGCTCCAGCCAGCGTTCCCCCAAATGGGTCATCAAAATGATGTAGACCGATTCCTTCACGCTGGCGGCACCCGCGCTGACGGCAAACCGCCCGGTGTTCATGTCGATCTGCGGGGGAAATTTCATCCCCGCGCCCAAAAAATCACTCATGATTAACTCCCGCTATCCTATCTTAATGGGGTTTCCGCCCAGCTGCGTCATTCCGTTGCTGGCCAGCTTGAGCATAGACGACGCCTCGGTCATCATCTGCGCCGCCTCCAGCTTCATCATCCCGTCGCTCTTGACCTTGAACTGGTTGGAGGCCGCCACCGAAAGCTCGTTGCAGTTGATCTTGACCGCGCCCGACTCGCCGTTGAGGGTGATGGTTATGCTGTCGCCCACCTTGACGGTGAGCTTAGAGGCCGCTTTAACAGTCATAGCCCCGTCCTCGGTTTTGATCTCGATGCTGTTGTTTTTTTCTTTATCGGTCAGGCGGATGAGCTTGTTTTCGTTGTCCAGCAGGAGGGAATGGGCTCTCCCGGCGGTTTCGATCAGCAGCTTATCCTTTTCGCCCTCGCCTTCCTTGTTGTCTTCAAAGGAGACGGTGCTGCCGTTTTTGGTGACAATCCGCTTGATTTGGTTGTTTTCGTCGGCCGAGCCTCCGAGGAATTTCTGACTGTCCTTCAAAACGCTGCCGATCACATAGGGCTTTTCGATATTGCCGCCCTCAAAGGCCAGCAGAACCTGGTCGCCCACCTCGGGCAGAAAGTAATGCCCCCATTTGTCGCCGCCCGACGGTTGAGCCATCCGCGCCCACTTCAGCTCGTTTTGATCCTTATCCCGCGTGGGGATGGTCACGCAGACCCGTCCGGGCATATCTTTGTGGTAGTTGACCGCCACCGTCCCGATCATCACGCCGATGATCCGGCTGTCGCCCGTTTCGCTTTTGGTCACATTCCGTTCGCTGATCTCGTCGATAACGTCGTAAAGGCTCATAATTTCCCCTTCTATTGTATCGTTCGGGCGCAGCCCTGCAATTTTGTCCGGTAGCCGGATTCGTTGCTGAAGGTGTGCGTGACGTTGGTCAGGTAGAAGGTGTTGTCGGCCGGGGATCCCAGCCCTTCTACGCCAATAAACCGCCCGGGTTTCAGTTCCGGTATCCCAAAACACTCGCAGCGCAGACTGCCCAAACGGTATTCCATCGCCTCCAGCAGGGAGGCCGCGCGGGCCGCGGCATGTTCCGGGGTGACGATGGACGGGTCGATGTAAACATGGCGGCTGCCCTTAATCAGCTTTTTTGCCTTGCTGCCGGTCGAGAGTTTGCCGTCGTACTTGGCTTTGGCGAAGATCACCTTGCCGCTCCCGGCGTCCATGGAGCAGGCTTCCACCTGTTCAACCATCCCGGTCAGCGAATAGCCGATCTCGAAGTGGACAATCCCTTTCCCGATCCCGATTTCCATCAGCTTGCCGGTGTTGGACTTGGCCTTGCGGAAATGAACCGTCCCGCAGTCGGTGAAAAATTCAAAGTTAAATTTTTTGGCCGCCTTGACCACAAATTCGTAGTCGCTCTCGCTCACCATTTCGATCGTTTCGGCCGTCTCCTCGTTCCCGCCGCCCTGTTTTTTGTCCGGCGTGTCCTCCACCGCGATTTTGGCGACGGCGTTGGCATTTTGAAGGTTTTCGTAGACGGTTTTCTGAAGCACTTCGCGGACAGCGTCCGAATAGGCTTTGGCGGAGAGCTGATAGGCATAGCTGTTGGCCATCATGACGCCCTTTATGTCCATCCCGGTCACTTCAATATACGGCAGGTCGGACGGGTCGAATCCGAACGTCACCCCGGCGACAAAGCCGGTGAATACGGGAGTGAGCTTGCCGAGATAGCCTAAGCTGACGGTCATATCGTTGCCGAGCAGCACCTGCTTTTTTAATTCCCCATAGAGAAACTTACCCGACTCCATGTTAAAGGCGTTGTATATCCTAAAGCTCGCGGCCGAGGCTTCAAAGCCCGCCGTCAGTTCCACCGAGATGTCGCTGATCACCATCGTCTTGACGGCAAACTGTTTGCCGCCGAGCTCGATCCGCGCTTCGGGGTGGCGGAACTCGCCGTAGGTTTTGCTCAGGGCCTTAAAATCCGTCCCCGCGGAGGGGATCCCGCTTGGTATCATCGTTCGCGCCCTCCCGCTAGAAGCCTAGATTCAATAGGTTCCCTACCATCTGATTTTTACTGATCCGGCCGGAATCGCCGGCAAAGCTCTCGTTGCCGAAGCATTTGTCGAATTTATCGTTCCAGCGTTGTTTTTCGTTTTTGTTCTCCAGCTGCTGGCGTATTTGGAGCTGAACCGTACTCCGCACCGGCCGTCCGGCGACGCTGAACATGGTATACCGCGCCTGTGTCTCGCTGACCTCGCCGCTGAAGGTGGTATCCGACCAGTGAAAGGTCAGCCTCCGGTACTTGCTCAGCATCCCCAAAGCCAGCAGGCCGTTGGTCTGCGGCTGCACGGTGTACGGATCCCGAATCAGCTTGGCCAGGCTGGAGACAACGCCGCTGACCGAAAAAATCTCCAGCTTATCGGCGGTGAAGCAGTCCTTGACGTTGACCGCGTCGAAGATCAGCTCGACCGACATGGTGATGGAGGGGGGATGGGTGATTTGGGTGGGCATGTTGTTGTCCCCATACTGCAGCAGGGTTTGAACCGCCCGCTCGGAGGCGTTGGCCCGGAAGGTGAGCGACGAGGGGTTGTACTGCACCTGCAAAACGTGAGCCGACACCAGTCCGCCCAGGGCGCCCGCGGCGATCCCGCCTCCGGCATTGAGCATCGTCAGAACCATCTCGGTCTGTTCAACGATCTTTTCCGGGCTGACCTCCCTCGGCGGATCCTTATGGATGACCAAAAACGCCTTCCTGGGATTGCCCAAAACGCTGGACGCCAAATTCGCCAACTTATCCACGGTAACGCCCCCTATAACCCAATATTCAGTAAATTCCCAAACTTTTGCTCTGTCCGCACCAAATTGGTGGCGGTTCCCTTAAACGCTTTTTCAAAATCGGCTTCCCAGCAGTCCAGCGTCGATTTTGACATCTGCTGGCGGATGCGGATGGTCACCTTGGCGCGAACCGGGCGGCCTAAGTTGGAAAACATGGTGTACTGGGCGTCCACGCTGCTCAAACTCCCGGTGAAGGTAAAATCCGTCCAGTGGAAGGTCACCGTCCGGGTCAGCGGGTTTTGGATGGCCGCGATAAATCCCTCCACCTCCTTCTGCACCGAATGATCCTTGACGCCGCCGAGAACCGACATGGCGATGTTGGTGACGCTGCTGACCGACAGCCCCAGCATGGGTTTATCCATCATGAAGGAGTCCGCCACGACCATATGGTCAAAATACAGGGCGGTGGTAAGCTCGGCGGCGGAGGGGATGACGTTTTTGTCCACCAGTGCCTTGTTTTGGGCGTCCATCTTGGAATACTGCTCGGTCGCCGTGTTGAGCTGTATTTCGGAGGGGTTGAACTGCACCCGAAAATTTTTCTTGACCGCGCCTTTGAGGTCGGGCAGGGGAGGCTTGCCGTCCAGCGCGTGAGCGATGTTGGCGACAGAGAGGTCGGGCATTGTTCCCGCCGCCCGGAAGTCGTGTACGGTGACGTACGCGGACTCGATGTTGCCCAGCAAATTGCCGACAACGCTCATTTACAGTCCCTCCTCTCCCACATTTCACGATCGTCCTCTTCTGGCGCGTTCGCCTTGCAGCCGTTTTTCAAGCTGTGTATATACCCTGTCTGATATAAAACCGATTTGGCGGGACAAGGTTTTGTTGACCAGCTCGGTGATCTCCTCGTTTGATTTGGCGCGAACCTCCTGGGTGACTTGGCTGACCTGCGTCTGCGCGAATCGGTTCTCCGTCTTCTCGACGACCGTCTCGCGGATCGACGGCTGCACGCTTCGTTTGGCCGTTTCCAAGAGTTCCTGCCATTCTTCGATATTCTGTGTCTGCGTGCTTTTATGAACCAAACTCACCGCCCCGGCATCCCAGCCGCCAAAGCCCAAGATCGGGGTTACCCCGCTTGAACCGAACAGCGGTTCGATCGCGTCCCGCACCGTTCGGTTGGGAGCGTTTGGCTCCAACCAGTCCAAGTCCGCGGGGGTGAAACTGTCCGTTTCAGCCGCCTGCCCGGCCAAAACCGATTCGGCGTTGAGAACCGCCGTCTCTCCCGGCTTCAGCAACCCCAGCAGGATCGCCTCCTCGGGATTGCGCTCGTAGATCCGCACGGCCTCAAAAATCTGCCGGGTCGTTTCGTCCGCCCGGGTCAAAACCGCTTCCAGCCCCGCGTCCGGCTTGCCGTCCGCCCCGGGACGGTGTTCGGTGGGTACGGCGGTCATCGCTTCTAAAAGAACCTGCTCGGGCGCGTCTATGGCGCGCAGCGCGTCCCGGATCATCCGCTTTCGGTCGGCTCGCGGCGGCTTGACTTCGGCGGGCTGAGCCGCCAACACTTCATCGCGGACTTGCTCAATCCGCTCCCGGTTTTGCCGATCAATCTCGGTCAGCTTCTCCCGCAGGATGGTCTCGCTCACGGCGTGTTCCGCCGTCAGGGTTTCCCGCTCCGTCTCAAGAGCGGTGTGTTCCGCCTTGAAAACCTTGGGCGCGCTTTGAACGGTTTCACGGACGGTCGCCCGCTCCGTCACGGAGGCGTCTCCCGCCGGGTGGAGACGGGTGGTTTCGGAGAAGGATGTCAGGGTCTTGCTGATCAAGCTGCTCTCCCGGTCATAACGGTCGGTACGCGTTGTTTTTTCGGATACCGCCGTCTTCTCGGTAACGGTTTCTTTGCTCTCCGTTTCGGTTGTCTCCGGCAAGACGGACGCCGCGGGTTCGGTTCGATGGATCAGGGTTTCGCTTGCCGCCGTTTGAATGTTTGTATCGCCCTCTATCGCTTGGAGACTGACTGTCTCTTGGGTATGCAGACTCTCGTTTCGGACGGCTGTTTGCCAAACCCCGGATCGGGAAACCGTCCCGTCCCGGGGCGGCGGCACGAAGACCGTTCGTTCGGCTTCACGGCTTACGGCGGCGTCCTCAAGTACCGACAAGACATTCTGCACATGCCGCACATCCCGCAGCTCGCGTATGACCGAAAGGGCGGCCGGCGTGACCGGCAGTTGGCTCTCCCCGGGTTCGGCGCGTGTCTCCCGATGCGAAAACACGAGGGAGTCCCTCTCCCGCTCGGACAAAACGCGATCGCCGGACAGGAAAAGTTTTTCAAGGACGCCGCTTTCCATATTTATCAGGGAGAGACGCCGGGAATGGTCGCGGTGCTGTTCGTTCAGGATGGTCTGCTTTTCCTCGTGGAAGGAGATAAAACGGGACAGGGTGTTCTCCGCCGTTTGGCTGACGGCCCGGCTGAGATCCAGCCAAAGACCGTCCCCGCGCAAAAGAGTTTCCGTCCGGCTGATCAGGGTTGCGGTCACGGTATTCACCAGCGCGGCGGCGGAGACTTGTTCGACGACCTGCCGCTCGGTTTCCGGCGGCGGCAGCAACTCCCCGCTTTCAAAGAGGTTGCGGAGGAATACAAGCTGCTCGCCCTCCACCGGGGCAAGCTCCCGCCGCGTCTCGTGCAGGGTGAGCAGCCGGGAGACGCGGAATTGTTCCGCCGTCAGCAGCTCGTTTCGCTCGATTACGGCGCGGGACGCCGCGGTGTTGGACATATGCCGATATACTTCGCGGTAGATTTCGGCGGTTTTCAGCCGTTCGTAAATCCGCTCATGGAGATACAATCTGCGCTCTTGGGCGGGGGGCGGGGGCTTTTCCCCACTCTTTCCGTCCGCGGGAACCGGGGCGGGAAGGTCTTGAGCCGCGGCGGCGGCCTTAATCGTTTGAAAATGCTGCTGATAGAGGGTTTGCAGGCGGAAGAGGCTTTTATGCTCCTCCCTCATGGCCCTGACTTGGGTCATAAAGGCGCGGACGTCGGTGATTCCCAGCTTATTCAAGGTTGTTTCGATGTAGACCCGGTCTTGATAGGTGAGATGCCCGTGTTCCTCCGACAGAACCCGGTTGACGATGTTGTTGACGACAGACAAGAGGATGTCCTGACGGGTTGAAAAGCGGTTTTCGACGGAGAGATTGCTCTGCCCGCCGTCGATCAGCGGCATTTCAGGCGGGTTGGTCAGCAGATGGAGAAGCTCTTTGGGGGTTATTTGCGCCGTCATGATGTCATACGACGACATAAGCCGTTCCCCAAAGGCGTCGGAGAGTGATAGGATCCCGGGTTCGGCGGTGAGCTTCATCGGCTCATGGAGCGTCAGCATCGGTTATTCCTCCACTTGGTTCCTCGTCCGCTTCATCGGGTTTTTCGTTCTCTTCACCGGGGTCGTCTTCTTTCTTGCTGTACTTCTCGGCAATCTCTTCGCGCTTCTCTTCCGTCTCTTTTTTGACCTCATCCAGCGCGGCGGCGCGGTCGCTCTCGATTTTGGCGGCCTCTTTGTTGTAGTCCTCGGTGATTTTGTCCATGGCCGCTTTGTTTTCTTCCTCTAAGGCGTCCCGCGCGGCTTCAAATTCTTTGAGGGCTTCCATGTAGGCGTCGGCGGCTTCCTGTTCGTCCTTGATTTTCTCGGCGATTTCGGCTTCCTTCTTCTGCCGGGCTTCCTCGATTTCTTCGTTCGCCTTCTTAAACTCGTCTGCCTGCTTGGACATCTTATCCTTAAAGTCGGTCATGTTTTTAGAAGCAGCTTCCCGCGCCTTGGCTTCGACAGCTTCCGTCTTCTTATGGGTTTCGGCCGCCAGCTTGGCTTCGTCGGCAAAGCGCTCGTTGGTTCCGGCCTCTTTACGGGCTTCCTCTTCTTTCTTCTTGCGTTCCTCTTCCTTCAGAAATTCCTTGTCTTTTTTATCCTGTTCCGCCTTTTGAGCCTTGGCTTGGGCTTGGGCGGCGGCCTCCCTCTCTTTTTGCGCTTTCTCTCTGGCCGCTTTCTCCGCCGCGGCTTTGTCCTTGGCTTCGCCGGAAAATTTCCCGCCGAGCTCTTTCCAGCCCGCTTCCTCCGCGTCCCGCGCTTCCTTCGCCGTTTTGAAGTCGTCGTATTTTGCCTTATAGTCGTCTCCGTGCTTGGACGACCATGTCCCGCTGTAGTTCGTTTGACCCGCGATGGCTTCGCTGATGGCGCCCAGCATCGGGGTTGTGACCACCAGCAGCTCACGGTAGGCCAGGGTGATGGTGTCGGTCAGCAAGCCGGACTGCGCGCCGTTTAGCTCCCCATAAGTTTTTTTCATCACGGTGCAGCCGGTGAAGATATAGGTGCGTCCGGGGACGGCGAGGGGGCCGGCCGTCCGGTTGACTAGAAGCAGAAGGGGGAGGGCGAGGTCGGCGCCGAGGGGAAAGGGGTCGAAAAAATCGACGCCGCAGTAGCGTTCGATCTCAAGAGTGAACGGTTTGGTGATCGGCTTCCGGCGCATATGGACATAGTCGTTCAGGCCGCCCTCTTGGATGAGGTCGTATTCCAGTTCCCGCGCAAAAGCGCGCACCGACTTGCAGGGGACGTCCGTGATAAGCTCTACCCGCACGATAAAGTTAAACCCGGCAAGCGGGTTGCTTCCTTGGTTCGATACAAAAAAATTGTCAAAGGCCACGGACGTTCACCCCCATCTGTGTCGCGCCTCCCGACGCCCGCCTCACGGCTCAAAACAGGGGAAGTGAATCCCCCCTTTTCGGAGCCTGCGGGCTGCTCGGCAGCTCTTTTACCGCTTTCTGCCCAATTCTAAGATACTTTTCTCTTTTTTGTCCGAGGGATTAAGGCTCGCGTTGATGGCGGATATTTCCTGACACCAGCGTCTGCGCTCGTTGTGGGAAAGATTCTCCACAGCGTCGGAACTCCAGTGGAAGTAATAGGCAATAAACCCCATTTCCCGGTAAAGTTCCGTTTCAGGGTAGAGCGTTATCCCTCGCGCGTAAAATTTATCGGCGTTTGGACGGACTTGCCGCAGTCGGGGCAGACGACCGTCATGACGGGCGGCTCGATGTTGTTGATTTTCTGATACATATCCTGCAAAAAGGCCAAATCGGCGGTGAAAAACTTTTCGAGGATGTTGGGGACGGTTGAATCCATCCCCTCCATCTCGGTAATCACCCGCGAGAGTACCACTATGGTCAGATACGAAGGGTTGGCCAACACCCGCGGATCCCGCGTGGCTTGAATCTCGTCGCCCGCGGTCGCCAGTCTCATCTTCCCTTTGCGGTGAACCGTCCCCCCGGCGTCTACATACCCTCTGGGCAGCTCAAAATCGTAAATCGTCGTCATCGCTCAATCAGTTCGGGATGGTGAGCTCTTCGTAAGCGATCTCAATCGTCTCGATGGCCACTTCGCTGGTGGAGGCGTTCAGATCGGGGCCTGTGTATTTGGTGACCCACGCGTCCTTGAAAATCCATGTAAGGGTACTGTCCTTTACCGCGTCCACCTTTGTGTCGGGAGATCCCGCGCTGATGTCGATCAGCTCGATGGTGACGTTTTTGCGGGGGGTTTCTTTGCGGCGTTCGTCTACGCAGTCGAGAACCCACTTTTTGAAGTCCTGATTGCGGGTGTAGCCCATTTTCAGGGTGATGTTGCCGTGCTTGACAAGACCCTGAATCTTGACAGGGGCGAGACTGTGGGCATTGCCCTGCCGGAACTCAATCACATCCACCGTGGCGTCGATGCCGGTCACTTCGTTGAACGCCGCCATCTGTCCGACGCCTTCGATGGACACGAAGAAGTTCATTTTGGTTAAGGGGTAATACATGCCCGCTGAGTTTAACGTAGCCATATGTCCTTGCTCCTTTTTCTTAGTTTAATGAAATACTTAATTATCAATTGTCAATTGAAATTACGCTCCGCCGGATTCGGCCGTGAATTGCGTGAGGCGGAAAATGACGAACTCGGCCGGGCGGGCGGGCGCGATGCCGATATTGCAGATCAGCCTGCCGTTGAGAATGTCGTCCTGGCTCATGGTGGTGGGGCCGATTTCCACAAAGAAGGCCTGATCAGCCGATTCCCCGGCCAGCATTCCCTGACGGAAGAGGTTTTCGAGGAAGGTTGAGATGGTCATTTGCACCCGCACCCAGAGGGCGGTGGTGTTCGGCTCGAAGACAACCCAGTTGGTCGCCGCCTTGATGCTCTCTTCGACGAAAATGAACAGACGCCGGATGTTAACATACTTAAAGGCGGTGTTGGAACTGGCCGTCCGGGCACCCCAAACGCGGATTCCCTGACCCGGCAAAGCCCGGATGAGGTTGACGCTGGCCGGGTTGAGGATGTCCTGCTCCCCGGCGGTATAGTTGATCGAGAGACCGGTGCAGCTGACGGTCTCATTGGCGGGTGCTTTATGTACGCCGCGGGACACGTCGGTTCGGGAGTAGACGCCGGCCACCGAACCGCTGGGCGGGATAAAGCCGGGTTTGCGGGTCTCCCTGTCGAGAATCTGCACCCAGGGGTGGTAGAAGGCCGCGTATGTGCTGTCCACCAGACTGCGGTAGTCGATGATCTCCTTGGTCTTGGTCATTTCTTTCGGCACGTCAAAGATGGCGAAACAATTTTTCTCCCGTTCGCAGTAGGCCACAAGGGAGGCCAGCACTTCGGGGATCGTCACGCCCGGGACGGCTAGGATGGAGACGGTATTGCACTCCAAAAAGGCTTGAATGCCGGTTCGGCGGCCCGGCCCCTGGTCGATCCCGATGAAGGTGTCGGCGGCGACCGCTTCCATCGGGCCGTCGCTGCCGCCCGCGAAGGTGATCGTACCCTTGAGTTCCCCTTCGCCGAAGATAACCGAAACCGGGTTGTCAATAGCGTCGGTTCCGGGCTGGATGTTGGCTGCGACGATGGCACTGGCGGCCAGTTTTTTACCGATGAAGTTGTTTGAGCCTTCGTTGAAGGTCACGCCGGAGAAAGTCTCCGCCGCCTCGCCGCAGCGGATGGTGACGTCGGCTTCGGAGGAATACACCAATGTCTTGGGGATCAGCGCGGTGTCCACCGGGCTTGCGGAAAACGCCTCTTCAAAGGTGACAAGGTTGTCGCGGATGGAAGCGATGCGATTGTACGTACCGGCGAACTCCACCACGTCGTTCTCGCGGAACCCGGCGACCGACTTGGCGATGTAGCTCAACTCCGACTCCTCGGACAGCATCTGCATTTTCTGCTTGTTGGTGGCGATGAAGCTGATGGCAATCTTGTTCCCCCACTTGCCTTCATCGGCCGCGCGGAGAACCAAGGGACCCTGCGCCGCCGTGGCGGCCTTGGCGCCCTCGGGGATAACCCGGCTGATGAAAGCGCGGGTACCGCCGTTGACAAAGAACTGCTCGACCGCGTACGGCATGTAGCGGTATTCGCCGTGGGTGTACTCGGGGAGGAGGCCGCCGTATTGACGCTGATAGTCCGCGAAGCTGGTCACCAGTTGGGGGGCGCCGATGGTCGGCCCTTTGACGGCTAAGCCGACAAAGCCCGCCGTACTGGTGCCGACGCCCTCGATGGCGCGGGGGGATGAGTCGTACTCTTCCACATACACGCCCGGGGAAAGATACTCTGGCATAATGTTTCTCCTTTACTATTGAAATATTACGGCCGTTTGGCCGGGGATCGTGATACTGATGCTTCCGCCGTAGGAGCAGATGAGCTTGGCGTCGTTGGCCAAACCGGGCGCGCCGCCGATGAGGGGGGTCGGGCCGCCCATCCAAACGCCTGCGGGAACCGGGACGCAGGGCTGCGGGGTCAGGACGCCGAGGGCTGCGGCGGTGGCTGAAGCGGTGGCCGGATTGGCCATAGAGACGCATAATCCGCACGGCATGACGCTGGCCATGGGCGCAACGTCGGTAATGGTTGCCGCCGGGATGCCGCAGATCAGCACGATGGCTTGGGACGTGGCGTTGATAACGCCCGGCGCCGTCCCCATGGTACACATACAGGACGCGCCCGAGACAACGGCCACAGCCATAGGCAAACCCCCTCTAAACAGGTAACAACGAACAGTTAACAGTTTTTATGGTATCTCCGTGACTTTGAAGGTTTCCTTTTCGCCTTTGGCAAACCGTACAATATAACGGCCGGCCTGAGCGTCACGGATGCGGAGAATATAGGTTCCGTCCGGGGAAACAAAGCCCGGGATGACGGGAGTGAGGATAAACTGTTCCGGCTTTTCGGCTGTTAACCGGCAGTCGAGCTTGACCGATTCCTCTGAGATGTGTTTCACGATGGTCACAGGCTGGTAGGTTTTCTTTTCCGGGTCTACCGCCGCGTACCGCGGCCGGTCAAGAGCCAGTTTGCGGGGGTTGATCAGGCTCAAAAGCCGCTTTCGCTCGTCGAAGGAGCGGATCAGGCAGGCATTGTCGCCGTCTCTCACCATATCGGCCGCCGTCAGCCCTTTCTCGCCGCCCTCCAAGGTGTGGCAGCTGTGAAAGGAAGGGGATGGGAGGAGTTCCACCGGGAATGCCTCCGCTTCGGGGGGATTGGCGACCGTCAGTACCCGGGTCTGATAGGTATTTGCCTCAACCTCAAGGGTAAATTCCGCCGGAAGCTCCCCGAAAAAGACATGATGCCCGCTGTCCTTCCGAAGCGGCGCCGCCCGGATGCCGTTGATGCGGAATTTCGCCATATCGGTGAGAACCCTGCCGCTGGCGGCGTCATAAAGCTGAAGAATCAAAGCGGCCTTATGTTCAATTACGGACGGCACACACCATCACCTCCATTGATCGTTGAAAGTTGAGAGGTTTACTTTTGATCCGCCATCTCTTCTCCCGTCGCGTACACGGCAAACCGAGCCTGTTTTACACGCGCGGTCTCGACCACAATCTCGCTGGAGAGCAGCACCGGCGCGGCTTTGTAGAAGAGGCTGATTTGATACGGCTTGTTGATTGCCGACCACACCCGCACCTTATCCTCCAGCGATATTTTAGCGGCGGTGAGCTGGATGGGCGGCTCCTCGTGTTCCAGCCATGTTTGGAGGGTGTTGGGATAGAGGATGCTGCCGTCGCTGACGATCTGTGCGGCCCGCCCGATGATCTTTTGGATGTCGTGGGCTTTCAGTCCCATTTGAGAGGAGCCGTTGATGAAGAGCATGTAATAGAGGGCATAGGGTCTGGGCGGCCTCCGCAGGCGCATTTTGCCCATATCGGCCAGGGGCGGGGAGGCGATTTCCCCTTCTTCGCGGATGTCGTAGAGATAAAGCCCCAAAATGTAATCCACGTCCTGCTCCGCCGGGGAACTGACCTCAATGTTGTTGGGCGACGGAATGGGTTCGGGGCACATTTTGTCCCGGAGCATCCGCACAATATGGGAACTGACGTCGGAAATGATCGGATAATCGGCCATACTAACCCCCCTGCCCGCGCAGCAGAGCCGCAAAGAGGTCGCACGCGAGGTCATACAGAGCCTGATCGACCAGCACGCCGTATTCCGTCCCCGGAATGTAAACCGCCCATAGCCCGAACGTCTCAAAAACAAAGCTCTCGGGCAGGTGAACGCCGTTGTGGTAGCGGGCCGGGAAGAGCATATAGAGGGTGTCGCTCTTATCACGCCCGGTAATGACCTCCTCGGAGTAGACCCGGAAGGAGTAATACAGCATCCCCCGCGCCAGCGACGCTTCCTGGTTGTTTGGAGTCCACACATAGCGATAGTTTAGGTACTGCGCCGCGCCGTAGGCGGGTAAATACCTTGAAGCTGTATCCTGAATGGCGTGGTATACCAAGAAGTTTCCCAGTTCAAACTGCCGCCGGGCGGTGGCGGCCATCAGGCCGTCGAGGCTGTTGTCGCCGGTTTCGCCGCGGTAGATGCTAAGCGCGACCGCCAAAACGACTTCCTGCTCAAAATCGGTGAGATTTTTCGGGTCAAGGCCGCTCCCGCCGCCGCCGGAGCCAACGCCGCCGGTTCCGCCTGATCCGCCTCCTGTTCCGTCATTGCCGCCGGTTCCGCCTGATCCGCCTCCGCCGCCTGATCCTCCTCCTGTTCCGTCATTGCCGCCAAGGCCGGAGATGTCAAACAGACCGTCTCCGTCGCCGTCGAAAAAGTTGCCGGCAATGTTTAAAGCGTTTTCATTGGAGAGACCGGGGAGCTGGGAGGCGTCGTAGGCCGCTTTATTGTCCATCAAAATCTGTTCTATCTTGTCAATGGCGTCCCCGAAACTGTCATTATCCTCCAAATCGCGCTTCCGCGTCATGTCGCCGTGCAGTTTTTCCAGCGCGCCGAAGACCAAGCCGTAGTTGGAGTCTAAAAGACCGCCCAAAGCGTCGATAACCCCCAAAAGATCATCCAATCCGCCGCCGCTTCCGTCGTCGCCGGCAATACCGCTCTGCCCGTCGGAGAGAAGGCCGGCTACCGTGTCGGCCAGACCGGATCCGTCGTAACCCAAACCGTTGAGTTGATCGTCGATGTCGGCGATCTTCTGCTCGATGGCCTTGGCTTCCGCCAAATCGTTGCGGTCGAGCGCGTCCAACAGTTCTTCCTGAAGAGCCGCTTTCTCGGCGGCCAGTTTATCGCCGTCGTTGCCGCCCGCGCGAAGCTCCAGCTTCCGCTTGAGACGCAGCAGAAAGTCGATGTGGGCGTCGACCGACTCGTTGGCGGCCACCGCGAAGCCGTCGTTGGGGACGTCGCCGAAGAAGCGGTTGGTGAGGCTCAACCTGTCGTCCACATAGTCAATTCCCTCAAGGGGCGGAATCCGTTCACACCGGGCGTCGATGAAAAATTCCAATTCGCCGCGGATAACGGTCAGTTCGTTCTTATAACGCTGGACAACGCTGTTTTTCAGAGCCGCGGCGGCGTTGTTGGCGACCGCCGTTTTATACTCCGCGTTTTCGCCCGTACTCAGAAGAGGCCGGTACAGCCCGGTGACCCGGCTGATCAGGCGGTCGTCAAGCAGTTCCAGCTCCCGGGCCGGGTCGGCGGCCCGCCCGTTTTGGATGTTGTCCAGGGAGATCAAATCGGCGACGTCGGCGTCACAGCCTGTATGATTGTCGTACCCGGCGTTGTCTATCAGGCTGGTCATTGCTTCATAGCGAACCCCCGACATAACGGTGACGCCCCGCGACAGCATCTTCCCGCTGTGGTTGAGTAAGGAATCCATCACATTGGAAATTGATTCGTTAACGGCGTCCAGCAGTTCGCTTTCCACGCTGCCGCTGTCCTGCAAATCGGCAATCGCGCTTTCCCTCTGAAAGGCGCCAAGATCAAACGTGCCGTCTAAGATTGCCTGTATATCGCTTTCACTCAACTCCGGCACCGTGCCGTCCATAACGCGCAAAGCGCGGGCCATCTCGTTGAGAACATCCTCTAAGATGCTCATGACCTCGGCGCGCCGGGCGGCGTCGGCGGCAGCCTGCACCTCTTGCACCGTCTCCATCTCGGCGGCGCCGCCGCCGTATTCGTTCAGGACGTCGTAATACCGCTGGAGATCGTCAATGGCTTTGTCGCATTCCTCGGTCGTCCGGTTGGTCACCGATGTTTGGAAAAAGGATTCAAGAAGCAATTTTTTGGCCTTGCCGGTTTTGCTGCCGCCTTGCATTTCCAATGTCAAATCCAGTTGTATTTTCAGGGGCAGCAGTTCGGGCATCGACTCCAGCTCATAGGGGTCGCGTATATCGAAAACCGACACGGCCTCCCCGGTGCGCAAATCGTAGGTTATGCCGTCGGACTTGGTGTGATGGGTGAGCAGAAGGACGGCGATGACATCCCGTCCGACCGGTTGACCCCCGGTGGTGATGTCCCGAAGGGTGGACGCCGAAGTGATGTCAAACCATGTTCCCCCGGCAAGCTCGCTCTTGTAGAAAACACTGCCCTGCCCGCTGTCCACCGCCGACTCGGCGGCGACACCGTAGATTTGGTTGGTCAGCGACCCGACGTAGATGAGATGGGTTCCGATAATCAGCGTCCCCTCCTCAATACTGTCGGGGTCGATGGTCACGGCCTCCTCGGGATCCCAAACGGCCATGGAGAAATAACTGGCCAGCATCGCAAAGGCGAGGGTCAGAGTTGAGATAATCAGCAGTTTTCTGCGGAACACGGTTTTCACCTCACTTTATCGGTTTGGTCACGGCTCGGGGATTTCGACAATGCTTTGATTCAACGGGTCAAACCTTGCCGTACAGATCAGGCTTTGCCCGCCGTCATACAGTTCCATCCGCACGGTTTCAATGCTGGCCGCCAGCAGGGTTAAATACATAAACGGCGTTCCGGTCGGGGTGAACACCCCTGAGTACAGCCCCTGCCCGTCAAACGATATGCGGTAGTACGCCGCGTCAAACCCGTCGGCGATGGTCAGGGTGAGTTCCGAGGTAGAGGCTCCCGTCCGCTGTTCGGTGGTGATGGTGTAGCTGCCCAGCACCCGCGGCTCCGGCGCGGGCGCGCTCTTGCCCCGTATCGGAAGGATGTCGGTAGGGATGGATGTGTCGATGACGCACTCGTCGACATACTCGTCGCCATTGAAGAGGCGGACGGTCAGCTCACTGCTCTCCCCGTAGTCGATGGCCAAATGGCGGATGGCTTGATCCGCCGGGGTGCGCGCGCCGATTCTTGTCCCCCCGTACAAAATCTCGAAGGAGTCGATTTCCGGCTCGTAGTCGCCGGGGATGTGGATGCCGAAGACAAAAATCATGTCGGCCACGTCGGTGTAAATGTAATAGGTGGGCAGCATTCTGCTGCTGTCACCCCTTATACCGGCCGTCATATCCAAACCGGCTCCGCTCAACAGTTTGGTCAGGGCGCCGCAGGTCAGGCGGTCGAAGTCGAAGAGGAGGTCGTTATAGGCGGCCATTGCCTCCACAACGTCGACTTGGAGGGCTTGGTAGTCGTCCATTTTGTCCTTGACCTCGGAAAAATCGGCTTTGCCGCGCCGGTTCAGCTCCAAAAGACGGTCAAGGGCTGTTTTTGTCTCCCCCAACGTCTTGATAAGGGCGTCGGCCGCGTTTTTCGCGGTGACAATCGCCTCATACTCGGCGTTAATCTGCTTCCGAAGGGCTTTCTCTGCCGCATCCACGTCTTTTTTTGCGGCCAAATACTCCAAAGAGGCGGTGTAGAGGGCGTACATCTCCTCTTCCACATAGCGGGTGCCGCTGATCTGCCCCTTGAGCCATTCCTTGGTGAAGCGGAAAAAGAGAATCTTGATACTGCCGTCCCACGGGGCGTCGAAGGTTTTGAGCATGGCGTCGTAGGCCGATTTGAAGGCGGTGGTGTCGATGTCCTGCCCGTTCCGCGCCTGATTGAGGAAGGTGGACACGGCATTGACTTTGGCGCCGTACTGCCGGCGGAAAAGCTGTTCGTAGCTGTTGAGGCTGAGCAGTTCCAGCGAGGCGGTCATCCGGGTGGCGTAATAAAGGTGGTCGTTGGCCAGGGTGTAGTCGGTCAACCCGTCTAAGTCTTTCCGCGAAACGGACGCTGTTTTCAGCGGGTTCTTGAAGAGGTATCCGGTGGTGACGTCAAAGCCTAAGATGTCGGTCAGCTCTTTCTTATCCGTTTCAAAGCCGCGTTTCAGGGCGGCCAAGTCGGACGTCTGCGTTTCGATGGATTTCTCGAGGGTGTCGATGTCGGCTTGGAGGGCGGTGCCGAGGATCAGCTTTGCCATGTTGCGGGAGAGGTCTTCCCGCGCCAGCGTCAGCACTTCTTCCTGAAAAGCAATCCGCTCCTGCGCGATGTAGACGGCGGTAAAGAGCTTACCCGTCTTGCTCTTGATGGCGTAGACCATATCGTCCCGCTCATGGGTCAGGGTGGTGATCTCGGACTGGAGGTTGAGCGGCTTGACCGTCAGTTCGTAGTCGGTGATCAGATCCAGTTTCTCCGGGAACTTAAAGGAGAGGAGGGGAGTCCAGCGAAAACTTTGAATATTCTTCGCTTTGGCCTTGATGGCCGCGACCGCCTCGGTATATTTCATCCGTTTGACGACCAGCTCGTTGTTCTTCTTCTTAACGGCGTCGTCCCGCGCCACGGCAACGCTCTGCGCCTGCTCTAGATAGAGCGGCTTGGGAACCCCGTGCGGCAGGGGGAGGGCCGCGGCGTTGGTTTGAATGAGCAAGACGGCGCACACCGCTAAGGCAAAAACCCGTTTTTTCATATCGATTGCTCCTCCTTCCGCCGCGTGGTTATCCCTGTTCGATCGAGTACATGATAAAGTTCGCCGCCGTCGCCGATTCGCAGAAAAAGGTGTAAATCAAGCCGTCGGCATGGTATACATAGATGTATATTTCACGGTTGCGGTCATAGCTTGTGCCTTGGAAAACGTCTTCCAGCACGAACCGGCCCTGAATGGGGATGGGTTCGATATTGGGATCCTCGGCCAGGTTGAGAGCTACGGCGTCGGCCAGGGTGACCCATGTGAAGCCCGCGTACTCCGGGCCGTCCATACTGCTCCGCAGGGCAGTGACATCGCTGATCTCTTTCCCGTTCCGGAAAAAGCTGGGGGAGAGGACGTAAACGGAACGCACCTTCCACTCCTGCTCCACCGTGTTCTCTCCGCTGTCCGCGGCATAGAGGGCATTGATCTCCCGCAGGGCGGCGCAGGTTTCGTTCCCGACGCTGTAGGTCGTCGAGCGGCCCTCGTACATCTCGGCTGCTTCGGCGGTGGTTTTGCCCACCAGTTCGGCGTAGACCAAATGATCCATATGCCAGCTTCCGGTATAGATTTTGTTCCCGCCGGCGTTATACAGCTCCCCCGGCCCTGATTTCAGCCCGAAGGCATAGCCGCCTTTGTGGTACAGGACGCCGCTGGGGCGGTAATAGGCACCTTCGCCGTGGAAGATATTTTGGGAGAAGGAGCCGATATATTGGTGCAGCCCGTCCGGATAAAACAGCTCCCCCGCGCCCTCGTACATGGAGTTTTCAAATGCCCCGGCATAGATCAAAGCGTCATTGCCGTCAAAGAGGCGTCCCTGCCCGTCCGCTTTGCCTCCTTTGACCGAGCCATGGTAGGCAATGTGGCCGTCTTTTGCGACGATGCGAACTTCGCCTTTGTAAAACTTGAGGGGGAGAGCCTTCCAGCGGTAGGTGGGGATGTTTTGCCCGTCCTGCCCGTCCGCCGTCTTGGCCAGCGGCGACATGGCCGCGATATACCAAACGCTGACGACCGTCAGTCCGATCAGGATGGCGAAGGTCAGACGCTTGCTGACCAGCCAGCGCAAGAGGGGGTAATAATCGTTTTTATCACGGGGCTTGACGTTGAGGATGCCGCGGAAAAATTTGGTGAACGCCGCGACCCCGGTCGTCCGCCACCAAGTGGGGTTGAAGATCAGCCGAACCTTGTTCCACACGCCCATGAACTTCAGCACCAGCATACTGAAGAAAGAGGAGAGGAAAGGCCCCATTTGCGTTCACCGCCTTTGCGCTAGATTTCTTGAGAAACGTCTGCCGGGTCACGCAAGCGTTCTATCATTTTTTCTCCGTGCCGAAAATGCTGTAGTTGATCTTGTTCAGATCATCGGCGTTGAAGTAATGCTCGCAGGCGAACAGATACCAGCGCGCCATCGTGTCATTGGGGGATTCTTTGCTGATGGCGGAGAAGAGGTTGCGGGCCAGATAGAAATCGTTTTTATAATAGAGCCGCAGGGCTTCTTGGAACTCGCTCTCATATTTCAGCCGCCGCCGCCGCTCGTCGGCCGGGTAAACATTCAGCGACTCATACAGCTTGAGGGTATGCCGCCCGCCGGGGGAGGAGATGAACCCGATATACCGCGTGTCCTGCTCGTTGGACATTTTCTGTAAATACTGCTCGGTCATGGCCAGCTTGACGCCCAGCCGCGCCAGTTCCGGCGACACCTCGTTGAGATAGTCCAGCTCGGACGACGACAGGAAGGTAAACGCCCGCTCTTCGGTGCCGGCCACGCCGTAGAGGTAGTGCGCCGTGTGCAGAAGCACCGCGAACTCCGGCGTCTCCCCGCTCGTGTTCCGCCCGGCCAAACTCAGGCCGAACCGCATTCCGCTGTCCGCCCCCCCAGGGAAGGCCACGCGGAAGCCGGAGAGCTGAAAATCGTCCGAAATGTAGATGGCGTCCTGTTCCTTTCCGGCGGCGTAGATCTCGCGGAAAGAGCCGCTCACAAATTCCATAAACCGGCCGTCGTCGGTTTTGGCGCGAATCCGATCTCGGTTGCTGACCGTCACAATACCGACCTCGCCGTCGATTGTCTCGGCGTCACCGCACTCCACTTCCGCGATACCGCTCCGTCCCAGCAGACGAGCCAGCCCCTGCGGCACAAAGCGGTTGTAGGATTCCAGCGTCACACGGGTCTTGTAGGACTCGATCGAGAGGGAGACGCACATCTCTTGAATCGAACGTTGGATGGCGCCGATCTCCCCCCGACCCGTCTTTTCCTCCGCCACCTCAAACTGTCCCGCGCCGATCTCAGCCATTTGTGTAACCGCGCGCCGCAAGGGGCCGGTGTACCGCCGGACGAACAGCAGGAGGATCAGATAGACCGCCAGCGCGGCCGCCCCCCCCCAGACAAACAGGTCGCTCCGCAGTCTGTCAAGGCCGCTGTACACATCCGCCAGCCCGGCGGCAACGATTTGAAGTTCAACCGTCCCGTCCTGAATAACCCGCGAGACAGATACCTGCCATCGCTGCCCGTCGGTAAAGGGAAGATCCGCCGTACGCGCATTGCCGTCTGTCATGACGTCCTCAATCAGCCCGGCCATTTCGGTGCTGTAGCACAGAGCATAGGAGGCTCCGGCCGGAAAGCGGGGAGAGGATTCTATCACGGCGCCGCCCTCTTCCAGCCGCAGCCTTTCGATGAAAACGGCATGTCCTTCGGGATCGAGTGCTTCCGCCCGCCGGTTCAGCGCGGTGTCTTTGATGTGAGCCATAGAGAGAAATCCGACGAGGAAGAGCAGGGCGATCGTGAAAAAGGCGTACATGGCGGAAAACCGGGTGAAAAAGCTGTCCGAGATAAAGCAAAGCCCCAGCAGGATCACAGCCAGAGCGGCGGCGAGAATAAACCACAGCCCAATCCCGCGCAGGCTTTCGGCAAAGAGCATCATATTCACCGACGGCGCGGTTTTCAGCCTGACCGGGGCGGCGTATTCCGTCCCGTCGTACCAAATGAGACCCGTGTCGGTCAGAAGGGCAAAGCCGGAGCCGGAAACGGCCGCGCCAAACCGAACCGGGCGGATCGAATCGGGGAGTTTGGCCTGATTCAGCCCCGTTCCCATGTCGTAATAAATCGTCCCGCCGCTGTTGTCGGCAAAGAAGACGCCGCCTTGGGAAACGGAAAGGGCAGCCGGCGCGCCGGGGGGGACGAGGGACTGCGAGCCGGTCATTTGGGGAGCGTAGGCCAGCACGCGCCCGTCCGAGAGGGCGCAATAGAGTTTCCCTCCGTCATAGGCCGCCGAGAGGAAGCGGACGTCTTCCGGCGCGGAAACGGAGAAGACCAGCTCCGGCTGGAACCGATCGGCCCGCGGGTCGGCTTCAAAGACGTCCGCGCCCGAACCGTCTTGACCGATATAGGTGAAGTAAAGCGCGTCCGTTCCGGCGGAGAGGATGGGAACCGCCCCCATGCGGGTGTATAGCACGCGGTACGCGCCGTCGCTGGGGCCGAGCGTGACCAGTTCCCAGCGGGAGAGGGTTCCGGCGGAGCGGTCGCCGAAAGCGCGGATGTAGAACAGCTCGTCGTTTTGGAAGACGAGAGAGAGAATGGCCGAACGCTGGGCGCGATCCGGGCGCGGCTCGGTAAAGACCAGCTCGGTTGAGCCTGTTTTGTCTGCTTTATAGATAAAGGAGCTGTTCCAGCGGTTTTCGGCCAAATAAACGGTGCCGTCACGAACCGCCAAGCCCGCCGGCTTTGCCAAATCCGGCGCGGAGGCCGGGTTGAACAACGCCACGGCAAGCAGGACGATGACAAAACCCCCGATCAGAGCCGAAAACTTCTTCATGGATTCACTCCTTTGCAAAACGGTTGTACCCGGGCGGACGGCGGCCGTCCTTATGACAGATCCAGCGTCCCGATGCGGCCGAACGTGTTTTCAAACAGCCTGAACAGAGGAATGCTGCCGAAGATTAACTGCATTAAGCCGATCACAACGGCGAAAACTAGGATGATGACGCAAAAAACAAGGAGGAAACGGAAGAAAACGTCTTTGTTTCGCTGCCAAAACGCGCTCAGCCGTTTGGTGAACTTCGGCTTTTCCGGCGGGATGGCCGAAACCTTGACGTCCCGGTACAGCTCGGAGAGGCCGCGGTAGGCGTTGCGCGCCAGTTTCTTGTTCATCAGCCGCGCGCTCTTAACCTTGTTTGAACCGGGACGGGGGAGGGCGAGAGCCATCTCGGCGCACCGGCGGGCGCAGGCGCGTTCGTCGTCGTCCGGGTTCAGTTCGCTCAAGTCGAAGCAATAGGAAAAATAAACCGCGCCGTCCTTTTCCACATGCACATTCCCGCTCTCCAGCGTCAACGCCAGCAGGGGATAAGGAAGATGGGAGGAAAGACACTCCATCACCAAATTCATGCTGATCATTTCCCACTGGGCAGGGCCGGTAATCTGCGTCGCGGCAAAACGGCCGATGGGACGCTCAGGGCGGTAGGGGAAGAGGTAACAGAGCCAAGCGTTGTGGGAAAAACAGGATATATACGGCTCTCCCACCCCGTCGCCGCTCCGTTTCTTTTGAAGGGCGGCGAGCATCTGTTTGGCGCAGTTCCTGTCCTTAATGACAATCAGGGTATAATACATTTCCAGCGGCGACGCGTAGTCCCGGCAGACCGCCACATCGTTAACCGAGCCGGAAAAGACCTTATGTACCACGCCCAATGTCATCCCGCCTGCGGAAAATGGCATAGCTCCCACTCCTTGCACAGATAACTGATTACAATCCTGATCCTCAGGTTTTCTCCTCGGCGCCTTTCTTTTTGACGACGGCGTAGGCGTAGGTGCTTACCAGCGGCATATCGGCGCAGGAAATACGGATTTCGTAGACGCCTTCCTTGGACGGGGCGGTGTAGATGCCGTCGGAGGTGATTTCGCCGGAGTCTTTTTCGGTCAGGTTGTAAATCAGACCGCATGGTTCCATATTGTTAAAGCTGACGGCGAAATGGTGGCTCTCCCGCGTTCCTAAGACAACGGTGGGCGACTGAGCGGAGATGCTCTTGCCGGTCAGTTTGTGAATCCTGTTTTCATCGTCCTCGGCGGGAAGTTTGACGGCGACCCAGCGAAGCACCAAAACCGAGTAATTGGTCGGTTTCAGCAGCCTGGCGGCGGCAACGAAGCAGCCGCGGTCGGCCAAAACCTTCACCGACGTCTCCGCCAGGACAATGGGAGGGGCTTCCCCGGCGAAGAGGGCGGGGTTGCCGTATATGGTGTGGCGGGTGGGGTCGGTGTCGCGCGGGTCGGTGTCGGCGTAGTCGGAGCCGACGGTGACAAAGACGTTTCCCTTCCCCAAGCCATGCATAATCTCGCTGGAAAAGACCACGTTTCCCTTTTTGGAATTGGTGCCGAGCGGGATCTCGCAAGTCCCGCTGGCGTAGACAGGTTCCCGCGCCGCGACGCTTTGTTCGCGCGGCGGCGGGGGCGGTTCCGTCCCGGCGGCGGGGAGGGCGGCGTCCCGATACCAAGAGGCGAACTCCCGGCGGAGATGTTCGGCGGCCATGGTACGGATGTAGCGTTTGACGCCGAGATCCTCAACTCTGTCGATGATATAAGCGTTCTTGCTCCGCACAACAGAGATGTCGGCCAAGCGAATGGCGTCGTAAACGCCCGGCATTTGGAGGGATTCCAGGCTGACCCGCCCCACCTCATGCTCGATCAGACGCTCGGTTGATATATCCGCAATGGCCGATTTTAGAACAAGATTCTCCTCAACCTTTTTGAGCGCGCCGCCCACCGAGACGCGGATGAAGCTGGATTTCGCCACAATCATCGACTCAGGGGCAGGATGGCTTCCCGCCTTCAGCCAATAGTCGCGGGAAACCGATTCGCCCGGCTCGGCCAGCGTCTCTTCCACCCTGACCGGCAGCTCACTGCCGCCGGTTTCTCCGGTGAAGGAGGGCATTTGGAGGGAGCAGTCGAGGGATATATTCCGGGCGGCGGCGGAGAGTTTGGTGACGGTGACGGTCAGTTTGACGGTCGCGCCGCAGCTTACGGCGGCGGGGACGGAGACTTCAACCATATAGTCGTCATCGGCGTAGATTTGAGCGGTGTTTAAAAATTCGGTGAGGAGGACGGGCGGCTTTTCCGGCGCGCGCAGAAAGAGCCGCCAGCCTTCCCGGACGCGGTTCATTTCATACTCTTCGTCGCTCTGCCCGCCGCGGGCGATCGAATAGACGGGATGAACCTGCTCCTCGGCGTAGGCGAGCATCAGGCTGTAGCGGTCGCTTTCCGTCTCTTCATAACCGTCGATGGCGGAGAGTTTGAGCATGACCGAGCGCGGCAGGACGATCTCGCGTCCCGTCCCGTCCACAGCCACCCCCGACTCAACCATGATCGAATCGTCGTCAAGGCTGTAGACCCCCAAACCGCAGGCCACTCCCGAGCCGAACATCATACTGTTGACAAAACGCTGTTTGCCGCACAGATACTCCTGTTCCGCCAAAAAGTCGGCGGAGCTTAGGAGTTTTCCTGTGTAATAGCGGTTCCTCTCAAAGGGAAGCAGACGGGTAATATCCATGAGCGGCATCTCCCTTATTTCAATACTTGCAGTATATCACATATTTGTCGGAATGTGTCTAAAGATTTGCTAAAAGATTCAATTCCCGCCCGCCAGCGGCAGGGTGATGAATACGCCCAGCCCGCCGCCCGGCTCGGTTTTGACCGACGCCGTTCCGCCGTGAGCCTCCACCTCGGTTTTCACGGCGTACATCCCCAGCCCTTCGCCCGCCTTGCGGTTGGAACCCTGATAGTTCAGTTTGAAGATGTGTTCGGCTTCCCCGCCGTCCATCCCCTCGCCGTCGTCTTTGAAGACCAGGATGACCTCTTTTTCCAGTTTGGACGCCGTAATTTGTATATTCCCCGGCCGGCCCATATATTTCAAAGAATTTTCCAAGATGTTGCCAAACGCTTTGGCCAGCCCGGTTTCCTCACCGTTGATCCAAATTTCCTCCGCGCCGGAAACCACATTGACGGCGATCCCGCGCTTGAGGGCTGCTCCCGCGATCCCGGCCGCCGCCTTGTGAAGCGTTTCCAGCAAATTCATTCTGGCCAGCAGGGGCGAATTGGTTTGGTTGCGGGTTTGGAACTCTAAAAGGATATGGGACAACACTTCATTCATATACGCGGTTTTATCACATAGTTTATGAATATAGTCTTTGTCCCCGGCAAACCCGTCCCGGATCAGCTCGGCGTAACCCAAGATGACCGAGATGGGGATGCGGAAGGCCTGGGCAATCTTGTTGTGGAGGATGGCCATCTCGTGGCGGGAGGCTCGCTCTTTTTCCTCAACGGCTTTGCGGGCCAATCTAAGCTGGTCTTCCAATTTTTGCATTTTAACTCTGCCGCGCACGTAAACCACAGCAATGATAACCACAGCCATACCAAGCAGCACAGAGACTGCCGGGAGAACAATCCAACTCCAATCCATCGCGGACAAGCCTCCTTCGATCCTAAAAGCATTCGGGAGCATTCGAGCGTATTTGACAATTTTTTCACAGTCCTGTACAATAAAAGCAGTCCGTTCGGAAGGAGGGTTCGCGTGGCCTCGCACCGTATACTGATCGTGGAAGACGACCCCGACTTGGCTGTGATTACCGAGACCCGCCTCGCCCTCGCGGGATACGCCTCCGACACCGTTCGCGCCCTGAGCGGGCTCCCCGCCATGCTGGAAGAACAGACCTATCATCTGATCCTGATGAACACCGTGATGCCGGACGGCGAAAGCGAGGAGATGTGCCGCGTCATCCGCGCCCGCTGCCATTGCCCCATCATCTTTTTGTCCGCTTTTGAGGACAGCGGCGTTATTCTGAAAATGCTGGACGCCGGAGCCGACGATTATATGCTCAAACCGATTCGCTACGACGAATTGCTGCTGCGCATAGAGACCCGGATTAACCAGGCTCGCGTCCATTCCGACCGTGAGACGCCCAACTGGAGCGGGAAGATGATCCGGCTCAAACGTCTTGTGATCGATTTGGAGCGGCGGAACGCGCGGCTGAACGGAGAGGACGCCGGCCTGTCGCCGATTGAGTTTTCCCTGCTGGCCTACATGGCTGAAAAACAGGACGCCCTGCTGCTGTATGAGGATCTCTACCGTCAGGTTTGGGACGCCGACTGTTTGGAGGACGTCCGCACCGTGATGGTACATATCTCCAATCTGCGGAAGAAGATCGACCCCGAACGGGACGGGTTAATCCAAACGGTTCGCGGCGCGGGGTACATATTCTGCGATTTATAGAATCAGCTTGGCGTATGGCTCGAAGTCGGCTTTGGTGAATACTTTGCCCGTCTTGACAAATTCATAGCGGATGGCCATCAGATAGTGCTTCATATGCACCTCGCCCCCCGCCTCCGGGTCGCCCGCGGCGAGGAAGGCGGCGTTTAAGATGCAGTTTTTGATGTTGCCGCCCACAAACTCGAAACGGTCGGCCAAAAAGCGGACATCTACATCTTCGGCCAACGGTGTGTTTTTGGGGATGGTGGCGTTCCAAAGGATGTAGCGCGTCTCAGGATCGGGGAACTGGAACTCGACAATAAACTTCATCCGGCGGAAGAAGGCTGGGTCGATGTTGTGCTTGTAGTTGGTGGCCAAAACACTGACGCCGTCGTAGGCCTCGACCTCCTGCAGCAGCAGCGCGGTCTTGTTGTTGTTGCTGGCCTGCCCGGAACCGCCGTCGTCGCTGCGTTTGGCGAAAAGTGTGTCGCACTCGTCGAAGAAGAGGACGACGTTGCACTTTTTCGCCTCGCGGAAGATCATGGAGATGCTTTTTTCCGTCTCGCCGACGTATTTATCCACCACCTTGGATAAATCCACCCGGTACAGCTCCAAATTCAGCGCGTTGGCCAAAACTTGGGCGCACATCGACTTCCCGGTTCCCGGCGCGCCGAACAGCAGGACGGACAGCCCCCGCCCGTAGGGATATTTGCGGTTGTAGTCCCATTGCTCGTAGACCTGCCGCCGGAAGCGCATCTGATCGCAGGCGTATTCCAGCGACTGACGCTGGTCTTTGGACATGACAATGTCGTCCCAGCTATAGGTGGCTTTGATTTTAGTGGCCTTTTGGGTCAGCTCATGGCTCATTTGGTTGTAGCAGGCCTCAAAAAGGCAGGCGCGGGATACTTTCTCCAGCTTCTTCATCGCCGAAAGGGAGCGGCTCATGTGGAGCGCGCTTTTAATCTTACCGGGGGTGAAGAGGAACTTGGTCGCCATTTCGGGCAGATCCACCTCATCGTCCAGCGTGTACGGTACGGCGTAGTGACGCCAGAGTTTTTCCCGTTCCCCGAAGTTAGGCGTTTCCAATTCCAGGGAGGCGTATTCGAGGGCGGTGATCTCCCTGAGGGGGAGCTTTTCCCGGCTGGCGGTGAAGACGGTGATCTTCTTTTCGGTCAGTTTGAAAAAGGCGAGGTCTATGTAGCCGAAAAACCTCTCTTTCTCCTCCTCCCGGTAGCCTAAGTTGTTCAAACCGCAGCAGGATTCGGTGAGAATACACTCCCGCGTGACCGCCCACAGAGCCTTTTCCACAAAGGCGAAATCATAGGAAAAGAGTTTCCCGCAATCCAAGGTCACACAGCCGATGCCGCGGTTTTTACAGAAGTGGCGGATGGTGAAACGGCGGCCGCTCCCCTCGTCGCCGAACAGGGCGAAAATCCGCGCGCCGTCCTGATAGGCGATTTCCAGCGCGTCCAGCTGTCCCGCGTTGGCGATGAGCGGGTCAAGGTCTTCCTCGTTGGTCAGCATAGCGAAAAAGCGGCTGTATTTTTCGTCCGGGCGTTTGGGATTCGGGCCGAACAGGAAGTCGATCAGGCGTTTATCGGGGGAGAGGACGGTGGCGAACGGCATCGCCTCGTTCACCTTCATGTCAAGAACGGGCGCCAGTTGTTCCAGCGCTTGGGACATATCCCCGTAGGCGTCCGTGATGGAAAAGCCGCGCCCGTAATAAACCCGTCCCGCCGACTCGATGGTGGGCAGGGGAGCGGAGCCGTTTTGATTGACCACTTGAAAGACCGCCGCGTAGTTTGTCTGGGTGGAGGCCAGCACGGCGCAGGCGAGGCAAAAGGCCGCGAACGGGCTGAGTTCCAGCTTGCGGCAAAGGAAATAGAGGGGCAGCGGAACATCGGACGCCGCCGCCCGGCTCTGCGTATGCGCCAGCATATCGGCGGCGGAAAGATTCAAGGTTTCCGGGGCGGTTTGAGCCGGTTCGCCCGCAAACCCGGCGAAAAGTCCGTCGAGAGCCGATAAATCCTCCGTCTCGCCGGGCTCCGGCAGTTCGTCCGAAGAGGATGCGCCGATCTCGGCCAAACGCTTCAAAACCCGGTCGTGGGCGGTTTCCAGATCAGGGTAGAGGACGTTTTTATAGCCGCCGTCGCCGGAGGCGAAGACGGTTTTCATCTCGCCGATGGTATCCGAAAGCCGGCAGTCCACACAGGCAAACAGGCTTTCGGCATATTGCCCGTAGCTCTCGAAGGGCGTATCGGCAAGCTCCGGGGCAAACAGTTCTTTCAGTCCCATAAGCTAATTCCCGCTTTCTGTTTTGATGGTGAACAGGGCTTGGCGGTCGAAGACCGAGGGGTCGGTGTTGATCCCTCCAAACCGTTTGGCCGCGTCGCGGTCGAAAATATTCCCGGCGGTGTCCAGCGGCAGGAAAGCGGGCAGATCAAGGGTGAGGTCGGTCTCTTCATCCTCGTCCGGCGGCCGCTTTTTCTTCGGCTCTTGCGTTTGCATAGGGTCGCCTCCTTTCGCGGGAGGTGTCAAGCCGCTCGACGCCCAGCGGGCAATCGGGCAAAATGAATTTGCCCTCATTGCCGGGCTGCGCGGCTCTTCTTAGGATATTATATCAAACATTGTCAAGTTTTTTTCTAAAGTATTTCTAAAGATGCACGTAAGCGTCAAATAAGCCCGTCTCTGTACAGACGCGGGCTTATTTGAGGGTTCTTTCCAGAGATGATTGAATTAGGTGGCATAATCCATTAGTAGGCACTTATTTCTGAGTAAATCAAACCGACACCGGCCATACATAATGCGTTTGATGACTTTGATTTTGTTGATGGTT
>WRIZ01000008.1 GCA_009782475.1 Oscillospiraceae bacterium | reverse complement strand
CTCTACCAACTGAGCTATGAGCCCGTGTACAGCCGCCGGAAACCGGCGGCTACACTATTATAACAGGTTTCAATGATTTGTAAAGGGGAACTTGTTGTTATCCGTCGGCTTTGCACCGCGCCACCAGTTCGGCGATCGACTGGTCTGCCGTGTCATACGGCACTTGGCAAGTGCCGACCTGTTTATGCCCGCCGCCGTTGTATTCCAGCAGGAGCGAACCGACATTGGTTTTGGAGGTGCGGTTGATGATGCTGTGCCCCATGGCAATGGCGACGTTGAGCTTGGCGCGCCCGTCGACGATCCAAAGGGATATGTTCTGCTCGGGGAAGAGGCTGTAAACCATAAAGCGGTTGCCTGTGTAGATGGTGTCAAGCCCGCGCAGGTCGGAGACAATGACATTGCCGACGGTGTGGGTATGATTGAGAACCATTTCCTTGAACTGCGCATTCTGCTCCATATACAGCTCGATCCGCTCGGCGACGTCCGGGTCGGCCAAAATACGGTCGATGCTCTGCTCGCGGCAGGCGTCGATCAGCTTTGCCATCAGGTCGTAGTTGGAGATACGGAAGTTGCGGAACCGCCCCAAACCGGTACGCGGATCCATCAGATAGCCGAGCAAAACCCAGTCTTTGGGGTTGAGGATCTCGTCGGCGGTCAGTTTGGCCGCGTCGACCTTATCAACGGCGATGACCATTTCTTCCATATTCGGCAAGGTTTTTGCCCCGTCATAATAATCGTAAATGACGCGTGCCGCGCTGTCGGCGATGTAGCTGGCGCCCTCGAACTGAATGTCTCCCAAACGCTCGTGCTCGCTGGTGTGGTGGTCGAACCACAGCGCGCAGCCTTTGACATAGGGGACGTTGGCCAAAACGTCTTCCGGGCCGACTTCGATCAGCCCGTCCTGGAGGTCTTTCGGATGAACAAATTTCCAGTGATCAATGACGCCCAGCTCTTTGAGCAGAGCACCGCAGGCAAGTCCGTCAAAATCCGATCGTGTGAGCAAACGCATGGTTTATTCCTCCTCTTCCTCTAAGAGCTTGGTTTCTTTGATGACTTTTTCCTGAACATTGGGCGGGGCTTCTTCATACCGCTCGAATTTTAAGGAGAACGAGCCGCGGCCTTGCGTCATGGAACGCAAGTCAATGGCATAGGTGTTCATCTCCGCCATCGGCACTTCGGCTTCCACGGCCTGTCCGCCGCCTTCGGCTGGGTTCATGCCCATCACCCGTCCGCGCCGCTTGTTTAAGTCGCCGATGATGTCGCCCATGTACTCGTCAGGGATAAAGACTTTCAGCGCGCCGACCGGCTCGAGCAGGACAGGGGAGGCCAGCGGCAAACCGGCCTTATAGGCCGCCCTTGTCGCCAGTTTGAACGCCATTTCGGAGGAGTCGACGTCGTGGTATTTGCCTTCGGTCAGCGTCGCTTTCAGCCCGACCACCGGGTATCCGGCTAAAACGCCGCGCCCGACGCATTCCCGCAGCCCTTTTTCAACGGCGGGGAAATATTGCTTGGGCACGCTGCCGCCGACGACGGTTTCCTCAAAGATGACTTCATCGCCGTCGTATGGCTCAAAGTTCATGATAACCAAACCGAACTGGCCGTGACCGCCCGATTGCTTCTTGTGTTTGCCCTCGACGCCCGTTGCTTTTTTGCGTACCTTTTCGCGGTAAGCCACTCTTGGTGCCTCGGTTTCGACGTCAACGCCGTAACGGCTCTTCAGCTTTTGGCAAAGGACGTCGAGATGGATGTCGCCCTGGCCTGTGACGATAAACTGCCGAACCTCGGCGTCGTTTTTCACGATAAAGGTGAGGTCTTCGTCGCTCATACGGGTGAGGCCGGTGGCGATCTTCTCCTCGCCGCCTTTGACTTTGGGCGCGAACGCCAAAGCGTAGCAAGGTTCGGGGAAATTGATGCCCTTCAAGGCCGCGCCGCCGAGGGTGTCGCCGGTTTTGGTATCGGCCAGCTTGGAAACGGCACCGATGTCGCCGCATTTGAGCTCGGCCGCTTCGGTGCTCTTTTTGCCTTTGGTGACCGAAAGGGTTCCCAGTTTTTCCTGCTGCCCTGTCCGGGCGTTTTGCAGCACCGTTCCGGCTTTGACCGAACCGGAGACAACCTTAAAGAAGCTGATCTTGCCGAATTGATCGATCAGCGTTTTGAACACAAAGAGAACAGGGGTTCCGGCCGGGTCTTGTTTGAAGGGTTTGCCGTCGGCCAGTTTTTCATCATCTTTTTCAGAAGGGGAAGGGGCGTAGTCAACAACGCCTTGCAGAAGTTGAGCTGTCCCCAGCCCGTTCATGGCGCAGCCGCAGAAGACGGGGGTGACCGAGCCGGACAGCACGCCGCTTTTGATGCCTTTGGTAAACTCTTCGGGGGTAAACGGTTCGCCGCCGAAGAATTTTTCCATCAGCCCCTCGTCTGTTTCGGCGACATTTTCCCGCAGCACTTCTAATAATTCCTCTACCGTGCCGGCCATATCGGCGGGGATGGGCATCTCGGCCGCTTTGCCGCCGGTGACGGTATAGGCTTTGTTGGTGACGATATTGATGACCCCGGTGACCTTGTCGCCCTTGCTCGCGGGAATGACAACAGGGCAGACCGAGATGCCGAATTTCTCACGCAGGGATTCATACGTTCCGAAAAAGTTGGCGTTTTCTTCATCCACTTTGGATACATAGATGAAACGCGATTTGCCCGCGCTGTTTTTCCAGCCTTTTTCCGCGCCTACGCCCACGCCGCTTTTCGCCGAAGCAACGACAACGGCGGTGTCGGCGACGCGCAGCCCCTGAAGGACTTCGCCGGAAAAATCAAAATATCCGGGGGTGTCGATGAGATTGATCTTGCATCCGCCGAAATCGGCCGGAACGGGTGTAGCGGAGATGGTGATCTTGCGGCGGATTTCTTCGGGGTCGAAGTCGCAAACGGTATTTCCGTCGGCCACCTTGCCTAAACGGTCGGCACCGCCGGTGGTGAACAATATACTCTCCGCCAGCGAGGTTTTGCCCTCGCCGCCATGCCCCAGCAGGCAGATGTTGCGGATGCTCATAGGGTACCCTCTCCAATCTCTTTTCGGTTCAATACCGTATTATATACCAAGACAGAGAGATTGACAAGGGTTTTTAACGCTATTGCTTCATCTTTTTTCGCATCGCAAGGAATCCTGTAACGAGAATAAACAAAGCCAAAGCCGTCAGGGAACCCCAAAACCAAACGGAGCCGAATCGGGTATCCAATGGACATTGTATACATCGTCATCCCCGCTCACGGCATACCGCATCCCCCGTATACTAAGGAAGAATATATCGGCGTTTCCGCTGTCCTCGCACGAAAAATGCTCCAGCTGGGATTTGGCTGCCGCCGTCAGGGACAGCGAAAGGATGACGCAGACGATTAACATGATGACACTTGCTTTCTTAAGTTGGTTTAACATGATCAATTCCTCCTATTATTTATGTATGAACAATCAAAGCATCGGCAATGCACTCCCTTCTAATCGAAGGTTGTGACAATCGCCGATGCTGCATATGCAATAGTAAGTTGGCAAAAAATAACCCGTCAGCGAAAAATCGGGAAATACTGCGTTCCTTGCGTTCTCTGCCGTTCCGCCCTGATTTTCTGCAAAATCAGCTTGTCGATGCAGGATATTTCATAATGGGAAAAAACACGTAAGAATTTGACGCCGTAATTGTTGTTACCATAGTCGTTCATAACCTTCGCCTTGATTCTGAGCGGGTGGTCGGCGGGAAGGGAGACGGAGTTGTCGGTGATCAGCAGTTCAAAAACCAATTTGTCGCCTTTTTGAAACAATTCCCCGCAATGAAACCTCATCCCCCGGCGGCAGAGGTTGAGAACGGTCGCGCTGTGGGATTGCTCCCCGATTTTGATCAACGCGTCCAGCGGCGGGCGTTCGATCCTGGGGTCTAACCTCCTGCTGGGTTTGGCGGCTTGTACGCTCATGGGATAACCCTCCTTTTTCCGGCGCGGGACACCTGAAAGAAACAAGGCTGCCTATATCCTTATTTTACGCTTAAAGGACAGCTTTGTCAATGTATACGCTTGATATTTATCGCCAACCTGTGTATAGTATGGTACAGGCTTCGTTTGTCAAGGGGGTGACTTATGCGGATCGTCTTATTTTCCGCCTTTGCCGGTATCTGCGGCATGGGATTGGGCAGCGTGGTGTCGGCGGCGTTCAAACACCGCAGCGCGCGCCTGATGAACTGGACGCTGTCGTTTGCCGCGGGGGTGATGATCGGCATCGTCTGTTTCGGTCTGATGCCGGAAGCCATGCTTTTGACCAATACGCCGATAGCGGTGGCCGGACTGGTGTTGGGCATCGCCGTCATCCTGATCCTGAATCGGATCGTCGACTTTGTCACCCACACCGGAAAAAAACTGCACGAAACAGCCGGCGGACTCTATCACGCCGACCCGATCATTCACAACAAAAAAGCCTTGCTTCGCTCCGGTTTGACCATGATGATCGCCATATCGCTGCACAATATCCCCGAAGGCATGGCCATCGGGGCGGGCGGCAGTTATGATATTTCTCTGGGTGCCATGCTGGCCGTGATGATCACCCTGCACAACATCCCCGAAGGCATGGCCATCGCCGCCCCGCTGCTGGGCGGGGGATTGAGCCGGGGAAAAACGGTGCTGCTGACAACCCTGTCCGGCTCGACCACCCTGATCGGCGGCGTGATCGGCGTCCTGTTCGGCAGTCTCTCCGACACGGCAGTCTCGCTGTCGCTGGCGGTGGCGGGCGGGGCAATGCTCTACATCGTTTTCGGCGAGATCATCCCGCAGACGATTGCCGAGACCAAAAGCCGCGCCTCCACCATTGTAACATTGGCGGGTGTGATCGCGGGGCTGCTGATGACGCTGGTTTAGCCCTCTATTTCAAGGGTCGCTACGGTGCGGCCGTCTTCTGTCTGCTCAACGGTCACTTTCTTCATCACACGCGGCTCCAGTGCCCGGTCGCCGGACGCGGGGCCGTTTGCGATTTCATCGACGACGTCCATCCCCTCGGTCACTTTGCCGAAAGCGGCATACCTGCTGTCGAGGAAGGTCGGATTGGCCACGCAGATGAAAAACTGGCTGCCCGCCGAATCCGGCGGGTCGCTCCGCGCCATGGATATGACGCCGCGGGTGTGGGAAAGGTTGTTTTCAAAGCCGTTCAGGGCGAACTCGCCTTTGATGGTATACCCCGGGCCGCCGCGCCCGTTGCCGTTGGGGCAGCCGCCCTGGATCATAAAGTCCGGGTCAATGCGGTGGAAGTTCAGCCCGTCGTAAAAACCTTCCCCCGCCAATTTGACAAAGTTGGCCACCGTCTCCGGCGCGACGTCCGGGTATAGTTCAATCTTGATCACGCTGATCTCCCCCTTTTCTGAACAGGCCGCCATCGAACACAACAGCAGCAGCGCAAGCGCAATGGTATGTAGTTTTTTCATTGCCGTACTGACCTCCACATCTCATATGGTATAAAGCATACCATAATCAAGGCCGCAATGGCAAGCTGCTGCCAATAAAAAAACCCATACGGCATGGCGATGCGGATCATCAGCGCGTCGAGGCAGAGCGTCCCCAGCCCGAACAAGAGCATGTCAAGGGGCAATACTGCCAAGCTGTACAGCGGTTTGACGACCGCGTACAGCAACGCCAATAGAGCTGCCCACGCGAAGACTTGCGGCTCCAGCGGCTGGTCAAACAGCGCGCAGCCCGCCGCCAACGCCGCCAGGCAGCCGATGTAACGAGTGATATATAAGCGTATTGCCATGTATAAAGCCTCCTGTCAAGCGTCGCGACGCCCGGCGGACGGTCTCAGACGAGGCAAATAAATTGCCTCTTTCTGTGACCTGCCGGACTGCGCCGCTCTTCATTTAGATCATCCTTATGCAAACCTTGACGCTTGTATCCTTCGCTTTGACGTTGACGTTGGCCTCCAGCCCTTCGTCCTGCATGACGAGGACGGCGTTTTGCAGTGAGTTGCTTCCCGCGCGGGCGACCCGCCCGGCTTTGCCGGGGATGAGCCCCACCAGCCCGTCGGCCGAGAGGATGGCGCGGCGCATGGCGGAGAAAGAGAGGAAGACGGGGGGCATCCAAAAGCCCCCTTTTCCCTTCCTGCGCACACGGACGCGCGCTTTGAGCCAATGATACCTATTCCACATAAACCCGCACCGTCAGCGGCTTGCCCTTCATGGCCAGGTCTACGTTCACGATGTCTTCGTCGGTGTCGGTCAGGGCGTCCACAATCGAGCCGAGGTTCAGCCCTTTCAGGTCGATGCCCTGCTTCTCCAGCTCTTTGTGGGCTTCGTTGGGGATGACGGTGGCCAGCAGGTTATCGACCACGCCGACCAGCGCGAGCGGCACGGCCACGTTGACGTTGATGTTTTCGATCTCGCCGATGTCCTCGTCTTTGGTGTTGACGCTCCCGCTGACCTTTACACGCAGCTTCTTGCCTTTAAGCGCGGGGTTTTGTGCTGCCGCTGGCTTTGGTTTCTCAGGCTGATCCGCTGAAAGCAACTCCAGCAGTTTGGCCGCCTCCTCGGTGTTGATTTTGCCCTCGTCGAGCATTTTGACGATGCGTTCTTTTTCGCTTGCCATGATTTTCACTTCCCCTTTCCTAACGTTTGTATGGCGGTTTCGGCGTTGATTTCGCCGTTTTCCAGTTGTTCCAGCACATCTGAAGGTTGCTGCGGGGCTTGCCCGCCGCCGTCCAGCCCCAACGCCGCCAGCGATGCTTCCAGCATCCCGCGCACCGTTGGGTAGCTCACCCCTAACGATCGTTCTACGTCTTTGATCGACCCGCGGCAGCGCAGGAAAGTCTCGATAAAGCGCAGGTGTTTTTCTTCCAGCGCGCAGAAACGGCAGAGGGCGAACCGCCCGGTCATCTCGGTGCCGCACCCGGCGCAGTTGACCCGGGTAAACTCCACTGTCCCGCCGCAGACCGGGCAGCGGCTGGGCGCGTGGTACGTGCTTGGCATAAGGTCACCTCCCTTGGTTGGCTATAGAATAACACATGATATTTATAAAGTCAATAGAGAAATTAAAAAAATTAATAATGATATTAAAAAAATCAATATTCCAATCACTTGACAGTTTCTTCCGCTTGTGATACATTTACAGAAGAGCGTGAAAGAGGCAATTCACTTGCCTCTTTGCGCTTGACATGAGACAACATACTGGAGGCTGCATGTGGACGCCATCAAACGCATCGCCGACAACCGCAAGGCGCGGCATGACTACTATATAGAAGAGACCATCGAGGCCGGCGTCGAGCTGTTCGGCACCGAGGTCAAGAGCGTCCGCGCCGGAGCCTGCAACCTGCGCGATTCCTTTTGCGCGGTCAAAAACGGGGAGATGATCGCCCACAATGTCCACATCAGCCCGTATGAGCAGGGCAACCGCTACAACCAAGACCCGCTGCGCCCCAAAAGGCTGCTGATGCACCGCCGCGAGATCGAGAAATTCACACGGGCGGCCGAGCGGGATGGATATACCATCATCCCGCTGAACATTTACCTCAAGGGTTCGCTGGTGAAAGTGACGGTTGGGCTGGCCAAGGGCAAAAAGCTCTACGACAAGCGGGAGAGCGAAAAGAACCGGGAAGTACAGCGGGAAATGGAGAGGTCGAAACGATGAAGGACTATAAACGCATCGTCGTCAAAGTCGGAACGTCAACGCTGACGGACTCAAAAGGAAGACTGAATCTTAGGCTTATGGATAAGCTGGTTCTTGTGCTTAGTGACTTAAAAAATAATGATATAGAAGTGGTATTAGTCACATCTGGTGCTATTGGAACCGGTTTGGCGGCACTAAATAAGCCAAAGCCTGCCTATGTCCAAAGCAAGCAAGCTGCTGCCGCTGTGGGGCAATGTAGATTGATGCACATTTATGACAAATTATTTACTGAGTATAACTATAATGTAGCTCAGATATTGGTAACCCGTAGTGACCTAACAGAACTCAATCGCAATGAAGCAGTGCTAAAGACACTTAAAGAGTTATTGAAATGGAAAGTAGTCCCCATTATCAATGAAAATGATTCTGTTTCCCAGGAAGAAATACACAGCTCACGGCAAAATGTCTTCGGCGACAACGATACCCTTTCGGCATTGGTGGCCGCGCTGGTCAAAGCCGATCTGCTGGTTCTGCTGACCGACATTGACGCTTTCTATACAGCAGACCCGAGGGAAAACCCGGACGCCAAACGCATCCCGCGCGTCACCGACATCACCGACAAAATGAAGCTCGCCTCCGGCGGCGCGGGCAGCGCGCGCGGTACAGGCGGCATGATCACCAAACTGGCCGCCGCCGAGATCGCGCTGGAGAAAGGCTTCACCATGGCCGTTGCGCACGGAAAAGACCCCGCCGTTTTGTACAAAATACTAAACGGCGAGGATATTGGCACCATTTTTGAACGGTAAAAAGCGTTACTCTTTATCGTTGCTCCATGTCAATCCGCAACCGCCTGTGGAAGGAGAGATTATGAAAGAAGATCAAGGGCATATGAACAGGCCGTCACTCGACAGCGATTCTGATAACAGAGTCTTCGACCGTATACGCGACCCGGAAACCCGCGTACCGCAACGGCCGGGGCGTATGACCGCCATTCTCGCGGCTTGCTGTATGCTGCTGGTGATGGGCGGCTTTGCTTACCGCTATCTTTTTTCATCAAACGAACCTTCGCTCCCGGTTGTAGAGGAGCCCGAGAACCCTTCGGTTGAATTATATACTTTCCCGTACGAAAAGTATAATGAAAGGGTGACCTTTCAAACGGAATACGGCATATACCCCGCGTCGGTGCAGTCGATCAACGCGACGCTGACAAACGCCGGGCTTGATGTACTAAGCTGCGGCAAGTCGTTCCGAATCGTTAAAAAGTCCGGCGACGATTGGGTTACCGTTCCTTTTGACGCCTATTTCAACCTAATAGGGATCATGCTGATAATCGGCCAAAGCGAAACCTACACCCTTCATTATGAAATGCTCAACGAAAGGCTCACCCCCGGCGTATACCGTTTGGTCACAGAAGTGGGACACAGGGGTATTTCAAAGGATGAACTTGCGGACAGCGAAGACCCGGCCGAAGATATGCAATTCGGCGAACGGCCGGTCTGGGCGGAGTTTACCATCGTGGAAACGGTTGATTACTATATTGATATACCGCCGTCATCGAAATATAACGGGTCGATACTCTTACCCCAATAAATCCGCCCATCTGTTATAAACCTGATATGACCGTCTAACCTCCGGCGCGTCCGGTACAGGAATGGTTTCGCCGTTGGGAAGTAGTAAGACGCAAGTGTGTTCATCAAGCCAAACAAACATCCCCCCGCCGGGTCCCATCGCTTCAAACACAAAACCATATATAAAAGAATGCAGCGGCTGTCCTTCAAGCGTATATATATCCGGCGGCCTGAGTCCATCCCCGCTGTAAAAAAACACAAGGATAAAATTTCCAACCCGCCGTATCGTGCCGTCAAACGTCTCAATCGGCACAATCTCGCCGTCCGGCTCGTAAAACCCGTCAAGATATAATTCATACGAGCCGACGTAATCATGCTGTCCGGGGTCATTTTCCCAATGCGCCGCCCATTCGTTCAAGTCTGTCGTGTAGCCCCAGTGCCAAGCGGGTTCACCCCAATCGTTCAATATGACTTCGGTTTCTCCGAACTCATACAGCACGCGCCCATCGGGGCTGAGCAAATAACCTTCCCCGTCTTTCACGGCGAAATAAAGCCCTTTATATTCGGCAAGCGATGAATAGACCTCCGGGAGCAGCTCTCTTTGCTCTCTCAGATCATACAGGCCGTAGTACGGCACATAGTCTTCCTCATGGAAGGTAACAACCAAACTGCCGGAAGCGGAAAAGTGGATGAGGTCGCCCCAAAAACCTTCCGGCCAATAATATGAGCCGCTGCTTTTTCGCGGAACGGTGCCGTCGGCGAGCATCAGAGCTTGGTCTTTTTCTCCCCAAATCATATATGCCGCGACGCCGGCCTCATTGTATACCACAGCATACGCCGTCACATCAAAGGGCATTTGAACTGGGCGGAGAAGCTCGTCAACGAAGACCGGGGCACCTTCCAAAAAAGACCCGTATCTGTACGCGCCCTCCCACAGCCTGTTCACCACCGGAAACACTTTATAATCCGGGTGGTATATCTCCGCAGGCTCAGGCCAGTCGATACCGTTGAACATATTCGTTTCAGACGGAGTCCCCGGCACTTCCGATGTCGGAGATGGAGATGGGTTATACCCGCTCTCTTTCGGAGTCGGCGGCGCGCTGTCGGACGGGAAGGCAAAATCGTCTCCCGGCAGCGTCTCCTTCGCGCAAGCTGACAAAAGAAGCAACGCCATCAAAACCGCCAATCGTTTCATCTTCACTTCCCCAATAGATCCGGGCGTTTCCGTTTCGTCCGTTCCAGCGATTGCTCCCGCCGCCACTGCTCGATGTTGGCGTGGTGGCCTGAAAGCAGCACTTCGGGCACGGCGCGCCCATGCCAAACCTCGGGGCGGGAATAGTGCGGGTATTCCAGCAGACCGTCCCAGTGGCTTTCGCCCGTGAACCCGGCTTCATCGCTCAGAACGCCCGGAACCATGCGGCATACGGCGTCGGCGACGACGCAGGCGGCCAGTTCGCCCCCGGTGATGACGTAGTCGCCGATGGAAATCTCCTCGTCAACGCATTCCTCGATAAACCGCTCGTCGATCCCCTCGTAATGCCCGCAAATCAGAATCAAATGTCCATAATCCAACAACCGGCGCGCCTCGGTTTGATTGAACACCGCCCCCTGCGGCGAAAGGTATACCGTTCTTCCTGTTCCATGCTTGGAAACAACGTCTTCCCAACAGCGGAAAAGCGGGTCGGCCTGCATGATCAGACCGTGCCCGCCTCCGTAAGGATAGTCGTCCACTTGTTTCTGTTTATTCAGTGTATAATCGCGTATTTGGTGCGTCCGTATGGTCACGGTGCCCTTTTTCTGCGCGCGTCCGATGATGCTTTCTCCCATAAAGCGGTCAATGCTCTCGGTGAAGAGGGTCAAAATATCGATCTGCACGGTTCACATCCCCTCGATCAAAGCGACCTGGATAACCCCGTTCTCCACGTCGATCTCCTTGATAAACTCCGGCACGGCGGGGATCATATGCTCCCCGTCGTCCCCGCGCACCACATAAATGTCTGCCGCAGGGGCGGTCAGCACATCGTAGAGGGTTCCGATCCGTTCCCCGCCGTTAAATACGCCAAGCCCGATCAAGTCTTGGATGAAATACCGCCCTTCGGGCAGCGCGACGCCCGCACGGTCGATCATTAAAACCGTCCCACGCAGTGCCTGCGCGGCTTCCACCGTTTCCACGCCGTCCAGTTTCATCAGCACATGTTTTTTGTGTACACGCGCCGACTCCACCTTATGCGGCGTTTTGTTGATATATACCGTTGTAAACCCTGCCAAAAAGGCAGGGCTGTCACACCACGGCTCAACGCGCAGTTCGCCCCGTATGCCGTGTGTACCGGCGACCCTGCCGATTTCGAGGAGTTCCATTATTTATCCACGATCTCCACGTTGACGCGTTTGCCCATGGGAGCTGAAGCGCGGACGACCGAGCGGAGGTCTTTGGCGACGCCGCCTCCGCGCCCGATGACCTTGCCGACGTCCCCCTGCGCGACGCGCAGTTCAAGCGTCAGTTCGCTTCCGTTTTCGCGTTCGCTCACGCTGACTTCGTCCGGCTTTTCGACCAGCTGCCGCGCCATATACAGCAGCAGTTCCTTCAAATCGGCCATATCAGATAACCCCGGCGATATGAAGCAGCTTCTTCACCGTATCGGTCGGCTGTGCGCCGTTTTGCAGCCAGTCTTTGGCGCGGTCGGCAATGATTTTGATTTCGGCGGGCTCGGCCAGCGGGTTGTAGGTACCGATCTCCTCAATGAAACGCCCGTCGCGGGGATAGCGGGAATCGGCGACCACGATGCGGTAATAAGGGGCTTTCTTCGCGCCCATGCGGCGCAGTCTCATCTTGACCATTTTGCTTCTGTTCCTCCTATTATTTCTCTGTATATGTGATTTTTCATCCGGCGGATGAAAAGGGTCACCCCAATAAGCCTTTCATGCCTTTCGGCATTTTTCCTCCGGCCATTTGCTTCATCATGGTTTTCATCATGTCAAACTGTTTCAAAAGGCGGTTGATGTCCTCCACCTTCGTGCCGCTCCCGGAGGCGATACGCCTGCGGCGTGAGGAATTGAGGATTTTCGGGTCTTCACGTTCCTGCGGCGTCATGGATAAAACGATGGCTTCCATCCGGCCCATAGCGCGCTCGTCTACCTTCATATCCTTCATGGCGCGGCGGTCGATGCCGGGCATCATGCCCAATAAGTCCTGCATCGAGCCCATCCCGCGGAGCTGCGCCATCTGATCGAGAAAATCGTTGAGGGTGAACCGCCCGGCGCGGAGGTTTTTCTCCATCTGTTCGGCCTTTTTTTGGTCAAACGCCGCCTCGGCTTTCTCGATCAGCGTCAGCACATCGCCCATGCCGAGGATGCGGCTTGCCATCCGTTCGGGATAAAACGGCTCGATTTGGTCGAGTTTCTCGCCCACGCCGCAGAACTTGACTGGACGCCCTGTCACCGCGCGGGCGGAGAGTGCCGCGCCGCCGCGTGAATCGCCGTCGAGTTTGGTGAGCAGGATGCTGTCGATGCCCAGCCGCTCGTTGAAGGTCTGCGCGGCGTTGACCGCGTCCTGACCCGTCATGGCGTCGACGGCCAGCATGATCTCGTGCGGCTGTACCTTTTCCTTGATCCGCCCGAGTTCGTTCATCAGCTCTTCGTCGATGTGCAGACGACCCGCCGTGTCGAGGAAAACCATGTCGTTGCCGTGTTTTTGGGCGTGCGCGACGGCGTTTTGAGCGATTTTGACCGGGTCGCCCTGCCCTTCTTCATACACCGGGACGCCCAGTTGGGTTCCGACGACTTGAAGCTGTTTGATGGCGGCCGGCCTGTATACGTCACAGGCAACCAACAGCGGGCGTTTGCCCTGCTTCTTGAAATACCCCGCGAGTTTGGCTCCGTTTGTGGTCTTGCCCGCGCCCTGAAGCCCGCACAGCATGACGACGGTCGGCGGCTTGCTGGAGAGGTTGATCTTGGCCGACTCCGAACCCATTAAAGTTACAAGCTGCTCGTGAACGATTTTGATGACCATCTGCCCGGGGGATAAACTGTCTAAAACATCCTTGCCTTTGCAGCGTTCGGCGGCGGCGGCGCAGAAATCCTTGACCACCTTGAAGTTGACGTCGGCTTCCAGCAGGGCAAGGCGCACTTCGCGCATGGCTTCCTGAATGTCTTTTTCATTCAGCCGCCCTTTGCCGCGCAGTTTTTTGAAGATGCCGTTAAGGCGGTCGCCGAGACTCTCAAAAGCCATGATTTCCTCCATCATTCCCCTCTATGGAGGGGTGCCGCCCGCAGGCGGCGGGGTGGTTACGTCTCCTCCGCTATATCCGCTGCCAATTCCTGAATCCTCCGCGCGAAATCCCGCAGAGCGGTGGAGCCGTAGCGGCGGTTGTTAATGTCTTCGATGGAAGCGGCCGCTTCGCGGATCTCCAAAAGGCCGTTTTGCACCGCCTTGTACCGACCAACCAGTTTGAGCTTGTCTTCCATTGAACGCAATGTCTGCGTCGCCCGCACAATGACGTCGCGCACCCCTTGGCGGGTGATGTTTTCATTGACGGCAATCTCGCCCAGGGACATATCGTGGTTGTGGTAGAGGTCAAATAAGTCTTTTTGCTTATCGGTCAGCACATCGCCGTAAAAATCGAAGAGCATACTCATCTCCAGCGGCTCTTCCTTCATTGAATGCACCCTCTTCCCGCAACAACTTGTAAAGGGATAAACTTTACAAAGTATATCGTATTATATTAGGTTTGTCAATGTTTTTTTCCATAAATTTATCGGCTTGCTTTTGCCGCCGGTTTCGCGTATAATATACAGGCTTTGACTACCCTAGACATTCACAGCAAGAGAAGAAAGGATGAAACCAATGAAGAAAGCAACCCTGTTTGTGATTTGCGCCGCCCTGCTGCTCACCGCCTTCGCGGGCTGTTCGGGGAATAAAAACGAAGACAATATCCCCGGCGATCTATCTGACTTGATCGGGCAAATCTATGAAAATTACAACAACCAGCCCGACGTCAAAGCCGCTCTGGCTTTACTCGAAGAAAATGCCCCGCGCGTTGAGGAACTCAGCGGACGCATGAATGCGATTTACAATGAAATGTGGGCCGACGGGGTCACCGACGACGACCGCGCCGGGATGCAGGCTGAATTGGACGGGATTGAGGCTGAATTGTCCGTGTTAAGGGAACCGGAAAAGGTTAAGCTGATGGAAACCCCGGCGCAGCCCCTATCCGGCGAAGGCACCGGGATGCAAAGCATCGGTTGGTTTATTGGGGACGGCAACGAGAATATTGGGTTCAGCGAAGGAGCCGTTTCCGAGCCGATGTTCGGCGGCGGATTCTCGCTCGTCCTCCTGCGGATGGAGAAAGACGCCGATATTGACGCCGCCAAAACCAAGATCAAGAACGGCAAAGCCGGCGATCAGGATTTGAACGCCAAATGGGTATGCTACATCGTTGATCCAAGCGACTTCATCGTTGACAGCATCGGCGATCTGCTGGTTGTCATCATCAGCGACAAAAGCAAAGAACTGCACCAGGCGTTTAAGCAGCTGGCTCAGTAAGGCGATGGTATTCTCTTCCATCCCCTTTCTGTTTTATTTCCTGCCTGTATTCTTAGCCCTCTATTTCGCCGTGCCCAAAAAGGCTCGCAACGCGGTTTTACTGCTTGCGAGCCTTTTTTTCTATTACTACGGCGAGACGGGTTATGTCCTGCTGCTGGTCTTTTCTTCGGTCATGGACTACACGATTTCCACATTTATCGAACGGAACCGCGGGAAACCTTCGGCCAAAGCCGCCCTGCTGATCTCGGTGATCGGCAATATGCTGGTGCTGGGCTTTTTCAAATACAGCGACTTTTTCATCGCCAATATCAATGCCCTGCTCGGCACATCGCTCCCGCTTCCGCACATCCACCTGCCGCTCGGCATCAGTTTTTATACCTTCCAAACCATGAGCTATACCATCGACGTTTACCGGGGGCAAGCTCGCCCGCAGCGCAACCCCATCGACTTCGCGGCCTATGTGACCATGTTCCCGCAGCTTGTGGCAGGGCCGATCGTACGCTATCAAACGATAGGTGCGCAGTTGAACAACCGAAAACACTCGTGGGAAGACTTTTCAATCGGGGCGACGCGCTTCATCATCGGTTTAGGGAAGAAGGTCATCATCGCCGATACGCTGGGGCAGCTCAACGCCGCCGCGTTGGCGGCAACCGACAAAGCGGCGTTGTTCTATTGGCTGGCCGTTGTCTCCTTCATGCTTCAGATATACTTCGATTTCTCCGGCTACAGCGATATGGCCATCGGCCTCGGGCGCATCCTCGGCTTCCGGTTTTTGGAGAACTTCAATTATCCGTTCATCGCCAAAAGCATTTCCGAGTTTTGGCAGCGGTGGCATATCTCAATGGGCACATGGTTCCGCGAGTATATCTACATACCCCTCGGCGGCAACCGCGTCTCCCGGCTCAAATGGGTGCGGAACATCGCCGTGGTTTGGTTTGTCACCGGGTTATGGCACGGCGCGGCATGGAATTTTATCGCTTGGGGTTTGTATTTCGGCGTCATTCTTGCGCTGGAGAAACTATTCCTCATGAAACGGCTGGAGAAGACGCCCTCCGCCCTCCGTCATTTGTATGTACTGGTTGTCATTACAATCAGCTTTGTTATTTTCCACATGGAGAGCGTGTCCGCCATCACCGAAACCCTCAAAGGCATGATCGGTCTGGCGGGCGTCCCGGTTGTGAACAGTGAATCGGTGTACGCGCTCAAAAGCTACGGATTTGTGCTGATTTTGGCCGCCTTCGGCGCGACGCCGGTCTTGCGCAGCCTTATCAGGAAAGCCAAACAGCACCCTAAGTGGGGAACGGCGGTTGACATCCTCACCCCGGTGCTCAATATCGTGCTGCTGCTGGTTGTTATAGCCTACATGATCGATTCGTCGAGCAACTTTTTCCTGTATTTTCGGTTTTAGGAGGCCGTATGAAAAACCTCAAACACATCATTACCACCCTCACCTTCCTCGCCGCCCTCTACGCGGTGTTCTTTCTCAACCTATTCAAAGCCCCGGATGATTTTTCCGTCTCCGAACGGCGCAGGCTGGCGCAATTTCCGGCGTTTACACTGGAAACGATCCGAAACGGCACGTTTATGGAGGGGTTTGACAAATACGCCGTCGATCAGGCGGCGTTCCGGGAACCTTTCCGCCGATTGAAAGCGGTGTTCGACCTCAATGTTCTGCGTAAGATGGACAACAACAATATTTTCGTCCTCGGCGACATGGTGTTCAAGACCGAATATCCGCTCAACGAGCGGAGCGTCCTCCGCCTCTGCGGCATCATCAACACCGTATATGACCGGCTTCTCGGTGAGGCGGGCAATGTGTATTACACCGTCGTGCCGGATAAAAACGCCTACCTTGAAAACTCCGGCCATCTCGTCATGGATTACGCCGCGCTGGAAAGGGGTATACGGGATTCGCTCGACGGGGAGATTGAGTATATCCGCATTTTCGATGATCTGTCGCTTGATTGCTATTTCCGCACCGATTCGCACTGGAAACAGGACAAAATCATCCCCGCCGCCCAAACCCTCGCCGACGGGATGGGCGTAGAGTTAAGCAATGCGCCGTATACAAAGGAACGGTTTGACCGATTCTACGGGGTGTACTACGGCCAGTCGGCACTAAACATCGCCCCTGACGAATTGGTGTGGCTGGAGAGCGATGCGACGCGGCAAACGATTGTCACAAGCATGGAAAAACCGGGGCAAAAGCTCCCGGTTTATGACCAAACACAGCTTGAATCCCCTGATCCCTACAATCTATTTATGTGCGGTTCGGCCGCCATTGTCACGGCGCAAAACCCGCTGAACGGTTCGGGGCGGCGTCTCATCCTCTTCCGCGATTCTTACGCGGCCGCCCTTTCCCCGCTGCTGCTGGACGGCTACAGCGAAATCGTGCTGATCGATTTGCGGTATGTATCGCCCGACACATTGGGGCAATTCGTAGATTTTGTCGGAGCCGACGTGCTGTTTATCTATTCGTCCACCCTATTCAACGCCAGCGACAGCATCCGGGGACTGTCGGCGGAAACATTCGTCTCCCCCTTCGTCGCAAGGGAACGCATCAACTAACGAACGTTACACAGCCGGTCTCCAATGTAAACTTCGCCCCCGCGATGATCAGCTTCCCTTCACCAACAAGCCCGCTTAACACCGGGCTTTTTTCGAGCTTAAAGATGGTGTGCAGGATGTTTTCATCGGCGCACGGGCGCACTTCGGCCATGACCGCCGCCATGAAGGAACCGTATGGGCTGCCGGACGCTTTGGCCTCCACCGCGCCGCAATGGGTATGCCCCAACACGAGGATGAGCGGGACGCCCAGGACGGTCACGGCAAACTCCAAACTCCCGATCGCTATCGCGTCGGCGGTATTGCCCGCCGTGCGCACCACAAACAATTCCCCCGGCGCGCAGTCAAAAATCAATTCGGGAACAACCCGGGAATCCGAACAGCTCAACACAGCGGCGAAGGGATACTGTCCTTCGGTAGAAACAGTATAACGCCGCCCTGAAATATGTAAACGCCGGAGGGCTTCGTCCGGGCTCATATGATCATTCCTTCCGAGATAAATGCAGCGGCGCGCGTCGCGGCAACGGCACCGTCGGACGCCGCCGTGACGATTTGATACAAAGGTTTTCGCCGTATATCCCCGGCGGCAAAGACCCCGGGTATGGCTGTAACGCAATCCTCCCCGGCTTCGATCCGTCCTTCGGCGTCCAACGCCAGCCACGGGCGCGCCAGTTCGGAATTGGCCGTTGTCCCGGCGCAGACGAAAACGGCAGAGACATCCAATGCGGCCGTCTGCCCGGTCGCCGCGTGCGAAATCGTCAATCCCGTGACGGCCTTATCTCCCTTGATAGAGAGAGGAATCCACGGCGTCATCACGGTGATGCGCGGTTCGCTTTTCACACGGCTTAACAGGGAAACGCTCCCCCGGAACTCATCGCGGCGGTGGAGCAGCGTCACGGCGCAGCCCAAAGACGCAAGATGGAGGGATTCCTGCAAAGCGGTGTTGCCGCCGCCGACAACGGCAACCGGCTTGTTTCTGAAGAAATTCCCGTCGCACACGGCGCAATAGGAAACCCCGCGGCCGAGGAAAGCGTCTTCGCCCGGGATGTCCAGTTTTCTGCGCCGCGCCCCCATAGCGAGGATAAAGGTTTTCGCCGACATGGCATGTGACGCCGTATCGGCGCGCAGCATCCCCGGCTCTAGAAACAACCCGGCCACTGTGCCGGTGACAAACTCCGCCCCCAACGATTTCGCCTGTTCGGTCATGTGCATACCCAATGTAAACCCGTCGATTTTCATAAATCCGGGCATATTCTCAATTTCCGGCGTGGTGGCCATCTGCCCGCCGGGCATGGGTTCTTTCTCAAAAACAACCGTCCTCAATCCGGCTCGGCAGGCGTACACCGCCGCCGTCAGCCCGGCCGGCCCGCCGCCGAGGATGCAAAGGTCAAAATGTTCGCCCAATTCGACAAAACCTCCTATTTACATGTCTTCCCGGGACATGCTATACTGAATCCAGCGATTCACGATCCCATGACCCACTTCACTTGGCCGCTCGTTTGATGACGGGCGGCATTTTTTATCCCCCGGCCACATACGCAAAAACGATCCCGATGATGACGTCATCCCGAAAGGTAAACACAAGGCTGCCTTTCCCGGCGGTGTATGTATATTGCCCGCCTTTCTGCGTATAATCCGTGCCGTATGCCTTTTCCATGTTTGAAACCGTCCCGCCGATGAAAACGCCGCCGGGCGTTGAGACAGAATCGTCGGTCAAAACGACCGAGAGGATATGCTCTTCTCCGTTTTCGGGGTATGTCGTCAGCTCAAACCCCGGATAGAAATAGGTGATGTCCAACCCCTCGAACGCGCAGCTGGGGGATTCAAAGCGGTCGCGCGGCTCGGGCAGATTGTCCAAAACCGGTTTTACAGGCGCGCATACATACATTACTTGCCCGTATGCTTCAAACGGAAACCCCTCCGGCGGCGGAGAAGGGGACGGCTCCGGCGAAGCGTCCGGCGTGTTGGCGGCGCAGGAGCATAAAACCAACAACATCAATATGGATAAACCCTTTTTCATTCTATTCACTCCCTCGTCAGTGACATGACTTTTCCAACCGTTTCGATCTCGGCGGTTTGAACGGCTATCAGCGCGTGATACCGCTCCGCTTTTTCCGCCCAGACCTTGCTTACCGCGTTATCCCCGCGCAGGTCGTCCAGCCCTTGCAGCAAACCGCCCAAATAGACCGACATTTTTTCGGCTCCCCACAGATTCAAATGCAAACCGCCGTCGTAGGTATCGGACGCGTAATCTATGCCGATCTCTTCAAGATGATTCAGCGCGTTGACGTAGGTCAAACCGTGCCGCTCCGCGTACTTACCAATCTGCGCGTCCCATTCGGGATGCCAATAGGGATACGGCACCGGAGCCTTGAACAGGATGAGTTCAATGCCGTTCCGCTCGCATAGCTCCCGTATCTGATCAAGATAATCCCAGCAAACCTCGCCGAAAGCGGGTTCCGCCAATTCCTGCGGCGTGGGCAATGTTCCCATCGGCTTGACGTCGCAGCGCATCATATACCCGTTGAACGAAACGCCGCGCCTGCCGAACATATACCGCCAATCGTCCGCGGATAGGTCTTTCCAGCGGTCGTGAAAACGGAGCAGCGGGACGAAATAGGAGAGGAAACTCTCCCCTTCGGTCAAAGATGCCCTGACCGCCGCGATTTTCGAGCGGGAGAGTTTCATACCGTCAAGCGTCAGGCGGTTGTAGGCCTCCGACTGCGGCGTATCGTATTTCATGCCGAAAACGCTGAAAATCACGGCGTCCGGCGTCTCATGCCGCAGGGTATCCTCCAGCAGATAGTATGACTGCCAAATCAGTTGCTGGGGCGAGCCCCGGATGAACGACGTGTAGCCGTATTCCTCCCAAAGGGTGAAAGGCGAGATGTTTTCATAGGCTTCGCAGTCGCCCAGGATGATGAGCTGGTGGTTTTTCTCCGATTGGTAATATTCGGCGATCAGCGCGCCTTCGTAAACCCCCGACATGTATTTCGGCATCAGCAGCCTGTCGGCGAAAAAGAGCAGCGCAATTATGGCAAGGACAGATAGGATGCTAAGCATTCTTACGTCCCGCGCGCCATTGGATCCAACGTCACGTTGGTTAGAAGCGGGTGTAGATGAATTGTCCGGCGTCGTAACCATATCCATACACTCCAAAGACCAGTATACAGCAAAGCAGCAGCAGACACAACATCAGCCTTCCGGCGGGATGAAGCGCGAAAAACCAACGTCGCGGCCGCTCCCGCCCCGCAATCACCAGCAAAAGCACGCCCAGCAGCGCAACCAACCCGTCGGCTCCGCCCACCCCCAAGTCAAGCGATGGAAATCTCCAAGGGGTAAAGATGCTCCCCACAGCCCGGAAGGTCGTCCCGACTCCGCCGTAAATGTCAAAGCTGCGGATGGCACCCATCAGGATAAACGTCCTTGCAACGGTGAAGCCGTGATACCACCAAGAGCCGCCGAAGGCAAAACGGGCGTGGAAGCGTTTATACAACGGCTGGCATTCCTGCGAGAGGATGATGACCATCCCGTTGGCCAGACCCCACGCGATGAAGTTGGGGGAGGCTCCATGCCACAACCCGGTGGCAAACCAAGTGATGATCGTTGCGATATAGACCGGGAGCCGCTTACCAAAACCGTTCCCCAAGAGTTTGCGGCTCAGCCGGGAGAAACGGCGCATGGGCTTGCCGACCGAGAGCGGGTAAAACAAATAGTCGCGGAACCAGCTGCCCATGGTGATATGCCACCGCCGCCAATATTCGGCGATGCTGCGGGCGGTGAACGGTTTGTTGAAGTTCTCGGTCACCGTAACGCCGAACAGCCGCGCCGCGCCGATGGCGATGTCGATCCCGCCCGTGAAGTCGGCGTACAGCACCACCGCGTAGAATAGGATGTTCAGCAGGGCGTACCCGCCCCGGAAGGCTTCGGGATCGCCCGACATCAGCGTCACCGCCGCGATCAGGCGGTCGGCGATCACCAGCTTTTTGAAAACGCCCCAAAGGATACGCCGTAACCCAAACGCGATGTTATCGCTTGATAGCTTGTTGGGCGAATAAAGCGTTTTGGTCAAATCGCCGTGGCGGGAGATGGGGCCTTGGATCAGCTGCGGGAAAAACGAAACAAAGAGGGCGAGTTTGGCCGGGCTGCGCTCAACGGCGGTTTTCTTTCTGTAGACATCGAGGATGTAACCCGCGCTTTGGAAGGTGTAAAACGAAATGCCGAGCGGCATGAGCAGCCCAAAGAACGGCACCTTCACCGCCGCGAGCAGCCCGATGTGGAGCACCAGCCACAGCGCGGCGATCCAGCGGCTGCGTTTGACTTCGAGCAGACGAGAGAAACCGTAGGTCGAAACAACAGTTGCCAATACATAGATGATAAACCCGCTGAACCAATAGAAGACCAAACTGCCCAGCAGCAGCAAGCTCCAGCGGTGTTTGGGCGGCGCAACGTAATAAGCGGCAAACAACGCCGCTAAAAAAACGGCAAACTCAAACGATGTAAAACTCATCGCAAACGCTCGATCAGCGCGAACAACGCCGCCGCCGAATGGAAATTCTCCGGCACGATCTCCTCGGCGGGGATGGCCGCGCCGTATGCCTCGTCAATGTCGGCGACAATGGTCACAATGTCGAACGAATCCAGCACGCCGCCGCCGATCAGGTCATCGTGACTGTTAAAATCTATGTCCGGGTGCAGACCCGAGAGGATGGAGAGCAGCTTATCCATAATCAGCCTCTTTCGCGCCACGTTGCAAGCAAGGCGGTTCGGTCGGTCTTGCCGTTGGGCGTGAGCGGGAGTTGGGCGAGCGGGATGACCGCGTTGGGAACCATAAAGCGCGGCAGCCGCTCTTTGCAATGCGCCATGATTTCCGTTACAGACGGGGTTCCAACGGTGAACAGCACGATTTTCCGTTTGTCCGCGTCGTATACGCAAGCCGCCTGCGCCATACCGGCCAGGGCGTTTACGGCCGCTTCGATTTCACCCAATTCGATGCGGTGCCCCATATGCTTGATTTGATGGTCGCGCCGTCCGGCGAAAACCAGTTCGCCGTATTCGTTATACGCCCCCATGTCCCCAGTGCGGTAGATCAGCTCGTGATAGGATGTGTTCAGCGGGTTTTGAACGAAAGAAGCGTCGGTTTTGGTGAAATCGTTGTAGTACCCCAGCGTCAGCGAGGTTCCCGCGACGCAGATTTCCCCGTCCAGCAGGAGGATGCGGGTGTTGCGGAAGGGTTGCCCGATGGGGATAGGCTCCCCCGGCTGGAAGTCCCGCGTCACTTCATACCAGCACGACATCCCGGTGCATTCGGTCGGGCCGTAGAGATTGAAAAACCGCGCGCCCGGCAGGGCTTTGCGCCACAGGGAGAGCTGCGTTTGCGGGAAGACCTCGCTTCCGAACGCCACCGTCGTCAGGTGTTTGGGCGGGCGGGCTTCCAGCGCGCCGGTGCCGGACAGGATGGTCAACGCAGAAACCACCCAGCAGACGGTGTTGATCTTGTGCTCATTCAGATAGTCGATCAGCTTGACCGGGAACATGAAGAGCTCTTTCGGGATCAGATAGGTTGCCGCGCCGAATTTCAAGGTAGGATAGAGTTCTTTCAGGCAGGCGTCCACATAGAGCGGCGTTTGGCTGCCGAAGATCGTCTTCTCCGAAAACCCCAAAACGCCGGACAAACTCTCGATATAGTCGATCACCGAACGGTGGCAGGCCGCCACGCCTTTGGGCTGGCCGGTCGAGCCGGATGTATAGACGATGTAGAGCAAATCGGTGTCAATCGCCTCCCGGCGGACGCGCTCCAAAGCGGTATCGTCGGTCTTCGTATTTACGATATTACCGTAATCAAAGGCATCGCCTTTGTAATCCAGCGATTCCAGCAGCGCGCGGGTTTTTTCCTCGTAAATGACGGCAGCGGGCTGTAAATCCTCAAAGATGCCCTCGATACGGTTTCGCGCCATGTCGGGATCGACCGGGACATAGGCGCACCCGGCGCGCACCGCCCCGAAAAAGGCCGCGGCGGTGTCAGGTGATCGTCCCATCAGAACGACGACGGGAACCCGGCTGTGCCCGGCTTGCAGCAAAGAGGTGCCGATCGCGCGGGACAGGCGGTCAACCCCTGCGAAGGTCAAACCGTTCTCTCCGTTGGTGTAGGCGACCCTCTCCGGGAACGGGGTGTGATCTAGGTATTCAAGGACATTGGTCAACAACCGTCCCCCCCGCCATTTTGATGCAGTATCTTGCGTATAGTTCGGAAGCGTCGAGCAGGCTCGGCGTATCCGGCGTCCCCGCATAGACCGAAAGTTCAGTGCAGGCCAGCAGAATCTTTTCCGCGCCGCGTTCAATCAGCCGCCCGGTCACCGAGCGGAAGAGTTCGGGATTGCGCGGTTTGCCCGCTTTCACATCGTAAATCAGCCGCATGACCGGGGCTTGATTCTCCGGGAGTATCGAACGGACGCCAAAATCGCTTAACACCGATAACAGCCGCCCGCTTGCGACGGTGCCGTCGGTCGCCAAAATGCCCAGCGAGGAACAATCCCCGGCAGCCTCGGCGCATACCCGGTGCATGTCCGGCACAGGAAGGCGCAACGCTTCGGAAAACTCGTTGTGGAAATGGTGCGCCGTCATGCAGGGAATGGCAATCACATCAACCAGCGGTTCGAGGATACGGCAGACGTCCAGCAGCTTGTCCAGCGGATTTACACTACTCAACCCGGTTAGAAACGCGCTCCGGTCGGGTATCTGCGGCGCGCTGTAGAAGATGAACCCGATGTGCTCTTGATCGGTCGAAGCCCGGGTCAGCCGTGTGAGCTGCTCAATAAAATAAGCAGAAGCGTACGGCCCCATCCCCCCGGCAATGCCGAGTTTTTTTCTCATGGAACCACCTCGGGGTATAACTCCGTGTCGTAGGTATAATAAGTGCTGCTGCGCCCTTTCAGAAGGGCGCGCGCCTGCGATTCGGTGAAATAAAAGCCGTCGCCGCCGCTTTCATGCGGTGTCGCGTCGAAGTGATACCAGCCTTCACCGAGGTTGATCAGGCTCCAGTAGTGCATGGCTCTCTGCCCCGGGATGCGCTCGATCGGGACGTTGTCGATCCCGGCGCGGGTCAGTAAAATCTCGCTGACGGCGTAATGGACGTAGCAGTCGCCCGTCATGTCGCGGAAACCCCGGTAAGCGGCGTAGTACGGGTCGTCCTTGATGCTGCTGTTGATGTAGATAATATGATCCTGCACCCATTGATAAATGGCGAACGCTTTTTCATACGGAGTCATTTCTTCTTCGATGAACTCATCGTCAATTAACTCACCCTTCACGAAAATAACCTCTAAAATCTCGTCGGCCATTTCGTCCACCTGTTCGCGCGTCACCTCGAAAACGGTCACCGTCCCTTTGACGGCCGTCTTATTGCCGCTGGAATCGGTTGCCGAGTAAATGACGGGGTAAACCCCTTCCTTCCGGGTGTCCACCGCGCCGGAATCGACCATCAGCTCCACCTCTTCGTCACGGTTGTCGGTGACGGTAATCCCGAAGCGGTAGGCGATGGTGTCGCCCAAAAACATGGATTTATCCAGCAACCCGGTGATCACGGGCGGTTCGGTATCGCGCATCAGGGTGAGCTTGGACGTAATGGAGGTTGTGTTACCGCTTTCGTCGGTCAGCAGGAGGAAGACTTCCTGTTCGCCTTCCAATGACCCGTCGGGCGGGGCGGCAAACGTGACAGTCACCTCCGTTTGGTCGATGATGTCGGTGACGAACTCTTCGGGGGAAAACGCTTCGTCCAGCCATTTGGTCACATGCACCGGTGTCGCCTCGGGCGGGATGAGGTCGCGCACTTCAACGGTGAAACGCCGCCCTTCACCGTTTAGCGTGATGATCAATTCAACTTGTCCGAGCGCGTTAAAGTCAAGGCCGCTCAAATCGGTTACAAGGGTAAACCCGTCTTCCTCCGGCGCGTTGAAGATAAAATCCGCCGCCGTGATCACCCGCCGGGGCGAACCCAGCTCGATGATCAGCGGATCGATAACGGTATACTGCGCCCAGGTCGCGGGCGGGGAGATATAGGCTGGCGCGGACGGTTCTTCGGCAGGGGCGGCTTCGGAACCCCTGGTCAAGACGATCAGGGCAAACGCCGACAAGACCGCAAAGCAAACGGCCAAACCGATCATCAGCTTTTTACGCCTTTTTATACGCCGACACCGCCAAACTCATCAACACTACCCATTCAATGTACCATGAAAGTACGGCTTTTGTCAATCGGAAGACGGACTTGCCCTCGCTTCACCGGGCATGGTATACTTACCTCAATCCGATGAAGGGTCGTGTCCGCCTTGCTCAATATCATCTTTCTCGGCTTGGTCAGCTTTTTTACCGACATCAGCTCCGAGATGGTCTACCCGCTCATTCCACTTTACCTTGTCTCCTCGTTCGGCGCGACGCCCGCCCTTGTGGGCGTGGTCGAGGGGATCGCGGAGAGCTTGGCCAGCTTGCTCAAAGTGTTCAGCGGATATGTGACCGACCGTTTTCAGCAAAAAAAGGCGACCGCCTTCATGGGTTACGCCGCCGGGATCGTGTATAAACTGGCTCTTCTGTTTGCCGGGTCGTGGCTCGGTATTTTGGGCGCGCGCGTGATCGACCGTGTCGGGAAAGGCATCCGCACCGCGCCGCGCGATGTGCTGGTGAGCGAAAGCGTGGAGCAGGACAAGCTGGGCAAAGCCTTCGGTTTACACAAGGCGATGGATATGCTGGGCGCGGCCATCGGCATTTTGATTACATATTTTGTGTTACGCAACATGGGGAGTAATTTTGAATATAAGAAAATGTTCTCGCTTTCGATCATCCCCGCCGTTTTGGGGCTGCTGATGTTTTTTTTCATCAAACAAAAAAAGAACCCGCGCCCGGCCAAAACCAAAGAGCTGTTTTGGGTAAACGCGCGCAAGATCGACAGCCAGCTCAAACTCTACCTCTTTGTCGTCTTCTTGTTCACGCTGGGCAATTCTTCCAACACCTTCATCCTGCTTAAAGCGCAAGCCGCCGGGTTTGACACGGTGAGTGTCATCCTGCTCTATTTCCTCTACAACATAACCGCCTCGGTCTTGTCCATGCCGTTCGGCAAACTCTCCGACTGCGTCGGGCGTAAGAAGCTGCTGGTTCCCGGCTACCTCGCTTTTTCTCTTTGCTACCTCGGCTTTGCCTTTGCCTCCGAACGCTGGATGATGGTTGCGGTGTTCGCCGTTTACGGGGCGTACACCGCCATGATCGCCGGGGTTGAGCGGGCTTATGTCGCAGAGATCGCCCCGCCTGAGCTGAAAGGGACGATGCTCGGTTTACAGTCCACGGTCTCGGGCGTCGCCCTGCTCCCGGCCAGCGTGATCGCGGGCTTTTTGTGGAACGCGTTCGGTTCGGCCGTGCCGTTTGTCTTCGGCGCGGTGCTGTCGCTGGCGGCGGCGTTGATTTTGCTGGTGTTTATGAAGAACCGGGCGAATGCGTGACATTGTTGACATTGTGCGCCATACGTGCTGGACGAAACCTGCGACAAGAGCGGGTTTTTGAAAACTGGCGAAGTGATTTACAGCGCGGCGTAGCTCCCTACCCCAATTCAATCGGCTCACCGTAAAAACACGCCGCCATCGAGGCCGGGCCGCAGTTGATGGCAATAACGCCTCCGATGTGGTGAAGGGTGATCTCCTTGGGACGAACCACTTCGCCGATGATGTTCTGCGCCCGCTCTATCTCGGTTTGCGGCACATCGGCATATAAAATTTCAATGCGCTGCGTCTCCGGCGCGACGGCGTGTTCCTTCACAAGCTGCGCCGCCCGGGGGATGACGTTGCCGTCGCCCCGCACCTTGTCGATCGGCGCGATGACGCCGTCTTTGATCAGCAGGAGGGGGCGCAAACCGAGCGTTTCGCCCACAAAGGCGCGCATACCCGAAATGCGGCCGCTCTTTTTCAGGTGTTTGAGGGTATAGACCCATAAAATGGCGCGGTTGCGGCTGGTCAAACCGCGCAGGTGTTCAACGATTTGGCTGAACGGGACGCCCTGTTCGGCCATTTCCGCGCATTTGAGGATGTTGCGCCCGTATATAAAGGCATAGGAACGAGAATCGACCACCTCGACCGGGATGCCGTCCCCGTCTTCAAACAGCCTTTTGGCCAAAAACGCCGAATTGCAGATGCCGCTTGCCGTTGACGACAGTGTATGTACCAATACATGGGTAAACCCCTCGGCTTTGGCTTTGCGGTAGAGACGGAGCCAGTCGTCCGGCACGATCATCGTTGTGCGCGGGATCTCGTCCAGTCTGGTCAAGTCTTTCCAAAACTGGCGCGGTTCCAGTTCGTGCTCCCATTTTTCCAATCCGCCGTAACTGACTAGAACCGGATTGATCCAAATGGGTTTGCCCGCAATTTCTTCTTTTGTCAAATCCCCCGGGGAGTCGATGATAAACAGGATTTTTTCCAAGCGCGAGGCTCCTTTCTTGAAGTTTGTGTTGCCATGTTTCGATTAACATAGTATACTATATGGGAAAAAATATGTCAAAGGGGTAATGTTTATGAAGCGGATGAATCGGCTTGCGAGCTTCTTTCTGACACTGGTTTTGCTTGTTGCATATATCCCGCCGACCGCCGCAGACGGAGACGGACTTTCCCTTGGCATAAACATTACGGGGAGGATCACCTATTCCGCGAACGACACAAGTGCAACCGATATTCGCTTCGGGGTAGGATCGAGGGGCTGCGGTATTGACGAGATCGTTTTTATGAGCAGCATGGCAATCACCGATCCCGTATATCCATGGGAGAGAAAACCCGTTCGGAGCGGATCATATAAAGGGCCGAATGTCCTTACATACGACGCGTTGTCATGGGTTCCCGGCTGCAACCCCGCTGAGGCAGAAGTCGATTTCTTCGTTTATATCGGTGCCGCCCCGGCCGGTGACCAAAGCACCGTCACCGAGTTTTCTCTGTCCGTGCGGGAACACCGATACGATAAGGATTATGTAAACGACGGCAACAATTACCATCAAAACATGACATATATTCAGATCGACTGCGGCCAAACCTTACCGGCCGCTCCGTCGGAAACCGCGCCATTGCTGCTGCGCATCGGCTACGGCGGCGGCGTACCGGATGATCAGCCGGCTCGCGCCGTAGCCGTCCCAGCCGGCTGGAGCCTCCCGCCGGTCGAACAGCCTCAATATCCCTATGCTGAAATAGACCGCCTTGATTATCTGATCGATTTTGACGATTTTATTATAGACCTCCGCAGTGAAGTTGTGTTCTTTAATCATGAGGCTTCTGCCGGGCAGCCTGTATATGTTAAAACAACGAAAAACGGTATCGGCGAATCAACAGACCCTTATAAACCCCTTCCGAAAGGGGGCTGGAAAAAAGTCAAACCAAAACTGTATTCTATGTCGTTTAAATCGCAGATCGGAGAGGAGCGCGGCGGGAGCTGGGACGGATTCTCCTACGAAAAGATGCTCAACAACAAAAATACGGTGCTGATCCAAGTATATATTGGCGGCAAGCCGGACAAAGACGCTGTGCCGCAGATCGCCTTCTTTGCCCAGCCCCGCACAAAATCCGTCAAAGTGACACCGATCAAGACCAATCCGTACACAATCCTTCAAGAACATGTGAAGCTGACCCTCAACGAGAGCGGAGACGCGCATTATATCTTCTTCGACTGGAAGAAAAGAGAAGGTTTAGCCGATCCGCATAACAATTTAGGCGACATGGTTTTGACGCCGATCGGCGGGGCATATTATCTTCCTGTGGAATTAGAAGAGGGGCGTAAAAAACAATACAAGCTGATCCGATTTCCCAACCCCAAAACGGCTGATACAGAGCCGCCGGGAGAAGGAGGCGGAGATGACGGCGATTGCACATGCGAAGGCTGCAAATGCGGAGAGGAGACCGAAGGCTGCGGGGAATGCGAAAGCTGCCAGAGCGGCTTGGTTTGCGAAAATATTGGAGAGCCGGAGGATTGCGGATGCGGTAAAGGAAGCCAAAGTTCAGGGGAGACGACGGAACCCTGGAGCAACGGTCAGACATTCAAAACCGCTATACCCGCCGGCTCTAAGCTGATTAAAGTGAGTGTTAAAGCCCCGAATAAATCCAAACCGCCTTCCAAATATCTCACAGATAAGGCGTTGAAACTGGCACCCGGAAAATATCAAATCAGTTACGGCAGCGGTTACTGGTTTGATATAGGCAACGCGAACACGGCGGCGACTGTCGCGTTTGACCGAACGATAGGCGGCATCGACTTGAATAACCCGATGATCGCGGGGAAACCTATATGGATCAGAACGCCCCCTGCGGCCAAAAAACCGGCCGGCCGGGCGTATTATGTTGATGTAAACTGTTATAACGGGAATAGATACATAGGGACACGCCCGTAAATCAAATTTTCGGAAACGATTCCCATATCTGTTTGCCGGTGATCAGCAGGATGGGAAAGGTGATCATCCCCAGCACGCCGGACAGCACAAACCCGGCGTACATTGCCATGAACGTCGGCAGCGCGCCGAGGCCGATTTGGTCGCCGACCAGTTTGGGCTCAAGGAACCCGCGCACCAAAACGACCGCCCCGTAGATCACCGCCAGCCCGGCGGCCTGAAACGAATCGCCCGAGGCCAGGCTGATGATAGCCCAGGGGATGAGGCATATCCCCGCGCCCAGCACCGGGAGGGCGTCTACCAGCGCGATCAGCGAAGCGGCCAGCAGGGCGGTGGGGATCCGCAAAACCATAAACCCGAGCAGCAGTTCCCCGAAGGTGATCAGCATGATCATCCCCTGCGCCTTCAACCATTTACCCAGTGTATTGACCAAACGCGTTTTTACGGATAGTATTTTATCTCTCGTCTTTTTGGAGAAAGGCTTCAACAGGGATTTCGTAATACCGGGATAATCGGCCGAGATGAGGAAGGTTGACAAAACCAACGCAAAGACAAAGAGGATGATATAAGGTAGTTTTTTCGCAAAGCCGGTCAGCCAGTTGGTCAGCCAACCAACCACTTTGGCGGGGATGGCACTCAGCCCCTCCATGACCCCTTCCGCCGCGTTGCTCAGGGTATCGCGCATCGAGAGCGGCGCGGCCTCGATCCAGCGGTTGAGCTTTTCCGTCCAGCTTTCGTTCATTTCCGGCAGACGGGCAATCAGTTCCGGGGCGCGTTCGATCAAACCGTTGATCTCCCAAAAAAGCCAGGAGAGGATAAACCACACCGCCCCCACGATGGCCGCGACAATGAGCAGGGTTAACAATGCCGCCCCGATTTTACGCGGAAAACGCCATTTCTTGTGCATAAACCGCACGGCCGGCTCCATCAGGCGCGCCAGCCCCATGGCGATCAGGAAGGGCAGAACGACCGGCAAAAGCCAGCGGAACAGCACAAACAAGGCCGCCAATGCGGCACCGATATACAGAACATTCCGCGCCCATTGCGGCCATGTTTTCACAGAACGCATAATTCACCCGCAAATCTTCTTGACATAGTCTGCCATGAATAGTATAATGCTCTTTGCATCGCTTTATGATACGGAGGTGACCAAGTTATGGCGGTTCCAAAGTTTAAGACCAGTAAACAACGCAAAGCTCTCCGGCGCAGCTCGGTGTGGCGTCTCGACGCGCCCAATCTCTCGGCCTGCCCGAAATGCGGCGAACTGCGCCGTCAGCATGTGACCTGCAAAGCCTGCGGGTTCTACAACGGCCGCGACGTGCTCAAGCTGGAAGACGGTAAGAAGAAAAAATAAACTCCTCCCGCCGGCTGCGCCGGCACCCTCCTCTAAGAGGAGGGCATGTTCTTGCCTCCCTCTGAGAGGGAGGTGGCGCGAAGCGCCGGAGGGAGTTTATGCGCATTTCTAGCGTATCCGGCGTGTCCCGCCGGGCGGGCGTCCTCATCGGCGAAGCGTTGGTCTCGGTCAACGGGCAGCCGGTGAGAGACATCTTGGACGTCCATTACCAAACCTATGAACGGGAATTGCGGTTGGAACTGCGCGCGCCGGACGGCGACGCGCGGTTTGTTTTGCTTAGGCATGACGAAGGCGGCGACATCGGGCTGTCGTTTGAGGAAGACCTGCCCGGCGGCGGGCAGACCTGCGTCAACAACTGCATCTTCTGCTTCATCGACCAAAACCCGAAAGGCTGCCGCGCCAGCTTGCGCGTCAAAGACGACGACGCGAGGCTCTCCTTCCTGCAAGGAAACTACATCACGCTGACCAATCTGTCACGCGATGAGTTAAACAGGATATGCGAATATAAAATCAGCCCGCTGGGCATTTCTGTCCACACGACTGACCCCGCGCTGCGGGAGAGGATGCTGCGCAGCAAACAGGTCGGAAACTGCCTCTCCATCATGCGCCGCCTAGCGGATGCGGGCGTTAAAATGAACGCGCAGATCGTCCTCTGCCCCACCGTCAACGACGGCGAACACCTTATCCGAACCCTGAACGACCTCCAAACGCTGGGCGACGCTTTGATTTCCACCTCCATCGTCCCGGTGGGGCTGACCAAACACCGCGCCGGGCTGACCTATCTGCATCCGGTGTCAAAAGAGGACGCCTTAGCGGCGGTCGAAGCGGCCGAATCCTTCCTCAACGTGTGGTGCTCGGACGAGATACTGCTCCGCGCCGGGCTGCCCATCCCCCCGGCGGAGTATTACATGGACTTTCCGCAACTGGAGAACGGCGTCGGGATGCTATCGCTGTTTATGGATGATTGGAACTCCCTCCGGCACTTCGTGCCACCTCCCTCTGCGAGGGAGGCAAAGCCCTCCTCTCAGAGGAGGGTGTCGGCGAAGCCGACGGGAGGAGAATCCCGCCCGCAGGCGGCGGGAGGAGTAACAATTGCCACAGGCTTTGCCGCCGCGCCGATGCTGACGGAGCTGTTGAAACCAACCCCAAACGTGACCGTCGTCCCGATCGAAAACCGCTTCTTCGGCAAAACGGTGGACGTGGCCGGGCTGCTGACCGGAAGCGATCTGCTGCACGGCTTGCAGGGCAAAGACTTGGGCGAACGGGTGCTGATCCCGTCTAGTATGTTGCGGCGAGGCGAAGATATTTTTTTAGATGATATGACGGTCAATGCATTATCGGAGAAACTGGGCGTCCCGGTCGAGCCGGTTGAGCCGGACGCCGAGGGTTTATGGAGGGCTTTGTATGATACTTACGGTGTCGGTTTATCCGACGGAAAGCAGGAATGAAGATGCGAACGATTGAATCTATTTTACCCGAAATCAGCCTATGGCAGGGCAAAACCGTCACCTATGGGCCGCTCAACGGCGGGATGAGCAATACCACCTATAAAGTCTTTGCCGATGGGGTTCCGTATGCCATGCGCATCAACGGGGGTCAGAACGACTATCTTTTGCTGGACAGGCTGGAGGAAGCCGAAGCCATCCGCAAAGCCCACGCGCTGGGGATCGGGATGGAGGTACTGGCCGGAACCTCTGAGTATATGGTCACCGAGTTTTTCCCGGGGCAGGTGCTGACGGAGGAAAAAGCCCGGCAGCCCGAAGTGATTGAAAAAATAGCGGACATCCTGCGCAAAGCGCATACCATCACCGGCGTAAACAGGGTTTGCTCGCCGTTTGACTTGGTGGGGCGGTATTTGGACGGGGCGCGGAAACTGAATGCCGGTTGGCCTGACGGGCTGGACGACGTGCTGCGGGAGATGGACGCCATCCAAAACCGCGCTTCAAAGGTTGAGCATTATACCGAAGCATACTGCCACAACGACGCCTATGCCGTTTTCAACTTTTTGGAGAACGAAAGCGGCGAACTGCGCTTGATCGACTGGGAACTCTCCGGCGTGGGGAGCATCTTCTTCGACTTGGCAACGGTTTCGTTCCACAACAAATACGATGAGGCAATGGATACGTTGCTGCTGGAACGGTATTTCGGCCGTGTTGAGGATGAGTTTGCCGGGCTGCTGTGGGATATGAAGTATATGAACATGCTGCGGGAGATCAGCTGGGCATTGCTGCACCACGCGATGGAGGCCAAGTCGGTCAACCATGATTTGAATTATCACGAATGTATGATGTTTTTCCTCAACCGATTGAAAGACGGGTTTGTAACGCCATGAACACCATTGCCATCGTAGGCCGCCCCAATGTGGGGAAAAGCCTGCTGTTTAATAAGTTGTCCGGCAAACGCCTCTCAATCGTTGAGGATACGCCGGGCGTGACCCGTGACCGTTTGTATGCCCAATGCGAATGGCGCGGCCGGACGTTTACACTCATAGACACAGGCGGGATAGAGCCGCATACCGACGACGACATGCTGCTTTTCATGCGCAAACAGGCGGAGATCGCCGTTGATACCGCCGACGTCATTGTGCTGGTTTGTGACGTCAAAACAGGGGTTACGGCGGCCGACGCCGACGTGGCCGCCATGCTGCAACGGAGCAGGAAGCCGGTCGTGGCGGCGGTGAACAAGGTAGACGGCGTGGGCGCGCCGCCCGCCGAAGTGTATGAGTTCTACAATCTCGGGCTGGGCGAACCCATCCCAGTTTCGGCGTTGCACGGGCACGGAACGGGCGACCTGCTGGACGCTTGTTTTGATTTGATGCCACCCGTCCCCGCCGAAACGGATGTTGACCCCGAAGACGCGCCGATTAAAGTGGCCATCATCGGCAAACCAAACGCCGGAAAAAGCTCCCTGATGAATAATATCCTCGGCATAGAGCGCACCATTGTCAGCGACGTTCCCGGCACGACCCGCGACGCTGTTGACAGCGCGTTTGAGAACGAAGCCGGAAAATTTCTCCTGACCGATACCGCGGGGATGCGCCGGAAATCCAGAATAGACGCCGGAATCGAATACTACAGCGTCCTGCGCGCCGTATCGGCCGCCGAACGGAGCGATATTTGCCTCATCCTGATCGACGCGCTGGAAGGAGTCACCGAGCAGGACACCAAGGTGGCGGGCGTGGCGCACGAGGCGGGCAAGCCGTCGGTTATCGTGGTCAACAAGTGGGACGCGGTGGAGAACAAGGACGAGAAAACCATGGGGAAAACGGTCAACGAGGTTCGGGCCAAACTGGCCTATATGCCTTACGCGCCCATCCTGTGCATCTCCGCCAAAACCGGGCAGCGGGTAGATAAACTCTTTCCGCTCATCCGCGAATGCGTGGAACAGAGCAGGCGGCGGGTGACCACCGGGCAGCTCAACGGGTTTTTGGCCGAAGCCGTCGCCAGGGTACAGCCCCCGTCCGACAGAGGGCGGCGGCTGAAAATCTACTATATGACACAGGCCGGGACGGCTCCGCCGCATTTCATCGCCTTCTGCAACGATGCGAGGCTCTTCCATTACTCCTACAAGCGTTACCTCGAAAATCAGATACGGGAGACCTTTTCCCTGACAGGCACGCCCATCCGGCTGAGTATCCGGGAACGGGGAGACGGTTAAAAGGTCTTGCTCATTGTTGCTTGACATGATATACTGTAGTAAAGCGAGAGAATGCTAGGAGGATGTACGATGACGTGTCAGAATTGCAATGCTCAAATGCCCGATACGGTGCGCTTCTGCCCTGTCTGCGGTCAGCCGGCTCAGCCGGCCGCACCTCAATACCAGCAACCCGCGCCGCAGGTTCAGCAGCCCCAACAGCAATTCCAACCGCAGCCGCAGCCCCAATACCAGCAACCCGCGCAATCGTATCAGCAGCCTCAACCGCAATACCAGCAGCAATATCAACAGCCCCAAACGCCGTACGGGCAGCCGTATTATCCCGCACAGCAGAAAAAGAGCCGCACAGGGCTGATTGTCGGCCTGACGTCCGCCGTCGCCGTCCTTGCCATCGCGGCGGTATTGCTCTTTGTCTTTGTGTTCAATGGCGGCAGCGATGGCCTGAACGGAACCTATGTATCGGTAGACGATTCCAGTGTCAGCGTTTCTTTCAGCGGCAGCAATAAAATGTCTATGAACGCGTATGGGATGGAATTCAGCGGCACCTACAAGATAAACGGGGATACGCTGACCTTTACCATGGATATACTTGGATTTACGCAGGATCAAGACATGAGCTACCGGAAAGACGGTAATACGATCTATTTAGACGGAGACGAACTCAGAAAGAAATAACGATTTGGAAGGATGTGGAGTCATGTTCTGCACCAACTGTAATACACAAATGCCCGAAACGGTGCGTTTCTGTCCGGCCTGCGGCCAGCCGGTTCAGCAGGCCGCACAGCCGCAAGCCTACCAGCAGCCTGTACAACAACAGCCGCAATATCAACAACAGGTTCAGCCGCAAGTTCAGCAGCAACCCCAATATCAGCAGCCCATGCCGCAATACCAGCCACAACAACAGGTGTATCAGGCACAGGGGTATATGACCCCGGCGCCGCAGGCACACAGCAAAAAAGGGCTGATCATCGGCCTATGTGTGGGCGGCGGCGCGCTTTTGATCGCGGGGATCATCCTGATGATCGTGTTCATGGGCGGAGGCGGCGGCCTGAGCGGGACATATACATCGGTATATGACTCGAGTTACACTGTTACATTCAGCGGGAAAACCGTAACGGTCAATGATTGGGGTTATGAGCAAAAATATACATACCGGATTGACGGGAACAGAATGTACATCACGGATTCCTACGGAGAAGAGGATTGGGTGTCCTATCGCAAGGAAGGCGATTCGATCTTTGTAGACGGAGATGAGTTCCGAAAAGGCGGCGGAAGCAGCGGAAACAACCGAAATAATCACAATGACTACGGCAACGACGATTACGGTTACGGCGACTATGGCTATGATGATTACGGCTACGGCGACTACGATTGGGGCGATATAGACTGGGGCAGCATCTTAGACGGTCTTTGGTAAGATGAAACTCCTCATCCTCTCCGATTCGCATGAGTGCATCGATTCCATGCTGGAAAGCGTAGCCGTTGAGAACCCCGGCGCGGTCTTCCATTTGGGCGACCATATCCAGGATTCGTTTGCCCTGCGCGCCCGTATTCCGGATGACGTCCCGCTCTACTGTGTACGCGGGAACTGTGATTATGCCGGGGAGGACGAAAACCTGATCACCATCCTCGGGAAGAAAATCTTCTATACACACGGGCATGTCTACCGTGTGAAAACAGGGCTGGATGAGATTGCCCGAAGGGGTAAAGAGGTCTGTGCAGACCTCGTCCTCTTCGGGCATACCCATATGCCATACATCGGGAAATCAGGCAAAACGCTGCTGATGAACCCCGGCAGCTGCGGCGGGCGCAGATGGACGGGCGGAGCCCCGAGCCGGAAGACGTATGGAGTGGTCACGATAGACGAAAAGGGCATACAGTGTCAGATCATAGAGGCGGGGTTATCGGAATAACTCCGCCGCTTCGCGCATTTTATCCATGATCGCTACCCCGAACGGGCAGCGTTTTTCGCAGCTGCCGCACATCACGCAATCGGTTCCGCCGTTGGAAAGGCTATGGTAATGCGAGCGGACGGAGGGCGGGATGTTCTCTTTGTCCAGCAGGGCGATGTCGAGGTACTTATTCACGGCGGCGATGTCGATGTTGGCCGGACAAGGCTGGCAGTGACCGCAGTAGACGCAGTTTCCATGAAAATCGGTTCTGGCTGTGTTTAAGGCATCCGAAAAAGCTCTTTCCTCTTCGCTCACATCCAAGTACCGAAGGGCGTCCAGCATTTCGTCTTTGGTTTTACATCCGGGCAGGACGGAAGCCACGGCGGGGCGGGAGAGGGCGTAATGGATACATTGCGCCGTTGTGAGCGGTTTGGCGAACGGTGAATGCTCGGCCGAAACCAGCTTGCCGCCGCCGAATGCTTTCATGGCGGTGATGCCCACCTGTTTTTGCTGGCAGAGTTTATACAGTTCGGCGCGTTTGGGGTCAAGGCCGCGGAAGAGGTCTGCGCCGAACCCCTTTTCAAAATGGTCGAAAATGTATTCCCCGGAGGGCAGCATGTCAAACGCGGGGTTGACGCTGAACATCAGCATATCCGGCACCCCGGTTTGGATCACTTTGGCGGCTGTTTCGGGATTGTGCGACGAAAACCCGATGTGCTGAATGTCGCCCTGCTTTTTCAGTTTTTCGGCGTAGGTGATAAACTCCGTCTCGAAGACCTTTTGATAGTCCTCCTCCGAGTCGATGAAAAACAGCATCCCGAACTCAATCGTGCCGAACACCCGCAGCAGTTCCTCAAAATATTTCTTCACCGCCGGGAGGTCACGGCTGATGTCGTATTGCTGGTTGACGTCGGTCGAGCCGATATGCCCCTGGATCATGACCTCCTTGCGCCTGTCCCCCAGTGCTTTGGCGATAAACTCCCGCACTTCGGTTCCCGGCATGAATACGTCAAGGAGGTTGACGCCGTGTTCCAGTGCCGTGCCGATGGTTTCCTCGACCTGTTCATACGGCTTCCGATCGAGATGCTCGCATCCTAAACCGATGACGCCGACTTGTTTGCCCGTGGCTCCCAGTTCTCTGTATTGCAATGGGATCGACTCCTTATTAAAAATTTTAGTTTCAAACTATTGACTTATATAATCAAATATTATACTATATAGAAGCATAATTCATTATTGTATGACGAAAGGAGTGGTTCTCAGTGAAATGGATTGAGGTATAATACATAATTCCCAAACCATACTCTATGCCTCGACAAGGTAAATAACAATTAAGGAGAATTACCCATGAAAATGAAAAGATTGATCGTTTACTTACTCGTCACCGCTTTGTGTTTTACTGTTGCACCGTTCGGAACAGCTCAAAGCGACATTTGCAATCCTGCTCAAAATAGCATTGATGTACTTAAAGAGACAAACGCCAACAATCCTGATGTGATTGAGTTTACATTTTATGTAACAGAAGAAAGTAAAACTCGGTCAAGTGCGACTATTACTCATGAAATAACATTAACCCTTTCAAAAGTAGACAATAATAATTTCCATGTAGCTGCATATCAAGAAGCATCATCAATTTTTCATTTACACCCAGTTAGTTTATCTTTTGACGTAAAGGTTTGGAGCAAAGTCCCTCAGCCAATGGGCAATTTTAGGTTTACCTTATCTGACTTGTCTCCTTTCAAGTATCCTCAAGGTCAGACTTTCTATTACCCTGATTGGGGTGCTGTGCAAATAACAAATTTATATGCTTCTGGCGGCGGATGTTTTTTAGCATATTCAACCCCAATGATTTCAATTGGCTCCTAATCAGTTAACGTAAGATGCGTGAACATATCATGAAAGACATGAACCTTCCGCAAGAGGCTATAGATGAGATTGCCGTTCTGATTGCCGAAGTGATCGGCGGGTGGGATGCTGACACGCTGACCAGTCAGGTTGTTGAACGAATCCGGGTTCCGGGGAATCCCGTTCACGACTTTTTACATCACGCCATCCTGATCTCCGAGAGCGGTTTAGACACCGAAACGACGGATACCATGCTGGAAATCGCGCAGCGCAAGGTCGAGATGGAGCAATCGCCGTCGTTCCCGCAGGTTGCGCAGATGACATTGTTAAGGCTGGTCATTCCATACATCCAAAAACGCCCAAGCATGGAACGGATAGCGGAAATCTTCAATCAGCTCTGCTCGTGGAAAGCCTTCTGTTTGGTGGAAGATACGGTGAAAAAGCAACCTCGATGACTTGACAACCGCCCCTTCGTATAGTACGCTTTTATCGTACATATAGGGGACGGTTTTCTGTTGCCTTCCCCGCGTTAACCACAGTATAGCAAGGTTTCAAAGCATAGTCAATGAAAAGGAGAGTGTGGACAATGCGGCAAAAAGCACTGTCACTGGCGTTGATGATTTGCTTCTGCCTGACGTTTATCGTTCCGGCGGCGGCGGACGAGGAAGAGGGGGTCATCTTTATGGATGATTTTTCCGGCAGCAGTCTGAGCGGGGCTTGGGGGCATATCTACGGCAAAAACAGCAACGACATATCTCTTGACACAGAGCAGAAGGCCTTGAAATATGTCATGGCCGAAGACGACGGGCAGATCGGCCCGCAGCGTGATTTTTCCCCCAATGAGATACGCGGCTGGGGCGGCCAGCTGCTCACCGTTTCGTGGAAGTGCCGCGCCGAGAACGAGGGGACAGGGGTGCGGCTCAACATTACATCCGACGGCAACGAACTCAACATTTTCGGCGACGCGGGCGGCGCGCCTGTCCCGGCCGGAGAATGGGCTGAGTATACCGTTGAGCTGGAGTTTACCGAGGTGATGGAGAACGCCGATTTCTGCCTGATGTTCAAACTGCCGGGCGAGAAGAATACCATCTATTTCAAAGACCTGACCATCATGGGCAAGGCGTCTGACTACGACCCGGCCGGCAGGGCACCGTTTGAGTGGGACAACACCGGGAAAACCGGCAAAGAGATCGGCGACGGCAACCCGCTCTTTACCCAGCGGTTCGGTGCCGATCCGGCTTGGGTGGAGTATGACGGGCGGTTGTATGTCTATATGACCAACGACACCCCCATCTATGACGGCGACGGCAACATCGTCGATAACCATTACGGCAACATCAAACACATCAACGTCATCTCCTCGGCCGACCTGATGAACTGGATCGACCACGGCTCCATCCCGGTCGCGGGGGCGGGGCATGTGGCGGCTTGGGCGGGCAATTCATGGGCTCCGTCGGTCGCCTGTAAAGAGATCAACGGAAAAGACACATTTTTCCTCTATTTTGCCAACGGCGGAATGGGCGTGGGCGTTCTGCGCGGCGAAAGCCCGATAGGGCCGTGGGAAGACCCAATCGGGAAAAACCTGGTGAGCCACAGCACGCCGAATTGCAGATCTTCCGTCGTGCCTTGGTGCTTTGACCCCGCCGTTTTCATCGACGACGACGGCACGGCGTATCTTTACTTCGGCGGCGGCGTTCCGGGCACGCAGAGCGCGAACCCGAAATCGGCACGTGTGGTTCAGCTGGGCGACGATATGGTGTCCATTGTCGGGACGCCGCAGGAGATCGACGCGCCGTATTTCTTCGAGGCGGCCGATATGGTTAAATACGGCGATACATACTATTTCTCCTATTGCTCCAACTGGCAGGGCAAACTGAGCGGCGATTCGCCCGGGCAGTGCCAAATCGCGTATATGGTGAGCGATCACCCGATGGGGCCGTTCACCTATCAGGGGATGATTTTACGGAACCCGGGCGACCTCTTCGGCGTTTTGTATAACAACAACCACCAGTCGGTCATCCAATTCAAAGACAAGTGGTACCTGCTCTATCACGCGACGCTGGTCTCCGACGCCAAAGGGGTGCGCAACGCTTCGGGCGGGCAGGTCAACTATCGTTCGGCCCATATGAATGAATTGTTCTTCCAGCCCGACGGGACGATCGCCGAAGTGCAGGGCGACCGGAAAGGCGTCCCGCAGATCGCAACGCTCGACCCATACCGGCGTGTTGAAGCCGAGACGATCGCGTGGAGCAGCAGCGTCAAAACAGCGATGGAAGACCCCACCCAGCTCTCCAGCCTCAACCTGATTGTCACCGGATTGAAAAACGGGGACTGGATCGCCGTCTCACAGGCCGATTTCGGAACAGAGGGAGCCCTTTCTTTCGTGGCTTCGGTACACGGCAAACAAAGCGGAACGATTGAACTGCGGCTTGATTCGCCGGACGGGCCGGTTGTGGGGTCGGTTCCGGTGAATGTGCGGAACGGGTTTGAAACGGCGTCGGCCAACATCCAAAAGGTCACAGGCGTGCATGATGTGTACATGCTTTTCAAAGGAACCGACGGCGAACTCTTCGATTTTGACTGGTGGCAGTTCTCGGCGGCGGAAGCCTCCAACCCAACCCAGCCGGACGAGCAGAAAGACAACGACCCCGAAGACGATCAGCAGCCAGAGGAGCCGGAAAATAGCGAGGAGCCTAACGAAGCCGTTGAAACGCCGGAAAAACCGGGCAGCGGCATGACAGGCTGGCTGATCGCGGCGGGAGCCATTGCCGTGGTTGGCGGCGCGCTGTTCCTGATTTTCCGTAAGCGCGGGAAATGACGAAAAAGGGGCTTGACTGCCGAGCAAAATGTGGTATAATCAAAGCACAGACAAATAAACTAGAGAAAAAGGAGGATGCGGGCATGAAAAAGAGAGTCATTGCTTTGGTGGCAAGCGGTCTTCTGCTGGTTACCATGATGGCAGGCTGCAGCAAAAAGTGCAAAGCTGACGGTTGTAGCGAAGAAAGATTAGAAGGCAGCGATTATTGCGTGATCCACGCGATTGCCGATGGTCTCGGCGGCCTCTTCGGTTAAGCTACATAACATAACTTGACAACCGCCCCCATAGTATAGTACGCTACGTACTAGGGGGCGGTTTCTTTATGGATCCATTTTGGTTTACGATCGCTGTGGCCGTTGGGGCTTACCTCTTAGGATCGCTCAACGGCTCGCTGATTTCCTCCCGGCTATTTTGGCGCGACGACATCCGCAGGCACGGCAGCGGCAACGCGGGCGCGACCAATGTTTTGCGTACATACGGCGTCAAGTGGACGATCGCGGTTGCTCTGTGGGACATAGGCAAGGGTATTTTGGCCATCCTGCTGGCGGCCTTCCTGTTTGTTGACGGGCATGAAGGGCTGCTGGCCGGAAGCCTCACCGCCCTGACGGCCGGGGTTTTTGTTATCCTCGGGCATGTTTTCCCTGTTTTCTTTAAGTTCAAAGGCGGCAAAGGGGTTTTTACCTCGCTGGCTGTTTTCTATACATGGGATTGGCAAACGGCGTCGATCGCGTTCGGGTTGTTTATCCTGATTGTCTTGGTCACGCGGTATGTATCGCTGGGTTCAGTCTGCGCCGTGATCACGCTGCCGATTTTGGGCTTCGTGTTCGGCAGAAGATGGGAAGCGGTTGCCGCGTATGCGGCGGTGATGCTATTGGTCATTTTTCTGCACCGAACCAACATCAAACGGCTGCTGAACGGTACGGAGAATAAATTCGGCCTGAAAAAGAAAACGACATGATCCATATCGCCCTGCATGAACCGCAGATACCGCAAAACACCGGGAATATTGTGCGCACCTGCTCGGCGACCGGGTCTGTGCTGCATTTGATCGAACCGCTGGGGTTCAAGATAGAGGATAAACAGCTCAAACGCGCCGGGCTGGACTATTGGCATGGGATGGACATCCGCATCCATCCCGATTTTGACGCTTTTCTGCGGGATATAGAGGGAAAAACACTCTGGTTATTTACAACCAAAGGGAGCCGTTCGTACCACGAGGTAGAATACGCCGGCGGCGACTGCCTCCTCTTCGGCAAAGAGACGGCCGGGCTGCCTGAACACATCCGCGCCGCAACCCCCGATCAATGCCTGCGGCTGCCGATGCTGCCGGACACGCGCAGCCTGAACCTCAGCAATTCTGTGGCCGTCGCGCTGTATGAGGTTTTGCGCCAAACCGGGTTCAACGGGTTTGTTTGATGCTGGGGATTGCATTTTTACCAATGTGTGGTATACTAATTCCAATACTTGGTTTTGGAGGTTATCATGGAGAGTAAGGCCTACAGTCTTTCCTGCGAGAAAAACCCGCATATCACCCTGCGGGTGATCCCCGGCCATTTTACCACCAGCAACTCCCACCTCAGCCATTTCATCGATGTGAGCGGCTTGAAGTCCAATGTTTCCATGGCGCGGGAAGTCGCCAAAGAGCTGGCATATTCCTATCTGTCAACGACGCAGATTGATACCATTGTCTGCGTGGAGCGCACCGAAGTGATCGGAGCCTTTTTGGCCGAGGAACTGATGGCGAGCGGCGTTTCGGCCATCGGCGGCGGCGACATCCACATCATCACGCCCATCAGCAACAACATCGGCACCTTGTCTTTTTTAAGCAGCGTGGTCAACTTGCTCGCGGGAAGGAACATCCTCCTGCTCACGACGTCGGTTTCCTCCGGCCGTTCGCTCAACGGAGCCTTGGATTGCCTTGCCTATTACCGCGCCAATATCGTCGGCATCTCAACGCTCTTTATGGTCTCGTCGGCTCATGCCGAACACGAAGTCAACGCCTTGTTTACCTCCGACGCCATCCCCGGATATAAGTCATTCAGCTCCCGCGACTGCGAGCTTTGCCGCGCGGGGCTGCCTTTGGACGCACTGATCAGCAGTGAAGGGTTTACCAAAATATAATAAACGAAGAGCGCATAAGGAGCCATTCATTTGCTCCTTTGCGCTTGACACGAATGAAGAAAGAAGTTGATCCCATCGCTATCAGGATCATCACAGACAGCACATGCGATCTTTCGCGTGAGGATCAGGCGCGCCTTGACGTCCAAATCTTGCCTCTGACCGTTAGTTTTGCCAACGACACCTATTTGGATGGGATCGACCTTACAAACGAGGAATTTTATAATCTGCTGGACGCGAGTGATAAACTTCCTACAACGGCTCAAGTCGCGCCGCAGGCGTTTTATGAGGCATTCAAAAAGTATACCGGCGCGGGCGACGAAATCGTGGGGATATTTATCTCGGGGAAGATCAGCGGAACCTATAATTCGGCTTGCACCGCCAAAGGGATGCTCGGGGCGGAAGGCAAAAAGGTCTATGTTGTGGATTCGCGCAGCGCGTCGATGAGCCTCGCCCTGCTGTTGAGCGAAGCCGCAAAACTGCGGGACGAAGGACTTCCCGCCGCGCAGATCGCCGAACATGTCGGCGCGCTGACCAAAAAGGTGCGCTTTCTCGCCGCCATCCATTCCTTGAAATACCTGCGGCTGGGCGGACGCGTTTCGGCGACCACCGCCGTCATCGGTGAGATTTTGGGCATGAAACCCATTGTTTCCATGATCAATGGGACGGTGCAGTCTGTTGGAAAGGCGAGGGGGACGGCAGCGGCTATAGAGTCGATTTTGAAAAAGATCATGAAGGACATGCCCAACCTGAAACACAATATTGTCTTTGCCAATTCGGTCTGCCCCGACTTGCTGAACAAAATGATCGAATGCTTCAAAAAACCGCTCAAACTGACCGAATGGCTGACCGTCGGCATCGGCAGCGTGATCGGCACATACTCCGGCAGGGGCGTCGTGGGGATCGCTTATATCGCGCGGTGACTGTGGAAAGGTGTTGGCCATGAAAACAAAAAGACAAAAAGAATTGATCGAATCGTTTTTATCAGAAATCGGGGATAACCTCAAACCGATTTACCGTGAGATATTTGAATATTTATCCAGCGTCGGCTACAACCCGCACAAACAACGGTCATTCATCGTTTTCAAGCATGACTTGCATAACAAGCAGATGGCAAAAACAGGCATACGAAAAAAGCAGCCGTTTTTCGATTTGAGGTTTTCGGCTTGCAGAGGGTTTTCAAAGCGGTTTCAAGACATTGTGGACGCGGCTCTTTCCAAACAGACGGATCAAGAAGCGTCGTGTACGGTTCAACGCTGTGATTTTTGCAGGGGCGAACCCATGACGCATGTTTACATCAGTGAAGGAAAAACCCGCTGCGGCGCGGCCGCGCTTGAAATCCCCAACATCACGGCGGCCGAACTGGCTGAAATCAAGAAACTGATCGATGAAGAACACGCTTATTTATTGAAGCACGAAGCGGAAATCGCATAAATAAAGCTCAAGCCATCTTGCTCATCTCCCGCCGCAGGCGGGAGATGATTTTTTTCTCCAGCCGCGAGATGTAGGATTGCGAGATGCCCATCATGTCGGCGACTTCTTTCTGCGTCTTCTCCTGCGCGCCGCCCAGCCCGAAACGCATGGTGATGATCTCCTTCTCCCGTTCGGTGAGGCGGGAGATGGCTTTGCGCAGCATCTCGCGGTCGGCGTCGTCCTCGATGGGACGCTGCACGCAATCGGGTTCGGTGCCGAGGATGTCGCTGAGCAGCAGCTCGTTCCCGTCCCAGTCGGTGTTGAGCGGTTCGTCGAGGCTGACCTCGCTTCGCTGGGAGGACGTCTTGCGCAGGAACATCAATATTTCATTCTCGATGCACCGGGAGGCGTAGGTCGCCAGCTTGATGTTTTTATCGGTTTTATAGGTGTTGATGGCTTTGATCAGGCCGATGGTGCCGATCGAGATGAGGTCTTCCACAAAAATGCCGGTGTTTTCAAAACGCCGGGCGATATAGACCACAAGGCGGAGGTTGCGCTCGATCAAAATACGGCGCACCGAATCGTTGCCCTCGCCGTATTCGCGCAGGAGCCGCGCCTCTTCGTCGGTGGTGAGCGGCGGCGGCAGGGTGTCCGAACCGCAGATGTAGAATATTTTACCGGGGCGCGAGATACCGAGGCGCGTCAGTAACCGATGCAGGGCTATGTACAGGCGCAGGCGCAGTTTTTTCATTTCAGGTTCCTCCTACATTGTTACTAACGCGTCAAACCCTTCGGCGAGCGGGGTGGGGGATATGCCGATCAAACAACCCGGGCGGGTTTTCGCGCGCACTTTCACCGTATCCGGGCGGAACGCCAACAGGAAGCCGCAGTCTACCCCGACCGAACGGAAAGGGATGAGCCGGAACCGGGCTCCGGCGTTCAGGGAACCCATCAGTTCCATCACCCCGGCCGGGTCGCGCAGCAGCGGCGGATCGATCAGCGCGGCGGCGTCCGGCGGCAGCAGTTTCAGCGCGGCGGAGCAGTCCAGGATAAGCACTTCCGACCCGCTGATGGGGTCAACCAAGGTATGCCCGCTGTCAAACAGCCCTTTGACTTGAATATGCCGGGTTTCCCAAGTGACGGAAACGTCGGCCGTCTCCCGCGGGCCGTGCCGCGCCCTGTGTTTGAAGGCCAATGTCAGCAGCGCGTAGCTGATCCCCGCCGTTAAGAAAAGCGTCTTGAAATCCACAGGCATGTACGGAATACCCCCGCTGGAAGGCGCGCCGGATAACATCCCCAATGCCAGCACCACGCCGCCCAGCAAAAACGACGCCGCCACAAAGAGCAGACCGAGCCGCGCCAGCCTGGAAGGTTTGACCCCGCCGAACGCGATAAACGCCATAGCCGCGCATGACAAAGCCTTCCAAAAAAGACCCGAGAGGAAAGAAAACCCCGGCATCCATACCGCCACGGCATACCCCGCGCCGAAGAGGGCGGCCAAAGCCAGCCGCCAGCGGCGGAACCCCATGCCGCCGACACGGGCGGTGGCCAGCAGCAGGAGGTAATTGATGATGAAATTTAAGAAGGCGAGCGAGTCTATGTAAATAATTACCATGTCCATAGTATACAGGATCAGAATGTCAAAAACTGTCAAAGAGGGAAGGCTGTACATATCTTTGAACGGCCTGTCAAATACTAACCGCACAGAAACAAACCGAAGGAGGCGAAAACATGACCACCAAGGAATTGATGGCTCTGCAAGACCAAATCGGCGAAGAACAGGTCATCACCAAAAAGTACCGCACCATGGCCAAACAATGCAGCGACCCCGCCATACGCCAAAAACTCGAAACCATCGCGTCCCAGCACCAAAGGCATTTCGACACATTGATGCAGCAACTAAAACCGTAAAGGAGGAGAAAGACATGACAGAAGCGACACAAGGCTACCTCGGCGATAAAGAAATGCTGAGCGACCTGCTTTCAACCCAAAAACATGTGACCAACAACTACAATACCCGCGCGGGCGAATGCCAATGCCTCAACCTGCGCGATACCTTCCTCAACATCTTGAAGGAAGAACACTCCATCCAAAGCGAACTGTTCAACGAATCCAACAGCCGCGGCTGGTATCCGGTCAAAGAAGCCCCCACAGCCGAAATCACGGCGGCTAAACAGATGTTTATGCAGTAAAAGAGCTGCTCCATCGCCCGTGTTTGGAAAATAAGCTCTTCGGAACTTATTTATCCAAACCGCAGCGCAAAGTCCCTCGGGGGTAAGCCCCTCGGGGGACTTGAAGCGGAGAGGGCGCACATGGAGCGTGACAAACGGCGTTTTCAAATATGACATACAGCTGTCATCTATCGTATGTATACTAATAAGAACGAAGGAGGTCGGAAAATGGAAAAATTAACAGAATTGTTGGAAAAAGACGGCTATACAAAATGGCAATGCGTTTCATTTGAAAAGGTCAAATCAATGACGGGTGACCTGCGGGTTTTGCACGGTCAAGACGGCGTGCATGAAAAGCAAAAAGGCAATATTGCGCATAGCATCGAAGGGATTGAGAAGCTGTCGGAAATGCCGAAAAAGTATACCTCTGTTTTGATTGTCGCGCTGCCGCGCGGAGACGGCGACGCGCGCCCAAGCGGGGGTGTCAATGTGAAAAACGCTTTGAAAGAAGCGGGGTTTGCCGCGAAACTGTATCTGTCTCTGCCGATCAAAAGACTTGCCGTGCTGAGCGGATTGGCGGAATATGGCAGAAACAACGTAACAAGTGTGCCGGGGATTGGGAACTGGGTGCAGTATACGGTATTTTTGACAGACGCGCCTTTTGACGACAGCACTTGGCGGGAAAAACCGGTTATGGCAGCGGAGTGCGAGGATTGCGATATTTGCATCAACGCCTGCCCCAAAGGGTCGATCAGCAAGGAACGGTTTTTATTTTATCGGGAAAAATGCAAGGGGTGCAATACCGAATGCTATTATTCATGCCCCTTACATAGAAGAGACTCCGCGTAGGTTTGCAAGAGGCTTGAACATATAACCGAAACGCCGCCGGATTTCCGGCGGTGTTTTCATAAAAAACACTTGACATTGGAGGTTGCTCCAATGATATGCTGTTCTTAGGTAGGGGGATATTGATACATACCAAAGAAACCAAAAGAAGATCGACGAGTTTATGGAGCAGATTTTTGACGATATACAGTCCGGCCAAATCAATAAGGGGGGTTAAAGATATGGCGACCATTTATTGCTTCACATCCACCGGCAACAGCTTGTATACAGCCAACGCGATCGCACAGGAGATCGGAGGGACTGTCCTGCCGATGAAGGGCGGGGCGGCTGTCTGCGACGACAGCGTCGTCGGCTTCGTTTTTCCCTGTTTCTTTTGGGGATTGCCCCGCATGGTTGATCGTTTCATATCGGCCTTGCAAATCACCGACAAAGACGCCTACATATTCGCCGTCGTCACCTGCGGCGGCTCGGTTCCCGGCCTGCACGGGCAGTTGAAGCGGATTTTAAGGAAGAAAGGCGTCCGGCTTCACTACGCGGAGCGGATCAAATCGGTGACCAACTATCTTCCGGAGTATACGGCCAAAGACAGCGAGGCTCTGCGGCAAGCGATAGACGCGCAAAACCATGCCATCTCCGGCGCGGTTAGCCGCCGGGAGAAAAAGCGCGGCCGCACACTGCCCCTTGTAAACAGGCTGATCAACAAAACCTGCCCGGGGGAGGGCAGCGACCGGTTTTTCACGGTCTCACCGGTGTGTACTGGCTGCGCGACCTGCCAAAAGGTCTGCCCCGCCGATAATATTGAACTGCAAAACGGGAACCCCCGCTTTCTGCACAAGTGCGAACACTGCCTTGCCTGCCTCCATCATTGCCCTGCCGCCGCCATTGACTGGAAGGATAAAACCAAAGGCAAAGAGCGTTACCGGAACAGCCATATCTCATTGGACGACTTGATCGCGTTCAACAGCCGGTAAGCATATTTGCCCCCTTTGCCCATATAATAATGGGACAAGGGGTGAGAAGATGCAAGATAGGAAAAAACTGACGCTCTCGTTATTGATCTTGTTTATCCTCAATATCACGCTGATTTGGCTGCTGACCGGGCGGTTTGGTTGAAACAGGCAAATATGAAAATCGTCCGGCGGTTTCCACCGTCGGACGTTGCTTTTTACATTCGGTTCGTGTATACTGGGGTTACGCGTAGTCGCCCGTGTATTCCACCAGGGTCACGACGTCCACCCCGGCGATTAGCCGCATCGGCTCCAAAAACGATGTATCCCCGCGGCGGACGCGGATTTCGGCGGTGACTTCGTAATAGTCCTTGCCCGCCGTTTTGTTTTTGATCCGTGCCTTTAAGGGGAGCAGCGAGGCTCCGACCGGGCTTTCGGCCTCGGGAGCATACCGCACAATGAGCAGAAAACTGCGTTTCTCAATGCGGAGCACCGTCATTGCGATATACAGAACGGCGATGAACGCCGTCCCCAGCAAGGCAACCTTTTCCAAGCCGGCTCCGGCGGTCAAACCGGCGGCCACCGCCCAAAAGATAAAACCAACGTCGAGCGGGTCTTTCACGGCGGCGCGGAAACGGATGATGCTTAACGCGCCCACCATGCCGAGCGAGAGGACAAGATGGTTGCCGATGGTGATGATGATAAACGCCGTGACAACGCAGACCATCATCAAAAGGATGTTGTAGTTGACGCTGTATACCACGCCTTTGTTGAAGTAGCGGTAGACAAGGAAGATCATCAGACCGCAGAGAGCCGCCATGCTCAAGGTAAAGAGTATATTGGCAACATTCAGGCTATCCACCTTGGGCTGGTTTTTCACAGCATCCGCGATTTCGCCGAGCACACCGTCCGTTTCGGGTTCGGCATCCAAATTTCGGAAGAAAACCCCTATCTGTTCAAGCATAAAAAATAGCTCCTTTCAAATGAGTAGGCGTATTTGCTCATTTCAGTCCTGACCAGCGGAAGCCCGTGCAGAAGTTCCTTGATGACGGTTGGAAGGAAACGGTCGAACTTGACTTCGAGCATTCCCCCTTCGCCGGGCGGCGCGCCCGGATTGATCTCGGGGGAAACGGCGTCCTGACGCAGATGGCTGTCGAAGGTGACGCGGACATTGCCCGGTTCATATATGTAAGCCTCCCGCGAGTAATAATAGGCCGCCGTAGGGCGCATCCGCCGCAAACGGTGCAGGAGGGCAACCTTTTGCCATAGCGGGTGCTCCGACTCAAAAGCAAACGCCAAATCCCCGTTTGCGAGGCTGTGGTACTCCTCTTTTGTCATGGCGACCGATTGCTTGTAAGCGTGTTCCCCATCCTTGTGCTTGCGCTCAAAACGGATGAAAGACAGATCGTGGTTGTAAAATCGGACGCGGTACTTATCCCGGCTGAAGCGGTTGCCCATCTTCTCATGGTAGAATGAGTTGTATTGATCATCGAGGTAGAGGTTGTTGACGATGTAACGCCCGCCCGAGTGGCTGTCCGGCCGCATAACGGCCGACGCCCGGCTCCGCAAGACGGCAGCCGTGGCGGCATTCATAAAGAATTTCTGCTCATTGCGGTATTGTACTTGCTCTTGCAGGGTGCTCATACATCAAAAACTCCTAAGAGGTGTAATATGGAACGGAAATGGATCATTTTAGCCTTAGCCGCCGTGATGCTGGTTTCGTCGGCGGTTGCCCTCAGCATATACCCCGAAGAGCCGATCCTGCCGCCGCCTGGAACCGCGATTGGCTCGGACGAACCGGCTGTTGATGTTTTCGCTCCGGCTGGAAACGGAAAACTACAGCTGACGCTTTCGGAAACCGGGCATTTTTTCACCGAGGCCGTTGACGTTTCTATTATTGCATCAAATCCCGACGCTAAAATCCATTATACCACAGACGGATCGGAACCGACAAGTACCTCGCCGGAATATTCTTCCCCCTTTGCCCTTCCGAACAAACGGAACCTGACGGTCATCACGGTGAAAGCCATTGCCGTGCTGGGAGAAGAGGTGTCGCGGACGCTGGTGCATACCTTCATTATAGGTGCCAATGTTGACAGCCGGTTCGATACAATGGTCTTCGTTATCTCCACCCATAAAGACAATCTGTATGACAAAAACACCGGCATCTTTATTCCGGGTCAGACGCGGACAGATTACATCAAGCAAAACCCCGGGGTACATATACAGCCGCCCGCCCCGGCCAACTATAACTGGCGCGGCATGGAGGGCGAACGCCCGGCGTACATAGAGGCTTTTCTGCCGGACGGGACGCGCGTTATATCGCAGGCCGCGGGTATCCGTGCCCACGGCGGCTGGTCGAGGGATCGGAACCAAAAATCCATCCGTATGATCGCGCGGAGGGAATACAGCCCGGAGGCGGGTAAATTTCATTATGACTTTTTCCCCGGCGAGACCGTTGTTGATGAATACGACACGCCGCTGACCAAGTTCGATCAGCTCATTTTGCGCAACGGAGCCAACGACCACGGCTTCGGGATGCTGCGGCATGAAGCCGGGTGCGATTTGGCGCGTCAGGCCGGGCTGCGTGTCGCCACGCCCGCCCGTCCGGCGGCCGTCTTTGTGACCGATCGGAACGGAAATATGGAATATTACGGTTTTGCCTGGCTTCAGGTGCGGATGAACGGAAAGTATTTGCAGGATGTATACGGCGCGCCGGACAACGAGTTTCAAATTATCGGCAAATCGGAACGGTGGGCCAACTCGCGTTCCTCGAAGGAAGACAAGGAAGACATTTATCACCTGAACAGTTACAGTGAAAAAGACCTGACCAACGACCGTATCTTCGCCGAGCTGGAAGAGTTGATGGACATCGACGATTTCCTGCTCTATTATGCCTTTGAAACCATCATGGGCAATCACGACTGGCCTCAAAACAACCTCAAACGCTGGCGTTACACCGGGGAACAAACCGAAAACCTCCCCCCCGAACTCGACGGCCGCTGGCGCATGATGACCTTCGATTTGGACTGGACGCTGGGACTGTATGAAAACCCGTCCGACCCCAACAAACGCACCTTTCAGGAAATGATGAACGAACGAAACGAACGCTACAGCCCGATGCTCGAAGCCCTCTTGAAACGCCCCGAACTTGCCGACCGCTTTTCGATGATGGTGTGCGACCTGATCGCCAATGTCGTGACCGAAGAGAATGTCAAAGCAACCATCGGCAGGTTATACGGCGCGTCCCAACACGAGATCAACGCCGCTATCAATGCCTTTAAGTACGACGGATGGGTCAGCGACAGCTCCGTTCAGGACAATCACCGAAACATGATCCGCTTCGCCAAAGGGCGCGGTGCCTATATGTTCAAAGCCCTCCGGGATTATTTGGGGTTCGGCGAAGAGATGTTTACCGTCTCCGTTACCGGCGGGGAAGCGGTCATCGGAACGCAGCAGGGTGGTTCGTCACAGTATTTCAAACACATGACGGTACCCCTCCGCCCGGTTTTGCCGGAATTTACCGTCTTTGACCATTGGGTGCTCAACGGGGTGAAAGTTTTCGAGCCGGAGATCACCGTTTCGGCTGCCGACGCGCGGAACGGGTTGGTCAATGTTGAGCTGGTCACAAGGGAAGAGTATCCCCCTCTGATTTTTTTGGACGCTTACGCCGACGGGGAACGCAACGGCTGCGTGCTGATCAACCCCAACAGGGAAACCACCGGCACCGCCGGGTTGTACATCACCAATGACCTCGAAAACCCTTACCGCTGGGAAATTCCCGCCGCTTCGGCCGCGCCGGACGGGACGCTGGAATTGGCGGGGAAAGGGAGTTCCAGCCAGCTCGACCTGATGCTCATCCGCATGGGCTTCAATGTTAAGAAGGGGCGGATGCTCTATCTCTGCGACAGCTCGGGGACGGTTTTAGACAGGATCATTCCATCATAGAAGGAGACGGATATGCGAAGGAAAACCGCTGTGGCTTTTTTAGCCGATGTGATACAGAATATCGCCCAAACAGGCAACATCTTCCTTGACGACGACGCCTATAAGCTGACCAAAACGCTGAACAAGCGCAAAGATGAAGTCGGGCAGCTCTCGCGCTCGGTCGGCGATATGCTGGCCATGTTCCGCACCAAGATCGCGTCGCTGAAAAATGTGGCTTCCGGCGATTTGGCCGCCCCCGTTGCCAAACGGTCGAAGGACGACACCATCGGCAAGGCTTTGGCCGGTATGGTGGAAAGCCTGAACGGGATGTTTGTGGAGATCAATACCGCTTCCGCCCTTGTTTCGGAAGGGTCAAACCGCCTTGCCGGAGACGCGCATACACTGGCGCAAGGCTCTGTGGAGCAGGCTGAGGCTGTGACCGAACTGAGCCGCACCGTTGAGGGCATCAATGAAGAGACGACCCAAAACGCGGAAATGGCGCGTCAGGCCGCCGCTCTTTCCGACTCCATCCGGCTTTTGGCCGAAGAGAGCAGCGGGCAAATGGCCGGGATGACCGAAGCCGTCCGCCGCGTTGACGAGGCGGGCGATAAGATACGCCAGGTCATCAAAGCCATTGAAGACATTGCGTTCCAAACCAATATTTTAGCACTCAACGCCTCGGTCGAAGCCGCCCGCGCCGGGGCGCACGGAAAAGGGTTTGCCGTTGTGGCCGGGGAGGTGCGCAGCCTGGCGGCGAAAAGCCAAAAAGCCGCTGGGGAATCGGAAACCCTGATCGCCGATTCGGCCGAACGGGCGCGGGAAGGCCGCCGTCTGGCCGATGAGACAGCTTCCAGCCTGAACGAGATCGTCGGGAGCGTCAGCGAGAGCGCGCGGCTCACCGAAGAGATCGCCGCGTCGAGTGACCGTCAGGCCGCCGCCATCGCCCAAATCAACGCTTCGATCGGGCAGCTGCGGCGGGCGGTTGGCGAAAACAGCAAAACGGCGGCCGACTCCGCCGATTCCAGCCGCGAAGTGAGCGGCCAGTCGGAACGGCTGCGGGAACTGATTGGGAAGTTTAAGCTGTAGGGGGACGGGGAACCACCCCATCCGCTTTACCCTGCGAGGGAGTAACCACCCCGTCACCTGCGGGTGACACCCCTCCCCAGAGGGGAATTAGAAGAGGCGCGTCCAATTCCCCTCCGTGGAGGGGTGGCCGCGAAGCGGACGGGGTGGTTTACAGCATCCTTTCCAAATTCCGCAAACTTGTCTCCAAGCAAATAAACGGATCATTACCATAACAATCATCCTGCTCGATAAATGCCCACTTGACGCCGCTGCCGCGGGCGGCGGCAATGACGGCTTCCCAGTTGAGGTTGCCCTCCCCGATTTCGGCCATCCTCTGTTCCTGCTTGACAATGATCATATCCTTGAAATGGACGGTATCGACCCGTCCCTTTAATTTTTGCAGCCATGCCGCCGGGTCGCCCCCGGCGTGAGCAACCCAGTATGTATCCAGCGTGAAGCCGAGCAGCTCCGGCGGGAAACCCGCCGCCAAACGCTCGATGACGGACATGCCGTCAAACCGCTCAAACTCGAAGGAATGGTTGTGGTACATCAGCTTCATGCCCGCCGAGGCGATTTGTGCCGCCGCCGGGGTGAAATCGGCGATGAAACGGCTGACGCCCTCCGCCGAGCCGTGGTATTCGCCCGGCATCATGCCGATGCCGATATAGCCCGCGCCGATGATTTGGTGCGCCTCAATGACCGAAGCCGTTTCGTCCTTGATCCGCTGCGGGGCGGTGTGGGTGAGCGGGATCGTCAAGCCGTATTTTTCGGCTGTCCCGCGGATTGTTTGCGGGGAAAAATCACCGCCGCCGGAAATCTGCACAGCGTGATAGCCCATTTCGGAAACACGCCGCATGGACGCGTCAAACGAATCCAACGTTTGGCAAACCTCCCGCACCGTATACATCTGCGCTCCAATGTTCATCAGCAAACCGCCTCCTTATCATAAAAATATTTTATCACCGATCCCCCGCGGCGTCAATATTGCGCGCTTTGTGAAGCGGCACACAACAAATTGTGTTTTTTCCGCTTGACAGACGGGGGACTATACTATATACTACATTCAACGGTTTTTGTCCGGCTGCGGATTATTTTCCGCCCAAGGGCTAAAGTCTTGAGGGAATCGTACGATAATAGGGTCAGTGAGGGTTAGAGCCTCTTGATCCCTGTGATCTGTGAGGCGCCACCGGTTCCCGGGAACCATAGGCTCTTCCCCGAACAAAGACCAATTTTTTAAGGGGTTCGCAAGATGCGAACTACCAAAAATTCAAGGAGGAAAAAACAATGCGTATCCAAAACAACATCATGGCGATCAATACACATCGCCAACTCGGGATCAACCAGCTGAACCAAGCGAAATCCACAGAGAAACTCAGCTCCGGTTATCGCGTCAACCGCGCCGCCGACGATGCCGCCGGCCTCACAATTTCCGAAAAAATGCGCGCCCAGATCCGCGGCCTTAACCGCGCTTCCATGAACGCGCAAGACGGCATCTCGATGATCCAAGCGGCTGAAGGCGCCCTTCAGGAAACCCAAAGCATCCTTCAGAGAATGCGCGAACTGGCCATCCAAGGCGCCAGCGGCGTGCCGGCTCAGGAAGACCGCGACGCCATGCTGGCCGAGCTGGAATCCCTCGCCGAAGAGCTTGAAAGAATCGCTTCCACAACCAACTTCAACGGCAAATACATACTTTCCGGCGCCTACGGCGGAGCTTTGCAGGCCGATTTCCTTGACGGTATCAACATCCGTGAGCCCAACTATCCCAACGTCGCCAAAGACCTGATCGAAGAAGGCCCGACAGTCATCAACCTGCAAGTCGGCGCCAACACCAACCTCGGCGACGTCATCACCGTGAACATCTTCGGCGTGAGCCGCATGGATCTTCTCGGCGGCGAAGACTTCTACGGCCAGCTCGGCGCCTTCAAAGGCGACCCCGCCGGCATCACCGATTGGGAATACGGCTTCAACGAACAACTCCGCCCCGACAACTCGACCGGTAACCTGAACGCCGAAGAAGAGCGCGATGAAGCGGCCATTCCGGCTGAAGCCGAATCCAACTGGCAGCTCCTCATCAACATCCTCGACGGTAACCTCAACACCGAAGGCGAGCCCCTTGAAGGCCCGCAAGAGTACACAGGCCTTGCCCGCGTCTCCTTCCTGAGAAGCGAACTCGGTGCCGTGCAGAACCGCCTTGAGCACACCGTTTCCAACGTCGATACCGTCGCCGAAAACATGCAGGCTGCCGAAGCCCGCATCCGCGACGTAGACATGGCGAAAGAAATGATGTCCTTCACCAAAAACAGCATCCTGAACCAAGCCGCGACTGCCATGCTGGCGCAAGCCAACCAGGCTCCGCAGACGGTTCTCCAGCTCCTTCAGTAATCCAAGTTAGTTTTTTGATTGAGTTAGTGGGCGCGCTTTGCGCGCCCCTACCCAAATCAGCCGTTGTGAGAATCCTGTGAGAAAAGGATTAGGACGTGTGAAAAAGCTGTGAGAACGCTTGACGCCGCCCCAAACAGCTGGTAAAGTGATCACAACGGCAGTCAATCCGCACCGCGAAACCAATTAACGCGGCCTGAAAGGATTCTCGCCGCATGAAAATGAATGGAGGCAAAGCAAAATGAGAAACTTAAAACGCACCGCGTCTCTACTTATCGCCCTCGTGATGGTCTCGGCGTTCTTCGTAGCCCCAGCAGCCGCGGCCGACCCCATCCTAAGCGACGACCTTCCCCCACTCAAGGTTACAGTTGATGGCGAAAAGACGAAGTTCGCGGACGAAACTGTCGCCACAGCAAACGGGCAAGAAGCTCCCCTTACAACAGCTCTTCCGATTTTTGACATCGCCAACGAAAAAATTGACGCCAACGGCTTTACCATCGCCGGCTGGTATGACGGCAAAAAATGGCAAGCCGGCGCGCCGTCAACCGAAGACATTGCCAAATGGCTGAAAAAAGGCGGCGTAATGCAGCTCACCAGCGCGCTGAGCGCGGACAAGAAACCTGTTCCGCTCAAAGGCAGTGTAGAAGTAACCGAAACCGGAAAAGAAGCTGCCGCAGTGAATTCCGCTTACACCGTTTCTTACAAATCGGTTGCCAAAAAAGAAAAAGCCCCGAAACTCACCGTTAACTACGCGCTGTTTGGCAACAACCAAGCCGCCAGTGAATCCAGCATTGTCGCTGCCTTAGGAGATACCGTTATCACCGGCGCGCCTATCCGCAATGATATTGTCGGCACTGACACCAGCATTGGCGTTCCTTTTTCTGCAAACGGCCACTGGACAGTAGCGGAAAAAGGCAAGAGCGACGTATATGCCGAGTATGCCAATCTCGAGTACAGCATCTCGGAAGACAAGAAAAACCCGAAAGATGCTTGGGCTGCTTTCCCGGCCACAGGTGTTGCGGTTCGCGATCTGCCTGAAAGCGGAAAAGCCGAAAAAGACGTCTATGTCTACAGAGTAAAAGCCTATGAAAAAGCCGACGGCACATTCGTCCCGGGCACAAGCGCAGGCAAGCTGAGCGTCACCACCCTGCAAAAAGCCCCCAAAGGCAAACCCAACTACAAACTCAACAACCTCAAAGGCAAACTTGGTTGGGCAGTCGCCACAGATTCCAGCTTCACAGTGTTCGCTGATAAAGAGGCAGCCAAAAAAGGCGTATCCATCGCCGACGCGATCAGCGACAGCGAGTTTGCTTCGGTTAAAGTCTTCCAGACAGCCACCGCCAAGAAAGCCGCCAGTGCCATTCAAACCTTCACACTGGCCAAACAAGGCGTGATTTCTTCGATCGCTTTGGATGTTTCCAACGGCAAAGTGACCGACGCCGGCAAACTGTATGAGTTCTTGGATAAAGCCACAGAACCTGCGGATACCGACAAATGGACAAAATTCCCGAAACTCACGGGAGCGAAAGACACTGAAAAAGTAATCTATATCCGCATCAAAAACACGGCGAAACACGACGGCAAAAATAACAAAGCTGTTGATGACACATTCGCCGCAAGCGAACCGAGGCAAGTTACTGTGAAATTTGGCGTTCTCAATCCTGACGCGGACGCCGGTAAGCAAAAAGTCGGCATCGTAAGCGTCACACTCGTGCCGCTCGCCCCCTAACCCTAACATACAGCAACCGAACCCCCGGCTTAGGCCGGGGGTTCTTTTATGTGAAAATTGTTTGACAGGGGGGAGGTATTGTGGTAGAATAAAAGGCAGAAGAACCCAACCGCCGTAAGGCGGCCTGCTACTTATCGGAAAGCGTTAAGCCCTCTTTCAGTTGCGACCTGATCGGGAGGGCTTTTCGCTTGTGTTGCTTTTTCGCTTGGCTATGTACTCTGCGCACCTGCGGAACTCCGCAAGCAATAATCGCATTTCTTTCACCATTTGAATCAACTTCATCAGCTATCTCCTCCTTTCCACACCGGCGTTTGCGCGGCGTTCGATCGAGAGAAAAGGAAAGGTAGGCAGCAGGCACGCCCACAGCAGGGGGTTCTTCTGACTGGCATTATAGCATGGGTTGAAGCGAGTGTCAACCGAACCCCCGGCAACACCAAGCATACGCTAGGTGAAGCAGGGGGTTCTTTTTTGCCTTTTGAAAAGCATAACGCTTGAAAAGCATTTACAGGCATGATATAATCAATATAGGCAAACAGAGATGGTCAAAGGAGGGTAAAATCCAATGCAGGCACAAGTATATGAAGGTTATTTTCAAAACGGACTTTTTCACACAGATGGTAAAACAATACGGATACCGGAGGGAATGCAAACGTATATTACAGTGATCAATAAATCAATATCCCCAAAACCCGATACATGGGAAGAGCTTTATAAACTCACCTCGGAAATGACTGAGGATGAGAAGCCGCGCTTTGAAGATTTTCATCGTTTCACATTAGGGCATAAACTTATCGACTTTGACGAGGTATGATAAGATGAAATATGCTTTAGATGCGAATATAATTATTCACCTTATACGCGGAACAAAAATAGCTGAGGAGAACATAGAAAAAGCAAAAAGCAGAAAAGCGAAATTCATTATCCCATATGCTGTTCATTATGAGATTAGGCGCGGATTGATGATAAAAAAATTCCGAAGCATGAAAAGGCATATGATATTATTTGCGCCAACTGTTCCATTGAAAGTATGACAGATGAGGTTTGGGAACGCGCCGCACAAATCTATGCGGAGTTATACGTTAAACATTTTACCGTAGCAGATGCCGATATTCTCATTGCCTCTTTCTGCATTCTGAATGATTGCACTCTTGTCACGGAAAATGGTAAGGATTTTGAGAATATAGACAGATTACATTTTGAGAATTGGATAACAGCTTAGACGAGAACGCTCCCCAAAGTGAGCCGCTTGTTTTACAGGCGGTTTTTATTGCGCGCTTTTGCAAACCCTCCGGCAGGAAACGGCAAATTTTGCAGACTTCTTAGCTTACAATAGGGATGGACAGGGCAGACTAAAGGCAGGGGTAAGGGGGGACAAGCCATGCGAGTCAACTGGGAACTGCGCGGCAGCAGGCTTTTCTTGTATTTAGGGGGCGAGCTGGATCACCATGCGGCGCATCAGGCGTTGGTGGAGATCAGCGGGGCTTTGGATGAACATATGCCGCTGCATTGCGTGCTTGATTTATCAGGGCTGACCTTTATGGACAGCTCCGGCATCGCGGTTGTGCTGGGTACATACAGACGCCTGAAATCCTACGGCGGCGAGCTGACCGTTGCAAAGGTTCCCAACCACGCGGCCAAAGTGCTGACAATGGCCGGGGTGGATAGGATTGTTCCGATTGGGGCGGTTGTGCCCTCCTCTTAGAGGAGGGTGCCGCCACGCCTAGCGTAAGCTAGGCATAAGGCGGCGGGAGGAGAGTTCCATTCCCCTCTGTGGAGGGGTGCGCCCGCAAGCGCGGGGTGGTTCTCCCTCCGTCCGCATTGCAGACACCTCCCTCTGACGCTAAGCGTACGCTAGGCGTGAGGGAGGCATGAAAAAGAGGTGTACATATGAAGATTCTCAATGAAATGAAACTGGAATTTCTCTCCCGTTCGGCAAATGAGGCATTGGCGCGTTCGGCGGCCAGCCAGTTTGCAGCCCAGCTCGACCCGACGCTGGAAGAACTGGGCGACATCAAAACATCGGTGAGCGAGGCGGTGACCAACGCCGTTGTCCACGCCTATCCCGACAGTTTGGGTATCATCCGGCTGCAAGCCCGGGTGTTGGAGGGCGGCATTTTGGAGATCACCGTGCGTGACAAAGGGGTTGGGATCGAAGACATCGATCAGGCGCGCACACCGCTCTATACAACAGGCGGCGAGGAGCGGAGCGGCATGGGGTTTACCATTATGGAGAGCTTCATGGACAGGCTTCGGGTACGCTCGGCCGCGGGGCGCGGGACAACGGTCGTCATGCGCAAACGGGTCATGCCGAGGCTGCTGCGTTGACCGTCTTAGAGAGCGGGCAAACATTTTCTCACCCGCCGCAAGCAAAAACGGACACTGGGTGCAGCGGCACGCTGCCGCTGTTAGAGGCCGCTAGACTGGGCGACGGGGCTGCCCTTGAGCGGGTGGTGGTCGAAAACTCCGGGTTGATTTGGTCGATCGCGCGGCGTTATTTCGGGCGCGGTGCCGAACCAGACGATCTGTATCAGTTGGGCTGCGTGGGGTTTCTTAAAGCGGTAAAAGGCTTTGACGAGAGTTACGGAACCCAGTTTTCCACCTATGCCGTTCCGAAAATCGCGGGCGAGATACGGCGTTTCCTGCGTGACGACGGGGCGGTGAAAGTCAGCCGGACGGTCAAAGAGCGTTCAGCCGCCATACGGTCGGCGCGGGAAAAACTGATGCACCAACTGGGTCGGGAGCCTGTATTGAGCGAAATATCCGAGGCGTGCGGTTTGTCGGTCGAGGACATCGCCGAAGCGGACAGGTCGGGCGAGCCGGTGGAATCGCTTCAGCGTGAAAGCGGCGAAGACGGTTTGACGATCGAAGGGGCGGTCGGCGTCGAAGGGCATGAGGAAACCGTCTTAAATCAGGTTTTCATCCGCGACGCGGTGCGCAGGCTTCCCGAGCGTGAGCAAAGCGTTATCATCATGCGGTATTACCGCAATTTCACGCAGGATCGCACGGCAAGGGTTTTGGGCGTCTCGCAGGTGCAGGTGTCGCGGATCGAACGCCGCGCGCTGAAGCTGCTGCGGGGATTTGCGGAGGATTAAGGAAGAGCCGAACAGCCGGCAAGGAGGCTAAATTCACTTTAGCCGACTGGCAGCTGGCGTCGTGAGGCTTGAAGTTTGAAACAAATTAAAAATCACTCACCATAAAAAGAGCAAGACAATAAAGACTGCGGTGAGGCAGTCAAAAAAGAGATGGCGATTAAATCGGCAAGAGAA
>WRIZ01000007.1 GCA_009782475.1 Oscillospiraceae bacterium | reverse complement strand
GTTGCTCCCGTTTCTCACTTGTCTCTCTTTCTGGCCGCATTTCGGGCATTTCTTGCTCTCGCTTATTTCTGCTTTCCTCATCTCTGCCATTTTATCATCCTAATCGCTATTTGTCCACTCCCAAAAAATGTTCATCAAGGGCAAACCGATTTCGGTGTAAAATAATGTAGGAGATTTGAGAAAAAGGATAAATAGCAGAGATCGCCGGGAGGCGCGCGCCCTTTATATATGAACAAAGTATTAAATTTGCGAAATTCAAAGCCCGCTCGACAAAATTCGACATTCTCCGACATATCGGTCATGATACAATGTTTTTGGGAGGGTGAAACAACGCCCTTACCTTAACAACAGAAAGGAAAGTAGCCATGAAAAAGCTAACCAAACCCTTCGCAATGAACCGTCTGAAAATGCTCGCGCTATCCCTGCTCCTGCTCTTCGCAACCAGCATATTGTCCCCCATCGCCCTAGCGGCATGGACTCCAAACCGGGACGGGCAAAACAAAACCAACTGGTGTTGGGCGGCAGCTTCCAAAATGGTTGGCGTACATAACGGAGGCGCGGGAGCGTTGAACACCGGCGAAACCGTGTTAGCCAACACAAGCGGACTGCATACCTTTAACGGTAATCCTTATTACGGTCAAAACGCGTCGTATCAGTATACGGCGGACGCCGGGCAGCGTCAGCTCCTTATGCACGTTAAAGGTCACGATCAAAATGTCATTGGATACAATCACGACAGGGAAGACGCTATGTTAAAGGCCTCCAATTTAAGCGTAAGAGTTGGGTCATACGGCAGTGACTACGGGCTTTCCTCGCCAAATGTAGACAGCCTAAAGATGGATATGGCTTCCAGCAAATGGGTGGTCGGCACAATGTTTAAGGAGAATACAGATACCGGGCATTGCATTGTCATACAATCATATAGCACCTCAGCCAATGAATACATTTATTGGGATCCTTGGAACAACGCTCAGTATTGGTTCCCCGCATCGGGACTTACAGACTATGATATAAGAACCGCTTACTCATCAGATAAATACAGAATGCACTGGATCAACTGGTGCAGATATTAAGAAAGAGGTGCTCAATATGAAAAAGGTATTCAGTTTGCTCCTCATACTGGGATGTATGATAACCGTTCCGTTCGACGCAGCCGCCATAAGCCGGGAGGATGTGCCGGGGGAATCGGTCTACGGTTATGCTTCGGAGCAGGATGAGGTCTATGAAATGATTTATAAGTCAGAAGAGTTTGTAAGCAGCTTGAAATTTCATGGCGTCAGCATTGTGAAAGAATCCATTATGCCTACCTATACGGCAGACCTTTTACAATACGCGGAAACTGGCGTCTTTGAAATCGTCCCGGACGTAAGCAAAAAGGTTGTTGACGGGAAAACAATCGGTGACAAACAATGGTATTACGTGAAAACCGCAAGTAAATTCGGATTTACAGGTATTTACACCATGTATGTAGAAAATGGTGCTGCCTACCGAAGTGTTTTTCAACCCACAGCCCTGCTCGAACCCCGCAATACCAATGTCATGTCCTTTTATTACGCCGATCACGCGAGGAGAGTGGAAAAGATCGTTGGCAGAAAGGTTTCCGAAGCTGACGTAAGATTCGTTGGTATCAGTCGTCTCGGTTTGTTCTTCTACGTCAACGACGGGGAGATCGAAGTCCTTGTTCCTATATTGGCTGACGACAACGTTTTTAGCAGGGACAAAGAAATGATTGCCGTGGGCGATGAGCTGAAAAAGGTAGCGGATCAAAAACTGTTTGAGTACAAGGAATGGCTGGAAGCGGTTGAAAAAGAGCAGAGAGAATGGGAAGCGGCGAATCCGGGCAAAGAGCGCACAGGTGCTGCCGGCAATGACGGCACACTTATAAGCCATTACGGGATCAACCCTGATGACATTGACGACATCTACACCCTTCCCGAACCATTGGCAAACAACGGCGAAGAAACCTCCCCGCCGCAGGCATCCGACAACATCCAGCCAAACCCTCCTGAAAGCCTCTCAACAGAACCCGACGACCTCTCGGATGAAAGCTGCAACACCGGGAAGGTGATCGGCATCATTGCTCTTGCGGCCATTCCGGCGGCAGCGGTTTGTGTTTTCTTGTTGAAGCGGAAATAGTATGATCGAGGTTTTCAGCAATATTTACCATTAGAAAGGACGATTGTTATGCAAACAAGAACATTCAAGAAGACCCTGAGCCTGGTATTGATCTTCTCATTGGCGTTTACTATAATGAACATAGGCGGGTTCATACCTCAGGCGGAAGCAACGACGTATACATACAGCAGCACCTATATCCCAGTGGGAACGCATACAGTGGCAACCCGTTATATGACAGGCGGCGATACGGTAAAGTTTAACATGACATACACACCGCCCAACATGACGGTGAACTATGGAATTGTCTCACCAAGCGGCTCATTCACCTATGTAACCAGCCTATCCGGCTCTATGACGCTTTCCTTCACAGCACAACAGGCAGGTCAGCACACCATACGGATCATGAATAACGGGTCTTCCCCTATATACGTGAGCGGGACGTGTACGTATAGTGATAACCGTGTTTACCGCAGCGCAAGGATACGGTATGACGCATCATACGGCCCAAGCAACTCCGCGGTGATTTCAGGGTTGACAGCACAATTCAATAGTGCTACCAGTGGTTTTGAAAGCACATTCGGCATTGTGTTCTCCTTGAACGGCGATGTTGAGCAAACGACCGCGTTAAACGGAAGCACTTGCCGCCTTGCCGATAATCTGTTTTGCAATGCGGACAATGGAACAGCCTGTGGTGTTGATGCGAACTGTAACACCAATCATATTAAAAGTGCCGCTCGGCTTATTGGATTATTACCCTCACCCAGCATAAATACAATTAGAGTGGTGGGTCATGCGATATGCTGGTATGATACAAGAACCTCGCCGTATGAACATTTTGGAACGACTGTTACCGGCTCTAGATTAGGTGGGTTAGGCAGTCTTCGGGGGAGGGATACTATCGTTACTAGTCGCGCCGCTTCAACCTTGCCAACGCTTATACAACACGAACTCTCGCACAATCTCGGAGCAACGGATTGTACCAATCCATGTGCAGTGAACGCTAATTATTTTATACTTGATAAATGGTGTACAACTTGTACAAACTCTATATTGAGCAACAAATGAATCAACAAACACGATTTGAAATAAGGAGGAAACCCTCTATGAAATCAAGCAAATCAACAGTATCAATAATGCTCATAGTGTCTTTTCTATTATCAACGCTCTTTACTATAGGCGGCTGTTCCCTGCAAGAGACTGAAACCAGCAAGGAAGGAAAAGAACCGTTTATCAGTGAAGAAAAGGAAGAATCATTCGAGTTAATGCCAAATATAATTTATAGCGTCGTCATCAACGATGCAAAAAACGGTCATTTCAAAAATGAGATTATACAAGAGATTAAAGCATCAGAATCTTTAAGCAAAGAAGACGAGCGAATTATAGGCAATTATGAGGCAGTTAAATTCTCGAATATTAAGGCGTTTTACAATCCTGACAACATAAAAATTGACAGATATGAAATGTATAAAGCATTATTGCTAGGGGGATCAATCTGTTACTATTACGCTCCGGTTGACACCGTTGGCGATAGAAGTGATTTTTGTTTTAGCGACGGAAAGGCACTTGTGTTGCAGTTCAAGAGATTTGACTATGAATTTGGAGATATACCTTCTCCGGCAACAATAGAGCGGCTTGCCGAAGTGTTTAAGGGAAAAGTCATTGACAAAGATATGGCATATGCCGAAGGGCAAGATTTTCAGAAGTATCATGAATTTGTCGGATTGATCGGGGAAACATGGTTTGACATTAAGGCTCCAAAGTCAATGGATTCCGATACTCTGATCAAACTTGGCAGACAGGTCATCGATACAGCCGAGCTGGTCAATGTCCAAGCCGAGCTGGACGCCATCAAGCAACGCGGGGATTGAGCAATGAAGGGGCTGGGTGGGAGTACCCCCAGCCCCAAAACTCCCCCTTGACAACCCCCCGCATATCTGCTAAACTGCCATTATCCGGGGGATTCCCCCAAGACAGGAGAAAACAGGACAAGCGCGGCGGGCCCGAGGTGTTCACAGCACCGCGAGCCTTGCATTAGGTGGCACCCACCTCACACAGCCGGATTCCCGGCACCGCTCCATAACCATAGCACATTCTATCTCCTTTTACAAGTCATTTATCGCGTGTGAGGTTCTAATCGGGCAGCCGGAAACGGCTCCGATGCCTTGCGCGTTTTGTTTTTGTTGCCCCCTGAAAAAGGGAATCCTCCGGCGCGCTCCAAATTTGCCGGAGGAGAAAGCTATGCACATACGAAAACTGCCGAAATTCCGTTACATCAGAGTATGCAAACACTTTGAGAAATACGCGTACCAAATGGAAGACGGGGCTTACCTTGTGAACTTGAAGATCAATACCTGCGCCTATATGGTCTATGTAAAGCCGATGCCGGATCAAAAGATGGCGGTGACAAAGGCAGAGCGTTACTACCTTGATGAATCCGGCGACCCGCAATTTATCACGAATCACGACCGCAAGTTTCATGCCGCCCTATTGGAGGTCATTCTCTGTCAGGGGGTGTTGTAGGGGGCGGAGGCAAAAAAACCGCTTGCTTTTTCTGAAAGACGGTGTATAATAAAATGCAGTCAGGGCCCTTAGCTCAGTTGGTCAGAGCGGTCGGCTCATAACCGATTGGTCCCGGGTTCGAGTCCCTGAGGGCCCACCAATAATTCGACAGGCTTACCCATTGTCTGAGTTCTGTCGAATTTCTTTTTTATACGGTTTTGTAAAGAATATGGATCGCATGAGAGGGGAGCTGCCCGGTTATGAGCTGTCAATGCGCGGAAACACAGACGTCTGTGGACATATCCTTATTAGAACCTTATCTTGACAAATACATCGCCGCCGGAGACGAGGGCGGTTTGATCCCTTTGCTGCAAAAAGCGCAGGAGGTTTACGGCTGGCTGCCAAACGATCTGCTGTCGGCCATATCCCGCCGCATCGGGGTCAAACCCGCGAAAATACGCGGTGTGGTGACGTTCTATACCCAGTTCCGCACCAAACCCGCAGGCAAAAACCTGATCCTCCTCTGTCAGGGGACGGCCTGTCATGTCAACGGTTCGGCCAAAATCGAAGAAGCCATCCGTGAAACCTTGGGCGTTGAAGAGGGTGAGATAACAGAGGACGGGCTGTTTACCTACAACAACGTGGCCTGTTTGGGCTGCTGCAGCCTCTCCCCGGTCATGATGATCGGCGAGAAGGCCTACGGCGGCCTGACCAAAGAAAAAACCGTCAAGATTCTCAAGGACATCAGGAAAGGGGAGACTGCCGGATGAAGGTGACGGTCGGAATGGGAAGCTGCGGCGTCGCCGCCGGAGCCGGTGAGAGTCTTGAGATGCTGAAGCGCAGCGTCATTGGATCCAACGTCACGTTGGTGGGCTGCAATGGCTTGTGTTATCTTGAGCCTATTGTCGAGATAGATGGTAAAGCATTCGTCAAAGTCAATGAAAAAGCCGCCGGGGAGATTGTGAAGCTGATCAACGGCGAACCGAACGACGCCGGGCAGTACGCGATCAAACAGGATGACTTGAACAACATCAACGGGCAGACCCGGGTGGCGTTGGCCAACTGCGGGGTCATCAACCCGGAAAACATAGAAGAATACACCGCAAGAGCCGGATACACAGCCGCGAAAAAGTGCGTGACCGGGCTGACGCCCGAGCAGGTCATCGAAGAGGTCAAAACCTCCGGCATCGGCGGGCGGGGCGGGGCGGGCTTCCCGACATGGTTCAAGTGGAACGCCGCGCGCTCTTCACCGGGTGAGAAAAAATACGTCATCTGCAACGCCGACGAGGGCGACCCCGGGGCGTTTATGGATCGCGCCGTCATCGAGGGCGACCCGCACGCCGTCATCGAGGGGATGCTGATCGCCGCCTACGCTATCGGTTCGGATGAAGGGATCGTTTACGTCCGCGCCGAGTACCCCTTGGCCATCACGCGGCTGGAAATCGCCATGAAGCAGGCGCGGGAGAAGGGTTTCCTTGGGCAAAACATCTTCGGGAGCGGATTTTCCTTTGACATGCGCATCAAAGCGGGCGCGGGGGCTTTCGTCTGCGGCGAGGAGACGGCCTTGATCGCTTCGCTGGAAGGCGAGCGCGGGATGCCAAGGCTCAAACCGCCCTTCCCGGCGCAAAAGGGGTATCAAAAGAAACCCAGCAATATCAACAATGTGGAAACCTACGCCAACATCCCGTGGATCATCCGTAACGGCGGCGCGGCCTTTTCGGCTATGGGGACGGAAAACTCCAAAGGGACAAAGGTTTTCGCGCTGACGGGCAAGATCAAAAACGGCGGGCTGGTGGAAATCCCGATGGGGCAAAGCATCCGCGACGTCGTGTTCGGTCCGGGCGGCGGAATCAAAGACGGAAAGGCCTTCAAAGCCGTTCAGATGGGCGGCCCTTCCGGCGGCTGTATTCCCGCCGAATTGGCCGATACCCTGATCGACTATAAAACGCTGGCCGCCACAGGAGCCATCATGGGTTCGGGCGGCATGGTGGTGATGGACGAAACCACCTGCATGGTGGATACGGCGCGGTATTTCCTCGATTTCACCTGTAAGGAGAGCTGCGGGAAATGTACCCATTGCCGCGTCGGCAACCGCAGGATGCTCGAAATCCTCGAACGCATCTGCGGCGGCGAAGGCCGCGAAGGGGATATAGAGCTTCTCAGCGAACTCGCCGAACAAATCCAGTCCGGCTCACTCTGCCAGTTGGGGATGACCGCGCCCAACCCGGTTTTAACGACCATCCGCTACTTCCGAAATGAATACGAAGACCATATCAACCACAAAAAATGCACGGCGCGTCATTGCAAACCGCTGCTGACATACAACATCAACGAACAATGCACCGGATGTACCCTGTGCGCCAAAAAGTGCCCGGCCGCCGCGATCACCGGCGAGGTCAAAAAGCCGCATGTCATTAATATGGAAGCGTGCGTCCAATGCGGAAAATGCGCCGAGGTCTGCCGGTTCGGCGCGGTGGAGGTGGATTAGGTTGGGTGAAATCAAACTAACAATCAACGGGATCGAATGTGCGGGGACAGCGGGGCAGACCATCCTCGAAACCGCCCGCGCCAACGGCATTGACATCCCCACCCTCTGCCACGACGAGCGGGCGGAGATTTATGGCTCCTGCGGCATCTGCGTCGTGGAAGCCGAGGGGAACCCGCGCCTCCTGCGCGCTTGCTCCATCATGGCGGCGGACGGCATGGTCATCCATACCGACACCGAGCGGGTGCGCAAGAGCCGCCAAACCATGCTAGAGCTCTTATTAAGCGACCACACCGGGGACTGCGTCGCCCCCTGCGTCCTCCATTGCCCGGGCGAAACCGACTGTCAGGGCTATGTCAAACTGACTGCCGAAGGGAAATACAATGAGGCGTATAACCTCATCATGGAAAAACTGCCCTTCCCCGCTTCGATCGGGCGGGTCTGCCCCCATCCCTGCGAAGAAGCCTGCCGCCGCGAGCTGGTGGAAGAGCCGGTTTCCATTATGGAACTAAAACGATATGTGGGGGATAAAGCGATACTCCCTCAGCCGCCTGCGGCGACAGCTCCCTCTGAGAGGGAGCCAAAAGCCCTCCTCTTAGAGGAGGGTGGCACACGCCTAGCGTACGCTGGGCGTAAGTGCCGGGAGGAGAGCGGTAAATCTGTTGCTATTGTGGGCGGAGGCCCCGGCGGGTTGACGGCGGCGTATTTCCTGCGGCTAAAAGGCCACGCCGTCACCGTCTACGACGCCATGCCGCAGATGGGCGGGATGCTGCGCTACGGCATTCCCGAATACCGCCTGCCGAAGGAGATTTTGCAGAAAGAGATCGACGTCATTGCCAAAACAGGGGTGGAAATGCGTAATAATGTAAAAATAGGTCGAAATATTACATTGAGTAATCTAAAAAAAGACTACGACGCTGTGATTGTCGCCGTGGGAGCATGGACTTCCGTCGGGCTGGGATGCCCGGGCGAAGAACTGGACGGCGTGGTTGGAGGCATAGATTTCCTGCGCGGCGTGTCGCCGCAGACAATGTCCGGTTCGGACAATCGCAATGAAGACGTATTGTACCCGCTCTCTGGGCAAAAGGTCGCCGTCGTCGGCGGCGGCAACACCGCCATGGACGCTTGCCGAACCGCCGTGCGCTTGGGCGCGGACGCCGTTTACAACATCTACCGCCGCACCAAAAACGAGATGCCCGCCGAGGAGATTGAAATCACCGAAGCCGAAGAAGAGGGCGTCGTTTTCAAAAACCTGACCAACCCGATCGAGATCATTGGAAAAGACGGCAAAGTCTGTGCCGTCCGTCTGCAAATCATGGAACTGGGGCAGCCCGACGCGTCGGGACGCCGCCGCCCGGTTGCCGTGCAGGGCAAAGAGGAGACGCTAGACGTTGAGTCCGTTCTCGTCGCCATCGGCCAAAAGACAGACGTCTCCGGGCTGGAAGAGCTGGAACTGACCCGCTGGAAAACCCTTGCCGCCGACGAGCACACTTTCCGCACCAACCTCGAAGGGGTTTTCGCCGTCGGCGACGCCACCAACAACGGAGCCGGCATCGCCATCTCCGCCATCGGGGAGGCGCGCCGCGCCGCCGGGATGGTTGACAGGTACCTCAACGGCGAAACGCTGGAGTATAAAGCTCCCTATTTGGTCAAAACGGAGAAGACAGCTAAAGATTTTGAGGATCGGAAAAAAGAGTTGCGCGTAAAGGTGCGCTGCCGCCCCGCCGGGGAACGGATCAAAGATTTCAAAGAAATCAACCCGGGTTTGACAGAAGAGGAAGCCCGAAAAGAGGCGTCCCGGTGCCTTGAATGCGGTTGTTTGGATTATTTCGAGTGCAAACTGATCAAATACGCCAACCAATACGATGTGCAGCCGGAAAAATATGGCGGCAAAATGCACCGCCGCGCCGTCGAAGACGACATCCCCGGCGTTGTCCGTACACCCGATAAGTGCATCCTCTGCGGCCTGTGCGTCCGCCTCTGTGAAGAGGAGGTCGGCGCGGGCGTCCTCGGCTTTGTCGGGCGCGGATTCGACACCGTTGTCATGCCGGCCGGGGATTGCATAGAATGCGTCAACTGCGGAAAATGCGCTGAAGTCTGCCCAACAGGAGCACTAATAGGAAAGGTGACAGTATGATCCATAATGACATTCTCAGTACGATCGGACGCACCCCGATGGTGCGTATCAATCGCATGAACCCCAACCCGAAGGTGGAGCTTTACGCCAAGCTGGAGGGTTTCAACCCCACCGGCAGCATCAAAGACAGGATCGCCCTCAACATGATCGAACAGGCCGAGGCCGACGGGGAACTGACGAAGGATAAAATCATCATCGAGCCGACGTCCGGCAACACCGGCATCGGCCTTGCCATGATCGGGGCGGTCAAAGGTTACCGCGTCCAGATCGTGATGAGTTCGGCGGTTTCGGTCGAGCGGCAGAAGATGATCAAAGCCTTCGGCGGCGAGATCATCCTCACCGCCCCCGAACTGGGAACCGACGGCGCCATCATCAAGGCGCGGGAGATGATCGCGGCCGACCCGGGCAAATACTATAACCCCAACCAGTTTTCCAGCGAGAACAACAAATGCGCCCACTACAAAACCACCGCCGAAGAAATATGGGAGCAGACCGAAGGCCGTGTGACCCATTTCGTTTCGGCTCTCGGCACATCGGGGACGCTGATGGGCGTGGGCATGATGCTCAAAGAGCGGAACCCCGACGTCAAAATCATCGAGGCGCAGCCGGTCAAAGGCCATTACATACAGGGCTTAAAAAATCTCGCCGAAGCCATCGTGCCGGAGATTTACAACATTGACGAGATCGACGAGAGCATCCTGATCGATACCGAAGAGGCGTATGAAACGGCCAGGCGGATCGTGCTGGAAGAGGGCATCTTCGTCGGCATGTCCAGCGGCGCGGCCATGCTTGCCGCCACGCGCAAGATCCAAAAACTGGACAGCGGCGTGATGGTGGTCATTCTAGCCGACCGGGGCGAGAAGTATTTGAGTACCGACTTGTTTCGGGTATGAGGGATTGCTTGTAAAAAACCGCCGGGATGCTCCCCGGCGGTTTTTGCTGTTTACCTATTGACATTGTTATAGATATATACTATAATAATGTTGATGATATATATGGAGGTTAATACCATGATTAATCCTATGGTTCTAAGCAGTGCAATGGATGCGCTTGTACCGCTCTCACGATTCAACAAGGGTGAAGCCGGTAAGATTTTCGACGAGGTGCGGAAATCCGGGTTTAAGATCGTTGTGAAAAATAATGTACCTGCCGGAGTGGTCTTAGCACCGGAATATTATAAAGCGATGGTTGAGCACATCGACGAAATGCACTTATACTCGTTGGTGGCGGAGCGGTTGGCAAATGATACGGGAATTACGTATACAAACGAGCAGGTAATGGCGGAATTGGGGATCACGCAAGACGAAATTGACGCTATGGATGATGTGGAGCTTGAATATGAGTTGGAGGATTGAGCATACAGATGAAGCGAAAGCCGATATGAAAGCCTTAAATCGCTCACTGGCAATGAAAGTGGAAAAATCACTAAATAAAGTTGCTAAAAACCCTCTCCCGCGAAACGAAGGTGGTTACGGCGACCCTTTAGGCCATAAACACGGATATAACCTGACGGGTCTTTGCAAAATTAAACTTAAAAACACGGGACTGCGCGTTGTTTATAAGGCCATTCGCATTGAGAATGTAATGAAAATCATCGTCATAGCCGCCCGTGCCGACGACGAGGTGTATTCGATCGCGGCGAAGAGAATTGGGAAGTGAAACCGCCGGGATGATAAAATATTTCCGCAAACCCCCTTGTCAAAGTACAAGCGTTCTGTTAGAATGGTTGGTATGTGACAGGGGGGATTGTCCTTTGCCGGACTTTGAAGTCGTTAGCCCGTATCAGCCGGCGGGCGACCAGCCCAAAGCCATCGGGCAGCTGGCCGAAGGGGTGGAGAATGGCCTGACCGAGCAGGCGTTGATGGGCGTCACCGGGTCGGGCAAGACCTATACCATGGCCAAGGTCATCGAGCGGGTGCGCCGCCCGACGTTGGTGCTGGCGCATAACAAAACGCTGGCGGCACAGCTCTGCGCCGAGTTGAAAGAATATTTCCCCAACAACGCCGTGGAGTATTTCGTCTCCTACTTCGATTACTATCAGCCCGAGGCCTATATCCCGCACACCGACACCTATATTGAGAAAGACAGCAAAATCAATGAAGAGATCGAACGCCTGCGCCATAGTGCGACCTCCTCGCTGGCCGAACGCCGCGACGTTGTCGTTGTGGCGTCGGTGTCGTGCATTTACGGCCTCGGCAACCCGATCGACTATAAAAAGCAAATCCTCTCCCTCCGCCCCGGAATGACGATGAAGCGCAACGCCATGCTGAAAAAGCTGGTGTCCATCCGCTACAGCCGCAACGACGTGGCGTTTGAGCGCAATATGTTCCGCGTCCGGGGGGATACGGTTGAGATTTTTCCGGCTTACAACCACGATACGGCCATCCGGGTCGAATTCTTCGGCGACGAGATCGACCGCATCAGCGAGGTGGACATCGTCACCGGGACGCCGCGCACCGTCCTAAACCATGCCGCCATCTATCCCGCCACCCACTATATCGCCGCGCCGGAAACCATCGAAGAAGCCTTGCGCGACATTGAAGAAGAGCTGTGGGCGGTGGTCAAGGAATTTGAGGAAACAGGCAAACTGCTGGAAGCGCAGCGGATCAAACAGCGCACATTGTATGACATAGAATCAATCCGCGAGCTGGGGTTCTGCTCCGGCATCGAAAACTATTCCGGCCCCCTCTCCCGGCGGCCGCGCGGCTCTACGCCGTTTACCCTGCTCGATTATTTCCCCGAAGACTTTCTGCTGGTGATCGACGAATCGCACGTCACCGTGCCGCAAGTACGCGGCATGTTCAAGGGCGACCGTTCCCGCAAGGCGGTGCTGATCGACTACGGGTTCCGCTTGCCGTCGGCATTTGACAACCGCCCGCTCGATTTTGAGGAGTTTAACGATAAACTCAATCAAATCATCTACGTTTCGGCAACGCCCGGGCCGTACGAGCGCGAGCGGAGCGGGCAAATCGTGGAGCAAGTCATCCGCCCGACCGGGCTGATCGACCCCGAAGTGGTCATCCGCCCCGTTAAAGGGCAGATCGACGATCTGCTGCATGAAATCAACGAGCGCGCCGAACGCAAAGAGCGGACGCTGGTCACCACCCTAACCAAAAAGATGGCCGAAGACCTGACGGCGCACTTCCAGCGGCTGGGCGTCAAGGTGCGGTATCTGCACCACAGCATCGACACCTTGGAGCGGGTCGAGCTGATCCGCGACCTGCGGCTGGGCGTCTTCGACGTGCTGATCGGCATCAATTTGCTGCGCGAAGGCATTGACTTGCCCGAGGTGTCGCTCGTCGCCATCCTCGACGCCGACAAAGAGGGCTTTTTACGAAGCGAAACGTCTTTGATCCAAATCATCGGGCGGGCGGCGCGCAACAGCGAAGGCCGGGTCATCCTCTACGCCGACAGCATCACCCCCTCGATGCGCCGCGCCATCGGCGAAACCGACCGCCGCCGGGGTATACAAATGGCGCATAACGCGGAACACGGCATCGTTCCGAAAACCATCATCAAAAAGGTGGGCGACCTGCCCGAGATGTCAAAGAAGCCGGACGCACAAAAGAAGGCGGACGGAACGCAAATGACCGAAAAAGAACGGTTGGAGCTGTTGCGGAAACTCGAGGCCGAGATGAAGAAAGCCTCGCAGATGCTGGAGTTCGAGTACGCCGCGCTGTTGCGTGACCAAATCATTAAACTGAAGGGGGACGGGTAATATGAACTGTACCGTTCGTGAACTTCCCGTTTACTACGAAGAATACGGGGAAGGGACGCCTGTATTGTGCATTCACGGCTATTGGGTCGATCACCGCCTGATGTCGGGATGTTTGGAGCCGATATTCAGCCAAACACAGAGCTACCGCAGGATTTATGTGGACTTGCCGGGAATGGGGAAGACCCCGTCGGCCCGGTGGATTCAAAACGCGCGTCATACATTGGAAATACTCACAGGATTTATACAAGCCGTACTCCCCGAAGGGCAATTCCTAGTGATCGGCGAATCATTCGGCGGGTATCTGACATTGGGGCTGACCGCCCAAATGCCGGATCGGATCAACGGCATCGCGCTGCTTTGTCCCGGTGTGACGCAAGACCGGCAAAACCTTCCTGAGAAACAGATCATTTGGAAGTCGCCGGAACTGGGCTCGCCGGAAGACGACCCGGATTTAGCCGCGTTTTTGGAGTATGCCGTGATCGCGGCCCCGGAGACATACCGCAGATATAAATCTGATATTCTGTCGGGGATACAGATTTCTGATACAGAATTTCTGTCCAACTACTTCAACGGGGATTGCGACCCTCCTTTGTATCATTCCTTGAAGGCAGCCCCGTTCCATAAACCGTCCTGTATCATCACGGGACGGCAGGATCAAGCCGTCGGGTACTCGGACGCGTTCAAGCTCGTTGAAATGTTTCCGAGGGCAACGTACGCGGCGGTGGACTGCGCGGGGCATAACTTACAGATAGACAACGAACCGCTTTTCGCCGCGCTGATCATGGATTGGATTTGGAGAGTGGAGCTACAATCATCAAGCTGAAGGGGGACAGGTAAGATGGATAGTGAATCCTTGTACCGCGAGCAAAAGAAAGTGCGTCCCAAAATAGAAGATGTACTAAATGGGTATCTCAAAGGCGAAAATCTAAAAAACGCCCTTGATTTCGTCTCATGGTTAAGGGCAAATAAAATGAACCCTCAATGGGGCTCGGCCAACTCATGGTCGGCGACCTATCGTAAAGTCCGGGTCTGCTATCTGAAATTATATAACGGGTCTTGGTATATCTGGCCTTCCGGGCAGCGCGACGAGTACCTTAATGAGTTTATCAATGACGAAAACATCAAAGAAAAGGTCATCGCGGGGATTCATCCCTGCACCAAATGCGTTCATATGTGCAACAACGGCGACGGTCACAGCGTCGTGATTTGCGGAGAAAAGTATCATCATACTTGCGGGCATTTCGTCATCCGGCTCCGCGATCCTGACGCGGCGACGCTGGAACATATGAAAGGGCTAATTATCCATAAAAATAATGATATATAATAGAAAGGAAATGAAACAATGAACGAGATCATCATCACTAACAGAGAGACAATCACGCCCAAACACCACGAACACAACCAGTATGAATATACCATGCATGAAGTGTCGTACAGTCAAATGAAAACGGCGTTTTATACGCTGTCACCCGGCAAATCGAACTATCCTTTTCATTACCACACCGCCAACGAAGAGGTTTTTTATGTGATTTCCGGGAGCGGGGTTTTGGAAACCTTTGAGGAACGCCGCCCTATTGCGGCGGGAGACGTCATCGTCTGCCCGGCTGTGAAGGAGGGCGCGCACAAAATCACAAACACTTCGGAGACGGAGGATCTAATCTATCTAGATGTGGATACTCATATCAGACCGGAAATCGTATATTATCCCCATTCTAAAAAGCTGGGCGTAAGAGCCGACGGGATATATGACAACTACCGACTGGACAGCGGCGTGGAGTATTACGACGGTGAATAAAGGATGAAACCATACGGGTATAAAAAAATAGATGCTTTTACCTCCGGGGAATCATTGGGCAATCCGGCGGCTTGTATCTATTTGAAAGAAGGGCAGTCTTTGAGCGAAGCCGACATGCTGCATATCGCAAAGCGGCATAAAGGTTTTATTTCTGAGGTTGTTTATTGCCGGACGAAACCGGATCGTTCTTTTGAGCTTACATACTATTCTTCCGAATGTGAAGTCGATTTTTGCGGGCACGGCACCGTTGCGTGTATGTATGACCTCATCAAAGGGAATCCCGCTCTGCTGGAAAAGAAAGAAATCACAATTTACGCGGGTAAAAAAGGCGTCCTTACGGTGTATAATGAGATTGAAACACAAGATGCGGTTTATATATCCGCCCCCAAGCCTCGGCATATCGGAACGGAGTTAAGTATAGATGAGGTGTCGGAGGCTTTATCGCTTCAAAAGAATCAAATCTCCAATTCGTATCCTGTTGACGTCATCGATGCGGGATTGAAAACACTGATCGTTCCGATGACCGCGTTGAAAGATGAGATAAGCATTTTCCCGGATGAGCAAATCTTGAAAACCTTTTGCTTAAATCAACAAATTGATATAACATTGATTTTCTCGCTTGAAACAGAAAATCCGCAAAACAAAGCGCGTACACGCGTATTCGCACCGAAATTTGGTTATTTGGAAGACCCTGCCACCGGTTCGGGGAACAGCGCGTTTGGCTATTACATGCTCAAAAACAAGGTATGGGACGGCAGCCCGATAACGATCGAGCAAGGCGGTGCCGATCGGATTTACAACACCGTGAAGCTGGTATATATGAATGATTGCATACGTTTCGGCGGCAAGGCTGCCACCCGTATTGAGGGAGTTTATCATCACTAAAAAATTCAAATGATAGTCAAGGGGTCAAACATGCGAAATTCAATCTTTGTCAAAGGCGCGCGCGAGCATAACCTGAAAAACATCGACGTCGAGATCCCGCGGGACAAGCTGGTCGTTCTAACCGGGCTGTCCGGGTCGGGGAAGAGTTCGCTGGCGTTCGATACCATCTACGCCGAAGGGCAGCGGCGGTATGTGGAGAGCCTGTCGGCGTATGCCCGGCAGTTTTTGGGGCAGATGGAGAAGCCCGACGTCGACTACATCGACGGCCTCAGCCCGGCCATCTCCATCGACCAAAAGACCACCAGCAAAAACCCGCGCTCCACGGTGGGGACGGTCACCGAGATATACGACTACCTGCGCCTGCTTTGGGCAAGGGTGGGCATCCCCCATTGCCCGCGCTGCGGGAAGGTCATCCATCAGCAGACCATCGATCAGATCATCGATCAGGTAATGGCGTTGCCTGAATCGTCGCGCATCCAAATCCTCGCGCCGGTGGTTCGCGCCCGCAAGGGCGAGTATACCAAGGTGTTCACCGACGCGAGAAAGAGCGGGTTTACCCGCGTCCGCGTCGACGGGAGCATGTACGACCTGACCGAGACGATCACGCTGGATAAAAACAAGAAGCATAACATTGAGATCGTCATCGACCGCCTTGTCATCAAGTCCGACATCCAGCAGCGGTTGACCGACTCAACCGAGATCGCGGCCGGGCTGTCGGGCGGGCTGATCATCATCGACATCGGCCCGGGCGAGAAAGAGCTGCTCTTTTCGCAGAATTACGCCTGCGAAGACTGCGGCGTCTCGATGGAAGAGCTGACGCCGCGCATGTTCTCGTTCAACAACCCTTATGGCTCCTGTCCCAAGTGTATGGGGCTGGGCGCGCATTTGAAGGTCGACCCCGACCGGGTCATCCCCGATATGTCGCTGTCCTTGAGCGGCGGTGCCGTCGTCGCGGGCGGGTGGAACGGAGCCGACGACAACTCTATCGCCCGCATGTATTTCGGCGGCCTGTCCAAACGGTATGATTTCTCGCTCGACACCCCGGTGTGCGACATCCCGGAGGAAGCCTTCGACGCGCTGATGTACGGCACCAAAGGCGTCAAGCTCGACCTGCCTTACATCAAGGCCAACGGCTCGACCGGCATCCACCGCCACGCTTTCGAGGGGCTGGTCAACAACCTCGAACGCCGCTACCGCGACACCCAGTCCGACGGCTCACGCCAGCACATCGAGGAGATGATGTCGCCCGTTCCCTGCCCCGAGTGTAAAGGCAAACGGCTGAAAAAAGAGAGCCTTGCCGTCACTGTGGGGGGGCTGGACATTTCCGAATACGCCTTAAAGCCGGTCACCGACGCGCTGGCCTTTTGGGATACGGTGGAGTTTACCACCCAAGAGAGCCTGATTGCCGACCGTATCCTGAAAGAAATCCGCGAACGGCTGGGATTCCTGCGTTCGGTCGGGCTGGAATACCTTACCCTCTCGCGCCAGTCGGGCAGTTTGTCGGGCGGCGAGAGCCAGCGGATCAGGCTGGCGACTCAAATCGGTTCGTCGCTGATGGGGGTTTTGTATATCCTCGACGAGCCGTCGATTGGTCTTCACCAGCGGGACAACAAAAAGCTGCTGGCCACCCTCAAACGCCTGCGCGACCTCGGCAACACCCTCCTCGTTGTCGAGCATGACGAGGAAACCATGCTGGAAGCCGATTACATCGTTGACGTCGGCCCCGGCGCGGGCGTTCAGGGCGGCGAAGTCGTCGCCGCCGGGACACTTCAGGAGATTATGGACTGCCCCGGCTCGGTCACCGGGCAATACCTCTCGGGCAAACAGTCCGTCCCCGTCCCTGCCGTCCGGCACAAAGGGAACGGCAAAACGCTGACCGTCCGCGGCGCGCGGGAGAACAACCTGAAAAACATTGACGTTTCCATTCCGCTCGGCTGCCAAACCTGTATCACAGGCGTTTCCGGCTCGGGCAAGAGCTCACTGGTCAACCACATTCTGTATAAAGCCCTCGCCGGATCACTTAACCGTGCCCGTACCCGCCCCGGCGCGCACGACCGCATCGAAGGGCTGGAACACCTCGACAAAGTCATCGACATCGACCAATCCCCCATCGGGCGGACGCCCCGAAGCAACCCGGCGACCTATACCGGGCTGTTCTCCGACATCCGCGACCTGTTCGCCGCCACCCCGGACGCAAAGATACGCGGCTACGGCCCAGGGCGGTTTTCGTTCAACACACGCGGCGGGCGGTGCGAAGCCTGCGCGGGCGACGGGCTGATTAAAATTGAGATGCACTTCCTGCCCGACATCTACATCCCCTGTGATGTATGCAAAGGCAAACGCTACAACCGCGAGACGCTGGAAGTGCGTTATAAAACCAAGAATATCCACGAAGTCCTCGACATGACCTGCGCCGAAGCGTTGGAGTTTTTCGCGCCCATCCCCCGGATACACCGCAAAATCCAAACCCTCTGCGAGGTGGGGCTGGGGTATATCAAGCTGGGTCAGCCCTCGACGACGCTGTCGGGCGGCGAGGCGCAGCGGGTGAAACTGGCGACCGAGCTTTCCAAACGCGGCACCGGAAGCACCATCTACATCCTTGATGAGCCGACCACCGGGCTGCACATCGCCGACACCCACCGCCTGATCGAGGTGCTGGGGAGGCTGGTGGAAGGCGGCAATACCGTTTTGGTCATTGAGCACAACCTTGAGGTCATCAAAACGGCCGACCATGTCATCGACCTCGGTCCCGAAGGCGGCGGGGGAGGCGGCGAAATCGTCGCGCAAGGCACGCCGGAAGAGGTGGCGGCCTGTGAGGTGTCGTATACGGGGCAGTTTTTGAAAGAAGCCCTCCTTGACAAAACGAAATGATGCCGTTATAATGATCCCTAAGGGGAAAACTCAAATATGAGGAAAGAGGGATCGCTATGAGAAGAAAAACCATTCTCGCGCTCGTCATTGTTTTGTCGTTGTTGATGGCAGCATGCGCAAACGATACGTCGGGAGGCGGCTCTTCGGGAGGCGGTTTCGGCGGCAAAAACAGCCCGGAAGAGAAAGACGGCAAAAAGGAAGACGCTTTGCTGTCGGGTATGACAAAGAGCAAAGCCCATACCACATACACAAACTGGATGGAAGGGCTTAACAGCGATGGAGACGACACGCAATTTGACGTGGATTTCGATATGGACATCCGTATGAAAGCCGGGTTTGAAAATGTATCCATGCGTATGGACGGCAATATGAAGATGGTCATCGAAGACGGCGTAGAAAAACTCGCCATGGTGATGAACATGGATATGTACGGGGAAGACATCTATATGGAGATGATCTTTGACGGGGCAAAGCTGTATTACATCATGGAAATGCAGGGTGAAGAGATTGAAATGATTCTCAACACCAACGGCCTCATAGAGTATTTTGCCATGAACGGCGAGGAAATCCCGGTGAGAGGCGAAAGCGCGGCCGATATGGGGTTTGATATGAATGAACTGATGGATCAGCTCAACACGCAGATGGACAGCACCGTCAATTTGCCTGATTTTGAGGAAGAAGCCATCAAATCGGTGGAAACAACAACGGTGAGCGGCGGCGAAAAGATCACCATCATTGTGGACGGTTCCATGCTTTCCGATTTTGTGCTTGATTCGATGGGCGACGCTATGGATGAACTGGGCGGCATGTCGTCGGTTGACATGAACATTGGCGACGTCATCATCGAAGCCGTTGCCGACAACAGCGGCAACCTGAAATCCATGCGGATGGCCATGAAGATGGATATGTCGGTTATGGGTGAAACGGTCGACATGGAAATGATCATGAACTATACCTTCAACCAAATCGGCAGCGGCGTTGTGATCGACATCCCGCAGATCGCGTAAGCAGTCCAAAAGTAAATACATCTTCAGGGCGGGGTGAAAGTCCCCACCGGCGGTAAGAAGAGAGCTGCTCTGTCGGGTCACAGGGAGCGGAACACCTCGCAGGTCTAGTGAGCCTGCGAACGTAACCGGAGAGGTTTCCGCAACCGCCCGTGAACCGCGCACAGAGCGCGACATTCAAAGCCCGCGAGCGGAATATTTCCGCTGAACCGGTGTGATTCCGGTGCCGACAGTTACAGTCTGGATGGAAGAAGGTGAGCCGCATAGTTTTATGCGTTGTCACGCCCTTAAACGAACCGTTTAAGGGCGTTTATCTTGTGATTTAGGAGATGATAATGGTGAAAACGATGAAAAGCAGCCTCCGCGTGATGACGGTCACAGCCATGCTGGCCGGGGTGGCCTCCGTTCTGATGATACTGGAATTCCCGCTGCCGATTTTCCCGGAGTTCTTGAAAATGGATTTTTCCGAGCTTCCGGCATTGATTGGGGCGTTCTCTTTCGGCCCGGTCGCCGGGGTCACCATCGTACTGCTGAAAAACGCGATACATCTTACGGTGACCACCACCGGCGGGGTTGGCGAACTGGCCAACTTCATCGTGGGTGCCGCGTTGGTGCTGCCGGCCGGGATGGTTTACCGATTTCGGAAAACACGCGGCGGCGCGTTGCTGGGGATGGGAATCGGCGTGTTTACCATGGCGTTTGTGGGGATATTCGCGAATTACTATATCACCGTTCCGTTTTTCACAAGGGTGATGGTTCCCGAGGAAGTTTTAATAGGCATTTGCGCCGCCATCATCCCCGCTGTTGACAGCCTGTGGAAGGTAGTGCTCTTGTCCATCACACCGTTCAACCTGCTGAAAGGCGTGTCAATCGGCCTGATCACCTTCCTGACCTATAAAAGGTTGTCTTGGCTCATCCACGGAAGGGCGGCAAAGAGTTAAGTGTATATCAAAAAAGCAAAAAAGACGCATTTCGCTTGCGTCTTTTTGCTTGGCGTGATATAATATCGGTTGACATAATAAATCCAAAATTGCGGGTGGTAAGATGCTCAAAGCAATACGGACGGTTATAAACGGGCTGGCATTCGGGATCACGGAAACCGTTCCCGGTGTGAGCGGGGGAACCATTGCCGTTATTTTGGGGTTTTATGACGATTTGATCGAAGCGATAGGCAGCTTTCAAAAAAACATTCGGAAGCACCTGCGGTTTTTACTTCTCTTTTTCATTGGCGCGGCTTGCGGCTTACTGGCTTTCAGCAGGGTCATGAGTTATCTGCTGGATCATTACTCCTTCCCCATGATACTGTTCTTTATCGGATTGGTTGTTGGGATCATCCCTTATATGTACCGGAACGGCAAAGAGCGCGGACGCGGATACAGGCCTTTTGAAACCGTTTTGATCCTGATCCCCGCTTTGGCCTTACCGGTCATGTCCCATTTGAAGCGTGTTTATGCCGTAAATCCGGTTGACGCGGCGGCGGATATAAGCGTGCCGTTTATGGTGTTTCTCTTCTTCGCCGGGATTTTGGCGGCGGCGGCTATGGTTTTACCGGGCGTAAGCGGCTCCTTCTTTTTACTCCTGCTGGGGGTTTATCAGCCGGTGATGGATTCGGTCAAAGATGTATCGGCCGTTTTCACAAACATCGGGCTGCTGCCGGATATTGGCAAGGTTCTATTGCCTCTCGGCGCGGGTATCATCATCGGCTGTATCACCATGTCCAAAATGATTGGGATACTCTTAAAAAGTTATTATAGGCAGGTTAATCTGGTCTTACTGGGATTGCTCTTAGGTTCTGTTTACGCCCTTTTCAATGAGCCGGGCGTATATCAGAGCGACTTTTCGGTCTCTCTCGTCACCGCGGGCATTGTGACCTTTCTTTTGGGCGGGCTGCTTTCGTTCGTCTTGGGAAGGAAGCGGTTTTTGTGACGCTTGGCGGGCGGACGGCATAGGATACCCCGTAAGGGGTGGAGACGATGTTGCTGACATGGTTCTTGGCGGTATTGTGCGCATACGGCGCGGTCATGGCCGGGTGGGCTGTCTTCGGCAGATGGCTGGGATTCCCGCTGACCGCCGCAAAACCCGATTGGCTGGGACAGGTTTACAAAGGGGTGTCGGACGACGGACGAGATATTAGAGGGCGTCATACAGGCGGTCGTCTACGCGAATGAGGAGACGGGCTGGGCGGTGCTGCGCGTAGCCTGCCCGGATGGTTCATTGCAAACCGCCGTGGGGCATATTCCCTCTCCCGCTCCGGGGGAGGACATATCCGCGCGGGGACGATGGACGCAGCATCCGGCGCACGGGCCGCAGTTTACCGTGCAGTCGGCCGAACGGTGTCTCCCGTCGGAGACCTCGGCCATTCAGGAATACCTCGCTTCGGGGATCATTCAGGGGGTCGGGCAGGCGACGGCGCGGCTTTTGGTCGAGCGGTTCGGCTCCGAAACACTCGATGTGATGGAACACCAGCCAAACCGTTTGAGCGAGGTGCGGGGCATCACCCCTAAACGCGCCCAATCCATCGGGGAACTGTTCGGAAAGCAAACAGCTCTCCGCCGCCTGATGGAGCAAATGGTCAAAAACGATCTCTCCCCATCCTACGCGGCAGAGCTGACCAAACGGTACGGAACCGAGGCTTCCGACCGTCTTGCTGAAGACCCGTATGTATTGCTGTATCCGCCGTTTGAGGCGTCTTTCGACCATGTGGACAAGCTGGCTGGTTCGCTGGGCATTGGGGAAGCGGAACCCGTCAGGCTGAAAGCCGGGTTATTATACGAATTGTATTACAACCTCGACCAAGGACACGTCTATCTCCCGCGTGAAAAACTCATTCCGGCCACGGCCGAGCTGCTGGCCGCCGAAGAAGACCCGCTGGAGGACGCTCTTCAGGAGCTGTATTGCGAAGGCACGATCGTCGCCTGTGACGACGGCTCGGTGTACCTCAAGCACTTATACGACGCTGAGCGGAACGTCGCCCGTTTCATCCGTCAACGATCGGCGCAAGCCTTCTCTCTCCCCCGCGATATAAGCGGCGTCATCGGGCGGATCGAGCAGGAGTTATCGATCCAATACGCCGATTTGCAGCGGGAAGCGTTGATGACGGCGGCCGGGTGCAGCCTGACGGTGTTGACCGGGGGGCCGGGGACGGGCAAGACAACGACGGTGCGCGGACTCCTGCGGCTGTTTGACTGGATGGGGCTGAAGGTGCTGCTGGCCGCCCCGACCGGGCGCGCCGCCAAACGGCTGAGCGAACTGTGCGGGCGGGAGGCATCGACCGTCCATCGCCTGCTGGAATTCGGCTATGACCCGGAACGGGGCGTCATGCGCTTCCTGCGGGACGAGGAAAACCCGCTGAACGCCGACGTTGTGGTGTTGGACGAAGTGTCGATGCTGGACGTTCTTTTGATGGATTGCGTCGCCCGTTCGATGCCGGAGGAAACAAGGCTGGTGCTGGTGGGCGACCCCGACCAGCTCCCGGCGGTGGGGCCGGGAACGGTGTTGGAAGACATCCTGAATGGCGGGGAAACCCCCTCTGTCCGCCTGACCGAGATTTTCCGCCAGGCCGCCGAGAGCCTGATCGTCACCGGGGCGCACAGCGTCAACCGGGGGGAACTGCCGGAGTTCCGCAACGATAAAAACCTCTTTTTCCTGCGCCGCCGCGACATGCTGTCGGCTGTGGAGACCATCACAGAACTCTGCGCCGCCCGCCTGCCGGACAAGCTTGGCATCGAGCCGGAGAATATCCAAGTCCTCACAGCCACACGGCGGGGGCCGTGCGGCACCGTCAGCCTCAACAAGGTCTTGCAGGAGGCGTTGAACCCGGCGGCCGAACACAAGCTGGAAAAGCGGTTCGGTGAGTTTTTATACCGCGAGGGCGACCGCGTCATGCAAATCCGCAACAATTATGATATACTGTGGAAACAGGAAGACAGCCCGCAGGCTGGCACAGGGATATTCAACGGCGAGATCGGCGTTATTGTACAAATCGACCTCAAAGCGTCGTCATTGACTGTCCGATACGACGACCGTTTGGCCGACTACGCGTTCGACAACCTAGGCGAGCTGGAACCGGCCTACGCGCTGACGGTTCACAAAGCGCAGGGGAGCGAATATAAAGCCGTTGTGCTGGCCGTTATGCCGGGGCCGCGGAAACTGATGACCCGGCGTGTGCTGTACACCGCCGTCACGAGGGCGCGGGAGTGGCTCATCATGGTCGGACAGGAGGATACGGTCGCCGCCATGACGCAGAACGATAAGCGGTTGAAACGCTACAGCGGGTTAAAAGGGCTGCTGGCGGCAGAATAATATGAATAGAGGTGCGGCGATGAAACCTATCATCAACGATCAAAAATGCGGCGCAAATGAAAAAGCGTGTACCATCATCAACATCTGCCCCGTGGATGCAATCAGTTACATTGAGGTTGATGAACCCATTATGGATAAGCGGGTTGAGTGCGTTGTGTCATCAGGGTGCGGCTGCGGCTGTGATTGCGGCGTCAATATCGGCAAGTGCGAGCCAAACCCCTACGGCAGAATTGTGATTGACTACGATATATGCACCGGGTGCGGCATTTGCGTGGAGAAATGTTGCGGCAACGCTGTTGATACGGCGGGTGTTTGACTTTTTATCCTTCCTCTTCCCCAAACGCTGCGTTTTCTGCCGTAAATCCTGTAAAGACGGGCTGTGCGGGGATTGCCAAGACACATTACCGTGGCGGGAACCGCCGGATTCAGATGGCGTGATCGCGCCGTTGATTTACCGTGATACGGTGCGGCTGGCGTTGCATAGATATAAGTTCAAGGGGTTTTCGGGATGCGCGGAGGTTTTCGGTTTGCTGATGGCGGAGGCTGTCGGCAGCCGGGAAATCGACATTGTCACATGGGTTCCGTGCAACTTTTTCCGGCGGTGGACGCGGGGATACGACCAGAGCGAACGGCTGGCGCGCGTCGTGGGCAAGCGGCTCTCCCTTCCGGTTGAACGGCTGCTCAGGAAAAAACGCCGAGTCAAATCTCAAACAAAAATGGCTGACGATAAGGCACGGCGGGAGAATGTGCGGGATGTGTTTCAAGTGCTGCGAAACCCGGAAGGGAAGCACGTTTTACTGATCGACGACATTTATACATCGGGCGCGACAGCGGGGGAATGCCGGAGCTTACTCCTCTCCGCCGGAGCGGAGGATGTTATGATTTGCGCGGCAGCCGCGCGCCAAATGAAAAAGGAGGGTACCCCATGAGCAGTATGGTTGCGCACAGAATGGGATCGGAAGCCATTCAGGTCATCGGAACGGACGGGATGCCGCTGGCCAACAGCGAGATCACCGTGCGGCAGCTGACAAGCAGGGAACAATTCGGCTGCGCCGGGTTTGAGTCGGTGCAGGTCGTCAACGGCGAGCTGGAGGGCGAGGAGAAAGCCCGGGCTGAGGCGCGGGTGGGGAAGATGCTGGAACTCTTCAATTTCATCACCTTGCCCTTTTACTGGGGGCGTTTTGAGCCGGAACGCGGCAAACCGGATACGGCGCGCCTGCTGAACACCGCCCAATGGCTGCGCCAAAAGGGTATTGCCGTCAAGGGGCATCCTCTATGCTGGCACACCGTCACCGCTCCGTGGCTGCTCGATCTGTCCAACGCCGAGATTTTGTCGGCGCAGCTGGAACGCATCAAACGCGACGTCTCGGAGTTTGAGGGCGCGATCGACATGTGGGACGTCATCAACGAAGTGGTCATCATGCCTGTTTTCGACCGTTACGACAACGGCGTCACCCGCATCTGCAAGCAGGAGGGGCGTACCGGCCTTGTGAAAAAGGTCTTCGACGAGGCGAAGCAGGCCAACCCGAGCGCGACCCTGCTCATCAACGACTTTAACATGAGCGAGGAGTACAGCAACCTGATCGGGGAATTGCTGGACGCAGGCGTCCAGTTCAACGCCATCGGCTTGCAATCGCATATGCACCAAGGCTGCTGGAATCTTGAAAAAACCGAGACCGTCTTGGCGCGTTTTGAAAAGTTCGGGCTTCCTCTGCACTTCACCGAAGTCAACTTGGTCTCGGGCGAGCTGATGCCGCCGGAAATCATCGACTTAAACGATTTCGCTCCTGAGGAATGGCCTACAACGGAAGAAGGCGAAGCGCGGCAGGCTGAGGAACTTTCCGCGTTCTACAAGCTGCTGTTCAACTGCCCGCTGGTGGAAGCCGTCACCTACTGGAGCTTCAGCGACGGCGGATGGCTCAACGCCCCGGCCGGGCTGATGACCCGCGACGCCCGCGTCAAACCGGCGTATGATGCTCTATATCAGTTGATACAGAAGGAATGGCGCACCCCGGAAACCAAATGCTTCACCGATGAAAACGGGTACGCCGAAGTCAGCGGTTTCCGCGGCGGCTATGTCGCCGAATACAGCGGCGGTCAAATGGAGTTCCATATATGAAGTGCTTGCTGATTTGTGACGATCATTGGCACCCGGGAGTTGTGCCGTCCGACGGCGTCAAACCGCTCGAAGCAAAAGGGTTCAGTTTTGACGTTGTCACCGATGCCGGTACTTTTTCTCCCGAATGCCTAAGCAACTATCCCGTCGTCGTTCTTTGCAAAGGCGAGGGGTGGATGACAGAGGAAACGGAGAACGCGTTTATCCGATATGCAGAAAACGGCGGAGGCCTTTTGGCCGTACATAACGGAACGGTCACAACCGACGCCAATCTTGCACTGGGGCGGTTGCTGGGCTGCCGTTTTTCCTATCATCCCTGTGATTGCCCGGTTATGGTGCAACCGCTCAAACCGCATCCGGTGACAGAGGGTGTAGAAGCGTTTTGCGAGGTAGACGAACACTACCGATTGGAAATTCTATCAAATGATAGCGACATTCTGATGGCCTCCTATTCCCCGCCGCAGGGCGAGGAACACTTATACCGGGAAAATCCGTATCACAATTCTCCCGCGTGGATATGCCCGGCAGGTTTGGTGCGGACGCAGGGCAAAGGACGGGTTTGCGTCCTCACGCCGGGGCATCATCCGGCTGTCTGGCAGAACCAACAGGTTCAACGTCTGCTGGAAAACGCCCTTCGGTGGTGCGCGGAGCGATAAATGTCGAACAGTTCATCATCTCCGGCATAGGATGGCTGGAGGTGGTACGATGAACAGTTCAGATATGATCAAGGCGATGGAATATTCGGCGGCGGCCTACCGCGATGTGCAGCCCTATACGTCTCATGGCTGTCAGGCCGTCAATGTATACGGGCGGGCAGACGTGCATTATTTTTTATGCAGGGAAGGCGATACCCTTTGGATCACCTTCCGGGGGACGGATTCATGGAACGACTGGAAAGCCGACCTCACCTTTTGGAAAAAAACCGTCCCGTATAACAACACATCATCGAAAATCCGCGTGCATACAGGATTCATCAACCTTTATAAACTGTCCGGCGTACGCGACCGTATCCTGAGCAAAATCACACCCGAAATCCGCGCGGTGAAAATCACCGGGCATTCGCTTGGCGCGGCTTTGGCCGTTCTCTGCGCTGTTGATATTGAATATAATTACCCCGACCGCGATATAGAAGCCATCGTTTTCGGATGTCCCCGCGTAGGCAATAAGGCGTTTATGAAGTCATACAACAAACGGGTCAGCAAAACGGTGCGGATCGAAAACAGCAACGACGTCATCACAAAAGTCCCGCCCGCGCTGTGGGGGTTCCGCCATGTGGGAGCCAAACTGCATGTCGGCTCGCCCCGCCTGCCGCTGATCGCCCGGGCGTTGGATCATTACCCGCACCGATATTACGCGGGGCTGATCAAGAGGATATATTTTCATTGACTTCTATAAGCGGGAATGCTAAACTGTAACAGCTAAATAAGGCTGTTTTTTAACCTGTTAGCCCCCGCGAAAACCGATTTGTATGGGAAATGCAGCCACTGTTTATAAATACAGTACATAGGAGGAGTCAATTCCATTGAAAAAATTCATTGTATTTGTTGTCATAACAGCCTTGGTGTTTGCCGGCTGTTCAGCCCCAAACGAAAGCACCAAATCGGATGCGGGGGATTCCTTAAAGATCGTTTGCACCGTCTTCCCGCAATACGACTGGGTGCGTCAAATCCTAGGGGACAGGGTAGGAGATATAGAGCTGACCCTGCTTCAGAGGAGTTTGGCCGACCTGCACAACTATCAGCCTTCCGTCGACGATATGATCACCATATCCGCCTGCGATTTGTTCATCTATGTGGGAGGCGAATCCGACCATTGGGCGGACGCCGCGCTCCGGCAGGCGGTAAACCCGGACATGATTGTCTTAAACTTGCTGGAAACGCTCGGGGATGCGGCAAAGATAGAAGAACTCTTCGAGGGTATGCAGGACGATGATGATCACGATGAGGACGATCACGACGATGAGGATGAGTTTGACGAGCATGTGTGGCTCTCTTTGCGAAACGCGGAGATTTTCTGCGCCGCCATCGCCGAAATCCTCTCGTCGCTGGATGCGGACTACGCTGAACAATACAACGCCAACCTGACGGACTACCGGGCGGCGTTATCGTTCTTGGACGCGGCCTACAAGGAGGCGGTGGATGCCGCTCCTGTTGATACATTATTGTTCGGTGACCGTTACCCCTTCCGTTACCTGATGGACGACTACGGGTTAAAGGCGTATGCGGCCTTCCCCGGCTGCTCGGCGGAAACCGAAGCCAGCTTTCAAACCATGACTTTTTTGGTGGAAAAACTGGACGAGCTGAATTTGAACCATGTGATGGTGACCGAAGGGTCAAACCAATCCATCGCCAAAACCATCATCAGCAATTCCAACGATCCAAACCGGGGAATCCTCGTGCTGGATTCGATGCAGTCGGTCACATCGGGCGGCGCGGCAAGCGGGGCGGCCTATCTTGCCATCATGGGGAGCAATTTGAATGTATTGAAAGAGGCTTTACAGTAACAAAGGAGAAGACATATGCCGCTGTTGTCATGCCAAAACCTGATCCTCGGGTACGACGGGAAGACGGTTGTTTCCAATCTCTCCTTCACCGTAAATGCGGGGGATTATCTGTGCATCGTCGGGGATAACGGTTCGGGCAAAAGCACGCTGATGAAAACCCTGCTTCATCTGAAAACGCCGATGTCGGGCGAAATTCAAATGGGGGACGGGCTGCTGCCCGAAGAAATCGGCTATCTGCCCCAGCAGACGGTGGTTCAAAAAGATTTTCCGGCGTCTGTCCGGGAGGTTGTGCGTTCGGGCTGCTTAAACCGCTGCGGCATCCGCCCGTATTTCAACAAGGCCGAAAAGCGGGCGGCGGATGAAAACATGGAGAGGCTGGGTATCTCCAACCTCGCAAAACGGTGTTACCGGGAGCTGTCCGGCGGGCAGCAGCAGCGGGTGCTGTTGGCGCGGGCGTTGTGCGCCACCCGGAAGCTCCTGTTGCTGGACGAGCCGGTGGCGGGGCTTGACCCCAACGCTTCGGCCGATTTATACGCGCTGATCAAGGATTTGAATGACGGCGGCACAACCGTCATCATGATTTCGCACGACATTACCGCTTCTATGAAACATGCCTCCCACATCCTGCACATAGGGGAGCAAAACCCTCTGTATTTCGGCACAGCCGGGGGCTATACAGAGAGTGAGGCGGGTCGAAGATACATCAGATCGGAAGGTGAGCAAACATGACCGAGATGCTGGATAAGCTGGCGGCATCCTTTCAGTTTCCGATCGTTCGATATGCCATGGCTGTCGGCGTTCTGACAGCCCTCTGTTCATCGCTGCTGGGTGTGACGCTGGTGTTAAAGCGGTTCTCGTTTATCGGGGACGGCCTGGCGCATGTCGCTTTCGGCGCAACGGCCATTGCTACGGCGGTGAAGCTGTCAAACAATGTTTTTCTTGTCCTCCCGATCACCATCCTGTGCGCCATCCTGTTATTGCGCACAGGGCAGAACGCCAAAATCAAAGGCGACGCGGCCATCGCCATGATCTCGGTGGGAGCCCTTGCCATCGGCTATCTTGTGATGAACATCTTCTCCAAAGCCTCCAACCTGGCCGGGGACGTCTGCGCCACATTGTTCGGTTCGGTGTCCATTCTGACGTTATCCACCACCGATGTTTGGCTGTGCATTGGGTTATCGGTTTTGGTGGTTGCGGTCTTCCTGTTGTTTTACCATAAGATATTCGCCGTTACCTTCGACGAGGATTTCGCCACGGCGACCGGAACAAGAGCCAAACTGTACAATCTGATTTTGGCCGTTGTGATCGCCGTCATCATTGTGCTGGCGATGAATTTGGTCGGTTCGCTCCTGGTCTCCGCGTTGGTGGTGTTTCCGGCTCTGTCGGCCATGCGCGTTTTCAAAAACTTTAAGGCGGTCACCATATCCTCCGTTATCATATCGGTTGTTTGCGCCGCTTTTGGCATCCTTATCTCCATCGTTGCCGATACGCCTGTGGGTGCCACCATTGTTGCCGTTGACATTGCCGGGTTTTTCCTGTTCAGCGCGGCCGGTTTATTCACAAGGAGGGTTGCGGGTTGAAGAGAATTTTGTCCGTTTTGGTTGCCATCTGCCTTGCGGGATCATTGCTTTCGGGCTGTTCGGGTCAAGGCAAAAAGCCTGCCGGCGGTGTTGATTTGGATTTAAGCATCCTCGGCAGTGTGGTGGCGTATTCTCAGCTTGTTACAATATTGCAAAACTCTGATGACTATTTGGGAAAAACCATTAAGATCAAAGGGCAGTATTATTCCACGTATTTTGAGCAAACAGGGCTTATCCACCATTTTGTGATGGTCGGGGATGAAGCCAGCTGCTGCCAGCAAGGATTGGAGTTTATTTGGAAGGGCGGCTACCCGGAAGAGGAGCAAACCATTGACATAACCGGCGTTTTGGAAACCTATGAAGCGATTGGGAATATTTATGTCCGTTTGGCTTTAACCGAGTTGACCGTTCATTCGTGAAGAAGATAGAAAGGGAAAACGATATGTTTGGAAAAAACCGAGCCCGCCGCTGTTTTGCTTGTTTGCTGGCGGTCACGTTACTGCTCCTTTCCGCGCCGTCCGCCTTTTTTGCTGAAGCGGCTGTGGAGATGCCGTTTATCGATTTTGAGAGCAACAACAGGCAGGGCTTTAGCGGCCACGCCGGAAGTGAGGTTCTCACCGTGACCGATGAAGAGGCTCGCGGCGGGACGAAATCCCTGTTGGTCACCAACCGAAGCGCAGCATGGCACGGTCCTTCAAGGAACGTATCGGCGCATATCGAACCGGGTCTGCACTACGACGTCTCAATTTGGGTCTTGCCCAAGACGCCGGAGAGCGTGACATTCAGGTTGTGTACCCAAATCGGGCAGGGCGACGGCGCGCAATACTACAGCCTTGACGAGAAAACGGTTTCCCGCGCCGGGGGCTGGACAGAACTGACTGGAACGGCTTCCTATCCCAACGCGGAGTTTGTGACCATCTACATCGAATGTGATGTGCCCGACGCGGAGTTCTACATAGATGATATGCTGTTTTATCCGCCGCAGGGCGGGGGGATCACCCCAAGTTTGAACCTGCCGTCATTGAAGGAAATCTACGCCGAACATTTTCTGCTGGGCAGCGCGGTTGTCCGCTCCGACCTCAACGGGCAGCGGTTTGAGCTGGTCAAACGCCATTTCAATGTGATGACGTTGGGCAATGCCATGAAACCCGACGCCCTGGGCGGAGCAAGCAAGGGTGAATATATCTTTGACGCCGCCGACGCCATGCTGCAAATCCTCTCCGGCGCAGGTTTCCCCGTACATGGGCACACTTTGGTATGGCACGCCCAGTCGGCCGATTGGCTGAATCAACACCCCAACGGGTCGGTGCTGACCCGCGCGGAGGCGCGCGCCAACTTGGAGGACTACATCACCACCGTGGCGGGGCATTACGCCGGACGCGTCATCTCCTGGGACGTTGTGAACGAAGCGTTCACTCCCAGCACCGGCGACGGTTATTGGCACGACGAGCTGCGCAAGAACGGCACTACCAACGAAGATTCTCCATGGTATGGAGCGTATGAAAACGGTGCCGACACAAGTACCGGGGAAAGCGGAGCTGATTATATCTACGACGCCTTTGTTTTTGCCCGTCAGGCCGACCCTAATGCCATCCTCTATTATCTTGATTATAACGAAGAATACGCCCACAAGCGCGAAGTCATTGCCCTAATGACGGAAGAACTCAACGAACAATGGAGAACCGACCCGCGCAACACCGAACCCAATAGGCTCCTGATCGAAGGGTTGGGGTTGCAGGCGCATTACTGGACAAACCATCTCAACCCGGCCAATGTGGAAGAAACCATCATACGGTGGATTCAAACAGGATGTGAGCTCAGCATTGCCGAACTGGACATCCCGATGGGAAGCTGGACGGGATATAAGGAACTGACCGAGGAGGAGGAGCAAAAGCAAGCTAAACTCTATGCCGAACTCTTTCAAATCTTCAAAAAATATTCCGACCATATCGTTCGCGTCTCCATTTGGGGGATCGACGACCCCACCAGCTGGCGCAGCGGGGGAAGCCCCCTTCTGTTTGACGAAAGCACCAGCCCCAAACTCGCCTACTACGCCGTCATGGACCCCGAAGGCTATCTCGCCGGGGCGTATGACGATGTGAAAAGCGGCGGCCAAGCCTCTATGACACCCATCTCCGCACCCGATAAATCGTCCGGCGGGCAAACGGAAACACCCCCGCCGACCGGCGGGGATGACGAGGACGCGGACGATAAAGACAGCTATATGCTTGTGATCATTGTCTCCGCCGCGGTTATGGCGGCAGGGGTGGCTCTTGTGCTTTATTACAACAAAAGAAAATAGCCTAGAAGATTCTATACACCGCTAAACCAATTAAAATCACGCCGCCGAGCCAAGACGGGTTGAACGGCAGCGCGCCGGATACCTTCCTGCCCAGGCGGCTGCCTCCCAATATCGCCGCCAGTCCCAAAACAGCCGATCCGGCGGTTGCGGCGGTGAAATCCACGTTGCCGACGCCAGCGCTCACCCCGGCGGCAAGACCGTCTATGCCCACCGCCAATGATAACGCAACCGCTTCAAACGGGGATATGATCATATCCCCGTTTTTGTCGCCGTCTTTGATATGCCCCTTGTCAAGGAGTTTCCATATGCCTAGAATGAATAAGATGCCGGAACCGATGGAAATGATCAGCCAATCGGGCAACAACGGCCGTGCCCACACGCCCAATAAGAGGGCTCCGCTTAAAAAGGCGGTGCAGATCGCCGTAATGAGCGCGGCGGAAAGCAGCGGTATCCGTATCCGTTTGCCGCCGTAAGCAAAAGCGGCCGCAAATGCGTCGATCGAGCAAACGAACGCCAAAACCAAGCCTTCCAGTACCCCCGCCATAGCCTCATCCCCTCCTAGGCAGTGTATGCGGCGGTATAACAATGCGTTCATCGGCAAAGGATATAGAAGAAATGGATGAACAGGGAGGGCTTTCCTTTGGTTTTGGAAAAAATTCGTCAGTCGGTTTGGCAGCAGGAAGAGATGCCCCGTCATAACCCCTTGCGGGGCGACACGCAAGCCGACGCGGTCATCGTCGGCGGGGGGATGTGCGGTCTTTTGTGCGCGTACTTTCTCTACCGCAAAGGCGTTGAGAACATCATCCTGATCGACGCCGGGGAGTTGTGCGGCGGCGTGACCGCCGGAACGACCGCGAAGATCACGTCACAGCACGGCCTCCTGTACCACAAGCTGCTCAAAGGATTGGGGTTGGAGGGCGCGCAAAAGGTTTTGGCCGCGAACCAAAACGCCATTCAGCATTTCGGGGAGATCATCCGGCGCGAGCGGATCGATTGCGGCTTTACCCCTTGCAATTCATGGGTATACACGACGGATGAGCAAAACCTGCCCTCTATGGAGGAGGAAGTATCTGCCGTTCAAAAACTCGGTATGGACGCGGCATTTGACCGAAAGACCGAGCTGCCGTTTGACATTTTGGGGGCGGTGCGCTTTCCGCATCAAGCCTCTTTCCATCCCCTTAAATTTGCGCTGCATATCAGTGAGATTCTGACCGGCGCGGGTTGTAAAATTTACACACATACCAAAGCAACGGCGGCAAAAGCGGGGATTGTGTACACCGAAAAGGGGAACATCCGCTGCAAACACATCATATCCGCCTCGCATTACCCGTTTATCGACAAACATTCTCTTCTATTCACCCAAATCTATCAAAGCCGTTCCTATCTGTCCCTGCTTCAAGGCGCGGGGACGCTCAAGGATATGTATGTCGATTGCGAAGACGGGGGATTGACCTTCCGCGGATGGGACGGAATGATTCTGTTTGGCGGCTATGACCATAAAACAGGGCAGGACAGGAAGGAAGATCATTATCAAGGCTTGGAGAAAGAGGCGCGCCGCCTTTATCCAACGGCAAATGTGCAATATATGTGGTCGGCGCAGGACTGCATGACCCACGACCGGATTCCGTATATCGGCCGTTATAACAGCGCGGGGGAGAACATCTATATCGCAACAGGTTTCAACAAATGGGGCATGACAGCCAGCATGGCGGCGGCGGAGATCATCGCCGATTTGATCACAACAGGGCGCAGTGCGGCGGAAGACGCCTTTTCCCTCGGCCGCGGCGACATTGGCCTCCAAGCCGGGAGTTTTTTCAAGAACGCGGCCGGCATCGCCGGGGGGTTTTTATCCCATATGCTCCCGCCGGTCAAACCGGTCTGCACACACATGGGCTGCGCCGTTGAATGGAACGGGGAGGAAGAGACATGGGATTGTTCCTGCCACGGCTCACGGTTCGACGCCGAAGGCAGCGTGATCAGCGGCCCCGCGCAGAAGCCGCTGGAACGCCTTAGAGAAATTGAACCATCCTGAAAGCGGCGGCATAGGCTGAGGGCAAAACGATAAAGGAGCGGTTCCTCATGTTTTATCCTCAGGCACAGCCGTATTTCATTGAAAAGCAGGTCATTCTCAACGACAAGATGCGCCTCGCGTGGAGCCAGCATGTCTACTGGACGCGGATGTTTTTGCTCAGTTTGATCGAAAAGCGGAGCGATCTGGCCGCCACGCAAGCGCGGCTGATGCAAAACCCCGCCGACATCGGGAAGGTTTTCGCCGATTACTACCCGCCGGAAACCGTCGCGGTCATCGTCAAATTGCTGACCGAGCATCTCCAAATCGCCGCCGAGCTGGTGACAGCCCTGCGGGACGGGCAAACGGCGCAAGCTGAGGCGAAAAACACCGAGTGGTACAAAAACGCCGACGAGATGGCCAAAGCGTTCAGCGGCATCAATCCGCATTACGATTATGAAGCCTTGCGCGCCATGCTGTATAAACATCTTGACCTGACAAAACAGGAAGCCGCCCTGCGGCTTGCGGGCGACTATCCGGCTGATATAAAGGCATTCGATATGGTGGAGCAGGAAGCCATGATGATGGCCGACTTTTTCTCCGCCGGGCTGCGTCAACAGTTCCCGGAGTTGTTTACGTGATTATTCCACCGGGATCCTGACTTCTATTTTACAGAACTTCTTTTCGTTATCCCAAACAAGATAACTTTCGATGGTCGGCAGGTCGGCCTGCTTGTATTCGCTTTGCGGCAGAAATTCCCCGTAAATTCTGTCCCATGTCCTGCCGAGTACATTTTGATCCAATGCCCCCTCATCGGCAAAGACCAGCCATTTCGACGCGGGATAGGTGTAGCTTTCCAGCCCTTCAACCGCATCCCCGCCGTACTCAATGCCGACCATATAGTCGTTGCTGCCGTCCTCACCGAACCCGAAACAAAGGCCTAGGAAGGGATTGCCTGTTTCCATCTTCGTCATTTGCTCAATGCTGCCGTCTTCGCGGGCAACGCCCCATGTACCGCCGCCGTCCGGCGTCGTTCTCCGCCGCCCGATGACCGTGAAGGGTTCTCTTTCCACCACATGGTAGTTCATTTCCGACACTCCTTTGACCGTTAACGTAAAGTGAAGACGGGCATGGAATTTCAGCTCGGCCGTGCCTTTCCTGACCGCCGCCGGGGCGGCGTCGTGCAGCCGCTTAAAGGCAACCGTGAACGCGTCCGACGACTCATAGCCGTATTTCATGGCGATGTCTATGAGCTTGTCTTCGGTGTTCTTGACATCGACAGCGGCGCAAGTGAGCTTTCTGCGCCGCACATATTCGCCCAGCGTGATGCCTGTGATCTGTACGAACGAACGCTGAAACACGTTGTACGGGCAAGCCATGATACGGCTGATCTCCCCGGGGTCGATCTCCCCGCGCAGATTCGCCTCGACATAATCCACCACCGCGTTGATCCGGTTTGTCCAGTCCATTTTCCATCCTCCTTGTGCCATTTTACATGATAAAAATATAGACTGCCCGTTAGTAAATGATCCAATTCTAACGGGCAGTAGTTATTCATATTACCTTGCGTATTTGCTTGCTATCAGGGCGTTTGAACATCCTGCCCCGTCGTTTTTCGCTTTCTGTTACGGCATTGTTATAGAATGCGATTTCTTCCAAAATTGTCATGTTTTTTGTTTGTTCTTGGAGTTTTAGACGTATCTCATGCACTTCTCTGACTGCTTTTGGTTCATTCGTCATGCTCGATCACCTCCGTTGGTGAGTAAATACCAATTCTGCGATAGCGTTCCCGCAGGTTTACGCTTTCAGTCATTGTTATCGTTTTCATCTTTACGATATGCTGGAAGTTATAGCTGACAATAAAGTCCAAATCGTTAATCGTGGTGGACGCAATATGGAGCGCGTCGGCCGCGTATTTCTCTGGAATGATTTTTTCCGCAACATAAATGGCGGCAAGCCGCCGGGTTTCTTCATCAGCCGGTAAAACGGCTATATTAAAATGCTCCACTAGGTCGAGCATTTTATCTCGTTTGGATGTGGCGTCCTGTTCAATTTCACGTATGACAACAGCGGATGTATACGGTTCATACTTTCCTTGAGCGATTTCTTCAAACAGGCGCAGGGTATCTAACTTCTTGTCGGGTGCATCGTCTGCAAAGCAGAAATTGAAAACAGTTGTTTCGAGATAAATTTTCTGAACCCTCATAGAAGAATTACCCCCTTTCTACAAATCCCCCAAACACGGGACATCCGCCACATAATCGGACGGCAGCCCCAGCTTTTGAAAATACTCGCACATGGCCATACAGGCGAATTTCTCGGTGGAATAATGCGTCCCGCCCAGCACGTTTACGCCCTTTGCCTTTTGCAGTTCATGAACGTCGCCCCAATACAGGCCGTTGATGGACACCCCGGTTATGTAGGTATTGATCCCGGTTTCCAAAAACTGGTTCACAATGCCCCGGTCGTTCCCGCATCCTCCGCACATGCCCACCCTGTTGTCTTTGATCTTTTCGTCGCCGTAAAGATACAGTTTGGCTTCATGCCCGATGACCTTTGAAAACCTGCGCTGCAATTCATGGACGTTGTCGCAGTCGATCGTCCCGAGGATGCCGCAAACCGCGCCGCCGAACTCGCCGAATGGCTTTTCTATCGTTATGCCAAGCTCGTTGGCCAGCATTCTGTTCACCGAATATTCGCCGATATGATCGAGCGGCAAATGGTAATTGAACAGCGAGACGCGGTTGGCTTTCAGTTTCTCCAGCAGCCCGGAGTTGATCTGAACATTCAATACGCCGGGCTCCCTGCTTGAATCCCACGCCAGCGGATGATGCAGGAAGAGCATGGCGTCGGTTGCGCCGTCTTCTACTACTTTTGCCAAGACTTTATCGGAAGGGAAAACAGCGGTATATACTCTCTGTATATTTTCGGCGAAATCACACAGCAACCCCATGCTGCGCTCTTTGAAATTACCGCAAATAAGCTCTTTATTCTCCCAATCCTCGTTATACCATGTTTCAACGATCCCCGGTTTCTCGAAATCTTTCGCCAATGTTTGATATAAATCTGTTGCTTTCATATGGTTAATTCTCCTTCTATGAGCTCTGTTATGCGTCGAAACAACCAATAATGCAAGTCAAAACCCTTTGGAGGATGTCGTCCGGCAGATGTTCGATCAGTGTATGCTGCCGAGCGGTCAAATCAACAGCCTTCACTTGTTCGCAGAGAATCTCGCCTGTTGTTTTCGTCCGTTCATCCAATGCGACATGAAGAGGGAAATGCCGCACCGTGTTTGTGATGGGTGCGGCATAAACCACATTTGTTTTTGAGATAGCAAAATTGCTGGAGACGACAACGGCAGGCCGATAACCGCTCTGTTCATGACCAAGTGTCGGCGAAAGATTGAGCTTTATAATATCTCCCTGTTTTACCATACTTCATGCCCCTGCGGTTTGCCCCAGTCCATTTCCTCTGTTTTGTAAAAGCCTTCGTCATAACCTTCAAAGAGTTCTTGTATGCTTTTTCGTTTGCGGATCGCACGCAGCATGATCTCGCCGTCTTTGGTTATCACAATCTCGACGTCGGTTCCTTCTTCAAGATTGGCTTGGGTGAGAACATGGCGCGGGATTCTAACCGCGGCCGAATTACCCCATCGTTTGATCGTTGCTGTCAAAGCCAACGCCTCCCTTCTGTATATACTATTATACAGTATATACAGAAGTTAATCAACAAGAAAATAAAGTAACTTCTACAGCAACCCTTCCAAGTCGGCCGGCATCCGCCAGTCGCCGCGGGAGAGTGAGACGCTGCCGATGCGCGCGCCGTCGGGCATGGCGTTGCGTTTGAATTGCGAGCGGGCAAACCGGGTCACGAAAACATCCAATACCGACGCAAGGGATTCGGGCGTATACCGCCCCTCAAACGCTCTGTTGGCCGCCATCAGCAGTTTATCACGCGGGTAGCCGTGACGGATGAACCAATAAAGATAAAAATCATGGACAAGATAATCACCCAAAATGTCTTCGCTCCGCTGATCCTGTGTTCCGTCCGAGCCGACCGGGAGCAATTCGGGGCTTACAGGAGTGTCAACAATGTCATAAAGCACCGCGCGCAAAATCTTGGGGGATTTTCCGGCGACAAAGCGGATGATGCGGCGCATCAGCGTTTTGGGAACGCCCGCGTTGACGTTGTACATGCTCATTTGGTCGCCGCCGTAGGTGCAGAACCCCAAAGCTATTTCGGAGAGGTCGCCCGACCCGGCGACAATGCTGTTATGGGCATTGGCAATGTCCATGATGATCTGTGTGCGCTCCCGTGACTGCGCGTTTTCAAAAACCACGTCCGGCTGCCCGTCATGCCCGATGTCGGTTAAATGTGTGGTGATCGCCTCCCCGATGGGAACCGTCTGTAAGGGGACGTTCAAGGCGTTGCAAAGAGCCTCGGCGTTCGAGCGGGTACGCTCCGTTGTGCCGGGGCCGGGCATGGTCACGGCGAGCAGGGTTCGTTGCTCTTGCTTCGCCGCCTGACGCGCCGCCAATAAAGCGAGGGTGGAATCCAAACCACCGGAAACAGCCACCACCAATCCGGTTTCCGGCAAGCGGGAAAGTCTCGTGCGCAATCCGCGTATTTGAACCGACATGACGTCATGACAGCGAGCGGCGAGGGCGTCGTTTTCCTCAGGGATAAAGGGCTCAGGTGAATAAACCCGCGTTAGTTTATCAGCTGTTCCGCCGCATTTGATCGGTATACCACGCGTTTCGGTAAATGTGCAATATCCTGTTTTACGCCGCTCATAGGCGAGCAGACCGAGGTCGATCTCAATCGCCGTGACGCCCTCGTTCTCCTCAATGCCGCTTTGAGCAAGGATGGTTCCGTTTTCGGCAATCATCCTCACACCCGAGTAAACGGCGTCTCCCGTCGATTCGCCGTTACCGGCCGAAGCCGACACAATGCCCGCGGCTAGACGCGCCGACTGGACTCTCAGCAAATCGCTCCAAGCCCCGCGCTGCCCCGCGTCTTCCTCCAAAGCCGCCAAGTTCCCGATGACAGCCGCGCCCGAGCCTCCCGATACGTCATTTCCGATTTCAAAGGAAACGGAAAAGTCCCCGCCCCCGTCAAAAAGCAGGTCTGCCCCGAACGGGATGTCCTCCCCGCAGAGAGAAACCGACCCGGATAATCCCGCGCCTGGACGGAAAGTGCGGAGATCGACCCGATTTCCCGGCACAACGCCCAACAGCCGCCCGTTTTGAAAAACAGCGGCGCAATTATAAAGCACCCCGCCCCGGCGGACGGGCAGCCCGGCCGCGATCAACGCGCCGGAGGCTTTTGTTTTCTGTATTAGCCAGCTTAGAGCTTCTTCGGCGGCGTCCAGCAGCGCGGCGTGGAGGAACAAGTCGCCGCAGGTGTAGCCTGTGACGGATAGCTCGGGCAAAACGATCAGCCCCGCGCCGTCTGTCCGTGCAATCAGGCGCAGAGCTTCCTCAGCGTTTTTTCGCGGGTTTGCCGGGGTGACAGGCGGCGTTACAGCCGCCGCCCTAAGAAAATCTTTGTGCATATCACCAATCCTCGTCGTCGTCCCAGTCGTCCCACTCGTCATCATCCAAGGCAGTTAGCTCTGTAAGAAGATCGGCGAAAAACTCCGGTTCCATTTGGGATAAAATAAGCCCCATTTTCTTTGAACCGATGATCGAGCATAACCGCACAACGTTCTCCATCTCCATCATCTCCAGTGCCCGCGCGGCCGCGGCCGGAGTTGTGTTTTCGAGGTCTTTCGCCGTCTTGGTTAAGTCTGCTGTGATCGTCATGCTCCCGCCGTTTTTCGCTAAAATCTCATCCAATCTTTCCAATTTATCGTCAAGCTCGGTCTGTTTATTCTCCAACTCGCTTTCCAAATCATCCAGTTCTTCTTCAAATAAATATAAATCGTCCCATTCGTGCAGCAATCTGTCCTCTTCCTGATGAATATCCTTCCACGCCTCCTGAATGTCATATAAATCGGCGGCATAATATTCTTCCCTTGTTTCCGCGTCCGGGTTGAGCAGCAACAGCACTTTGCCGCGTATGGCATTGCCTTCGGTCGGGTCGAACAAAACGAGGAGGATGAAAGCACCGAAGAGGGTCACCCAAAAGAGCGACGCTAAAAAAGCCACGCCGAATTTCCCGGCGTCTTTGCCTTCCTTTTTTTCTTTGACCTTTTTCTGTTTTTCCTCCTGAGGACCTTTAGGTCCCAGCAGTTCCTTTTCCAGCTCTTCGATCGACGGCACCTTTTGCGCGTCCGTCCCTTTAACCGCTGCTGCCATATCCCTATCCCTCCTGATTTTCAAAAACCTCGTGGCCGATAAACTCCGCCATCTCGGCGGCCGCTTCGCGCTGCTGTTCGGCGCGGTACTGTTCCCATTGCTTTTCGCGCAGTTTTTCCAAAATCTTTCTCTCCTGCATGGCGGCAATCAGCTTTTTCTCGATGCGCATCCGTTCGCCTTCCGCCTGTTCCAGCACCTTGTCCTGATACTCGACCCGCTCTCGGGCGGCGCGGTTGGCTCCACCCCACAGTTTCAAGTCGGCCGACGTCATCCCTTCGGTCATTTGCCGCCGGAATCCCTCATGCTGGCTCATCTCGATTCCGATCAATTCCTGCCGTTTCTGCTCGATGGTTCGGATACGGGCGTTGACAACGCTCAATTCGCCCATCTGCTGTTTTTCAAGAGCCCGCTTGACGTTCAGCACCGATTGCAGGGTGAACCGAAACCGTTTCATATCGCCATCAGCTTTTCAAGCGTCAATTCAAACGGGCTGGGGTCGGCCACTTCCTGCTGTAAAAATTCATTGATGGGCTTGACCAGCTTAATGGCCGCGTCGATGTCGGGATTGCTCCCCGTTTTATAGGCTCCGATATTGATCAAGTCCTGCACGTCGTCGTAAACAGCCATCATGCTTTTGAGCCGTCCGGCCTGTTTATAATGCTCCTTTGACGCCACGTCGGGCATCAGCCGGGAGATGGACGCCAGCACGTCGATAGGCGGGTAGTGGTTGCGGTTGGCCATACGGCGCGACAGGACGATATGCCCGTCGAGGATGCCGCGCGCCGTATCGGTGATCGGTTCGTTGAGGTCGTCGCCTTCCACCAAAACGGTATAGAGAGCCGTGATCGAACCGGCCGGGGCGTTGCCCGCCCGCTCCAGCAGTTTGGGCATAACGGTGTAAACAGAAGGCGTGTAGCCGCGGGAGACAGGCGGTTCACCCGCCGCCATCCCGACCTCGCGCTGTGCCATCGCGTAACGGGTCAGGCTGTCCATCATCAGCAAGACATTCAAACCCTTGTCGCGGAAATATTCGGCGATGCAGGTGCCGACCATGGCCGATTTGGCGCGGATGAGGGCGGGCTGGTCGCTTGACGCCACCACGACGATGGAGCGTTTCAATCCTTCCTCACCCAAGTCGTTTTTCAAAAAACCGTTGACCTCGCGGCCGCGCTCCCCAATTAGGGTGATGACGTTGATGTCGCTTTTCGCGTTGCGGGCGATCATACCCAGCAAGGTGCTTTTTCCAACACCCGAACCGGCAAAGATACCGATGCGCTGACCGCGCCCGCAGGTCAGCATCCCGTCGATGGCGCGTACCCCCATCGGCATGGCTTCTTCGATCATCGGGCGGCTGAGAGGGTTGGGCGGTGAGTTTTCCACCGGGACATGCGTCTCCGGCACAATGGCCGTCCCGCCGTCCAGCGGATGCCCCAGCCCGTTCAAAACCCGGCCTTTTAAGGATTCGCTGACCGGGACGGTCAAGGTGCGGTTGGTGGAGACCACCCGGCTCCCCGGCCCGACGCCGTTGAGGTCACCGTATGGCATTAAAAGGACTCGTCCGTCACGAAAGCCGACCACCTCGGCCGGCATAAAGCGGTCACCCGCAAGCGTATATATACGGCACATTTCGCCGATCTGTACGGCCGGACCCCCGGCTTCCACCGTCAGACCTGAAATCACCTGTACGCTGCCGGAGTATTTCAACGAGTTGCCTTGATTGACGGCATTGGTCACCTTTTCAAAATCAATCATATTGCTCTAACCCTAAATTTCTTCCAATCTGCTCCAACTGCGCGCCGACAGACGCATCCACCGTTCCGTTCCCGTTCTCAATCAGGCATCCGTTCGGCTCAATGCCCAAATCGGTGACAATATCGGCTTCTATGCTCCCCTGCGCCGTTTTGATCTGCGCCGCGGCTCTGGAACGGAATGTTCCTGTATGCTGTTCGGCGTTGATCCGTAATGTCACCCGTGATTCGCATTTGATGACGTCAAGGGCTGCCGCGACGAGGGAGAGGAAGGCTTGATCGTTTTGATCCAGCTCCAGTTGGATGATTTTCTGCGCTATATCAAGCGATAGGCGGAGGATTTTGGGTTCCATATCATCGAGAAGTTTGTCCCGCTCGGCAAACGCGGCGGCCAAAACACGGTCAACTTCATCCTGACCTTCCCGTAAAAGGCCTTCCAGCGCGTTTTCCGCCCTGCCGGCGCCTTCGGAAACCCCTGTTTCAAACCCCTTATTGTACCCTTCGGTATACGCCGTTTCCCGCACTTTGTCGGCTCCGGCCTCGGCTTGTTCCACAAGTTCGCGGGCTTGATGCCGTGCGTCTTTCAAGATCAGAGAAACTTCCTGCTGTGCCGCTTCAATCACTTCGTCATAGGCGGCTTGATAAGAAGCGTCGCGTTCGGATTCCCAGTCACTTTCCCGCGCGATGGCGGTCTCTTCGGTTTCTTCTTCAACATTCACCGGCCGCCTTTTCTCCGGCGGCAGGAGACGGGTTCGGTCTTTCTTGATAATGGTATTGTTTATAACGGTATGACTAGACAATGAGCTCATCCTCCGAGCCGCGCGAGATGACGATCTCGCCCGCATCCTGGAGTTTCCGTATGACGTTTACGATCTTTTGCTGCGCGTCTTCAACGTCCCGCACACGCACAGGCCCCATATATTCCATGTCTTCCCGGATCATCTCAGACAAACGCTTGGACATATTCTCAAAGATGAGGCTGCGCAGTTCCTCGGTGGCGTTTTTGAGGGCAACCGTAAGATCGGCATTCTCGACGTCTTTGAGAACGCGCTGGATGGCGCGTTTGTCGAGGCGGATGATGTCTTCGAACACGAACATCTTGCGTCTGATCTCGTCGACAAGATCGGAGTTGTCGACTTCCAACTCTTCCAAAACCCTGCGCTCTGTGCCGCGGTCGGCGGCGTTGAGGATGTCGACAATGGACTGGATGCCGCCTACAACGGTGAAGTCGTCGACGCCCATGCTGCTCAATTTACGGTCTAGGATACGCTCCACTTCGCGCACATACTCGGGGCTGGTGCGATCCATCGTGGAGATGCGCACAACGACTTGGGTCTGCTTTTCGTTGGGCAGTTTGCTCAATATCGCCGCCGCCGTGGACGGTTCGAGATAGGATAAAATCAAGGCGATGGTCTGCGGATGCTCATTTGAGATGAAGTTCAGAATTTGATTGGGGTCGGTCTTCCGCGCAAAATCAAAGGGGCGCACCTGAAGGGAAGAGGTCAGGCGGGAAATCAACTCAAGGGCGCGCGTCGACCCGATCGATTGCTCTAAGAGCTCGCGGGCGTAGTCGATGCCGCCTTCGGAAATATAGTTCTGCGTCAGGCATTCCTCATAAAACTCATTGATGATTTCGTCTTTCGTTTCGGCGTCGATCCGGCGCACATTGGTGATGTCGAGCGTAAGCTGCTCGATCTCCTCATCTTTGAGATGCTGGAATATTTTTGAAGAGTAATCTTTTCCGAGCGCGATCAGAAGGATGGCCGCCTTTTCGCGTCCGCTTAGTTTTTCCGTTTTTACCGCCAAGACGGTTCACCACCTTTCATATTTACCAGCTGCGGTCTTCTTCATCCTGAAGCCATGCGCGAAGCATGGTGGCCACGGCTTCGGGGTTGCTGTTGATAAACTCCTCAATGCGCTCGCGCGACGGTGTTTTGGTGACTTCGAGCTCGCTTGTCATTTGAGCGGCTTCCAAAAGGTCGGTGTATTCGCCGGCGTCGCCGGCGTACAGATCCATCGGAACTTCCACCACAGGCGGTTTGAGGAAAGCGAAGGTTCTCAGGATGATGAGGATGATGCAGATACCGATGATGCCGTAGAGAACCAACGTCTGGATGAGGGTATAGGTTTCCTGGCGTTTCTGCTCCTCTTCCAATTTTTCGAGCTCCGCTTCGCGTGCTTCGAGACCCTTCATCGGCATGAACTCTACCGAAATGTTCCTGTATTCACTGGGCGGCAGCAGTAAAATCGCGCCAAGCAGCGATTGTATGGCGGCCGCGTTCATTTCATTCGCTTCAAGACCGTTGGAGTTGATGACCACCGAAGCGTTTATTCTTTCTAAAACAACGGGGTCTCGTATGGTGGTCGTATTGGTCTCATTGATCTCATAGTTGGTGCTTCTGTGCTGTTTGTCGTATTCGCTCATCGTTTGATCCAACATCTCCACATACTCGTCGGCGTCCATCCCCAACCCGTTTGGGTCGGTTCCCGGGAACCCGCCCGGAAGACCGAGCCCCCTAGCGTGCTCCAAAATTTCCATAGTGGAACGGGGGATGCCGTCTTCGTCAACAACGGGTTCAAAAACGACCTTATGCTCGGTAACCGAATCATGATTGAATTTGGCTGCGACACTGACCCTGAAATTATTAGAGCCATACAGCGGTGTGAGCATCTGCGCAAACCCTTTTTCCAAATCCTGCTCATACCTCAGTTTATATTCATAACCCTTTCCCATGTTGACAAAGAAGCTGTCCTCATCTTTTTTATTGAGGTTGCGCATATATTGATCCATGATCTCTATGTTCTCCGGCAGTACGCCTGCGGCTCTGCTGATCACGCTCTCGACCGTATTAACCTGGTCTCTGGTTATATCTTGTGTCGTAACAAGCATAGCCGCCGCTGTCCGGGGCTCTTCGTCACCGTGATATACATTTTTATTATCCGGGTAATTGAGCTGAATATCAGCATGGGCGATAAATGCTGTTTTCATAAGCATTTTGTTTATATTGGATTCCACTTGAACCTTACTAAGCATTCTCCGATCAGCGTCGGTTGATGTTAAACCCATTGCGGCTTCATAAATGGAGATGTCTACCCCGTCAAACACATCATCCGACTGCGCCAAAAACATTGCGGCGTCAATTTCATACTTTTTGTTTACCAGTATAGTGTTCCCCGAGGTCTTATAACTGATCTTGTTATCCGTGAGAACGCCGGTTGCGGCGCGAAACGACGCGGGATCGCTGATGGTGGTCAGTTCGGTGTATCTGCTGTTGTTGAGCATCATCCAGGCCGCGATGATCAGCACAAGCGCGATGGATGAAATGACAAGAAAGCGCGTGCGGTCGCGCTTTTCCGTCTTTTCCCATATTCCCGAGAACCAGCCGCGTATGCGACCGAAGATACCACGCAGGAATTCCAATGCTTACACCTGCATTCTCATGATTTCTTGATAAGACTCAACCATCTTGTTGCGGATTTGGACGGTGAGGTTGAGCAAAACGTCGGCTTTCTGCCCGGCGATCAGGATGCTGTGCAGATCCTGTTCGCCGCCCAAAAGCATATCGATCCCGGCGGCTTTGCTTCCGGCGTCGGCCGCCACGGTGTTGTTCATCGATTCGTTGAGAAAGTCGGAGAAGGACACCATCGGAGCCGCGCCCGGCAAAATGGGCGGCTGGGCGTCCTGCACACGCCCGGCGGTCATCAGGGAAGGAAGCAAAACTTGATTGTTGTTGAAGTTGATCGACTCGATAGCCACGGAACCACACTCCTAAAATAGAAATTATCTGCCGATTTCCAAAGCCTTCATCGCCATGTTCTTGAAATTGTTCAGCGCGGTGACGTTTGCTTCATACGAACGCAACGCCGAGAGCATATCCACCAGTTCCTGCTCCCGATCCACATTGGGGTAGCGCACATAGCCCTCTTCGTCGGCGTCCGGGTGAGCCGGGTCGTAGATGATCTTGAAATCGGTCTTTCGGTCTTCCGCCACATGTGTGGCTTTAACGCCCATTCCGACTGTGCGCTGCTGCACGGCCTGAAGATAATTGGAAAAGAGATAGGGGTTGTTTTTCTCCTGAAAAACAACCATCCTGCGGCGGTACGGGCTGCCGTCGGCGGTACGGGTGTTGTCTTCGTTGGAGATGTTTTGGGCAATGACGTCCATGCGGAAACGCTGGGCACTCATGCCGGAAGAACTGATCTCCATGCTGCGGAAGATGGACATTATTTACCCTCCCTGATCACCATTTTCAATCTGCCGAACTCTCCGTTGAGCTGCTGCTGCATGGTGCTGTAGCGGATATAGTTGGAGGCCATCGCGTTCATCTCGTGATCGATGTCCACGTTGTTGCCGTCCATGCGGATGACATAGTGGTTGTCCGTTACGGTGACCGGCTGCGCCCGGGTCGGGTCGGGTACGCCGCCCATGCGGATGTGTTTGGGGTGGGTCACGGCGGCTTCCAATGTTCCTTCACCGGCCAAAGCCGCTCTGAGGACGACCTCAAATTCGACGTGCTGGGCTTTATACCCCGGCGTATCGACATTGGCGATGTTATGGGAGATGACTTCCTGCCTCATCCAAGCGGCGTCCATGCCCCGCTGCATCAGGTCGATTTGGCGGAACATTTTATTGAACATAAATCAATTCACATCCCTTTTGGAAATGCCTGTATGTATTGTTTATCGTTATGGTAGTTTGCATACTAAGCCACAATCGGCAATTTCCGGCAATTTTCCTCAAACCGCGTAAGGAGCGTCCAGCACATAGAGTGCCTGCGCCGCGTCGAGATACCGTTCGATCCGCTCCAAATAGCCTTTTGTCTCCGAAGGAAGCCAGTTTCGCTGTTCCGGGTCGGTCAGGTCGGTGATCCCACGCGAGGTCACGCCGTTGGGGCCGGCGTTGTAGGCGGCTAAAGCCAGCAGCGCGTCGCCGTTGAAGCGGTCGAGGTGCTGTGAAATGAGCCGCGCCCCGCCGTCTACGTTCTGCGCCGGGTCAAACGGGTCGTCCACCCCCAAGGCTTCGGCGGTGAACGGCATGAGCTGCATCAGCCCCATCGCGCCCGATTTGGAAACGGCACCGGGGCGGAAATTGCTTTCGGCGAATGCGACCGCCTTGATCAAAGCGGCGTTTATGCCGTAGCGGTCGGCGGCTTCGGCGAACAGTCCGTCGTATTCGCTCTCGGCCAAACGGGAAAAGGCGCCGGTTTTCACGGCGGGGCTGTATTTGTTCAAATCAATCTGTCCGGCCGTATCCTTTTGTGTTTCGGCAAGGCTTTGGGCAAAGGCGACACTGTCTACCCCCGCCTCTTCCCAAACCTGGGCGCGCGTTAAGTAAGCTCCGAAGGTCAATCCCGTGCGGTTTTCGATTTCGGCTAAACGGAGCTGTACGCCCTGCATGACCTCTCTGACCTTGGTATCCGCAAGGCTGCCGATCCCGTTCATGCGCGTACACCCCCTTCACCACTACCAATAGTGCATATTTTGCAGTTTATCACAAAATTATGCGTCAGTCAAGGCTTATCTGAGGAAACCCAGCCCCCGTCCCGCCGGCCCTTGCGGCCCGGTTCTCGCGGCCGGCCCCAAAGGCCCCGTCCTCGCGGCGGCTCCCGCCGGCCCCTGCGGCCCCGGTCTTGGGGCGGCTCCGAGGCCGCTGAATGCCATCGGGCGTTTGATGACTTCCACAATGCCTGTGGAGGTGTACGCCACCAATGTCCGGCTTTCTTGCCCGCCGGTATCGACTTCGTTATACGGCAGCCCGAGCTTTCGCAGGGCGTCCTTGACCGTTTGGAGGTTTTTTTCCCCGATGCGGAAGCAGTCGCCCGCCCCCCGTCCGTCAATGCCGCCGTAGAGGCTGATCAGCACTTCGCGCGGCGTGATGCCGTGTTTCTGCTGCATCTCTTTGAGTAAAAACTCCGCCGCGAGGTCGGCAAAGCGGCTGGGTTTGTCGCCCGCGCTCATCGAACGGCAGACCGGGAGCTGGATGTGCGCCATCGCCATGGCGCGCTTGCGCATACTGTAGTACACCAGCCCGACGCAGGTGGACAGCGCGAAGGTCTTTATGACGTCATCGGGGCTTCCTGAAACGGCGTATCCCCCGATACCAACCACATGTTCCATATTTCCACCTATGTTGTTATTTTAGATTCTTTACATACCTGATCAATAGCTCCGCGATGGCTTCCAGCGGAGCCTGCCGGGTCACGGCACCCATCTCGAAGGCTTCGCGCGGCATCCCGTATACAACCGAGCTTTTCTCGTCCTGCCCGACGGTATACGATCCGGCGTTCCGCATGGCCATCAGACCGCGCGCGCCGTCCGCCCCCATACCGGTCAGGATAACACCAACGGTGTTTTTCCCCGGCAGGTACTTAGCCGCCGAGTAAAAGAGGGTGTCGACCGAGGGGCAGTGACCGTTGACCTTTTCGCCTCTGGCCAGCCGCACGAAATTCCCGTCGGCGCGCCGCTGTACTTCCAGGTGTGAATCGCCGCCGGGCGCGATCAGGACTTTGCCGTGCTCGATCTTGTCGCCGTCCCGCGCTTCGGCCACCCGCATCCGGCAGTCGCGGTCGAGGTTTGTCGCGTACATTTTGGTGAAGTCGGGCGGCATGTGCTGCACGACCACCATTCCCGGAAAATCCGCCGGAAGAGCCTGTACGATCCGGGCTGTGGCCTGTGTCCCGCCGGTCGACGCGCCCAGCGCGACCACGCAGCTTGCCGAACCGGCTGTTTCCGCCGGAAGGGCGGAAGCCGTTTTGCTCTTGCGGGCGGCCGCGCGGACTCGATCCGGCAAATCCTTGAGAAAGTTGGCGACAGCGGATTTGCTGTTGGCGTCCGGTTTTTGAAAGAAATCGGCCGCGCCGGCGCGTTTCGCGGCGTCGGCAAGGTCACCCCGGCTCGAAATGACCACCACCGGAATATTCCATTGCGGAAGCAGGATTTTGAGAAACTCAACGCCGTTCATGTTTGGCATTTCGATGTCCAGCGTCATGATGTCCGGCTCTAAACCGAGCAGACGGTCACGGGCGTCATACGGGTCAAAGGCCTCGCCCACGACTTCGATGCCGTCCGCCGCCGATAAGCCCTTCACCAGCATACTGCGGAAAAAGAGAGAATCATCTACTACCAGAACCCTGATTTTACCGCGCGGCATAGGCTCCGCCCCTCTCCGTATGGTTATGCTTTCCGATATATGGAAGGTTTGACAAACTCGAATCGCGTCACCGTTTTATCCACCGTCTCCGAGAGACCGATAAAAAGGTACCCCCCCGGTTCCAGCGCGTCGTAATACCGTTCGATCAGGCCGTCCCGGGTGGGTTTATCGAAATAGATCATAACATTGCGGCAAAAGATGACATGAAATGGTTTTTTGAAGGGGAAAGGCTCCATCAGGTTAAACGGGCGGAAGATAACTTCCTTCTTGATTTCGGGTTTCACACGGAATTGATCGCCCGGTTCTTTGGTGAAGTATTTTGTTTTCCAAGCGGCGGGCAGATTTTTCAAGCGGTCTTCGGGATAAACGGCTTCTTCGGCCATTTGCAGCACCTGCGGCGAGATGTCTGTCGCCAGTATTTTGGCGTCCCATTGGCTTTTCGCCGCGCCGAAATAGTCGTCGAGCACCATGGCGGCGGTGTAAGCCTCCTCGCCGGAAGAACTTCCGGCACTCCATATGCGCAGGTCTTTGGTTTTCAGTTTGGAAACCAATTCGGGCAGGAAGGTTCCTGTCAGGAAGGTGTAATGCACGTCTTCCCGCATGAAATATGTATAATTGGTCGTCAGGCGGGTGAGCAGCGTTTTGATCTCGGTGCCCGACTTGTCGGTAATGGCGTAATTGAAAAACTCCTCCAGCGATGAAAAACCTTTTTGCTTGATTACATTCCAAAGGCGGCCTTCGACAAGGGTGAGCTTCTGTTCGAGGTTGACGCCGTAATTTTCCTTGATATACCTGACCAAGGTGATGAATTCCTTATGGGTTATATGCGCCCCGTCCAACTGCATCGTTCCCCCTTTGCAGAGCATTGGAAACATTATAACCCAAGCGTTCAAAAATTTCAAGGAAAAGTTCAAAGAGGGTATTGCATTATTATTCATCATGTGTTATAAATATAAACACAAGCAAAGGGAGGAGCTATTCTGTTGAAATCATGTAACAAAGCGGTGCTCGCTTACTCCGGCGGATTGGATACCTCGGTCATCATCCCGTGGCTCAAGGAAAACTACGGCTGTGAGGTCATTGCCGTGGCGGCCGACGTGGGTCAGGGCGCGGAGTTGGACGGATTGATCGAAAAAGCCGTCAAAACGGGCGCGTCCAAGTGCTTTATCGAGGATTTACGCAAAGAGTTTGTAGAGGCGTTTATCTTTCCCACCCTCAAGGCGGGGGCGGTGTATGAGAATGAATATTTATTAGGCACGGCATTCGCCCGTCCGCTGATCGCGCGGCGGGTGGTGGAGATCGCCCGGCGCGAGGGTGCCGACGCCGTCGTCCACGGCTGCACCGGAAAGGGCAACGACCAAGTCCGTTTTGAGCTGGCCATCAAAGCCTTCGCGCCGGAGATGACTGTCATCGCCCCGTGGCGCGAGTGGGATTTGAAAAGCCGGGAGGACGAGATCATCTACGCCGAAGCGCGCGGCATCCCGCTGCCTGTCAGCCGCGAGACCAATTACTCCAAAGACAAAAACCTTTGGCATCTCTCCCACGAAGGGCTTGATTTGGAAGACCCGGCCAATACCCCTCTGTATGATAAAATTTTAGAAATGTGCGTACCACCCGAGAAAGCCCCGGAGACCCCGGAGATCATCTCCCTCGGCTTCGAGAAAGGCGTCCCGGTCTCCCTCAACGGTGAAACGCTGGACGGCGTCCGCCTGATCGAAAAGCTCAATGCCCTGGGCGGCAAACACGGCGTCGGGATCATCGACCTGATGGAAAACCGCCTTGTCGGCATGAAATCACGCGGCGTTTACGAAACGCCGGGCGGAACCATCCTCTATAAAGCGCACAATATGCTCGAACAGCTCACCCTAGACCGCGACACGGCGCATATGAAGCAGCATTTGGCCATCCGCTTCGCCCAGCTGGTCTACTTCGGCCAGTGGTTCACCCCCCTGCGCGAGGCGTTGAGCGCGTTCGCCGATCAAACGCAGGAATGCGTGACCGGGACGGTGCGGCTCAAACTCTACAAAGGAAACGTCACAGGGCAGGGGATGGAAAGCCCGTTTTCGCTGTACAGCGACGACCTTGCTTCTTTCGGTGAAAGCGACTATAATCAAAAAGACGCCGAAGGGTTTATCAATCTGTTCGGCCTGCCCAACAAGGTACAGGCGCAGTTGAGGAGAAAACCATGAAACTGTGGTCAGGGAGGACAAGTGGTGACGTCAACCCCGCGCTCGAGGCATTCAACCGCTCGGTCGGGTTTGACGCGCGGATGTGGCGGGAGGATATTCAAGGCTCAATCGCCCACGCCGCCATGCTGGGTGAATGCGGCGTCATCAGCAAGGAAGACGCCGCCGCCATTGACGCCGGACTAAAGGGCATTGCGGCCGACCTTGAAAGCGGCGGGCTGGACATCGACCCGGCCGCCGAGGACATCCACACCTTCGTCGAAGCCGAACTGACCAAACGCGTCGGCGACGCCGGAAAACGCCTGCACACCGGGCGGAGCCGCAACGATCAGGTGGCGGCAGACTTGCGCCTTTACACTAAATCGGCGTTAGCAAAGTTACAGGAGCAGATCGGCAAACTGTTGGAAACACTGGATTCGCGGATCAACGAGCATCAAGCAACCGTCATGCCCGGATATACCCACCTCCAGCGGGCGCAGCCGGTGACGCTGACACTCCATCTCGGCGCGTGGGTCGAAATGCTATCGCGCGATAACGCCCGATTGACAGATGCTATCGTTCGTATGGACGAATGCCCGCTGGGCGCGGGCGCGCTGGCTGGAACGACCTACTCTATCGACCGTTCTATCCCAGCAAAGGCGTTAGGCTTTACACGCCCCTGTGCCAATCCGATGGACGCGGTGAGCGACCGGGATTTCGTGCTAGAAGCATTGTCCGCCCTCTCCATCCTGATGGTGCATCTCTCCCGTATGGCCGAGGAGGTCATCCTGTGGTGTTCCTCAGAGTTCGGGTTCGCAACCCTGCCCGACGCTTTCTCCACCGGCTCGTCGATAATGCCGCAGAAGAAAAACCCTGATATATGCGAGTTGATCCGCGGCAAATCGGGGCGCGTCTTCGGGCATTTGATGGGGCTATTAACGGTGATGAAGGGGCTGCCGCTGGCGTATAACAAGGATATGCAGGAGGATAAGGAAGCCCTGTTCGGCGCGCTGGACACTGTTGAAGCCTGTTTGGAAGCCTTCACCCCGATGATGGAAGCCATTGCGTTTAACAAATCCCGAATGCGGGCGGCGGCAGCCGAAGGGTTCCTCAACGCCACCGACTGCGCCGATTACTTGGTTGGCAAGGGGATGCCGTTCCGCCAAGCCTACGGCGTCGCCGGGGCGTTGGTCAGGGATTGCGCCGAAAACGGCGAAACATTAGAAACCTTACCAATAGACAAATACCGACAACGGTCTGTATTATTCGACGAAGATATATACGATGTGTTGAAACTCGAACATTGCGTAAAAAGGAGAGGATTATCGTGAAAGTATTCATCGACGGGCGTGAAGGGGCAACAGGATTGCAGATCGAGGAGAAACTGCGCGCCATATCGGAAGTGGAACTGCTGGAAATCGGGGAAGGGGAGCGTAAAAACCCCGCCGCCCGGGCTGAGCGGCTCAACGCGGCCGACGCGGCCTTCCTCTGCCTGCCGGATGAAGCTGCCCGTGAAGCCGTCTCCCTTGTCACCAACCCCAAAACGGTCATTTTTGACGCCTCGACAGCCCACCGCACCCATCCCGGCTGGGCGTACGGCTTCCCCGAACTGTCAAGGGAGCACCGGGATATGGTCAAATCCTCCAACCGCATCGCCGTCCCCGGCTGCCACGCAACCGGGTTTTGCGCCGTCATTTATCCCCTTGTCCGTCAGAAATGGGTGGCTCCTTATAAAGTGCTGTCCTGTTTCTCCCTGACCGGCTACAGCGGAGGCGGCAAAGCCATGATCGCCGAGTACGAAGGCGAAAACCCGCCGCGCGGAGCCCGCCCATACGCGTTAAGCCTTCAGCATAAACACCTGCCGGAGATGCAGGCGGTATCGGGAATGGATACGCCGCCCATCTTTATGCCCGTTCTCGCACCGGTGAAACAGGGGATGCTGGTTTCCATCCCCCTCCCGTTGTACGCGCCCGGCGTCCACGCAACGCTGGAGGAATGGTATCACGGAGCCGAACACGTCAAGGTCATGCCGTTCGGCGGGGAAGAATCTCTGGAAAACGGGCGGCTGGATATGGAAGCCTGTAACGGGACGGACGACCTAGAGATTTTCGTCTTCGGGCAGAAACTCCAAACGGTTGCCGCCGCAAGGTTTGATAATCTCGGCAAAGGCGCGTCCGGCGGAGCCGTTCAATGTTTCAAATTGAAGTTTGGTTTATAAGGAGACGTCGATCATGAATGAAATACAAGGCGGCTGCTGCGCCGCAAAAGGGTTTTCCGCCTCCGGCGTCCATGCCGGGATTCGCAAAAACGCCGCGAAGAAAGACCTCGCGCTGATTTACGCCGACTGCGACTGTACCGTCGCCGCCCTCTACACCACCAACAAAGTGCAGGCCGCCCCCCTTCAGGTGACCAAGCGCAATCTCATGCGCGGCACGGCGCGCGCCATCATCGCCAACAGCGGCAACGCCAACGCCTGCGCCCCGGACGGGGAGGCAAACGCGTGGGCGACCTGCGAAGCGTTGGCCAAAGAGCTCTCCATACGCCCCGATGAGATCATCGTCAACTCCACCGGCGTCATCGGCGTACCGCTGAAAGCCGAAGCCATCGTTAATGCCATCCCCGCGCTGGTCAAAGAGCTGTCCCGTTACGGTTCGGACGACGCGGCGGCGGCCATTATGACGACCGATACCTGCGATAAACAAGCGGCCGTCCAAGTCCAAATCGCGGGGAAAACCGTCACCGTCGGCGGCATCGCCAAAGGGAGCGGCATGATCCACCCCAATATGGCCACCATGCTGGCGTTCATCACCACCGACGCCGCCATCACCTCGGAGATGCTGCACGCCGCGCTGAGTGACAGCAATCGCATCACCTACAACCGCATCAGTGTGGACGGTGATACATCCACCAACGATATGGTGGCGGTGCTGGCCAGCGGTCTGTCGGGCAATCCGCAGATCGAGTGGAAAGGCCCCGAATATCGGACGTTTTTAGAGGCTGTCAACTTTGTCAACGGCAAATTGGCGCGGATGATCGCCCGGGACGGCGAAGGCGCGAGCAGGCTGATCAGCTGCCTTGTCAAAAGCGCGAGCTCGGAAGCCTGCGCCGAAAAACTGGCCATGAGCGTCATCTCCTCCAACCTCGTCAAAGCGACGATGTACGGAGCCGACGCCAATTTCGGCCGTATCCTTTGTGCGATGGGGTACAGCAAGGCTCCGTTTAAGCCCGAAAATGTGGACATATCCTTCCGCTCCTCCGGCGAAACCATCGACGTCTGCAAAGACGGCTTGGGGCTGCCGTTCAATGAGGAATTGGCCAAGAGCATCCTCAGCCGCGACGAGGTGCAGATTTTGATCGACCTGCACGACGGAGGCTTTGAAGCCGAAGCGTTCGGCTGCGACCTGACCGAACGATACGTGGAAATCAACGGGGCTTACAGGACATGATAGAAAAGAGCTGCTCCATCGCTTCGTAAGTGAAGGAATTCACTTCCGGCACTGCCCGCGAAGCGCGCATGGAGCGCGACAGGAGGACATATGACAAGCAAAATAACAGTCCTAACCGAAGCCCTGCCGTATATCCAGCGATATAGCGGCAAGACGGTGGTTGTGAAGTATGGCGGCGCGGCGATGGACAAAACCGAGCTGCGCGAAGCCGTCATCGGCGATATTGTTTTGCTTTCGCTGGTGGGCATCCGCCTTGTGTTGGTTCACGGCGGCGGCCCGGAGATCAACGCCCTGCTTGACCGTTTGGGGATCGAGTCCCGGTTTGCGGATGGGTTGCGGGTCACCGACGAGGAGACGATGGACGTCGTACAGATGACACTGTGCGGCCTTGTGAACAAAAACCTTGTCTCCCAAATCGCCGGACGGGGCGGCAAGGCAGTCGGCTTGTCAGGGATAGACGGCAACCTTTTTCCTGCCGAACGATTGATAGGTGCGAACGATTACGGTTTGGTGGGTGACATTAAAAAGCCCAACCCCGAACTGGTGGAACTGCTGCTGGAAAAAGGCTATATCCCGGTCATCTCGACCGTTGGACGCGGCATTGACGCCGAAACGTCGTACAACATCAACGCCGACACGGCGGCGGCCGAACTCTCGGCGTCGCTGGGCGCGGAAAAGCTGATCCTGCTGACCGACGTACCGGGGCTGCTGCGCGATAAAGACGATCCGGCGACGCTCATCCCCGAAGTCAAACTGAGCGAGATTCCCGCCTTAAAACGCGGCGGAGCCGTCAGCAAAGGCATGATCCCCAAAGTGGACTGCTGTGTGGACGCTTTGCGAAGGGGCGTTAAGAGTGCCGTCATCCTCGACGGCCGCGCCCCGCATTCGCTTTTGGTGGAAATGCTGACCGACGAAGGCTGCGGCACGCAGATCATAAATGGCTGAACCGCTCAGTCATCATAATGCCCCATGCACTGGGCAATCTCAATTTGTCCGCGCTCAACACGATATACAAGACGGTGTTTTTCGTCAATTTCCCGGCTCCAAAATCCTTGTAAATTGTGTTTCAAAGGTTCCGGCTTGCCGATCCCCTTATAGCCGTTCCGCTCGATGTCTTTGAGGAGCTTATTTAACTTATTAATGATTTTCTTATCCCTCTGCTGCCATATTTCGTAATCGCTCCACGCCCGGTCAAACCAGACTTTATTCATCATCTTCGACCTCTATGATTTCACGGATGATTCCTTTTCCGGCATTGAGGGCGGCAACGGCTTCGCGTAAATACGCCTGATTGCTCTCACTGTAAAACGGGTGGTCGCTTTCCGCACTGATCTCAAAGGGGATTTTTCGCTGGCGGACTGCGGCTTTGGCAAACACTCCGAACGCGGCGGTCATTGTCAGCCCTAAGTCTACACACAATGCGTTGAACTGATTTTTTAAGTCTTCATCCATACGGATATTGATATTGGTCTGCGGCATAACTTTCACCTCCTATAATACTATATACAATATATCAATAATTATTTACATTGTCAATAATATGAAAGGAGAAATCACGATGGATTTCCAACAAACCAAAACACTCTACGACAACTACATACTCCCCACCTACGCGCGGCAGGAGGTCTGCTTTGTCCGCGGCGAGGGGTCGTATCTCTTTGAAGAGTCCGGGCGGAAAGTTCTCGATTTCTCCTCCGGCCTCGGTGCCAACTCGGTTGGCCACGCCCATCCGAAATGGGTGGAGGCGGTGTCGAAACAGGCGGCGACGCTTGCTCATACGTCCAATCTGTACTACACCCAGCCGGGCGGGTTGCTGGCACAGAAATTGTGCGAATTGGCGAAGTTGGGCGAAACCTCACGCTGCTTTTTCAGCAACTCGGGCGCGGAAGCCAACGAAGGGCTGATCAAAGCCGCCCGTAAATACAGCGAGGACAAATACGGAGCCGGGCGGCATACCGTCGTGACGCTCAACCGCTCCTTCCACGGCCGGACGCATACCACCCTGGCCGCCACCGGGCAGGACGTCTTCCACAAATATTTCCAGCCGCTGACGCCAGGGTTCGTCCACGTTGACGCAGGGGATATAGATGCGCTAAAAGCCTTGAAAAACGGCGTTTGTGCCGTTCTCTTAGAGCCGGTGCAGGGCGAAGGCGGCGTTTACCCGCTGGAGGAAAGCTATGTCAACGCTGTTTCCGCGCTGTGCGCTGAAAGGGATTGGCTATTGCTCTTCGACGAAGTGCAGACCGGTATCGGACGGTGCGGGACATGGTTTGGTTATGAGATGTTTGGCGTTAAGCCCGACGGGCTCTCCTTCGCCAAGGGCGTTGCGGGCGGGTTCCCGATCGGCGGCTTCATCCTCGGAGAGAAAGTGAGCGGCGTTTTCGCGCCGGGGCTGCATGGCTCCACCTTCGGCGGCAACCCGCTGGCCTGCGCCGCGGCGTTGGCGACACTGGACATTTTATCGGGCGTTATAGACGATGTTCCGCGCAAGGGAAACCTCTTGCGCGACGGGTTAAAGCCCCTGAACACACGCGGGCGCGGGCTGATGATCGGCATCGCTGTTCAAGGCGACCCGAAAGTATATGTTCCCAAACTGCTCGAACGCGGATTGGTCTGCCTGACTGCCGGAACCGACGCGGTGCGGCTGCTGCCGCCGCTGACGGTGAGCGATGCCGAGATTGAAGAAGGGTTGCAAATCTTGAAGGAGGTTTTGTTATGAAGGCAAAACACCTGTTGAAAATGTCCGATTTGGATCAAGCCGATATACTGGAAATACTGGCTCTAGCCGATCAAATGAAATACAACCGGCAGAACGGGATCCCGCACCGCTTGCTGGAGGGCAAAACGCTGGGTATGATTTTCAGCAAAGCCTCCACGCGGACGCGCGTTTCGTTTGAAACAGGCGTCTTCCAGCTGGGCGGCCATGCCGTCAATCTCACCCCCGCCGACGCGCAGTTTGGACGGGGCGAACCGATCGAGGACACCGCCAATGTGCTCAGCCGCTATGTCGATGGGATCATGATCCGCACCTTCGCCCAAAAGGATGTTGAAGATTTCGCCAAATTCGGCTCCGTCCCGGTCATCAACGGCCTGACCGACGACGAGCACCCCTGCCAAATCCTTGCCGACCTGATGACCATCCGCGAACATTTGGCCACGCTGGCCGGGCTGACCGTCTGCTGGCTGGGCGACGGCAACAACGTCTGCGCCAGCTTGATCTCCGGCGCGCTGACCTGCGGCATGAAGATGCGTGTGGCTTGCCCCAAAGGGTATGAGCCAAGCGCGGAAGTGCTGGGGTGGGCGCAAAAGAATCCCGATTTCGCGTTGCTGCGCGACCCGCGCGAAGCGGCGGAAGATGCCCATGTTGTCTTTACCGACGTTTTCACCAGCATGGGTCAGGAGGATGAAATGCCAAAACGCCTCAAAGATTTTGAGGGGTATCAGGTCAATACGGAGTTGCTCTCCCTCTGCGCCAAGAATGTCATGGTGCAGCACTGCCTTCCCGCCCACCGGGGCGAGGAGATCACCGCCGAAGCCTTCGCCGCCCACGCAAAAGAGATTTATGACGAAGCCGAAAACCGCCTGCACGCGCAAAAAGCGGTCATGGTTCTGCTGATGGGCGGGGAGGATTTATGAACCCCGATTTAATCGCAATGTTTGAAAAAGTCGTCACCGCGATGAAAACCGATCCTCGCTGTAAAGGCGGATGGCATTACGGTTCGGCCGGGCGCGGCGAGACCGACGAATGGTCTGACTATGACCTTGTTTTCTTGGTGGGCAGCGATGATTATGAAGCCTTTACAGCCGATATACCAAAGGTTTTGACCGACTCTAGCGATGAATTGCTCATCCATTGGCCGGAGAATTATAACAATGATTGCTTCAGAACCTTTTGCTCCATCGTCCGGCTGGGGGAGAACCTGCACCAGTTCGATTCCTTTATCCTCAACGCAGATCGTCCTGATGATTGGATGTGCAGGATTCATTGCAAGGGCTGTGATGAAAGCAATATCATCTTTGACCGGGCAGGGGAGACCGCCGCCTTTTTGAAGATGGGCTATACGACGGAAAACTACATCCCCGATACCATGCGCGCCATCGACACTTACTGGTTTCATGTTCAAATGCTGGTCAAGTATTTCAAGCGCGGAGATATTTTCAAACTGATCAAGAACATTTATGAATTTCTCTTCCGCACCCATGTCGATCTGCTGTTAAGCCGGTATGACACGCTGGACTGGGGCGGATGGGAACCCAAAATCAAACGCTGCGTCCCCGAAGAGATGCAGCGTCATTGCTTGGCTTATTTCGCCCCGGCGGATTTTGCTTCCCTGCAAGCCGCCGTTGAAAAAGGGATAGACTTGTTTGAACAGGACGCAAAAGCCATTTGCGCGTTTAAGGGGATTGACTACCCCCAAAACATTTCCGATCAGGTGATGGCTTACTTCCGCAGGATGCTGAGCTGATTATCCTAGAAATGAGGTCATCAGCCGGACGATCCAGTTCCACAATCCGGGGAACTCCTCGAGAATGGCTTGCCTGACCTCCGTCTTGCTGATCGCGGCAAAATCGGAATCGGTTATAAAGACCCTGACGCCCTCCGCGACCCGCCCGACGGCGATATGCCCGTATGCGTGATCGCCAACGGCAACGCGGGAAGCGACCGCCACCGCGCCCTTCGCAAACATACCGATGGCCACGGCGCCCAGCGCGAATACCCCGGCCGCGACAGCCCCTACGGCAAATGTCCCGACCGCGATGGCACCGACCGCCAGCAATAGCCCCAGCGAAAACGTCCCGAAAGCGAGTAATCCGAGGCTTAACAGCCCGAAAGACAGCAGCCCGCGGGCGATCAGCCCGAACGAAATGAATCCTGCGGCAATGTTGCCGACCGCAACGACCCCTTTTGCGCGAACCCTTCTCCCGAATCCAAAATGGATATGGACAAGAGGCAGCCCCCAAAGCGTTCTTTTGCTTTTGTATTCATAGACACGCCTCCCCGGTAACCAATACGGGGGATATTGATTGGCATTGTTTCCGCCCGGCTGCGGCTCTCCGTCTTTTAGAAGGCTGTCCAGCGTGACTTCGAGAATCCCGCTGAGTTCGATCAGTGTTTCCGTTTCGGGATAGGATTGTCCGCTTTCCCATTTGGAGACGGCTTGGCGCGAGACGCCCAGCATTTCGGCCAGCATCTCCTGCGACAGTCCCTTTTCCTTTCGCAGTTTTTGCAGTTTGTCATGAAAATTCATGTTTCGGTTCCCCCCATCATATTAGAGCAGTGCTCTGATATGATGATCCCTTTTTTACCCGCCAAATGCCACCAACCGCCGCTTGCGATTTGTCAACTACAGGTTGCGAATGACGTTTTGCAGGCTTTTCCGCACGGCTCCCGAGCCTTTCAGCATGGCGGCGAGATAGTTTTCACAGCGTTCGCCTAATCCGACCGCATATAGATCACAACCGAACCAGTCCGCGCCGGAGAATACGGCGCGGGCTTTTGCCGCTGTGGACGGGTCGCCGAACGCAATGTCTTTGACCGCTTCTTTGAGCTGCGGCAGCATGACGTCGGGGCTGATCTCCATCGGTTCCCCGTCGTCGCCCACCCCGAGCAGAACCCTTACCCAACCCGCCAAAATGAGCGGAATGGCAATCAGGTTATCAAGCGATAGGTCGTCTCTTTCAACATACGCATGGATGGTTTCGCCGAAGCGGAACTTTAGCTTTTGGCTGGTGTCGGCGGCAATCCGCTTGGGCGTATCGGGCAGGAAGGGGTTTACGAGACGTTCGTTGATCACTTCGTCAAGGAAATCCTTCGGCTCAAAGATACGGGGATGCTCCACGGCGGGGAGACCTTCATCATATCCCAAACGCCGCACCAGCGCGGCAAGGTCACCGTCCTTCATGCAGTCGGCGATGGTCTCCACCCGGAGAAGGCTGCCGAAGACGGCAAGAGCCGTGTGGAGCGGGTTGAGGCAGGCGGTCACTTTCATCCGCTCGGCCTTGCGCACCGTTTCGCGGTCTGTAAAGTAAACCCCCGCTTTCTCCAGCGGCGGACGCCCGTTGGGGAAGGCGTCCTCGATCACGAGAACCTGCGGGGCTTCGGCGTTGACAAAGGGCGCGATCATCGTCCCTTTGGCCGTTTTGACCGGCGACCAGTCCATCCCTTCCGGCAGTTTCTGCCGCACCGCTTCCGAAGGGGCGGGTGTGATCTTGTCGATCATGCTCCACGGGAAGGAGATTTTGCCCGGGTCGGACAAATAGGCGATAAATCCTTCATCGTTAAAACCCTTAGCCTCTTCCGATACAGCCGATTTTAGCAAATCGCCGTTCGCGCTGCAATTATCCATGCTGACCAACGCCAGCGGCGCGGCTCCGGCCTGATACCGCGTATAGAGCAATCCGGTCAAAAGCTCCATTGCCGGGCCGCGGTAGCCCTTTTCGGTGATGGTGAAGCTGACCATTTGCAAACTAGCGGCTTCCATGACGGCAGCCAGCCGTTCATAATCCGGCGTCCCCGGCACGGCGGCCAACGCTTCGGTGACCGACGCTGAGACGGTCATCGGCATAGAACCGTCGGCGCGAAGGGTGACCAAAAGGGCGTGGTTGTCATACGGGCGGTAAACCGCTTCGATGATGTCCGGGTCAAATGATTCGGCGGCGATGATCCCTTTATCGCTCAACCCTTTGTTGAGCAATTCATCCTGCAATACGGCGATATACCCGCGAAAAATGTTGCCCGCGCCGAAATGCACCCACATCGGGGCTGCCATGGTGGCTTTGCGTACCTTTTTTACGTCGTAAATGGGACAACTTGCCCCTTGAATGTCAAACATAAGACACTTCCTTACCGCATAGGTTTTAAGGGGAGAGGGGATGGTTTTATGCACTGCCGTATCGTCGATTTGCGAGGAAAAGAGGTCATTGACATTTGCACCGGCATCCGGCTTGGTTTTCCGATCGACGTGGAAGTCAATGTTGACAACGGGCATCTTGTCGCCATCGTGGTACCTGGCCCCTGCAAATACTTCGGACTATTCGGGCGGGGGGACGACATCGTGATTCCCTGGGCTTGCATCAAACGGATCGGGGACGACCTGATCTTGGTAGAGCGGAGATAGTTTTATCTATTCTGCATAAATGCCTTTCAGAATATCCTCCAGCCCCAGCTCGCGCACCTTTATATCCGCCACCGGATACCGGGCGGCGATATAACTGATGGCTTCCCCGCGCCCCATTTGCGCGTATGGAACCCAATAGGAATGCCGGGTTGGCTCGATCTGATGCGGGCGGAAATGCTCATGGCCGATTGGCTCCGCGGGCTGGGTAAACTCGGCTTCGATCATAAACTCCGTTCCCTGATACCGGCTGCGGAAAGCGTCTTGGCTTCCGTCAAATAGGAGCCGCCCGCCGTCGATCAGCATCAGCCTCTGCGTGACCTGCTCTATATCCTGTGTGTCGTGGGTGGTCAGCAGGATGGTCGTTCCCTGCTCCTGATTGATGTGCTTTAAGAAGCTCCTGATTCGGTCTTTCACCAATACGTCCAGCCCGATGGTGGGTTCGTCCAGATAGACGACCTCCGGCTGATGCAGAAAGCAGAGGGCAAGGTTGGCGCGCATCCGCTGGCCGAGGCTGAGCTGACGAACCGCTTGGTTGAGGAAATCATTCATATCCAGCATGTCGATCAGCCGGTCGCGCTGGCGCAGAAAGTCTGTCTGCCCGATTCGGTACATGGTTTTGAACAGTTCAAAGGTATCGCGCACCGGCAAATCCCACAGCAGCTGCGAACGCTGGCCGAATACAACACCTATTTTCAAGGCGTTTTTTCGGCGGTTTTTGCAGGGGTCGCGCCCAAAAACGCTTACCTGCCCCGACGTCGGTGTGAGGATGCCGGTCAGCATCTTGATGGTTGTGGATTTCCCCGCGCCGTTCGGCCCGATATAGCCCACCATATCCCCCGGCTCTATGGAAAAACTGATATGATCCACCGCGCGCTTGAACTCATAGCGCGGCCTGACAAGCTCCATGAACTTGGAGCGTTTTTCATCCCGTTTGCGGATTTTATACTCTTTGACCACTTCTGTAAGCTCTATCTGCGCCAACGTTAGTTCCCCCCTTCATGTGCCCGCGCTTTCGTATCTGTTCGTTACCCTATGCCAGCAGACCGCTGTGATCAATATCAGCAAACCCGCCGCGACAGGCGACATCCAAACCATGACGACGGGCAGGATCCCTTCCTGTTTGCCTAAAAGAGCCTGCACAGGGTAGAAGCTGATAAACCCGAACGGCAGAATGGACGTGAAAATCAGCTGAAACGGCCTGGGATATATATTGATCGGGTATCTCATAAAATGCCAGTTGATCTCCCAATAAAACATGCCGGTCGGAGACTGGGAGCGGGTGCGCAGGGCGGGCATGTCGCAAATCAGCATCATACAACCCTGGATGACCGCGCCAGCGATGACGAGGATGACCAGCCATACCCACTGGAGAGCCGTCCATGTGATGCCCAAACGGCTGATGCTGACGATCAGCGCGGCGAGCGTGATGGTCACATGGGAGATATAAGCGAGGTTGTAGTTGGTGGCCAGCAGATAGGCGAACGGCGGCATCGGGCGCACAAACGCTTCGTCCAATGTGCCGTCGATGGCCATTTGCGGGAAAGACCTGCATACGTTGAATGTGAACGACGCGCCGATGGCGTAAGAGAGAAGCCATATCGCATAGACAAAGATGACCTCTTCGGGCAGAAAGCCGGCCAGTGTTCCGAAATTCCAAACCATCAGGAATGTCATCAGCATTTGTATCCCGTAGTTGAGCCATTGCGCCACCACCCCGGCCAAAAACGAACCGGGATATTCGACCAGCGCGCTGAAACGGTAACGCACGATTTTGGCAAACATTTTCACCGTCTTCACAGCATCAACCCCCTTGAACCGTCAATTTACGCTGCGCCAGCCGCCAAACAAGCCGTTCGATCACAAACAGCACGGCAATCCAAAACAGCTGCATGGCGATGGTAAAAGCGATCTCCCCGGCAGCGACGCGCCCGAGGTAAATCGCCACCGGCTTGAAAACCGCGTATTGAAACGGCAGATAATCGCAAATCACGCGCAGCCAATCGGGGTAAAACCACAATGGCAGGGCAATGCCGCCAAACAGCAGGAAGATGGCGACCATAAGCCAGCCGAGATACCAGTAGTCGGTCAGCCAAAAGGCGGTATAACTGACGATGAAGTCCACCAAGGAATAGATGACCATCCCGAGTACCGCGGCAAGGATAAAAGCAAACAGGGCGGTCACCGATACCGGCGGCAGAAGCCCGATAAACGCCAGCGCGGCGGCCAGCATCGGCAGCGCGCGCGTCAGCGTTGACGTCAGCGAGGTGGCGTGGAAAGCGGCCACAAGCTGTAAATGATACGGACAGGGTTTGGTCAGCTTTTGCACGATGTCCCCGGAGCGTATATCCGCGCCGATCATGGAATTGTACCGTGATTCCGCCCAAATCATTAAAATATCGTAGAGGACAAAATAGGTCATTGTCTCCGTAAAAGAAGACCCCTGCGCGTTCCCCGTGGCGAACAAAGCCGACCACAGCGCGTAGCGCGCGGCCAGCGTAAAAAAGGCCGTCAGGCATCCCGCGAGGATGTTGGCCCGGTATGTAAAGAAACGCCGCGCTTCTTTGGAGACGATCATGGAATACAGCCGGAATGAATAAGCCATGCGACACCTTGCCTCTTCGTGGTTTACATGATATAGTATCCTCTTAACGGAGGATGGATTTTATGAGTATACCATACAACCCCTGCAATCCGCAAGCGTCGGATGAATCGAAAGCCATATTGCAATTCCTTTCCGGTTTGCGCGGAAAGGGCATCATCATGGGTCAGCACACCCAAACGATGGCGCAGGAAGAGCTTGCTTACATCCGTGAAGTGACCGGGGGGCTGGAGCCCGCCCTGTGCGGGTTTGAACTGCTGGCCTACTCGCCCAACATCAATACGAAAGACAGCGACCGGGAATGCCTCGACGAGGTGGAAGCAAATAAGCGCACCCTTGAAAAAGCGTGGGAATGGGCGGAACGCAAAGGATTGATCACGTTTACATGGCATTGGTTTTCGCCGCTCGGCGGCGCGGGTAAAGCCTTTTATCAGGAGAAAACCCCCTTCGACGCGCGGCTGGCCTTAACCGACGGCACGCCGGAACAAGCGGCGTTTATTTCCGACCTCGACGTGATGGCCGAATTGCTAAAACCGTTTGCGGAGAAAGGTGTCCCCATTCTGTGGCGGCCTTTCCACGAGGCCGAAGGCAGCTGGTTTTGGTGGGGCAGCAAAGGGGCGGAAACGGCGCGCGGGCTGTACCAAGCTATGTTTGAGCGGTTTACACAACGCCACGCCCTGCATAACCTGATTTGGGTTTGGAACTCACCGCTAAAAGAGGGGTATGTGGGGGATGATTTCTGCGACGTCATCTCGCGCGACGTCTACTTAAAGCCGCCCGTCCACAGCGATTACGCAGAGCATTACGCCGAGCTGAAAGCCGTCACCCCAACCGATAAAATAGCCGCGCTGGGTGAAACCGGCCCGCTGCCCAGTATGGAGCGGCTGGCCGAAACACGCATCCCGTGGACATGGTTTATGACATGGAGCAAAAGCGTCTGCCGGGAGCAGACCGACCGCGACGTCCTGCGGGATTCCTACCGGCATGAGTATGCCGTGACGCTGGACAAACTGCCGAAGTTATATTGAAAAAGAGAGTTGTGAAGATGAAAAGACTGTTTGCCGTATCACTGGCTTGTTTGCTTGCGCTCTTGTCTGCCGCGTGCGATTCCTCCGACCCGAATGAAAGCCCGAACGGATGGTGGAAAAGAGAAACGCCTGATTTGAGCACCCCGTCGTCCGAACCTTCTAAGCTGCCCGAGCCTTCCCCGGTGATCACCCCCTCCGAGGCTCCGCCATCGGAAACCCCGCCCTCGGAGATTCCGCCGCTTCCGCCGTATACCCACCCCGATGATTTGGCTTTCTTCGCGCTGGGGAAAGGCGAATTGAGCGGCTCTGTCGCCGAGATGGCGAAAAACAACGCCATCATCGAGCTGGCCGACGGAACCTTTGTCATCGACCGGAAGCTCCGCATCAACGAATCGGGCGAGACGCTGAACACGTATACCGATCACGTTCTCGCCGCAAACGGCTATAACCTTCTCGGCGCGAATGTCAGCGATACCGTCATTTCACTGTATTCACTTGATTACGAAAGCGGCAGCCGGGATTTGTTGTTCTCGTTTAATCTGATTGATACGGTATATTCAAAGAGTTTTTCGTTCAAACACGCTGTTATCTATGAAGATACCTTGTTTCTTTCGTTTGAGGAGTCCAATTACATTGACAACCTTACAATTAAATGGAACGCGCTGTATGCCGTGTCGCTGGCCGATCGGACGGTCACGCGGCTGAATCAAACAGACGATTTCCGCAACAATCGGAACGAGGTTGATTGGATACAGCGATCCCTTAAATCCCCGGTTATCTACAACGGCAGGATATACGCGGTTTTGGAAGACGATCAGTACAAAGACAGCATCCTATGCTCCATGGATTTGGACGGTAAAAACAGGAGAACAGAAGCGGAAAACATTCACGACGGGGCTTGCAGCAGAGTAAACATTATCCAAATAGAAGAGAACCATAACGGCACGATGTTTTATCTCTCCGGGTATAAGAATCCGGCCAACAACAATTACGTGACAAACAGGTTCTCATTGCCTTCCGGTGAATCTTCGCAAATCGCCGCGTACAGTGAGAGCAATGTGCAGCTCAAAAACAGCTACGGGATCGTGTACGACAACGTCGGCGGCGGCGTCCCTTCCATAGACGGTGACTATATGTATTACGTCGCTCCGTGGACAGGCAAACATGGGGCGCATAGTGTTTACAGAATCAATACTTCCGATATATATGCCGGCGCGGAATTGATCAAAGAGTTCGGCGACGCTCACGGCGGATACGCGAGAAATGTATTTGCTGCCAACGGCCATGTTTATATAGACGCCATCGCCAGCACCGACAGCGGTTTGATGAAAACCAGGCTCTTCTCCTTCAACGGCGGCGATTTTATCCTGGTGTCGTCGGAGAAAATGTAACCGGGAACTTTCCAGTGGGTTTATCGTCTAACCCTTCCATAGGAGGGTTGTCACTATGAAACAACGGATCATTCCCCTTATACTGGCCGCGTTGCTGCTCGCCGGGGCGGTGGGCTGCGCGTCGGTGCAAGCCGCCGCGGACGACTTGATGAAAGGCGTCTCTTCAAACAAAGTGAACGGCAAGCCCGTTGACGACGCTTTCATCGGAAGCGCGGCCGATTTCGCGGTCGAACTCTTCAAGAAGAGCGTTTCCGCCGATCAAAACGCGCTGATTTCGCCGCTCTCGGTGCAGCTCGCGCTGGCCATGACGGCCAACGGGGCGGGCGGGGAGACTCTGCGTCAAATGGAAGCCCTGCTCGGCGGCGGGTTATCGATTGATAGCCTGAATGAAACCCTGTACAGTTACACAAAAGGCCTCCCGAGTACGGCGAAGTCGAAATTGAGCATCGCCAACTCCATTTGGTTCCGTGACGACGAAGACCGTTTGCAGGTGCAGCCCGGTTTCCTGCAAGCAAACGCCGACTACTACAAAGCGGCGGCTTATAAAGCGGCCTTTGACACCCAAACGCTGAAAGACGTCAACAACTGGGTCAAAGACAACACCGACGGCATGATCAAAGAAATTCTCGAAGAGATTCTCGATGATGACGTCTTATACCTCATCAACGCCATTGTGTTCGACGCCGAATGGAAGAATGTATATTATTTGGAAAACGTGCGTAAAGGTGACTTTACCGACATTAGCGGCACAAAGAAAAAAGCTGATTTCATGCACTCTTCAGAGTATACATACCTCGAAGACGGGCTGGCAGCGGGGTTTATCAAACCGTATGAAAACGGATACAGCTTCGCCGCCCTGCTGCCCAACGAGGGTATTTCCATCGGGGAGTATATCGCGTCATTGAACGGCGCGGGATTCTTGGAAACCCTTCAAAACGCGCAGAACGTTGAAGTGTACGCCGCGCTGCCCAAATTTGAATATGAGTATGACGTCAACATGAACGACATATTGATCGCTCTTGGGATGCCCGACGCCTTTGACATGGATGAAGCGGAATTTGAGAAAATGGCGGTTTCGTCACGCGGCAATATCTTCATTGACAGGGTCATCCACAAGACGTTTATTTCGGTGGACGAACTCGGCACCAAAGCCGGAGCGGCGACGTTGGTGGCTATGTCAGACGCGGGCGCGGCTCCGTCTCAACCCAAAACGGTTCGGCTCGACAGGCCGTTTGTCTACGTCATCATCGACAACGCCACCAATCTGCCGATCTTTATCGGAACGGTAATGAATGTCTGACCGTAAAAAACTGTAACCATGAGCATTTGAGAGAAAACAGAAGAAAACATTAGAAAATAACCCATGAACCTCCAATATACCCGAATTGCGCCGTTTGCGTCTCGCAGGCGGCGCGATTATGATGAATAGGCATGTTAGCACTCTCACGAGCTGAGTGCTAAAAAGATGAAGGAGGAGAACATATGAAGCTCAAACCTCTTGCGGACCGCGTGGTCATCAAGATGGTGGAATCCGAGGAAACCACCAAAAGCGGCATCATCCTGACCGGCAACGCCAAAGAGAAGCCGCAGGTCGCCGAAGTCCTTTCTGTCGGCCCCGGCGGCAATGTGGACGGCAAAGAAGTCACCATGCACGTCAAGGTGGGCGATAAGGTCATCACCAGCAAATACGCGGGCACCGAAATCAAAATGGACGGCGAAGAGCTGATGGTCGTGCGCCAAAACGACATCCTCGCCGTTGTAGAGTAGGAGGAACATAGAATATGGCTAAAATCATTTTATATGGGGAAGAAGCCCGCCGCGCCCTCGAACGGGGCGTCAACCAGCTTTCCGATACCGTGAAGATCACCCTCGGCCCTAAGGGGCGCAATGTCGTTTTGGATAAAAAGTTCGGCGCGCCGCTGGTCACCAACGACGGCGTGACCATCGCCAAAGAGATCGAATTGGACGATCCGTTTGAAAACATGGGCGCACAGCTGGTCAAAGAAGTCGCCACCAAGACCAACGACGTCGCGGGCGACGGCACCACCACCGCCACTTTGCTGGCTCAGGCCTTGGTGCGCGACGGGCTGAAAAACGTCGCGGCCGGTGCCAATCCGATGATCATGAAACGCGGCATCCAACAGGCTGTTGACGTCGCCGTTGACAGCATCAAAGACAGTTCGGTCAAAGTCGGCGGCACCAAAGACATCGCCCGCGTCGCCGCCATCTCTTCGGGCGACGAGATGATCGGGAGCCTGATCGCAGACGCGATGGACAAAGTCTCGGCAGACGGCGTCATCACCGTCGAGGAGAGCAAATCGGTTGAGACATACAGTGAAGTGGTCGAGGGGATGCAGTTCGACCGCGGCTATATCTCCAGCTACATGGTCACCGACACCGAGAAGATGGAAGCCGTCATCGACGATCCGTATATCCTCATCACCGATAAGAAAATCTCGGCCGTGCAGGATCTTCTGCCCCTGCTGGAGCAAATCGTCGCGTCCGGCAAGAAGCTGGTCATCATCGCCGAAGACGTCGAGGGCGAAGCCCTGACCACCTTATTGGTCAATAAACTGCGCGGCACATTCACCTGTGTTGCCGTGAAAGCCCCCGGGTTCGGCGACCGCCGCAAGGAAATGCTGCGCGACATCGCCATCCTGACCGGCGGCGAAGTCATCAGCGACGAGCTTGGTCTCGAACTCAAAGAAGCCACCGTCAGCCAGCTCGGCCGCGCCCGCCAAGTCAAAGTGCAGAAAGAAAACACCATCATCGTCGACGGCGCGGGCACCGAAAAAGACATCAAAGACCGTATCGCCCAGATCCGCGCCGCCATCGAAGAGACCACCTCCGATTTCGACCGCGAGAAATTGCAGGAACGCCTTGCCAAACTCAGCGGCGGCGTCGCCGTCATCAAAGTCGGCGCGGCGACCGAAGTCGAGATGAAAGAGAAAAAACTCCGCATCGAAGACGCCCTCAACGCCACCCGCGCGGCGGTTGAAGAAGGCATTGTCCCCGGCGGCGGCGTGGTTTATGTCAACGCCATCCCGGGCGTCGCTAAGCTGCTTGACAAAACCGAAGGCGACGAGAAAACGGGCGTGTCGCTCGTCATTTCCGCCCTTGCCGAACCCCTCCGCCAAATCGCGGCCAACGCGGGGCTGGAAGGCTCGGTCATTTACGAGAACGTCAAGAACGACGGCAAGAAAGGCCACGGCTTCAACGCCCTGACCGAGCAATACGTCGATATGTTCGACGCCGGTATCGTAGACCCGGCCAAAGTCACCCGTTCGGCTCTGCAAAACGCCGCGTCGATCGCCGCCATGATCCTCACCACCGAAAGCCTCGTCGCCGACAAGAAAGAACCCCCGGCTCCCCCGATGCCCGGCGGCGGCATGGGCGGCATGGATATGTATTGATCCACGAGCTATAAGCACTAAAAAACGGGCGGCTGTAATGCGACAGCCGCCCGTTTCTTGTTTGTTTTTACGGAATAGGAATGCTCTTTTCATATAAAGTGTGAGGGCAAAAATCTTGACCTGTAATCCAAATTAAATCCCCATCCACCACCGAAACGTTCTCAAAAAGTTTTATATCTGACAAAGAACAATAAAATTTATGATTTAAGTTCGGGGTAAAATCATATATACGCCGTTCATCCCTGCCAAATGTAAGCGCAAGTTTATAATTATCAAGAGGAACCACTTCTGATAAGACAGGATAATTCGTCATTTATTCCAGCCCCTTTATCTTAAAATATTCCTCGTCCGTCTGCATAATATCCCATAAAGCGGTTAGTTCGTCTTTGTGAATATCCGCCCATGCGACAACATATTTCATTTGCTTATTCGGGAACTCCCCTGCCAGCATATTGCCGTCTAAGTCAAAAGAAGCCGCCGTACTTCCGTATTTTGCGTGAAAATGCGGTAAATGATGACGTTCGTTGTCTTTGAAATACATTCTGATGACAATACCATAAAACGATGAAATAATAGGCATGAGTTCATCCCTCCCTATATTATTATACGGTATTAGTCGGTATTTGTAAAGCGTAAACTGATCTTAGCGGAGAGAGTGAAGTCATGCCGGGATCACGCTTAATCCATCTCCCGTTTGAAGACCTGAATGATAAACCCATCTATGGAAGCGTTTCCCGTAATTTCAATCAGCTCCCATCCCTCGGCTCCGAGCGCGTTCAGCTCGGTTGAGAATTGCGCCATATACTTATCGGTTGAAGTGAATGTACCCTTTTTGATTGATAATACTTTGTACTCGAACTTTTTCATATCGCACCTCCATATATATTTATTCAAATGTTTCGTAAATACCCGGCAAAGGAAGCTCAAAACGTTCGCATAAGGCTTTTACGTCGAGATAATCATTTTCATCCACTTCGTATCCGGTATGAAACTCGACCATGACGTCCGGCGGGATACATTTGATCGGATAGCCGTTTATGACGCCTGTTCCGGTTAGATGATGCGGCTCATAAGCAACGCCGAATATGTTTTGTCCGCTTTCGTCAAAGGTATAGGAATGAACGTCAATCAAGCGTCCCTTATCATCGCCCAGTACGAAATTACAATCCCGCGTGTCGTCACAGGGCACATCTGTATACCCTCGGGCTTCAAAAAGCTCGCGCAGTTTAGGCACAAATCTGTGGGGCAGAGCAATGTCAAGGTCGTCGTGTCTGCGTGTCTGTTCGCCGAGCAGAGCGTCAACGCCCCAACCGCCGTCAACATAGACTTCGATCCCGTTTTGCTCTAACAGCTTGATGATTTCCACAGCGTTTTCGGCGGTCATTTCCGATTCTTTCATATTGCTCCTCCCTATATGTCTTGACAATGCTTAAACGCTCTGCTATAATCATTGCAGAGGGGCGGCACCTCAACGGTCTTCGCCTCAAGTTAATAGGTTAACAAAGTAACCGTTGCTCTTGGCTAGGGAGGCGGTTACTTTGTTTTAATAATGCGGATCAAGGACGTCAAGGCTTGCAAGAGTTTTCTAACCTCGACTATGTACCTCAAATGGCATCACCTCCTTCACGCCTAGCTTACGCTTGGCGTAGGAGGACAAAGACCGCCGACACACCGCCCATGCTTCTCCAAGATACCACAAAAACCTCAACGCGTCAATTATATTACCCTTCGATCAGCTCATATCCCTGCCAACTGACCGCCAACGCTTGTCCGGCACACAGCGGGATATGCGGCAGCGGCAAATCCTTCCGTGCTTCTGTCCCCTTGGGGCAATGGCATGAAAGATACGCGTGAATCAAACACAGTCCTGCCGTATCCTTATCATAAGGATCGCCTATGTTTGGTGCGGCGATCAGGCTGCCCGCGCTCACGCCCACATAGACCTTGTTCGCATTGACCATCTTTTTCACAATACCGTCAAACCCGGTTTCTTTCATGCGTCGTAATAGATAAGCCGTATTCCCGCCCGTAACGTAAAGCGCGTCATATTGCATAGCCTGTTCAAACGTCATGGTGCCGTCCATGTCGTAGATATGTATGTTGTTCGGCAGGATACCCGCGTTGAGGAGTTCGGCAAAGCATTTGCCGCAATATGGGCGCGATTCTTCACTGTTTGCCGCGGTGTTGAAACAAACCTTTTCCCGCTAAACCTTGTATTTCCCAGCGGACTGATATATAATGGAATTGTAAAGGGGGGATTTACGTGAAAAAGAAACGCAACCGGTTTTTTTGGCTTTGCCTGGCGGTGATGGGGATCCTGTTCGGTCTGTCCGCCATATCGGCGTATATAGCGGTGACGGCGGCCTACGAACTGAAACAGGTACTCGGCATGGTGCTGCTGTTCGCGGTGTTCACCCTGATGCTCTATTGGCTGTTTATCAAAAAGAAGGATAAACCGTAACGCTGTAAATATTAAGATAATGATTGGGTGGTGGAAACGCTGTGCAGACATATTTTGCCCGGCAGCCGATATTAGATCAGAATATGCGCCTCTACGGCTATGAATTGCTGTACCGGGGCGGCCCTCATGCCGATAATTCGGGCAACCCTATTGACGGGGAGAGGGCGACCGCCGCCGTGATCGAAGGGTTTCAAGTGCGCGGGATCGAGAATATCACCGGCGGGAAAATGGCGTTCGTCAATTTTACGCAAAAACTCCTCCTCGACGGTGTGCCCACCTATTTCCCTCCGAATACGATGGTTGTTGAGGTTTTAGAGGACGTAGACCCGTCGGATGAGGTCATTGAGGAGCTGCGCCGCCTGAAAAAACTGGGCTACACACTGGCACTTGACGACCTCCGTTATCGGCCCGCGCTCAACCCGCTGCTGGCACTCGCCGATATTGTTAAAATTGATTTTCTTGACGGCTCGTTTACCATGCGGAACTTTTACGCCGTTTGCTCTCATGTCAATTTGGCCAAATGCAAACTTTTGGCCGAACGGGTGGAGAATCAGAAAATATACGAAAAAGCGCGCGATCTTGGCTGTCAGCTTTTTCAAGGATACTTCTTCGCCAAGCCGTCCAATATCACAGAGAAAACGGTTGGCGTTATGCGGATCAACGCCATGCGCCTGCTGGCGGAAGTCAGCAAAAACGCTGTTGACTTTGACGCCGTGGCCGCCATCATCAAGCAGGATATGGGACTCACATTAAAGATACTGAAACTTGTCAATTCCGCCTATTTCGGGTTGGCAAAGGAAATCACCGACATCAAAAAAGCGGTGGTCTATCTTGGACATGTGGAATTGAAAAAGTGGGTTTCCTTTGCGGCGTTGATTAACATGAACGACAACAAACCGCCCGAGTTGATCGAAATGAGCTTGATCCGCGCCCATTTTTGCGAAAATGTCGCCATCAGACTAAACAAAAAAGAGTGCAGCGACGCATATTTCCTAACAGGACTGTTTTCCCTGCTCGACGCCATGCTGGACGTCCATAAGAAAATTCTGCTAGAGGACGTCATGCTGCCTGAACTCACCCATGACGCCTTAATGGGGAATAGCAACGACGCCCATAACACGCTTGATTTGATCATCGCGCTTGAACAGGGGAAATGGGAAGACGTTTTGCGCATCAGCGAAGGGTTGGGCGTCAACGGCGGAGATATGGCCGGATTGTATGCCGATTCGCTGCAATGGAGCATGGAACTGCATAAAGACAATGAAGTCGATGATTTATAAGAAAAAACGCTTGACAAATGCCGGGGGGTATGGTAACCTACAGAAACGGTGATTCAACATTGCCGGAGTGGCGGAACTGGCAGACGCCCGGGACTTAAAATCCCGTGAACCGTTGGTTCGTACCGGTTCGAGCCCGGTCTCCGGCACCACTTCCGTCCGGCGTCATTCCATATCGCGGGGTAGAGCAGTCCGGTAGCTCGTCGGGCTCATAACCCGGAGGTCAGAGGTTCAAATCCTCTCCCCGCAACCACGAATCCCTTGAACTGTAACGGTTTGAGGGATTCTCATTATTGCGAAGAATCGTTTTTGCTGTTTGCAACCGACCGTTGCAGAGTTAGACCTAAGGTTGACCGGGCTGTAAATCTAGGGATTTTGAGCGGGTTACCATATCTTTTCACACTCTTAACTCTGAGCTGTTTTCGTCTCCGTCTGCAACCAGGTAGGCAACCGCACGTCGGCGACTTTCATCCAGTCTTTGGTTCCGTTCAGCTTTTTCGCGTCAAACAGGGTCTCCGGTTCCATTCGCAAAGAGAGATTGCTGACGGCTTTCCGCATTTCCTCAGGCATGGTCGTGACATACCGCTGCGTCGTGGAAACAGAAGCGTGTCCCAGCAAACCCTGCACCGTCGTCAACGGCACGTTCTCTTCAACAAGGCGGGTGGCGAACGTATGCCGCAGGGCGTGTGCGCTGACCTTCTTGATCTCACAACGCTTTGAAACAGCCTTTAGGCGCAGTTCAAAACTCTTCGGCTCAATGTACGAACCATTGGTAGACGGAAAGAGGAGATTGTGCGGATTGAGCCACCCGGATTGCTCCAGATAGAAAAGACGTTTCGCCAGCAAGGTGAATACGCTGTCGGACATCGGGATGCAGCGTATGGAGTTCCTTGTTTTCGGCGATTCCTGTACGATCAAATGCGTCTTCTTGTCCGGGTTGAAGTTCAAAATGCGAATCTGCAGGGTCAAGGACGCGAACCTGCGGGCGGATGACCTCCGGCCGTTCCGTTTTGAGGGCGGGGTTGGCCGGGAGTTTGTACTTATCTGCCGCGTAGTCGAAGAAATTCCGCAGGATCATGTGATGGTTGCGGATGGTCTTGGGAGACAGTGCGCCGTCTTTCCCGTCCTTCCGGGAGCCGTTGAGCTGTTTGCTGTTGTAATACGCCTGTGCGACCTCCCGCGTGATCTCGTGAAGCTGTAAAGAGCCGAAAAACTCAAGGAAGTGTACCTCGTAGGTATTGACATACCCGGTGTATGTGGTGGCCTTCTTGGTCGGCGGGGATTTGAACAGTTTGAGCCAGTGAGGGAATGTTTATGATAATCTAAAAATCCGCCAAAAGAAGCAGACAATATAATTGAAACATCCGCCACTTGCAGAAAAAAGAGTCCGAATGTGATAGCATGGAAAAACCGCCCCCAATAAGGGCGGGAA